>NZ_JAMZFT010000002.1:0-609884 GCF_024158125.1 Futiania mangrovi | reverse complement strand
GCACCTGCACGGTCAGGTTCCGCGGCAGCAGGTCCGCGAGGATCTGCTCCGCATCCGGCTCGTACTCGTAGACGGCGCCCTGCAGGTCCGCGCCCGTCTGCCCGTCCTCGATCGTCGCCGGGATGATCCGCTTGGCGGTCGGCACCTGGCTCACGACCGAGCGGAACTCGGCGAAGAACAGCGTGCAGACGTCGAACGCCCCTTCGTCGAACAGGGCGAGCACACGGTCCGTCACCCGCTGCGCCTCGTCCAGCCCGACGCGCTTCACGCCCGCAAGTTCGATCGTCTCGATGATCCGGGAGCCGTGGGTGCGACGGAGCGCGTCGCGCCCCTTGCGGCCCACGCAGAGGATCTTGACCGTCTTGCCCTCGGCCACGAGCCGGTCGGCATGTTCGCGCGCCAGCTTGGAGATCGAGGCGTTGAACGCGCCGCACAGGCCACGCTCCGCGGTTGCGACCACCAGAAGGTGGACGCGGTCCTCGCCCGTCCCCACGAGCAGGCGCGGTCCGCCTGCTTCAGGCGACATGGAGGCGGACAGGTTCGCGAGCACTGCCGACATGCGCTTTGCATAGGGCCGCGCGGCCTCCGCCGCGTCCTGCGCCCGGCGCAGTTTCGCGGCGGCGACCATCTGCATCGCCTTGGTGATCTTCCGCGTCGACTTGACGCTGTTGATCCGGTTTCGCAGGTCCTTGAGGCTTGGCATCTCGCCCTTTCCCCGTCCGCTTCAGCTACCGCCGATCAGGCGAAGTTCTTGACGAAACCGTCCAGAATCCCGCGCAGCGCCTTGTCGGTCGCCTCGCTCACCTGGCCCTCGGTGCGGATCGTGTCGAGCAGATCCTGATGCTTCGAGCGCACCTCGTTGAGGAACGCCTCCTCGAAGCGCTTCACCGCGCGCACCGGGATCTGGTCGAGGTAGCCGTTCACGCCGGCGAAGATGACCACGACTTGCTCTTCCGTCTTCAGCGGCTGGTACTGCGGCTGGGTCAGAAGCTCCGTCAGGCGGGCGCCGCGGTTGAGCAGGCGCTGCGTGGCGGCGTCGAGGTCCGAGCCGAACTGGGCGAAGGCCGCCATCTCGCGGTACTGCGCCAGCTCCAGCTTGATCTTGCCTGCGACCTGCTTCATCGCCTTGATCTGCGCGGCCGAGCCGACGCGGCTGACCGACAGGCCGACGTTCACCGCCGGGCGGATGCCCTGGTAGAACAACTCGGTCTCGAGGAAGATCTGGCCGTCGGTGATCGAGATCACGTTCGTCGGGATGTAGGCCGACACGTCGCCCGCCTGCGTCTCGATGACCGGGAGGGCAGTGAGCGAACCCGCGCCCTGCTCGTCGTTCATCTTCGCCGCGCGCTCCAGCAGGCGGGAGTGCAGGTAGAACACGTCGCCCGGGTAGGCTTCGCGGCCCGGCGGGCGGCGGAGCAGCAGGGACATCTGGCGATAGGCGACGGCCTGCTTGGACAGGTCGTCATAGGCGATCACGGCATGCATGCCGTTGTCGCGGAAGAACTCGCCCATGGCGCAGCCGGCGTAGGGCGCCAGGAACTGCATCGGCGCCGGATCGGAGGCCGTCGCGGCGATCACGATCGAGTACTCGAGCGCGCCGTTGTCCTCGAGTTCCTTCACGAACTGGGCGACGGTGGAGCGCTTCTGGCCGACCGCGACATAGATGCAATAGAGCTTCTTGCTCTCGTCATCGCCGGCGTTGATCGGCTTCTGGTTGATGAAGGTGTCGAGGATGATCGACGTCTTGCCTGTCTGGCGGTCGCCGATGATCAGCTCGCGCTGGCCGCGGCCGACCGGGATCAGCGCGTCGATCGCCTTGAGGCCCGTGGACATCGGCTCATGCACCGACTTGCGGGGAATGATGCCCGGCGCCTTGACCTCGACCCGGCGGCGCTCCGCGCCATCGATCGGACCCTTGCCGTCGATCGGGTTGCCGAGACCGTCGACCACGCGCCCGAGCAGGCCCTTGCCAACCGGCACGTCGACGATCTGGCCGGTGCGCTTGACCGTGTCGCCCTCGCCGATCTCGCGGTCGCTGCCGAACAGCACGACGCCGACGTTGTCGTCCTCGAGGTTCAGGGCCATGCCGCGGACGCCCGAGCTGAACTCGACCATCTCGCCCGCCTGGACGTTGTCGAGCCCGTAGACGCGGGCGATACCGTCACCGACGGAAAGGACCTGACCGATCTCGGAGACCTCGGCCTCCTGACCGAAGTTCTTGATCTGCTTCTTCAGGATTGCGGAAATTTCCGCGGCTTGGATATCCATCAGCGGGCCTCTTTCATCGCGAGCTGAAGGTTGCGGAGCTTGGTTCGGATCGAACTGTCGATCATCCGGCTGCCCACCTTGACGATGAGCCCGCCGAGAAGACTTTCATCGACGCTGACGTCCACCTGCACGTCGCGCCCCATGGCGGCCTTCAGTTCCGCCTTGAGGTCGTCGAGCTGTTTTGCGGTAAGCGGGGTCGCAGAGACGACGTCGGCCGAAATCTCGCCGCGATGCGCGCGCAGCAGCGCGCGGTAGCCGGCGATCATCCGGTCCAGCGCGAACAGTCGGCGGTTGGCGGCCACGAGGCCGAGGAACCGGCGCGTCAGGTCGTCGAAGCCGGCCTTCTCGGCGATGGCCTGGATGCCGGCGGCCTGATCCTCGCGGCTGAACACGGGGCTCTGCACGAGGCGGCGCAGATCGGCGCTCTCGTCAAGCATCTGCGCCAGCGCGTCCAGATCGCCGGACACGGCGTCCAACCTGTCGTCGTCCTTGGCGAGATCGAACAGCGCCGTCGCGTAGCGCCCCCCGACCCCAGTGATTTCCTTCGTGCCGTCCGACACCTGATCCCTCCTCGGGCGGACCCAGCCTAGCCCAGCGTCAAGCGATTGACTTTACGATAAATTTCGCAATACGCGGCTGGAGCGGTTCAGGCACCCCCGCCCGAAACCGCGCGTGGTCTAACACAGCAGGTTCAGGGCTGCAACACGCTTGCGTGCGCGTGACGGTCATGCGCCCGTCACAAAAAGCTCTGGGGGTCGATATCGACGGCCAGCCGGATCGCCGAGGGAACCCGCACCGGCGCGAGCCAGCGCACCAGGGCGTCATGCAGCACGCCGGCGTTGCGGGCCTTCACGAGGAAGCGGATGCGGTGGCGCCCGCGCAGCAAGGCAATGGGTGCAGGCGCGGGCCCCAGCGCGTGGACGCCCTCCCCCCGGGGCGCGGTGCGTGCGAGGTCGCGGGCGAAGGTGCCCAGCCCGGCCTCGTCGGGGCCGGAGAGCACGAGGCTCGCCAGCCGGCCATAGGGCGGGTAGCCGGCGTCGGCGCGCGCCTCCATCTCGGCTGCGACGAAACGGTCCCGGTCGCCCGCCGCCAGCGCCCGCATCACCGTGTGCTCCGGCATGTAGGTCTGCAGGATCACGCGCCCCGGCCGGTCGGCGCGGCCAGCCCGCCCTGCGACCTGGTCGAGCAGCTGGAAGGTCCGCTCGCCCGCCCGCAGGTCCCCGCCCGTGAGCCCCAGGTCCGCGTCGACCACGCCCACCAGCGTCAGGCCGGGGAAGTGGTGGCCCTTGGCGACCAGCTGCGTGCCGATCAGGATGTCGACCTCGTGCGCGGCGATCTGTCCCAGCAGGCGGTTCAGTTCCGCCGCGCTCTCGATGTGATCGCTGGAGAGGAGCGCGAGTCGGGCGTCGGGGAAGCGCGCCGCGGCCTCCTCAGCGATCCGCTCGACACCCGGGCCGCAAGGCGCGAGCTTGTGCGCGGCCCCGCACTCCGGGCAGGTCTCCGGCTCCGGCGCGGAATAACCGCAATGATGGCAGACGAGGCGGCGGCCGAGACGATGGCTGACGAGCCAGGCGGCGCAATTCGGGCAGCCCATGCGGTGGCCGCACGCGCGGCAGAGCGTCAGCGGCGCATAGCCGCGCCGGTTGAGGAAGAGCAGCGCCTGCTCCCCGGCCTCCAGCGTCTGCGCGACCGCCTCGGCGAGGCGCGGGCTCAACCATTGGCCGCGGCCCGGCGGCGCGGCGCGCATGTCGACGACCTCGACAGCGGGCATGCCTGCGCTGCCGAAGCGGCTTTCGAGGCGCAGGCGGGTGTAGCGCCCGCGCTCCGCATTGGCGTGGCTTTCGAGCGACGGCGTGGCCGAAGCGAGCACGACCGGCACACCGGCTGCGCGGGCGCGCACCACGCTCATGTCGCGGGCGTGGTATCGGATGCCGTCGTCCTGCTTGTAGGCGCCGTCGTGCTCCTCGTCGACCACCACCAGGCCGAGGCGGGCGAAGGGCAGGAACAACGCCGAACGCGCGCCGATGACGATAGGCGCGGGCGTCTCGCCCTCCTCGCCGCGCACGGCGCGCCAGACGCGGCGGCGCTCCTTCGCGGGCAGGTCGGAATGCCATTGCAGGGGGGCTGCGCCGAAGCGGGCCTCGATCCGCGCGGCGAGCGCCAGCGTCAGCGCGATCTCCGGCAGCAGGACCAGCGCCTGCCGGCCCGTGGCCATCGCCTCGGCAACGGCTTCCAGATAGACCTCCGTCTTGCCCGACCCGGTGACGCCGTCGAGCAGGAAGGCCTCGAACCGGGGGGCGCGGGCGGCGTCGCGAATCGCGTCCGCCGCCGCCTCCTGCGCCGGGTTGAGATGCGCCGGGCCGCTGCCTGCATCGTGCGCCGGGACTGGCGGCGCGGCGTCGAGATCGACGGGCGCGAGCACGCCCTGATCCGCGAGACCGCGCACGACGCCGGCGCCGACGCCCGCGATCTCGGCGAGTTCTGCCGCCGTGCGGGGCGGGCCGTCGCGCAGGATCTCCAGCACGCGGGCGCGGGCGGGCGTCATCCGCTCTGGCACGGTACCCGTGGGCGCCCAGCCGATGCGCGGGCGCGGCTGCGTCCCGTCGCCCCGCCCGCGCAGCACCATCGCCAGCACCTGGCCCGGCGCGCTGAGCGTGTAGTCCGCCATCCAGTCGACGAAGGCCAGCAACTCCGCCGGGAACGGCGGCCCGCCCAGCCGGGCAGTCACGGGCTTCAGCTTGCCCGCCGGCACAGCGGCGTCGGGCGTACCCGTCCAGACCACGCCGTCCACATGGCGCGGCCCCAGCGGCACGCGCACCGGTTCGCCGGGGGCGAGCGCCAGACCGGCCGGCACGAGATAGTCGTAAGCGCCCGCCAGCGGCAGCGGCAGCAGGACGCGCACGCGGGATGGGGCGGCTGAGGAGTCGTCGTCCGCGAACAGGCCGGGTACGCTCATCTCTGGACACCCCGGGCCTGTGCCTGTATCCCGAACACCGCCTGAAACCGGCCTTTCGGGGCCTTTCGCTGCCACGGGGACACGCCCACCATGAAGTTCTTTGTCGACACAGCAGACCTGGACGAGATCCGCGACCTGGCCGAGACCGGCCTGCTCGACGGCGTGACCACCAACCCCTCGCTGGTTGCCAAGACCGGCCGCCCGTTCACCGAGGTGATCGCGGAGATCTGCGACGTCGTCGACGGCCCGGTCAGCGCCGAGGTCGCCGCCACCGACGCCGAGGGCATGATCGCGGAAGGCCGTGCGCTCGCGAAGATCGCGCCGAACGTCACGGTCAAGGTGCCGCTGACCTGGGACGGGCTGAAGGCCTGCCGGGCGCTGTCGGAAGACGGCACGATGGTCAATGTCACGCTCTGCTTCACGGCGAACCAGGCCCTTCTCGCGGCCAAGGCGGGGGCGACCTTCATCTCTCCCTTCGTCGGCCGGCTGGACGACATCGGGCTCGACGGTATGGAGCTGATTCGCGACATCGTCACCATTTATGACACCTACGGCTTCGACACCGAAGTGCTGGTCGCCTCGATTCGCCAGCCGAACCATGTGAAGGCGGCGGCGCTGCTGGGTGCGGATGTGGCGACGGTGCCGCCCGGCGTCCTGCGCAAGCTGGCCGAGCACCCGCTGACCGAGCGCGGGCTGGAGCAGTTCCTGGCCGACTGGAAGAAGACGGGCCAGACGGTCCCGCGCGCCTGATCGATGGGAAACGCGAAGGATCCCGCGCAGGCACGCGCAGGCGCGGCAGCCCCTGAGGGCGCAGCCGCGCTGCAAGCGGCAGCGGTGCGCAGCTTCCTCGAAGCCAACCCCGGCTTTCTGGCCCGCAACCTCGATCTCGTGGTCGGCGCGGCCAAGCAGGCGGCGGAGGACGCGGCCGGCCCCGCCGCCGTCAGCTTCCAGAGCGCGTTGATCGACCGCCTGCGCAGCCAACTCGACTGGATGAAGGCAGAGCGGGCGGAACTGGTCCGCACCGCGGCCGAGAACGCCCGGGGCCGCGAGATGGTCGACCGGGCAGTTCTCGCGATGATCGAGGCGCAGGGGTTCCACGACCTGCTGCAAACGCTGACGGAGACGGTGCCGGGACTGCTCGGCATCGACAGCATCGGGCTGGTCGTGGAAGGGGGCGAGCCGGAGCGGGCGCACGACACGCGCCTTTCGGTCGCCGCACCGGGCACCATCGCCGAGTTGATGGGCAGCGAAGCCCCCGACGGCGTGCGGCTGGTCGCCGGGACCGGCGAACCGGGCGGGTCGCAGGCGATCGTGCGGCTTGCGCTCGGCGGGGGCGCGCCGGCCGCCGCCATGCTATTGTGGTCGCGCGATCCGGAGCGGTTCGCGCCCGGACAGGGCACGGCGCTCCTGAAGTTTCTCGGCGGCGTCATGGAGCGCATCACGCGGCAATGGCTGGACCTGCCCCCCGACCGCTAGTTCCCGACGCCCCGGCGGCCTTCGCCCCCGACGCGCGGGCCGCGGCCCGGGGATTTCTGGAACACCTCGCCCACGGGCGCGGGTCGAGCGCGCACACGGTCGCGGCCTATGGGCGCGACCTCGCGGGCCTCGCCACCTTCCTCGCGGGACACCTCGGCGGGCCGGCGACGCTCGGCGATCTCGAGAGGCTCTCTGCGGCCGACTTCCGCGGCTGGCTCGCAGCGCGGCGAGCGGACGGCGCAGGCAGCGCGACGGTCGCGCGCGCGCTGTCCTGCGTGCGCAGCTTCTACCGCCACCTCGCGCGGCGTCACGGGATCGAGAACGCGGCCCTGCATGCCGTGCGCGCGCCCCGGCGGCAGACGCCCCTGCCCCGCGCCCTGCCGGAAGCAGAAGCCGCAGCCATGGTCGCCGACGGCGCGCTGCACCATGAGGAGCCGTGGATCGCCGCACGCGACGTGGCGGTGCTGACGTTGCTCTACGGCGGCGGATTGCGGATCTCCGAGGCTCTGGGCCTCGACGGGCGCGACTGGCCGCGCGGGCCTGCCGCGGACGGAGCGACGCTGCGCCTCACGGGCAAGGGCGGCAAGGTGCGGATCGTGCCGCTGCTGCCGGTGATCCTCGACGCGGTCGCGGACTACCGCGCGCTCTGCCCATGGGACACCGGCGGCGAGGCGCCGCTGTTCCGCGGTGCCCGCGGCGGGCGCCTGTCGCCGCGCGTCGTGCAATTGCTGGTGGCGCGGCTGAGGGGCGCGCTCGGCCTCTCCGTCAAGGCGACGCCGCACGCGCTGCGCCATTCCTTCGCCACGCACCTGCTGGCAAACGGCGCGGACCTGCGGGCGATCCAGGATCTGCTGGGGCATGCCTCGCTCAGCACGACGCAGCGCTACACGGCGGTGGAGACCCGCCAGCTGATGGACATTTATCGCCGCGCCCACCCGCGGAGCGGCGGATAGGACCGGCCCCGCGGGGGGACCGGCCCCGCCGGCTTCACATGTGCAGCGCGCGGCCGTCGACGGCGAGGGCGGCTTCCTTCACCGTCTCCGACAGGGTCGGATGCGCATGGCAGGTGCGGGCGATGTCTTCCGCGCTCGCGCCGAATTCCATGGCGATCGCCGCCTCGGCGATGAGCGTTCCGGCGTCCGGGCCGATGATGTGCACGCCGAGCACCCGGTCGGTCGCGGCGTCGGCGAGCACCTTCACGAAGCCGTCGGTCATGCCCGCGATGCGCGCGCGCCCGTTGGCGGTGAAGGGGAACTTGCCGGAGCGGTACTTGACGCCCGCGTCTTTCAGTTCCTCCTCCGTCTTGCCGACGGAGGCCACTTCCGGCCAGGTGTAGATGACGTTCGGGATCACGTCGTAGTTCACGTGCGGTTGCTGGCCTGCCAGCATTTCCGCGACCGCGACGCCCTCGTCCTCCGCCTTGTGGGCGAGCATAGGCCCGACGACCACGTCGCCGATGGCATAGATGCCCTCCACATTGGTGCGGAAGTGAGCGTCGATCTTCACGCGCTTGCGCTCGTCGAGGGCGACGCCCGCCTCCTCGAGCCCCAACCCCTCGGTGTAGGGCACGCGACCGATGCAGACGAGCACCACGTCGGCGTCCAGCGTCTCGGCATCGCCGCCCTTCGCGGGCTCCACGGTGACCTTGAGCGCCTTGCCGGACTTCGCCACCCCGGTCACCTTCGTGCCGAGCTTGAAGGCGAGGCCCTGCTTCTGCAGCACGCGCTGGAACTGCTTTGAGACCTCCGCGTCCATGGTCGGCGTGATGCGGTCGAGGAATTCGACCACCGTCACCTCCGAGCCGAGCCGCGCCCAGACCGAGCCAAGCTCCAGCCCGATGACGCCGCCGCCGATCACGAGGAGCTTCTTCGGCACGGAGGCCAGCTCCAGCGCGCCCGTCGACGAAACGACCTGCTTCTCGTCGATCTCCACGCCCGGCAGGCGCGTCACGTCGGAGCCGGTGGCGATCACGATGTTCTTCGTCTCGAGCGTGCGGGTCTTGCCGCCGTCGAGCGCGACCTCGACCTTGCCCTTGCCCACGACCTTGCCGGTGCCGTGCACGGCCTCGATCTTGTTCTTCTTGAACAGGAACTCCACGCCCTTGGTGTTCTGCTCGATCGCCTGCTGCTTGCCGGCATGGAAGGCCTTCATGTCGAGCTTGAGGCCCGTGGTCTTCACGCCGATCTCGGCGGCGTGGCCCGAGGCGATCTCGTGGTAGCGCTCCGACGCATGCAGCAGCGCCTTCGACGGGATGCAGCCCACATTGAGGCAGGTGCCGCCAAGCGTCGCGCGCTTCTCGACGACCGCGACCTTCATGCCGAGCTGGGCCGCGCGGATCGCGCAGACATAGCCGCCAGGGCCGGAACCGATGATGACAACGTCGAATGAGTCAGCCATGAGCCTCACGCCTCGCGAATTCGGTACTGGGATTGGGGACGGCCCGCGTCTGCCCATGATGGGAACGCGGGCCGTTCGCCCCCTTGTCGGTCAGAGGTCGAGCAGCATGCGCCGCGGATCTTCCAGGCAGTCCTTGACGCGGACGAGGAAGGTCACGGCCTCCTTGCCGTCGATGATCCGGTGATCGTAGCTGAGCGCCAGGTACATCATCGGGCGGATCTTGATCTCGCCGTTCACGACCATCGGCCGCTCCTGGATCTTGTGCATGCCGAGGATGCCCGACTGCGGGGGATTCAGGATGGGCGTCGACATCAGCGAGCCATAGACGCCGCCGTTCGAGATGGTGAAGGTGCCGCCCTGCATGTCGTCGAGCTTCAGCTTGCCGTCGCGCGCGGCGCGGCCCAGCCGGTTGATCTCCTGCTCGATGCCGGCAAAGGACATGGCGTCGGCGTCGCGCACCACCGGCACGACGAGGCCCTGGTCCGTCCCGACCGCCACGCCGATGTGGTAGTAGTTCTTGTAGACGAGGTCGGTGCCGTCGATCTCGGCATTGACGCTCGGCACTTCCTTCAGCGCGTGGATGCAGGCCTTCACGAAGAAGGACATGAAGCCCAGCTTCACGCCATGCTTCTTCTCGAAGAGATCCTTCCACTCGTTGCGAAGCGCCATCACCTCGGTCAGGTCGACCTCGTTGAAGGTGGTGAGCATGGCCGCGGTGTCCTGCGCGTCCTTCAGGCGGCGCGCGATGGTCTGGCGCAGGCGCGTCATGCGCACCCGCTCCTCGCGCGCTTCCTGGCTGCGCGGGCCGGTGGGAGCCGCGGGTTTCGCCGCCTTCTGCTCCTTGCCGCCACTCTCGCGCAGCTTCTCCACGGCGGACAGCACGTCGCCCTTCATCACGCGACCGTCGCGGCCCGTGCCCTCGACCTGGGTGCGGTCGAGACCCGCCTCCGCCATCAGCTTCTTGGCCGAGGGCGCGTCCTCGACGTCGCTGCGGGCAGGCGCCTGTGGCTTGCTTTCGGCCTTGGGCGCGGGCTGTTCGGCCTTGGGCGCCTCGGTCTTCGCGGCGGGCTTGCCCGCCGCTGCGGCGCCGCCTTCCTCGATCGTGCCGAGGAGTGCGCCGATCTCGACGACGTCGCCCTCGTTGGCGACGATCTCGCCCAGCACGCCGGCGGAGGGTGCGTTCACCTCCATAGTGACCTTGTCGGTCTCGATCTCGACCAGAAGCTCGTCCTGCTCGACACGGTCGCCGGGCTTCTTGGCCCAGGTCGCAACCGTGCCCTCGGTGACCGACTCGCCCATCTGGGGCACGCGGATTTCAACAGCCATTCTCGTCCTCTTCGTTCCCAAGGGCCGGGGAGCCGGCGCCGGCGTCAGACCGCCAGCGCATCCTCGACCAGAGCTTCCTGCTGCTTCTTGTGCATGCTCGCAAGGCCCGTCGCGGTCGCGGCGGAAGCCGGGCGGCCCACGTAGCGGGCCCGCTTCGCCTTGCCGTCGAGCTGCCCCAGGACCCATTCGAGCTCAGGCTCGATGAAGCGCCAGGCGCCCATGTTGAAGGGCTCCTCCTGGCACCAGACCACCTCGGCGTTCTTGAAGCGGCCCAGCTCGTGGCGCAGCGACTGGCGCGGCACGGGATAGAGCTGCTCGCAGCGCATCAGGTAGACGTCGTCGACGCCCTTCTCCTCGCGAGCCTCGTAGAGGTCGTAATAGACCTTGCCGGTGCAGATCACCACGCGGCGGATCTTGTCGTCCTTCTTCAGCTTCACGGAGTTCTTGAGATACTCCGCATCGTCCCACAGGACGCGATGGAAGGACGAGCCAGGCCCGAGTTCCGCCAGCGTCGAGACGCAGCGCTTGTGGCGCAGCAGCGACTTCGGCGTCATCAGGATCAGCGGCTTGCGGAAGTTGCGATGGATCTGCCGGCGCAGGATGTGGAAATAGTTCGCCGGCGTCGTGCAGTTGGCAACCTGCATGTTGTCCTCGGCGCACATCTGGAGATAACGCTCCAGGCGCGCCGACGAATGTTCCGGCCCCTGCCCCTCGTAGCCGTGCGGCAGAAGCATCACCAGGCCAGACATGCGCAGCCACTTCTTCTCGGCCGACGACATGAACTGGTCGACGATGACCTGCGCGCCGTTGGCGAAGTCGCCGAACTGCGCCTCCCACAGTGTCAGCGCTTCCGGATCCTCCCAGGAATAGCCGTACTCGAAGCCGAGCACGGCGTATTCGGAGAGCATCGAGTCGATGACCTCGTAGTGCGCCTGTCCGTCGCGGAGATGGTTGAGCGGCACGTAGTGCGCTTCCGTCTCCTGGTCGATCAGGCGGGAATGGCGCTGGCTGAAGGTGCCGCGGGCGCTGTCCTGGCCCGAGAGACGGACCGGATGGCCCTCGTCCAGCAGCGTGGCGAAGGCCAACGCCTCGGCGGTCGCCCAGTCGATGCCCTCGCCGGTCTCGAACATCTGGCGCTTGCTCTCGAGCAGACGCTTGACCGTGCGGTGCAGGTTGAAGTCGCCCGGCACCTCGGTCAGCTTGAGGCCGAGCGCCTTGAGACGGTCCGCGTCGACCGCCGTCTCGCCGCGCCGCTCGTCACCTTCCGCGACCCGCAGCCCCTTCCAGCGGCCTTCGAGCCAGTCGGCCTTGTTCGGCTTGTAGGCCGGTGCGGCCTCGAATTCCTCGTTCAGGCGATCCTGGAAGTCGGAGACTGCCTTGTCGCTCTCCTCCTTCGGCACGAGACCTTCCTCGGCCAGACGCTCGGCGTACTTCTCCAGCGTGGTCGTCTGCTTGCGGATGGTCTTGTACATCAGCGGCTGGGTGAACGAGGGCTCGTCCCCCTCGTTGTGGCCGAACCGCCGGTAGCAGAACATGTCGAGCACGACGTCCTTGCCGAACAGCTGGCGGAACTCCGTCGCGACCTTGGCCGCGTGCACCACCGCTTCCGGATCGTCGCCGTTCACGTGGAAGATCGGCGCCTCGACCATCTTCGCCACGTCCGACGGATAGGGCGAGGAGCGCGAGAAGTGCGGCGCCGTCGTGAAGCCGATCTGGTTGTTCACGATGATGTGGATCGTGCCGCCCGTGCGATGGCCCACGAGGCCGGACAGTCCGAGACATTCCGCCACGACCCCCTGGCCAGCGAAGGCCGCGTCGCCGTGCAGCAGGATCGGCAGGACGGCCTTGCGGTCGCGGCCGTACTTGTCCTGCTTGGCGCGCGCCTTGCCGAGCACGACGGGGTTCACCGCCTCGAGATGCGAGGGGTTTGCCGCCATCGACAGGTGGACGACATTGCCGTCGAACTCCCGGTCGGCGGATGCGCCCAGGTGGTACTTCACGTCACCCGAGCCGCCGATGTCCTCCGGATGGGCGGAGCCGCCGCGAAACTCCGAGAAGATCGCGCGGTAGGGCTTCTGCATCACGTTGGCGAGGATGTTCAGGCGGCCGCGATGCGGCATGCCGATCACGATGTCCTTCACGCCGAGGTGGCCGCCCCGCTTGATGATCTGTTCCATCGCGGGGATGAGCGCCTCGCCGCCGTCGAGGCCAAAGCGCTTGGTGCCGGAGTGCTTGACGTGCAGGAACTTCTCGAAGCCCTCGGCCTCGATCAGCTTGTTGAGGATCGCCTTCTTGCCCTCGGTGGTGAAGGTGATCTCCTTGTCGCGCCCCTCGATCCGGGCCTGGATCCAGGCCTTCTCGTCGGGGCTGGAGATGTGCATGAACTCCACGCCGATGGTGGAGCAATAGGTCCGCTCGAGGATCGCCAGGATCTCGCGCAGCGTGGCCTCCTCGAGGCCGAGCACGAAATCGATGAAGATCTTGCGGTCGAGGTCCGCCTCGGTGAAGCCGTAGGTCCGGTAGTCGAGTTCCGGATGCGCCTCCTTCTTCACGATGCCGAGCGGGTCCAGGTCGGCCTTCAGGTGGCCGCGGATCCGGTAGGCGCGGATCATCATGATCGCGCGGATCGAATCGAGTGCGACCTGGCGCACGTCCTCGCGCGAGAGGGCGGGCTGGCGCGCCTCCACCTTTTTCTCGATCGCCTTCTGCACGACCGGCCAGTTGCCGTCGAGCACGGCGACCATCTCGCCGTTTGCCTTCGGCGGCCAGTCGACGCGCTCCCACGGGGCGCCCTTCGCCTCGCGCAGGACCGCGTCGGCGTCGTCGCCGAGACCGTCGAAGAAGTCCCGCCAGCTCGGGTCCACGGAACCGGGATCCGTCTTGTAGCGCGCGTAGAGCTGCTCGACGTAGAGGGCGTTCGCGCCCGAAAGGAAAGACGTGAGTTCGAAGGCTTCGTTGCGGGGGTCTTGACCCATGGCCCAATCCGGCGGCGCGAACCGCCCCTTCCGCGTTGTCCGGACCGGCGGGACGTCACCCGCCGGCCGGGATCCGGTGACCGGTCGTCCCCGGGGGCATGGGGGCCGGCCGCCTGGTCAAAAGTTGCCCCCGACCTTACACCTACTTAGCCGCCGAGCAGCTTTTTCAAGGTCGAGCCGAGCGCGGCAGGCGAATCCGCCACCGCAATGCCGGCCGACTTCATGGCCTCGATCTTGTCGCCAGCGCCGCCCTTGCCGCCGGAAATGATCGCGCCCGCGTGACCCATGCGGCGGCCCGGAGGCGCCGTCACGCCGGCAATGAAGCCGACCACGGGCTTCTTAACCTTGGAAGCCTTAAGGAATTCCGCAGCTTCCTCCTCGGCCGAACCGCCGATCTCGCCGATCATGACGATCGACTTGGTCTCGTCGTCGGCGAGGAACATCTCCAGGACGTCGATGAACTCCGTCCCCTTGATCGGGTCGCCGCCGATGCCGACGCAGGTCGACTGGCCGAGACCGGCCGCCGTCGTCTGGGCCACCGCCTCATACGTCAGCGTGCCGGAGCGCGACACGATGCCGACCGAACCGCGGGTGTGAATGTGGCCCGGCATGATGCCGATCTTGCACTCGCCCGGCGTGATGACGCCCGGGCAGTTCGGGCCGATCAGCCGCGTACCGCTGCCCGCGATCGAGCGCTTCACCTTCATCATGTCGAGGACGGGGATGCCCTCGGTGATGCAGACCACCAGCTCGATGCCGGCGTCCGCCGCCTCGAGGATCGCGTCCGCCGCGAACGGCGGCGGCACGTAGATCACGCTGGCGTTGGCGCCGGTCTTCTCGCGCGCTTCGGCCACCGTGTCGAACACCGGCAGGCCCACGTGGCTCGTCCCGCCCTTGCCCGGCGTCACGCCGCCGACCATCTGCGTGCCATAGGCGATCGCCTGCTCGGTGTGGAAGGTCCCCTGGGCGCCGGTAAGCCCCTGGCAGATGACCTTGGTGTCCTTGCCGACCAGAACCGACATTATTGCGCCTCCTTCACGGCCTTGACGACCTTCTCGGCCGCGTCCGCCAGATCGTCCGCGGGGATGATCTTCAGACCGGACTTGCTCAAGATTTCCTTGCCCTTGTCGACGTTCGTACCGGCCAGCCGGACGACCAGCGGCACCGAGAGCGACACTTCCTTCGCCGCGGCGATCACGCCCTCGGCGATGATGTCGCAGCGCATGATGCCGCCGAAGATGTTGACCAGGATGCCCTTCACGTTCGGGTCGGAGGTGATGATCTTGAATGCCTCCGTCACCTTCTCCTTCGAGGCGCCGCCGCCGACGTCGAGGAAGTTGGCGGGCTCCGACCCGTAGAGCTTGATGATGTCCATGGTCGCCATGGCGAGGCCGGCGCCGTTGACCATACACCCGATCTCGCCGTCGAGCGCGATGTAGTTCAGGTCGAACTTCGAGGCCTCCAGCTCCTTCGGATCCTCCTCCGTCTCGTCGCGCATCTCGGCGATCTTCGGCCGGCGGTAGAGGCTGTTGCTGTCGAAGTTCATTTTCGCGTCGAGGCAGACGAGCTTGCCGTCGCCGGTGACGACCAGCGGGTTGATCTCCACGAGGCTCGCATCGGTGTCGACGAAGGCGGTGTAGAGCGCCTGCGCCAGCTTGCCCGCCTGCTTGGCGAGGTCGCCGGTGAGGCCCAGCGCCTTGGCGAGCTTGCGCCCGTGGTAGGGCATCACGCCCTGCACCGGGTCGACGTCCATCGTGAAGATCTTCTCCGGCGTGTGCGCGGCGACCTCCTCGATGTCCATGCCGCCCTCGGTCGAGGCGATGAAGGCGATGTGCGAGGTCGCGCGGTCGACCAGCAGCGAGAGGTAAAGCTCCCGCTGGATGTTCGAGCCCTCCTCGACATAGACGCGGCGCACCAGGCGGCCTTCGGGGCCGGTCTGGTGGGTGACCAGCGTCATGCCCATGATGTTGTCGAATTCCGCAAGCACCGCGTCCTTCGACTTGACGACCTTCACGCCGCCGCCCTTGCCGCGGCCGCCGGCGTGGATCTGCGCCTTGACGACCCAGACCGGCCCGCCGAGGTCGTCGGCCGCGCGGCCCGCCTCGTCCCGGCTGAACACGACGTGACCGCGGGGAACGGGGACGCCATAGGTCTTGAGCAGGGACTTCGCTTGGTATTCGTGAATGTTCATGTCGCTTCCGCTCGTGGCTGCGGGGTAAGGAGCACGCGGGCGCACGGGCACGCCCCCGGAAAACCGGGGGCGTTATAGCACCGCGTTCGCCGCGTGCAACCCGCGTGGTTGTCGTTGGCGCGATCCGCTCAACCGGCAAGCTCCGGCTTGATCTTCAGGCAGGCCTCGACGAGGCCCTTCACGGAGTCGACGGACTTGTTGAACATCGCGCGCTCCGCGTCGTCGAGGGAGATCTCGACGATCCGCTCGATCCCGCCGGCGCCGATCACAGTCGGCACACCGACATAGTAGTTTTCGATGCCGTACTGGCCCGTCAGGTGCGCCGCGCAGGGCAGCACGCGCTTCTTGTCCTTCAGGTAGCTTTCCGCCATCGCGACCGCCGAGGCCGCCGGCGCGTAGAAGGCCGAGCCGGTCTTCAGCAGGTTCACGATCTCGGCGCCGCCGTCGCGCGTGCGTTGCACGATCTCCGCCAGCCGGTCTTCCGTCGTCCAGCCCATCTTCACCAGGTCGGGAAGCGGGATACCGGCAACGGTTGAGTAGCGCACCAGCGGCACCATCGTGTCGCCGTGGCCGCCGAGCACGAAGGCGGTCACATCCTCGACCGACACGCCGAACTCCATCGCGAGGAAGGTGCGGAAGCGCGCGCTGTCGAGCACGCCAGCCATCCCCACGACCTTTTCGTGGGGCAGGCCGGAGAACTGGCGCAGCGCCCAGACCATGGCGTCGAGCGGGTTGGTGATGCAGATCACGAAGGCATCCGGCGCATGCTCGGCAATGCCGCGACCCACCGATTCCATGACCTTGAGATTGATCTCGAGCAGGTCGTCCCGGCTCATGCCCGGCTTGCGCGGCACGCCCGCCGTCACGATGCAGACGTCGGCACCGGCGATGTCCTTGTAGTCGTTGGTGCCGGTCAGCGCGCTGTCGAAGCCGTCGACGGGCGACGATTCATAGAGGTCCAGCGCCTTGCCCTGGGGGACGCCCTCGGCGATATCGAACAGGACGACGTCGCCCAGTTCCTTGAGCCCGATGAGATGAGCGAGGGTACCGCCGATCTGCCCCGCCCCGATCAACGCGATTTTCGCGCGCGCCATGTTCGTCCTCCGGATGTCGTTTTCTGGCCTTGTTTGGCCCGATAAGGATCGCCGGCGGGTGTAGCCCGATTGACGTCCCTCTGCAAGTTGGACCAACCGGCCACATGTGTGATGTTCGCAAGACGCGCAACGCGGGAGATGCGGGAATGCAGCTGACGCAAAGGTCTACCGGGTTCCGGGATGGCAGGCTGCGGCGACAGGCGGTCAGGCCGGTGCGGCTGTTCGCGGCGCTGGCGGCGCTGGCCGTGGTCCTGCTGCAGCTTGCCGCCGCGGCTCCGGCGGGCGCGCAACAGGCCGCCAACGACGCGCCGCAGGTGATGAGCGCGGAAGCGTTCGACAGCCTCAAGCGCCGCACGGATTTCGCACTCCAGGGCCGCGACACGTCCGAAGAACGCCTCGCGGAGCTGCGCAAGCAGTTGCAGCAGGCGGCGACGAACGCGGCTGCGCGCGGCGAGGCCCTGCGCGGCGACCTGCAGGCGGTGCAGAAGCAGCTCGACGCGCTGGGGCCGCCCCCCGGCGAAAAGGATCCCCCGGAATCGGCGGAGATCGCGAAGGAGCGGGAGAACCTGAAGGCGGAGATCAGCCGGATCGACGGGCGCATCAAGGCGCTGGAATTGCGGCGGACGGAAGCCTCGACCCTCAGCGACCGGATCGGGAGCTTTCAGCGCGCGCGGCTGATCGACTGGCTATCGACCCGCGGGCCGCTGCCCCTGGCGCCTGCAACGCTGACCGCCGCCGGGGCCGAGTCCGCGGCATTCTCCGAGGCGCTGATCGCATGGACCGGCCGCAGCACGCTCTTCTCGGGCGAGGGACTGGGGGCGCGCTGGATGTGGCTGATCGCGGTCTTCCTGCTGGCCTGGGCGATCGGCTGGCCGCTGCGGCGGACGCTGATCGCGCGGGTGCTCCCGGAGAGCGATGCGTCCCGGCCCGCCCCGGACTTCACCGAGCGGGTCGTCCGCGCCGCGCTGGTCGGGATGGTTCGGGCGGTGCCCATGGCGCTGGCGATCACCGCGGTCTACGCGGCGCTTTTCCGGATCGGCGTGCTGGGAGAGCTGGAGACGGCGGTCGTCGAGACCTCCTACCGCGGCTTGATGGCGCTGGTTGCCGCGGCGTCGCTGACCCGGGCCACCTTCTCGCCCGCGCGGCCGTCATGGCGCCTGGTGCCCGTCACCGACGCAGCCGCGACGCGTGCGACGCTGTTGCTGATCGGCCTTGCAGCCGTCTTCGTCGTCAAGGAGATCCTGCTCGCCTCGATCCGCCATGCCGAGGGCGGCAGGGCGCTGCTGACCCTCGTGAGCGCCAGCGGGATCGTGCTGACCACCGTCCTGGTCTGGATGCTGGCAGCGCGCCGCACGTGGGCGCAGAGCCACGGTGCAGAGGTCGGCCACGACCCGGAAAGCGAGGCCGCGGCACACACGATGACGCGCTGGGCCAAACCGCTGCGCCTGCTGGCACGCGGCGTGGCGGTGCTGACCTCGGCCGCGGTGCTGGTGGGCTATCACCATTTTGCCGATTTCGTGACGGATCGGGCGCTCCTGACGGCGGCCATCATCACCGTGCTGATGCTGAGCCGGGTTCTGCTGGTGGAGCTTCTGCGCGACCAGCTGACACGCCGCAAGGCTGCGCGCGCGCAGGAGGACAGCCAGAAGGGGCGGGTCGCGCTGGCATGGGCGTCTCTGGCCATCGACGTGGCCCTGATCGCGGCGGGCGTGTTTCTCCTCCTGCCACTGTGGGGGGCGGACCAGGGCAGCCTGACGGGCCTGCTGGCAACCGCCGTAACCGGCTTCCAGATCGGCGAGGTCCGTATCTCGGTCACCGAGATCCTGATCGGCATCGGCGGCTTCGTTCTGGTCCTGGCGCTGACGAAGCAACTCAAGACGCTGCTCTCGAACCGCATCCTGCCGATGACGCAACTCGATTCCGGCGTGCAGGATTCCATCGCCACGGGCATCGGCTACGTCGGCTTCGTGATAGCGGGCCTGACGGCGGTGTCTCTGGTCGGGCTCGACCTTTCCAACCTGGCGATCGTCGTGGGCGCGCTGTCGGTCGGCATCGGCTTCGGACTGCAGAACATCGTCAACAATTTCGTCTCTGGCATCATCCTGCTGGTCGAGCGGCCGATGAAGGTGGGCGACTGGGTACAGGCGTCGAGCGCAGAGGGCTTCGTCAAGCGCATCAGCGTGCGTGCGACCGAGATCGAGACCTTCGACCGCTCCTCGGTGATCGTGCCGAACTCCGAACTGATCGCCGCGCCCGTGACCAACTGGTACTTCAAGAACCGGATGGGCCGGATCAAGATCAATGTCGGCGTTTCCTACGCAAGCGACGTGGAGAAGGTCCGCGACATCCTGATGGCAGCGGCGGTCGCGCACCCGCAGACGCTCTCCTACCCCTCGCCGGTCGTCTATTTCATGGAGTTCGGGGCAAGCTCGCTCGACTTCACCCTGATCCTCTACGTCGCCGACATCGGCCACAAGTTCCAGGTGGCGAGCGACATCCGCTTCGACATCACCCGGCGCTTCCGCGATGCGGACATCGAGATCCCCTTCCCGCAGCAGGACATCCACATCCGCGATCTGGACCGGCTGGAACGCCTGTTCCATCCCGGCGAGGCGCGATCGGCCGGCACGCAGGAACGAGAGAGCGAGCAGCCCGCGGAGGTGCGCAAGCGGCGCGAGGTCCGCGTGGAACGGGCGGTGGACGCCGACGGGGATGGGGACGCCGACACCGACTGAGCGCCCCGGCCCGCGCATCAGTCGCGGTGGGCTTCCTCGAGATAATCGGCCGAGCGCATCTCGTGCAGGCGCGATGCCGTGCGCGCGAACTCGAACGCCCCGTCGCCCTGGACGTAGAGGTCGTCAGGCTCGGCATCCGCCGAGCAGACGAGCTTCACCCGCGCCTCGTAGAGCGCGTCGATCAAATAAACGAAGCGGGTCGCCTCGTTGCGCTTCTCCGGCCCCATGACCGGAATCCGGTCGACGAGCAGCGTGTGGACGGTGCGGGCCAGCGCCAGATAGTCCGCCGCGCCCAGCGGCCGGGCGCACAGGTCCGGAAACGACATGCGCGCGATGCCCCCGGCGACATGCGGGATGGTGAGCGTGCGGCCCTGCACCTCCAGGTGCCGCGGCAGGCCTGCTGCACCGTCGGTCAGCGTCGCCCACGCCCGGTCCATGGCGGCGTCGGCCTGCGGCCCCAGCGGGCTGTGGTAGACCTCCACCGCCTTCAGCCGCTCCAGCCGGTAGTCGGTGCCGCCATCCAGTTCCAGCACGTCCATCTTCTCCTTCAGCAGCGCGATGAAGGGCAGGATGTGCTGGCGGTTGAGGCCGTTCTTGTAGAGGTCGTCCGGCGGGCGGTTGGAGGTCGCGACCACCACGACGCCATGTTCGAACAGCGCGGTGAAGAGCCGGCCGAGGATCATGGCGTCGGCGATGTCGGTCACCTGGAACTCGTCGAAGCAGAGGAGCAGCGCCTCCGCCGCCAGCGCCTTCGCCACGCGCGGCACGGGATCGCCGTCGCGGCCCGCGCGCTCCGCCTTCACGCGGGCGTGGACGTCCTGCATGAAGGCGTGGAAGTGGACGCGGCGCTTCGGTTCGAAGTCAACCGTCTCGAAGAACAGGTCCATGACCATGGACTTGCCGCGCCCGACGCCGCCGTAGAGATAGAGACCCTGCAGCATCGGCTCGGCACGCGCGGCCTTGCGACCTAAGCCGAACCAGCCGCGCGGCGAGAGGCGTGGCGTTGCAGGATCGTAGTCCTTGAGCCTGAGCGCGAGGATGCCGAGCTTCTCGACCGCGGCCTCCTGCGCAGGGTCGAAGTGCACCGCACCCTCGTCCACGAGCGCACGGTAGCGGGCGACGACCGCCGGTCTCGCCGTTCCCGCGCTCACCGCGCGCCGCCCGCCTTCAATGCGCGGGGCCGGGGGTGCGCCCCGGCCCTGCTGCCTGCCTGACGTCCCAAGGTGCGTCCCTACTTCATCGTGGGGATGACGAATTCCGCCCCCTCCTTCAGGCCGGACGGCCAGCGGGAGGTCACGGTCTTGGTCTTGGTGTAGAAGCGGATGGCGTCCGGCCCGTGCTGGTTCAGGTCGCCGAAGCCCGACCGCTTCCAGCCGCCGAAGGTGTAGTAGGCGAGCGGCACCGGGATCGGCACATTGATGCCGACCATGCCGACATTGATGCGGGCAGCGAAGTCGCGCGCCGCGTCGCCGTCGCGGGTGTAGATGGCGACGCCGTTGCCGTATTCGTGCTCGTTCGGCAGCGACAGCGCCTCCTCATAGTCCTTCGCGCGCACGACGGAGAGGACGGGACCGAAGATCTCCTCCTTGTAGATGCGCATGTCGCGGGTCACGCGGTCGAACAGGCAGCCGCCCATGTAGTAGCCGTTCTCGTAGCCCTGCAGCGTGAACTCGCGCCCGTCGACGACCAGTTCGGCGCCTTCCTTCACGCCGATGTCGACATAGTCCTTCACCTTCTGCAGGTGCTGGGCGGTCACCAGCGGGCCGAAGTCGGCGGACGGATCGGTGGAGGGGCCGATCTTCAGCGACTCGACGCGCCGGGCGAGCTTGGAGACCAGCGTGTCGGCGGTCTTCTCCCCCACCGGCACGGCGACGGAGATGGCCATGCAGCGCTCGCCGGCCGAGCCGTAGCCCGCGCCGATCAGCGCGTCGACCGCCTGGTCCATGTCGGCATCCGGCATGACGATCATGTGGTTCTTTGCGCCGCCGAAGCACTGGGCGCGCTTTCCGGCCGCGGTTGCGCGCGAATAGACATAGTGCGCGATGGGTGTGGAGCCGACGAAGCCCACGGCCTGGATGTCCGGATCGTCGAGGATGGCGTCCACCGCCTCCTTGTCGCCGTTGACGACATTGAGGATGCCGGCGGGCAGCCCGGCCTCGAGCAGAAGTTCGGCAAGGCGCAGCGGTACCGAGGGGTCGCGCTCGGACGGCTTGAGGATGAAGGCGTTGCCCGCCGCGATCGCGGGCGCGAACTTCCACATCGGGATCATGGCCGGGAAGTTGAACGGCGTGATGCCGGCGACCACGCCCAGCGGCTGGCGCATCGAGTACATGTCGATGCCGGGGCCGGCGCTCTCGGTATATTCGCCCTTCTGCAGGTGCGGCACACCGCAGGCGAACTCCACGACCTCGAGCCCGCGCTGGATGTCGCCCTTGGCGTCGGGGATGGTCTTGCCGTGCTCGCGCGCCAGCGTCTCGGCGAGGCTGTCGTATTCGGCATCGACAAGCTGCAGGAACTTCATCAGCACGCGCGCGCGCCGCTGCGGATTGGTGGCGGCCCATTCGGGCTGCGCGGCCTTGGCGTTGGCGACGGCGGCGCGCACCTCGTCCGTGCTGGCGAGCGGCACCTTCGCCGCCACTTCGCCCGTCATCGGCCAGTAGACGTCGCCGAAGCGTCCGCTCTTGCCCTCGACCCGCTTGCCACCGATGAAATGATAGAGCGTCTCCGCCATGGCCGTCCCTCCTTGCGTCCCGCGTGTTCTCTCGCCCTCTGACTTAACGGGCGGCGGATGCGCCCGCAAGTGGGTCGGACGCAGGGGAGAAGCGCGGCTCAGGCCGGGAAGCGGTTGCGCGTGGCGTTGGCGAAGGCGACGAGCGACAGCATCACCGGCACCTCGACCAGCACGCCGACGACAGTCGCAAGCGCAGCGCCGGACTGCAGGCCGAAGAGGCTGATCGCAACGGCAACCGCCAGCTCGAAGAAATTCGATGTGCCGATCAGCGCGCAGGGCGCAGCAACGGGAAAAGGCACACGCCACGCCCAGGCGGCGAGATAGGACACGGCAAAGATGCCATAGGTCTGGATCAGCAACGGCACCGCGATCAGCGCGATCACCAGCGGGCGGTCGAGGATCGTCCCGCCCTGGAAGGCGAAGAGCAGCAGCACGGTCACGATCAGTCCCGCGACGGAGGCAGGCTTCACGCGCGCGGTGAAGGCCGCAACGCGCGCGTCCGCGGCAGGGCCCCGCACACCCGCCACGAGCGCCCGGCGCGTGAGGATCCCTGCGGCCAGCGGGATCACGACATAGAGCGCGACGGAGAGCAGCAGCGTCTCCCACGGCACGGAAATGTCGGTGACGCCCAGCAGGAAGGCCACGATGGGCGCGAAGGCGAAGACCATGACGACATCGTTCACGGACACCTGGACCAGCGTGTAGGTGGCGTCGCCGCGCACCAGCTGCGACCACACGAAGACCATGGCCGTGCAGGGCGCGGCTCCCAGGAGGATGACGCCCGCGAGATAGGCTTGCGCGTCTTCCGGCGCGATCAGGTCCGCGAACACGACCTCGAAGAACAGCACGCCGAGGCCGGCCATGGTGAAGGGCTTCACGAGCCAGTTCACGCCGAGCGTCAGGATGAGCCCCTTGGGACGGTCGCCAATGTGGCGCAGGCTGTCGAAATCGACAGCGACCATCATCGGGTAGACCATCGCCCAGATCAGGACGGCGACGGGCAGGTTGACACTGGCGTATTCGAGCGCGGCCAGCCCGGCGACGAGCCCGGGCGCCAGGTGGCCGAGCGCCACGCCCCCCGCCATGGCCAGCGCCACCCAGAGGGAGAGATACCGTTCGAAGAGCGACATGGGCGAAAGGCTGCCTCTCAGGCGGGTTCGGAGCGAGCGGCGGACGCGGGCAGATTGCCGATCTCCGCAAGCCGGCGCGACAAGGACATGCGGTCGAGCGAGGCCAAGGGCAGGTTGACGAAGATGTCGATGCGCTGGTGCAGCATGCGGTAGGCCTCGGCGAACGCGAGGCGGCGCTCAACCTCCGTTCCCTCGGCGGCAGCCGGATCGGGAATTCCCCAGTGCGCCGTCATGGGCTGGCCCGGCCAGACCGGGCAGACCTCGCCCGCGGCGTTGTCGCAGACCGTGAACACGAAATCGAGTTCGGGCGCGCCGGGTGCGGCAAACTCGTCCCACGCCTTGGAGCGAAGCCCCGCGACCGGATAGTCGAGCGACGCCAAGAGATCACGCGCCAGCGGATGCACCGCGCCCTTGGGCTGGCTGCCGGCACTGTGCGCAACGAACCGCCCGGCGCCGAGGCGGCCGAGGATCGCCTCGGCAAGGATCGACCGGGCGGAATTGCCTGTACACAGGAACAGGACGTGCTTCATCGGGTCAGCCCCCCTGGGGTTCGCGGGTTCGGGCGGGCGCGCAGGCCGGGACCGCGCGGCAGTCGGCGGCGGGATCGGCATCCTCGGCGCAGCATTCCTCGAGCAGGAAACGCGCGAGCGCGGACACCCGCTCAAGCTCGGCCGCATAGCGGATCGACCGTCCCTCCCGCCGGGAGGAGACGAGGCCAGCGTGCGTCAACTCCTTCAGGTGAAAGGAGAGCGTTGCAGGCGCGACGCCCAGCCCCTCGGCGAGGTCGCCCGCCGCGCAGCCGCCGCGCCCCGCACGAACAAGACGCCGCACCACGGCGAGGCGCGTTTCCTGCGACAGGGCGGAAAAGAGGCGGGCGGCATCTTCCTGTTCCATATTTCGATGTTTATGGAAGCATGGAACTCTTGGCAAGAAGAGAGATCGCGCTGAGAAGGATCAGGCGGCGAAAATGCCCCGCGGGTCATGACCGTGGCAGGCATCGACCGGGGGGTTCGGCACGCCGCGGACCCGCGACCGGCGGTCCCAGAAGCGTTCGTGCAGCATGTAGGCGACCGTCTGCACCGCAGGCTCAAGCAGCCCGATGCCGAGTGCCACGGCCCAGCTTCCGCTCACCGCATAGGCGACCGTCACCGCCACCGCGAGGTGCATCGTGCCATAGGTTGCCGTCTTTGCGATCCGCATGGGCTTTCTCCTTCGGGGGAGAAGTTATTGCAATCGGTTCGCAATTTCAAGCGCTAGTTTGTAATGATTCCAGTCTTTGCGCGACGGGTCCCCGAAACGCGAACACCCCGGCCCTTGGAGGGACCGGGGTGCCGGAACGCAGACCGCGCGGCGTGTCCGTCAGACGCGCCGTTCGACCATCATCTTCTTGATCTCGGCGATGGCCTTGGCCGGGTTGAGGCCCTTCGGACAGGTCTTCGCGCAATTCATGATCGTGTGGCAGCGGTAGAGGCGGAACGGATCCTCGAGATTGTCGAGGCGCTCGCCCGTCGCCTCGTCGCGGCTGTCGATCAGCCAGCGGTAGGCCTGGAGCAGCACGGCGGGGCCGAGGTACTTGTCGCCGTTCCACCAATAGCTCGGGCACGAGGTCGAGCAGCAGGCGCACAGGATGCACTCGTAAAGGCCGTCGAGCTTGGCGCGGTCGTCCTCGCTCTGCCGCCATTCGGTGCCCGGCGTCGGCGATTTCGTCTGCAGCCAGGGCTGGATGGAGGCGTGCTGGGCGTAGAAGTTCGACAGGTCCGGCACGAGATCCTTCACCACCGGCATGTGCGGCAGCGGATAGATGCGGATGTCGCCCTTGATCTCGTCCATGCCCTTCAGGCAGGCGAGCGTGTTCGTCCCGTCGATGTTCATCGCGCAGGAGCCGCAGATGCCCTCGCGGCAGGACCGGCGGAAGGTCAGCGTCGGGTCGATCTTGTTCTTGATGTAGATGAGACCGTCGAGGACCATCGGCCCGCAATCGTCGAGGTCGACATGATAGGTGTCGACACGCGGGTTCTCGCCCCCTTCCGGGTCCCAGCGATAGACCCGGTAGGTGCGGGTGTTGGTCGCACCCTCGGGCTTCGGCCAGACCTTGCCGTCGGCGTTGACCCGGGAGTTCCTGGGAAGCGTCAGCTGGACCATTGTCCGTTCGTCCCCCTCAATAGACCCGCGCCTTGGGCGCGATGTAGGCGATCTCGTTCGACAGCGTGTGCGCGTGAACCGGACGGTAGTCCAGTTCCGCCTTGCCGTCGGTGAACCAGGCAAGCGTGTGCTTCATCCAGGTCTCGTCGTCGCGGTCGGGATAGTCTTCCCGCGCGTGGGCGCCGCGGCTCTCCGTCCGGTTGGACGCGGAGTTCATGGTGACGACCGCCTGCTGGATCAGGTTGTCGAACTCCAGCGTCTCCACGAGGTCGGAGTTCCAAATCATCGAGCGGTCGGTGACCGCGATGTCGGGCGTGCCGTCCCACACCTCCTGAATGAGCTTCACGCCCTCCTCCAGGACGTCGCCGGTGCGGAACACCGCGCAATTGTCCTGCATGACGCGCTGCATCTTCTCGCGAAGCTGTGCGGTCGGCGTACCGCCCTTGGCGTGGCGGAAGCGGTCGAGGCGGGCGAGCGCCTTCTCCGTCTCGCTCTCCGGCGCCTTCGGGATCGCGCCACCGGGCGCGATGATTTCGGCCGCGCGCAAGGCAGCCGCCCGGCCGAACACCACGAGGTCGATCAGCGAGTTCGAGCCGAGACGGTTCGCGCCGTGGACGGACGCGCACGCCGCCTCGCCCGCCGCCATCAGGCCCGGAACGATCGTGTCGGGGTTGCCGTCCTTGAGCGTCACGACCTCGCCCAGATGGTTCGTCGGAATGCCGCCCATGTTGTAGTGGACGGTCGGCAGCACGGGGATCGGCTCCTTCGTCACGTCGACGCCGGCGAAGATGCGCGCCGATTCCGCGATGCCCGGCAAGCGCTGGTGAATGACCGCCGGGTCGAGGTGGTCGAGGTGCAGGTAGATGTGGTCCTTGCCCTTGCCGACGCCGCGCCCCTCGCGGATCTCGATGGTCATGGACCGCGAGACGACGTCGCGCGAGGCGAGGTCCTTGGCGGAGGGGGCGTACCGCTCCATGAAGCGCTCGCCCTCGGAATTCACGAGATAGCCGCCCTCGCCGCGCACCCCCTCGGTGATGAGGCAGCCCGCGCCATAGATGCCGGTCGGGTGGAACTGCACGAACTCCATGTCCTGCAGCGGCAGACCGGCGCGCAGCACCATCGCGTTGCCGTCGCCCGTGCAGGTGTGCGCCGAGGTGCAGGAGAAATAGGCCCGCCCGTAGCCACCGGTCGCCAGGATGGTCATCTTGGCGTTGAAGCGATGGATCGTGCCGTCGTCGAGATTCCAGGCGAGGATGCCCCGGCAGGCCCCGTCCTCCATGAGGAGGTCGAGAGCGAAATACTCCACGAAGAATTCCGCATTGTGCTTCAGCGCCGCGCCGTAGAGCGTGTGCAGGATGGCATGGCCGGTGCGGTCGGCCGCGGCGCAGGTGCGCTGGACCGGCGGGCCGTCGCCGAAGTTCTGCATGTGGCCGCCGAACGGGCGCTGGTAGATCTTGCCCTCCTCGGTCCGGCTGAAGGGCACGCCGTAATGGTCGAGTTCGTAGACGGCCTTGGGCGCCTCGCGGCACAGATACTCGATCGCGTCCTGGTCGCCGAGCCAGTCGGAGCCCTTCACCGTGTCGTACATGTGCCAGCGCCAGTCGTCCGGCCCCATGTTGCCGAGAGACGCCGCGATGCCGCCCTGCGCCGCAACCGTGTGCGAGCGCGTCGGGAACACCTTGGTCACGCAGGCCGTCTTGAGCCCGGCCTCGACGCAGCCGACGGTCGCACGCAGGCCCGCGCCGCCCGCGCCCACCACGACGACGTCGAAGGAATGATCGATCACCTTGTAGGCGGACTTTCCGTTCCCGCTCGCCATGCTCACTACCCCTTACGCCCCGAGGGCGACTTTCAGAATCGAGAAAACGCACGCGACGCCCAGCCCGAAGGTGGCGAACGTCACGAGCATCAGCAGCGACATCTTCGCCGCCTCGCCATGAACATAGTCCTCGATGACCACCTGGAGGCCGAGGCGGGCGTGATAAAACGCCGCAATCACCAGGAGCAGCATCGGGATCGCGTTGACAGGGCGGGCGAGCCAGGCCGTCGCCTCGGCATGGCCGGCGCCGGCGAGCCCGATCATCGAGACGACGAACCAGATGGCGAGCACGGCCATCGCCACGGCGGAAACGCGCTGGCGGATGAAGTGGCCGGTGCCGTCCTTGGCGGAGCCCAGACCGTAGACGCGGCCGAGCGGCGTGCGGAAGTCTGCCATGATCCTGCCCTCTCCCCTCAGACGATCGCCACGACGATCCAGACCAGCAGGGTCAGGACCACCGAGCCGCCGATCACCATCTTCGCCGACCGCTCCATCGTCTCGACCTCGAACCCGAAGCCCGCGTCCCAGACGAGGTGGCGGATGCCGTTCAGGAAGTGGTAGCAGAGCGCCCAGGTCCAGCCGAACAGCATGATGCGGCCGAGGATGCTGTCGAGGAACCATTGCACCGCGTCGAAGGCGCCCGCGCCCGTCGCCATCGCCACCAGCCACCAGGTCAGCAGGATCAGCCCCGCCGCGTTCGCCATGCCCGTGATCCGGTGCGTGATCGACGGCATCGACGACAATTGCGGCCGGTAGATCTGCAGATGCGGAGAAAGCGGCCGGTCCGTCCCGGTCTTCGCGTTGGCCATGCCTTGCCTCACCCTTTGCCCCGGACCCCTGGGGCGCGGCCATGCGCCGCAAGGGGGTCCGCTCAACCCGAAGGAACCATAGCGCCGGCGGGCGGCGCGTCAATGCGGACGCTCTAGCATCCCGCAGCGCCACATTCCAGACGCTATCGCCCGCAAGGCCGCCCTACCGTTTCGGCATGAACACCCAATAGTCTAGGTCGAGAACGACCGCGGGGTCGTACTTGCCGTCCTCGCCCTTCAGGGGGAAATCGGCGCACGCCCGGTCCTTCGTCGCCACGGTCCGGACGCGCAGGGCGCCGACGCCGGGAGCGGACGTCTCGGCCTTGTCCAGGATCTCCGACCAGGCATAAAGGGTGACGCCTGCGAACACCGGGTTGGCGTGCGCGCCCGCATTGATGGCGCCGATGGCGAAGGCGTTGGCGAGGCCGTTGAAGCTGAGCGCGCGGGCCGTCGATATCGCGTGCCCGCCATAGACGAGGCGGCGGCCGAACCGGCCCTGACCCTCGACATGCTGGTTGAAGTGCACCTTGGCGGTGTTCTGGTAGAGGCGGGTGGCGATCTGGTGTTCGGCCTCCTCCACCGTCATGCCGTCGATGTGGTCGATCTTCTCTCCCACCGCATAATCGCCCCACAGGTGCGGGCTGCCCGCCGCATCGAGGTCGTAGGCCGCGAGGTCGAGACCCGCGGGCGGCACGAGGTCGGCGGCGGCGACCGCCTCCGGCAGGTCGGGGGTCACGGGATCGGGCGCGGGCGCGCCCTCGTCCCGCTTCCGCACCATCACCCAGCGAACGTAGGACATGACCGTCTCGCCACGCTGGTTGGTGCCGGTCGAGCGAACGTAGACGATGCCGGTCTTGCCGCTCGAGGTCTCCTTCAGGCCGATCACCTCCGACGCGGTCGAGAGCGTGTCGCCCGGATAGACCGGGGCAACAAAGCGCCCGTCCGCATAGCCGAGGTTCGCGACCGCGTTGAGCGAGATGTCGGGCACGGTCTTGCCGAACACGATGTGGAAGGCGAGCAGGTCGTCGATGGGCGCGGCCCCATAGCCCAGCGCGCGGGCGAAGGCATCCGACGACGGCACCACGAAGCGCGAGCCGTAGAGCGCGGTGTAGAGGGCCTGGTCGCCCGCTGTCACCGTGCGCGGGGTCGCGTGCCGGATCGTCTGGCCGAGGCGGAAATCCTCGAAGAAATTGCCGGTGTTCGTCTTGGTCATGTCGTGCCTGTTGTCCAGTGCGTTCGTTTGTGCGTCCCGTGCGTGCGGGTTGCTTGCGCCCATGCCCGTCAGCCCGCGCCGGGGTCATGGATCCCCGGGACAGGCCCGGGGATGACGGAAATGGGGGAGCGGCTTCGTTCCGAACTGTCGTCGCGACCGCCGATGCGCCGCAGATCTGCCATTCCCCAGCCCCCCGTCATGCCCGGCCTCCGTGCCAGGCATCCGTTCTCACGACGGTCCGAGGGTGTCGAAGAGGTCGCTCCATTCCGGGTTTTCCCGCTCGATCAGATTGCATTTCCAGTTCCTTCGCCAGCGCTTCAGCGCCTTCTCCCGCTGGATCGCCTGCAAGGCCGTCTCGAACACCTCGACGTGGACGAGACGTTTCACGCCGTGGGCCTTGGTAAATCCGTCTGCGACACCCTCTCGATGCTCCCAGACGCGTCTACGGATATCGTTCGTCATGCCGACATAGAGCGTGCCTGCCCGCCCGCTGGCGAGAATGTAGACGAAATACATGCAACATTGTCCGACGCTACCACTCTACACCGCCCGGAGCGCGCGGGGACAAGTTCACATCGCGGCGATGGCGTCGGAGAGGGCGACGAGGCGGCGGGCCTCGGCAACGTGGAGGTTCTCCACGATCTTGCCGTCGACCACGGCGACGGCCTTGCCTTCGGCCTGCGCCGCCTCGAACGCCGCGATCTGGCGGCGCGCGAGGTCGAGCGCGTCCGGGTCGGGCGAGAAGACGCGGTTCGTCACCTCGATCTGCTTCGGGTGGATGAGGGTCTTGCCGTCGAAGCCCATGTCGAGGCCCTGGCGGCATTCGGCCTCCAGCGCCTCCGTGTCGTCGATGGCGTTGCACACCCCGTCGACGATGGCGAGGCCGTAGGACCGCGCCGCCAGCAGGCAGAGCCCGAGCGAAGGCAGAAGCGGCGCGCGGCCCGGCACGAAGCGGGCGCGCAGGTCCTTGGCAAGGTCGTTCGTGCCCATGACGAAGCAGTCGAGCCGCGTGGATGAGGCCGCGATCGCCTCCGCATGCAGCATGCCGCGCGGCGTCTCCATCATCGCCCAGATGCGGGTCCTGTCGTCGGCACGCAGGTCCTGCATCAGCTTCTCGACCTCCACGACCATCGCGGGCGCGGAAACCTTGGGCACGAGGATCGCGTCGGGCGCGGCCTTCACCGCGGCCTTGAGGTCGGCCATGCCCCACGGCGTGTCGAGACCGTTGATGCGCACCGCGATCTCCCGCCCGCCATAGCCGCCCTTGCGCACGGCAGCCGTGACGAGATCGCGCGCCTCGTCCTTCTTCTCCGGGGCGGTCGCGTCCTCGAGATCGAGGATCAGCGCGTCGGCGGGCAGCGTCTTCGCCTTCTCCAGCGCGCGCGGGTTCGACCCCGGCATGTACAGGACGGAGCGGCGGGGACGGATCGGGGTTGCGTCGGTCTCGGTCATCGGCACAAGCTTCCCTGTCAGAACAATCGCGGGCGAGAGCCTACCCGAACGGGCCCGCGCCGCAACCGCTTGATGGAGGACAGGGGACGCATGGCAGAGCCGCCGGTGGTTCTCGCGATTTCGAGCCATGTCGTGCGCGGCGCGGTCGGCCTGCGCATCATGGTGCCGTGCCTGGAAGTGCTGGGCCACGAGGTCTGGGCGCTGCCGACCTGCGTGCTGTCCACCCACCCGGGGATCGCGCGGCCCGTCGGTCATCGCACGCCCGCCGAGGAGATCGAGGCGATCGGCGAAACGCTGGACGACGACGGCGCGCTGATGCGCGTGCGCGGTGTGATCACGGGCTATTTCCGCGACGCCGACCAGGTGCGTGCGGCCGTGCGGGTGGTCGAGCAGGTGAAGGAGGCCAATCCGCAGGCAATCTACATGTGCGACCCGGTGCTGGGCGATGCGGACCGCGGGCTCTATGTCTCCGATGCCACGGGGGCCGCCATCCGCGACCGGCTGATGCCGCTGGCCGACATCGCCACGCCCAATGCGTTCGAGCTTTCCTGGCTCACGGGCCGCAGCGTGACCGGCCCCAACGAGGCGGAGGCGGCAGCGCGCGAGGCAGGCGGCGCGGTGGTCGCCGTCACCTCCGTCCCGCTGGCCGGACGGCGGATCGGCACCGCACTGGTCGCACCCGACACGGCGCACTGGGTGTCGAGCGACCGCCGCCCGCGTGTGCCGCGGGGGACGGGCGACGCGCTCTCTGCCCTGCTGCTGGGCTTCATGCTGAAGGACATGGCCGGCGACAAGGCGATGCACCGCACGGTCGTCGGCATCGAGACGCTGATCAAGGCGGCGGGCCGGCGCGAGAGCCTACCGACGGCGGGCCTTGCCAAGCTGCTGGGCGACATCGTCGCCTGAGACGGCAAAGGGGCGGCCCGGAGAGCCGCCCCCTGCCTCTTTCCCTGGGTCGTGCGCCCTGTCAGGCCGCCTTGTTGAGCAGCCCGCGGTTGATGATCGTCTCGGCGATCTGGATCGTGTTGAGCGCCGCGCCCTTGCGCAGGTTGTCCGACACGCACCACAGGTTCAGGCCGTGCTCGACCGTGGTGTCGGTGCGGATGCGGCTGACGAAGGTCGCATAGTCGCCCACGCACTCAACCGGCGTCACGTAGCCGCCGTCCTCATGCTTGTCGACGACCATCAGGCCCGGCGCCTCGCGCAGGATGTCGCGCGCCTCCTCCGGCGTGATCGGACGCTCGAACTCGATGTTGATCGATTCTGAGTGGCCGACGAAGACCGGCACGCGCACGCAGGTCGCCGTCAGCTCGATCTTCGGGTCGAGGATCTTGTGGGTCTCCGCGACCATCTTCCACTCTTCCTTGGTGGAGCCGTCCTTCATGAAGACGTCGATGTGCGGGATCACGTTGAAGGCGATCTGCTTGGTGAACTTCTTCGGCTCCTTCGGGTCGTTCACGAAGATGGCGCGCGTCTGCTCGAACAGCTCGTCCATGGCGTCCTTGCCGGCGCCCGAGACCGACTGGTAGGTCGAGACGACGACACGCTTGATGCCCGCGGCCTCATGCAGCGGCTTCAGCGCGACGACCATCTGCGCGGTCGAGCAGTTCGGGTTCGCGATGATGTTCTTCTTCGTGTAGCCCGCGACCGCGTCCGCGTTCACTTCCGGTACGATCAGAGGTACATCCGGGTCGTAACGCCAGCAGGACGAGTTGTCGATCACGATGGCGCCCGCCTTGCCGATCCGGGGCGACCAGTCCTTGGAGACGGCCGAGCCCGCCGACATCAGGCAGAAGTCGACCTTGGAGAAGTCGAACTGCTCCAGGTCCTGGCATTTCAACGTTCGGTCGCCGAAGGACACCTCGACGCCCAGCGACCGGCGCGAGGCGATCGCATGCACTTCGGAGGCCGGGAACTCCCGCTCCGCGAGGATGTTGAGCATCTCCCGGCCCACATTGCCGGTCGCGCCCACGACGGCGACAGAATAGGACATGAACGTTCTTCTCCTTGTTGCTCCCGCCGCCGGTTACCGCCGGCGGGCCTTTCGCGTGCGCACATAATGCAGTGCGGGCCGGAACGCAATCGTCCGGCCCTCCAATCCCAACGCAGAAGAACGGCGGCGGGTTCCCCCGCCGCCGTCAAATCTGCAGACCGCTGGATAGATCGATCAGGCGCGGCGACGCGCGAGACCGAGGCCCAGCAGGCCAACGCCGACCAGGGCGAGGATGCCCGGCTCCGGCGCGCGGAAGGCGCCCGAACCCGACCACGTGCCGGCGGAACCGCCGGTGCGCTGACCGGTGTATTCCCAGATGCCGAACGACGTGTCGTAGGAGCCGCCCGTGTCGTCGAGGTAGCCGAGCGCCTTGAACGAGAGCGTCTCGCTCACGAAGCCGGCGATGGACGACACATTGTAGTCGATGTCGAAGATCTGCGTGGCTTCGAATTCGAACCCGCTGACCGTCCACAGCGGCGAGATCGGCAGAACGCCGTCCAGGTCGATCGGGTTGGTCATCGTGCCCGCATCGCCGATCAGCGCAACGAAGTCGCCCGTTGCGTTGTCGACGGTGAACGTGCCCACGCTGAACGTGATGGTCTTGGTGGCGTCGTCGTAGGTGAACGCGCCTTCGGACCCGGAAACGCCGAAGTCGATCGTGCCGACTGCCGGCGCAGCTTGTGCGGACGTGGCGGCGAGCGCGCCGAACACGAGACCCGCAATGAGAGCCTTAACGTTGAACATGTCTTCCTCCAGTCGGCCCGCTCACAACAACCCGCGAACCATCTTCCAACAGTGCCAGACAGGGAAGCAATCTGCGGGCCAACTTCCAGCGGATTGTGCCTGAATTTTTTTTTCTTCTGGATTCAATACATTACCGGCACGGGACCAGCGCAGGGAGAGAGGGGGAAGATCGGTTGCCCGCCATTCTGGCAAGCCGCCAAGACACCGAACGTAAAGCCGCGCTTACAATTCTGCGGCGGGCAGGGTTCGCCCCGTCCGCCGCAGAAAAACATTAACCATGTCAAGGCGCAAGCCCCGCGTTGCCACCTATGCGGCCAGCGCGCCGAGCGCGGCGACGACCGCGTCGCCCATCTCCTTCGTTCCCACCGGGGCCACGCCGGGCTCGGCGATGTCGCCGGTGCGCACGCCGTCGTCGAGCACCTTGGAGACGGCTGCCTCCAGCAGGTCGGCGTCCGCGCCCATGTCGAAGGAATAGCGCAGGCACATGGCGAAGGAGAGGATGCAGGCGAGCGGGTTGGCGATCCCCTGCCCCGCGATGTCGGGCGCCGACCCGTGCACCGGCTCGTAGAGCGCCTTGCGCTTGCCGGTCGCGGGATCGGCGGCGCCGAGCGAGGCGGACGGCAGCATGCCGAGAGAGCCCGAGAGCATCGATGCCTCGTCCGACAGGATGTCGCCGAAGAGGTTGTCGGTCACGATCACGTCGAACTGCTTCGGCCGGCGGACGAGCTGCATGGCCACGGCGTCGGCGTACATGTGCGACAGCTCCACGTCCGGGAACTCGTTGTCGTGGACCCACTGCACCTCCTCGCGCCAGAGGATGCCGGATTCCATCACGTTCGCCTTCTCGGAGGACAGGACGCGGTTCGACCGCTTGCGGGCTAGGTCGAAGGCGACGCGCGCGACGCGGCGGATCTCCTCGGTCGTGTAGACCTGCGTGTTCACGCCGCGGCGCGTGCCGTCGTTCATCTGGGTGATGCCGCGCGGCTCGCCGAAATAGACGCCGCCCGTCAGCTCGCGGATGATCATGAGGTCCAGGCCCTCGACCAGCTCCTTCTTCAGCGAGGAGGCATCGGCCAGCGCCGGGAAGCAGATCGCCGGGCGCAGGTTGGCGAACAGGTCCATTTCCTTGCGCAGGCGCAGGAGCCCGCGCTCCGGCTTCACGGAGAAGTCGAGATTGTCCCACTTGGGCCCGCCGACCGCGCCGAGCAGGACCGCGTCCACCTGCTGCGCCCGGTCCATGGTGGCGTCCGCGAGCGGCTTGCCGTGCACGTCGTAGGCGCAGCCGCCGACGAGGTCTTCCTCGATCTCGAAGCCCGTGGCGCGGTTGGCGTTGAACCAGTCGATGACCTTCACGGTCTCGGCCATGGCTTCCGGCCCGATGCCGTCGCCGGGAAGGATCAGAAGAGTGCGGGACATGTCGGGTCCTCTTGTGTCAGGTGATGGGCATGTCGCCCCGATAGGCGGCCGGCCGCCGGGTCAGGGCGGCCGGACGGATCGGCGGAAGAAGGATCAGGCCGCGCTGCCCTGCTCGAGCCAGGGGAAGCTCTGCTTGCGCTTCGCCTCGAACCCGTCGATGGCGTCGCCCTTCTGCAGGGTGAGGCCGATGTCGTCGAGGCCGTTCAGCAGGCAATGCTTGCGGAAGGGGTCGACCTCGAACGCGATCGTGCCGCCGTCGGGGCCCTGGATCGTCTGGTTCTCGAGGTCCACCGTGAGCGTGGCGTTGGAGCCACGCTCGGCGTCCTCCATCAGCTTGTCCACCTGCTCCTGCGGCAGCTTGATCGGAAGGATGCCGTTCTTGAAGCAGTTGTTGTAGAAGATGTCGGCGAAGGACGGGGCGACGATGCAGCGGATGCCGAAGTCGAGAAGTGCCCAGGGCGCGTGCTCCCGGCTCGACCCGCAGCCGAAGTTCGCACCGGCCACGAGGATCTGCGCGTTGCGGTAGGCGGGCTTGTTCAGCACGAAGTCCGGCTTCTCCGCACCGGCGTCGTCGTAGCGCATCTCGTCGAACAGGTTCTTGCCGAGGCCGGTGCGCTTGATCGTCTTCAGGAACTGCTTGGGGATGATCATGTCGGTGTCGACATTGATCATCGGCAGCGGCGCGGCGACACCGGTCAGCTTGGTGAACTTGTCCATCGGACGGCCCCTCTCCTCATGGCGGTTTTGCCGGGTGTCTTAACCCATGCCCGCGCGGGGGCCAAGAGAGCGCGTGCACGCGGCAGGTCTTCGCATCTTGCCGGTCTGCTCCCGGCGGCCCACAGGGGCTCAGCGGCCCTGGGCGTCGATATCGAGCACGGTGAAACGGCTCCCCTCCGGATCGGCGCCGAACATCATGCGGTAGTGGCCTGGCCCGACCTGCTCCAGAACGGCGACCTCGTTGCTCGACGAATTCTCCCCATAAGCGGTGAGGCGCGCGGCGCCTGGATCGGACTTCGCGCCGAGATAGACCCGCGAGAACGGGGTCTCGGCATAAAGCCAGCCCGCCGTGCGCCAGCTTCCCGTCAGCTTCTCGAAGGTGAGGCCGTCAGGCGTCTCGGCGATGCGGCAGGTGAACCAGTTGTGGATCTTCAGGTCCTCGCGGTGGCCGGGCGTCGCGGCCAGCGTGAAGGTCCGGCAGGGCCAGGTGCCCGGAAGGGCCGCCGCGTCCAGCGGTTGCGCGGGGCTGTCGAGCAGGGCGCGCAGGGTCTCCAGCTGGTCCATCTGGCCATAGGATTCCGCGAGCTCCCGGGCGCGGTCGCGGACCTGCGGAATGGCGATGAAACGTGCCTCGTCGCGCTCGGTTATGACAGCCTGCCATTGCTGGAAGGGCGCCTGCTGCGCGGCGGCGGGCAGCGCGGCCAGCACGAGGGCGGCGATGAGGGGCAGGGGGGCGAACGCACGCATGGCCGGTTCTCCGGGTCTCGGTCGGCGCCGCCCGGACAGCACCTCAGCCGGGCGTTCCGATCAGATAGGTGGAGATCAGATGATAGAGGAGCCAGGCGAGCACGACGAGTCCCGCAGCCCGGCCGATGCGCTTGCCCCAGATGGCTGCGGGATCGGTCGCTTCGTCGGGCCGGCCTCCGGCTGCACTTTCGGTATGGCCGGTCAGGCCGCCGCCCTCGCCCGCCACGCGCTTCAGGGCGCGGGCGGCTTCCTCCTCGCGGTCGTCGCGTCCGGTGACCATGCGTCTCCCTCCGGAGGCAAGATCGGGGCACGACGGATCGCGCGCCCCGATATCGGTCTCAGCACCAAGCCTTGGCCCTGGCTCAGCCGAGGTCGCGGACGTCCGCGAGCGTGCCCTTGATGGCCGCCGCAGCCGCCATGGCCGGGCTCATCAGATGGGTGCGGCCGCCGCGGCCCTGGCGTCCCTCGAAATTGCGGTTGGAAGTGGAGGCGCAGCGCTCCCCCGGCTCCAGCCGGTCGGCGTTCATGGCGAGGCACATGGAGCAGCCGGGCTCGCGCCACTCGAAGCCCGCGTCGAGGAAGATGCGGTCGAGCCCCTCCTCCTCCGCCTGCGCCTTCACGAGGCCGGAACCCGGCACCACCATCGCGCCGACGTGGGAGGCGACCTTGCGGCCCTTCGCGACCTCGGCGGCCGCGCGCAGATCCTCGATCCGGCCGTTGGTGCAGGACCCGATGAACACGCGGTCGATCTTCACCTCGGTCAGCGGCGTGCCGGCCGTGAGGCCCATGTAGGCGAGCGCGCGCTCCGCGGCCCCGCGCTTGCCCGCGTCGGCGATGTCGGCCGGGTTCGGCACGGACGCCGTGATCGGCAGCACCTGCTCCGGGCTCGTGCCCCAGGTGACGGTCGGCGCGATGTCGGCGGCGTCGATCTCGACCACCGTGTCGAAATGCGCGTCCGGGTCGGACTTCAGCGTCGACCACCAGGCCATGGCCGCTTCCCACGCAGCGCCCTTCGGCGCGCGCGGGCGGCCCTTCAGATAGTCGAAGGTGGTCGCGTCGGGCGCGATCAGGCCGGCGCGGGCGCCTGCCTCGATCGACATGTTGCAGACCGTCATGCGGCCTTCCATGGTGAGGCCGGTGATGGCCGAGCCCATGTACTCGATGACGTGGCCGGTGCCCCCCGCCGTGCCGATGCGGCCGATGATGGCAAGCGCGATGTCCTTCGCGGTGACACCGGGGGCGAGCGTGCCCTCGACCTTCACGGCCATGTTCTTCGCGCGCGACTGCACGAGCGTCTGGGTGGCGAGCACGTGCTCGACCTCCGACGTGCCGATGCCGTGGGCCAGCGCGCCGAACGCGCCGTGCGTGGAGGTGTGGCTGTCGCCGCAGACGATGGTCATGCCCGGCAGGGTCAGCCCCTGCTCCGGCCCGATGATGTGGACGATGCCCTGGCGGATATCGTCCATGCCGAAATATTCGACGCCGAAGTCGGCGGCGTTCTTCTCCAGCGTCTCGACCTGGATGCGGGATTCCGGGTCGGCGATGCCCTTGGAGCGGTCAGTCGTCGGCACGTTGTGATCGGCGACGGCGACCGTCGCTTCGGGCCGGCGGACCTTGCGCCCGGCCATGCGGAGGCCTTCGAAGGCTTGCGGGCTCGTCACCTCGTGGACGAGATGGCGGTCGATGTAGAGGAGCGAGGTCCCGTCGTCCTGCACGTCGACGAGATGCGCGTCCCAGATCTTGTCGTAGAGTGTCCGCCCGGCCATTGGTCCTGTCCTGCTCTTCCTGTGCCGCCCTGCCCGCGCCGTGAACATGCGCGAGGCCCCGGACGCATCCGCCCGGGGCCCCTTGTCAAACCGCAATCCGCGCGCCCGGTCAAGCGGGCCCGCGGCATGGGTCTCATTCCTCGGCGGAAGCTTCCGGCGCGGAGGTGATGTCCTCGTAGGTGGTCGCCTCGCCCTTGCGGCCCGTGGTCCGCTCGGCGATGCGGGCCGACTTGCCCGTGCGGCCGCGCAGGTAATAGAGCTTCGCGCGGCGCACCTTGCCGCGGCGCACCAGCTCGATGGAGTCGAGCGCGGGCGAGAACAGCGGGAAAACGCGCTCCACGCCTTCGCCGTAGGACACCTTGCGCACCGTGAACGACTCGTTGTAGCCGCCGCCCTGACGCGCGATGCAGACGCCCTCGAACGCCTGGACGCGGGTCCGCTCGCCCTCGGTCACGCGCACGTTGATGCGCACCGTGTCGCCGGGGCCGAAGTCCGGGAACGTCTTGCCACTCGCCAGACGGGCCACTTCTTCCTTTTCGATCTGCTCGATGATGTTCATCGGTCCGTTCCTTCCGTCGTCCGGCGGGCCGCGCCGCCCGTACGCTCAAGATAATCCGTCCACAGGTCGGGCCGGCGGGCCCGGGTAATCTCTTCCGCCTTCGCGCGGCGCCACGCCGCGATATTGGCGTGGTGCCCGCTCGTCAAGACCTCGGGGATGGGGCGGCCGTCCCATACCTGAGGCCTCGTGTAGTGAGGATGCTCCAGCAGGCCATCCTCGAAACTCTCGTGCGCGAGGCTCTCCGCCTCGCCCAGGACACCCGGCAGAAGCCGGGCGCATGCCTCGATCACGGCCATGGCCGCGACCTCTCCGCCCGCGAGCACCGCATCGAAGAGGCTCACCTCCTCGATCCCGCGCGCCTCGAGCACGCGCTCGTCCACGCCCTCGAACCGGCCGCAGACGAGGATCACCCCCGGCTCCGCCACCCAGGCGCGCGCGAGGTCCTGATCGAACCGCCGCCCGCGCGGGCTGAGCAGGACACGCCGCCGTCCCTGCCGGGGCACCGCATCGACCGCGGCCCCCAGAACGTCGGGCCGCATGACCATTCCGGGACCCCCGCCGGCCGGAGTGTCGTCCACGGAGCGGTGCTTATCGCGCGAAAAGGCGCGAATGTCCACCGTTTCCAGCAGCCATTTTCCGGCCGCCCGCCCCTTGCCCACGACGCCGACGCCGAGCGGGCCGGGGAATGCCTCGGGGTAGAGGGTCAGCACGCTGGCGCGCCAGGGCGCGGTCACCGCGGCGTCCCCCCAGGCTCCTCTGCTGCCCCCTCGTCCGGCCCCTCGTCGCCGTCACCCGCACCGGGCGCAAGCTCCCCGATCGCGGCGAGCACCACGCGCCCTTCGGCGATGCGCACGTCCGGCACCGCCTCGTGCGTGAACGGCACCATCAGCGTCGTGCGCCGTCCGGGGACGAACACCTCCAGCATGTCGCCCGCGCCGAAATCGTGCACGGCGCGGATGCTGCCGACCTCTTCCCCCGTTTCCAGGACCGCCGCGAGCCCGATCAGGTCCGCGTGGTAGAAGGTGTCGGCGTCCTCCGTCTCCGGCAGGACCGCGCGGGAGACGTAGAGGTCGCCCTTGCCGAGCGCCTCCGCCGCCGTGCGGTCGCCGACCCCTTCGAGCCGGGCCACGAAGCCGTCGCCCGCGGGCCGCAAGCCCGCAAGCGTCAGCGTGCGTCCCGTCCGGCCCAGCCGGAGTGGGCCGTAGGACGCGATGTCCTCCGGCACCTCCGTGAAGGACTTGAGCCGCACCTCACCCCTGAGCCCGTGCGGACCCGCAAGGCGTCCGACGCAGACGAGATCCTCGTCGCGGGCGTCCGGTCCCTTGGGGGCGCGGGGTTTAGGAGGCATGGCTCAGGCACCGGCAGCGGCGGAGATCACGCCTCCGCCGCGGGCTCCTCGGCGGGCGCCTCTTCGGCCGGGGCTGCGGCTGCGGCCGCGGCCTCTTCCTCGCGCTGGCGGCGCATCTCGGCGCGCTCCTCGGCCTTCTTGCCGGGCTTCGCCTTGTTCGGGTTGCTGCGGGTCTTGGCCTTCACCACGCCCGCATCCTCGAGGAAGCGCGCCACGCGGTCGGTCGGCGTCGCGCCCTTCGCCATCCACTCCTTCGCCTTCTCGACGTCGAGGACGAGGCGGGTTTCGGACTCGCGCGGGAGGATCGGGTTGTAGGTGCCGATCTTCTCGATGAAGCGTCCGTCCCGCGGGTTGCGGCTGTCGGTCACGACGATGCGGTAGAACGGGCGCTTCTTCGCGCCGCCGCGGGAGAGACGGATCTTCAGTGCCATGTGTCAGGTCCTTTCGCTTGGAAATTCGGATCGCGTGTTTCGGGTATCACTTCTTCTTCGGGGCGCCGGGGAAGCCCGGCGGAAGCTTCGGGCCGCCGGGGCCGCCGAGGCCCGGGAAGCCGGGGGGCAGCTTGCCGGGCGTGCCCGGAAGCCCGCCCGGAAGGCCGCCGCCCGGCAGCTTCTTCATCAGGTCGGGCGGGATCTGCGAGGGGTCGGGCATGCCGCCGCCGCCGCGGCCGAACATGCCGCCCAGCATGCCGCCGAGGCCGCCGCCGCGTTTGCCCTGCTTGCCCATCATCTTCATCATGTCCGCCATCTGGCGGTGCATCTTCAGGACGCGGTTGACGTCCTGCACGTCGACACCCGCACCGCGCGCGATGCGCTTTTTGCGCGAGGCGTTGAGCAGCTTCGGGTTGCGCCGCTCGTCCCGCGTCATGGAGGAGATGACCGCCTCCTGCCGCTTGATGACGCGGTCGTCGAGGTTCGCACCCTCCAGTTGGCCCTTCAGCTTCTGCACGCCGGGCAGCATGCCGAGGATGCCCTTCATGCCGCCCAGGTTGCGCATCTGGCGCATCTGCTCGGCCATGTCGTCCAGGTCGAAGGCGCCCGACTTGAACTTCTTGAGCATGCGCTCGGCGTCTTCGGCCTTGACCGTCTCGGACGCGCGCTCGACCAGGCTGACGATGTCGCCCATGCCGAGGATGCGTCCGGCGATCCGCTTGGGCTGGAAGTCCTCCAGCGCGTCCAGCTTCTCGCCCGTGCCGATCAGCTTGATCGGGCAGCCGGTGACCGCGCGCATGGACAGCGCCGCGCCGCCGCGCCCGTCACCGTCCATCCGGGTCAGCACGATGCCGGTGAGGGACACCCGCTCGTTGAAGAGGCGCGCGGTGTTGACCGCGTCCTGGCCGGTCAGGCTGTCGGCGACCAGCAGCGTCTCGCGCGGGGAGACCGCGTCGCGCACCGCCGCGACCTCGGCCATCAGCGCCTCGTCCACCGCCATGCGGCCGGCGGTGTCGAGCATCACCACGTCATAGCCCTGCAAGCGGCCCGCCTGCATCGCGCGCTTGGCGATGTCGACGGCGGTCTGGCCCGCGACGATGGGCAGCGTGGCGACGCCCGCCTGCTCGCCGAGGATCTTCAGCTGCTCCATCGCGGCCGGGCGGCGGGTGTCGAGCGAGGCCATGAGGACCCGCTTCTTGCCCTTCTCCTGCAGGCGGCGCGCGATCTTGGCGGTCGAGGTCGTCTTGCCCGAGCCCTGGAGGCCGACCATCAGCACCGGCACGGGCGGGGTCGCGTCCACGTCGAGGCCGCCCTGCGCGTCCTCGCCGCCCAGCGTCTCGACGAGTTCGTCATGGACGATCTTGACGACCATCTGGCCGGGGGTGACGGAGCGCAGCACCTCCTGCCCGACGGCCTTGGCCTTCACCCGCTCGATGAAGTCCTTGGCGACGGGCAGCGCCACGTCGGCGTCGAGCAGGGCAAGGCGCACCTCGCGCATGGCGGCGGAGACGTCGGACTCGCTCAGCGCGCCGCGGCCCTTCAGCCGGTCGAGCACGGAGGAGAGGCGTTCGCTCAGGCTTTCGAACATGAGGTTCCCTTCACCCTTGTTCCAAACCGTCCGACGGCCCAATCCGTCAACCACCACATGGGATGCGTCACGCACCCCGCCAAACGCCAAACACCGATTGCGCCGGCGGGCGAAACCTCGCTGACCGGCGGCGATCCCCCCACAAGGGGCGGGACCGATGGAAGACAAGAAGCTTCCGGAATGACCGGGGACGTTTAGCCGACGCCCCCGGCCGGGTCAAGAAAATGCGGCAACCCGCGCCTCAGCGGCCCTGCATCAGGCGCAGGGGGCTGTACTCGATGACCGTCTCGCCGCGCTGGTTGACGATGCGGTTCTTCGTGCGCACGAGGCCGCGGTTGCCCTTGGACGCCGCGCGCGCCTCGGTCACCTCGATCTCGACGTGGACCGTGTCGCCGACGACCGTCGGAGCCTTCACGTCCATGTCCGTATGCAGGAAGGCGAGGCCCGTCGCCTGCCCCATGCCGGTCAGCACCAGCCCTTCGGCGATGGCGTAGATGAAGGCGCCCGGCACCACGCGGCCCTTGATCGCGGAGTGCGACTTGCGGAACTCCTCGTTGGTGAACAGCACCTCGACCATGCCGGTGCAGTTGATGAAGGAGACGAGGTCCGCCTCGGTGATGGTCCGCCCGAAGGTGCGGAAGCGCATCCCCGGCTTCAACTCGTTCCAGTAATAGCCTTCGCCCAGCAGCTTCGGTTCGTCGGTCATGGGTGTCTCTCCATTCTTGGGGCGTCAGCCGTCGCGTTCGCTGATCAGCTTGCCCGGGTTCATCAGGTTCAGCGGGTCGAGCGCCTGCTTGACCGCGCGCATGAGGTCCTGCTCGACCTCCGACTTGTAGTGCTCGTTCTCCGCAAGCCGCAGGCGGCCGATGCCGTGCTCGGCGCTGATCGAGCCGTCGAGATCGGCGACGATGTCGTGGACGATGCGGTTGACCGTCTCGGTTTCCCCGGCGAAGGCCGTGCCCATCTCCGCCGGCCCGATCGGGTTGTAGTGGATGTTGCCGTCGCCCACGTGGCCGAAGGCGCACAGGCGGATGCCCGGATAGGCCTTCGTCAGGACGGCGTCGGCGCGTTCGATGAACTCCGCGATGCGCGAGAGCGGCACCGAGACGTCGTGCTTGATGCCGGTGCCGGTGCGCTTCTGCACGTCGGCCTGCTCTTCGCGCACACGCCAGAGCCGGTTCGCCTGCTGCTCCGACGCCGCGATCACGGCATCCTGGACGAGGCCCGCCTCGAACGCGCGCGCGAGCGCGGCCTCGAGCGGCGCGCGCAGCGAACCCGGCGCACCCTGGCCGTTGAGTTCCGTCAGCACATACCAGGGATAGACCGCGTCGAGCGGATCCTCGGCCCCGTCGAGCGTCGCCAGCGCATTGTCATAGCAGGACCGCTGGAGAAGCTCGAACGTCGTGACCTGCTCGCCCGCCTCCTCCCGCAACAGGCCCAGCAGGCGCACGGATGCCGCCGGATCGGTCACGGCGGCCACCGCCACCTGCCGCTCCGTCGGCTTGGGGTAGAGGCGCAGCACCGCCGCCGTGATGATGCCGAGCGTGCCCTCCGCCCCAATGAAGAGCTGCTTCAGGTCATAGCCCGTGTTGTCCTTGCGCAGGCCCCGCAGCCCGTTCCACACACGCCCGTCGGGCAGCACGACCTCGAGACCCAGCACCAGAGCGCGCGCATTGCCATAGCGCAGCACCTGTACGCCGCCCGCATTGGTCGAGAGGTTGCCGCCGATCCGGCAGGAGCCCTCGGCCCCGAGGCTCAGCGGAAAGAGACGGTTGGCCTCGGACGCGGCCTTCTGGATGTCGGCGAGGACCACCCCCGCCTCCACCGTGATCGTGTCGTTCAGAAGGTCGAGGTCGCGGACCTTCCGCATCCGCTCGGTCGTCAGCAGGATCTCCGCGCCGGTATCGCGCGGCAGGCCGCCGCCGGTCAGCCCGGTGTTGCCCGACTGCGGCACGACGGGCACGTTCTCCGCCGCGCAGGCCGCGACGATGGCCGCGACCTCCTGCGTCGAGCCCGGACGCACCACGAGCGGGGTGCGCGCCTCCCAGTGATCCCGCCAGGCGGTCGTATAGGCGCCCATCTGCGCCGGGTCGTCGATCCAGTTGCCGGGGCCGACGATCTCCTTCAGACGCACGATCAGCGCATCGGGGACCTGCGCGGGGCGGGGCTTGGAGGACGCAGCGACAGAGGTCATTCTCGGACACCCTTCCCTTGGACTTCAGGATCAGAACAGCCGCCATGACCAGTTTCGACCCGATCGCCGCCGAGCCGAGAACGGGCTTCCAGACGCTGACCGACTATCGCCTGACAGAGTGGAGCGAAAACCGCGCGGTCGTGGAGATGGACGCAGGCCCCCAGCATGGAAACCGCAACAATGTCGTGCACGGCGGCATGGTGATGACGCTGCTCGACGCGGCCGCGGGATACGCGATCACGTGGAGCGACAAGCCCGACGTCCTGCGCCGGACCATGACGGTCTCGCTGACGGTCAATTTCATGGCCCCGGCGCGCGAGGGCCCGCTGCGCGCGGTGGCCGTGGCGCGCGGCGGCGGGCGCAAGGTCGTGACCTGCACAGCGGAGGTGACGGACGTCGACGGCACCGTCGTCGCCATCGCGCAAGGGACGTTCCGCAACCTGCCGCCGGTTCATCGCGACGGCACGCCCGTGACGGACTGACCGGGGTCGCACGCGGTCATCGGCATGTCTCTCCATGATCGCCGGGCCTGCTTCGGGGCTCAGGCCGCGGCCTTGCCCCAGGTGCGCTCGACGAACGCGGGGTAGGTCTCGGACACGGCCTCGGCCACGGGCCCACGCAGGATCGCCAGCGTTTCCGCGTTGGGCGCCGGCGTCTCCGGCACATGGTCCGGCACGTCGAACTCGAAGCCCGTCTCGGCGATCACTTCCTCGACCGTGTGGCCGGGGTTCACGCTGCGCAAGACGAACCGCGCCCGCTCCCGGTCGAAGTCGAAGACGCACAGGCCCGTGACCAGCGCATGCGGACCGCCGGGCCGGTAGACGCCGGGCGCGCTCGTCCCCGGCGCGCTGACGAAGTCGACCTTCGGCACGAACACGCGCGGCGAATGCTCCTCGCGGAACAGGATCACGCGCGGCACGAGGAAATAGAGGTAGGCCGACCCGAAGGAGCCCGGAAACCGCACCTTGGAGCGCGGATAGCCGCCGACGCCCACCAGGTTGATGTTCGCCTGCCCGTCGATCTGCCCGCCCGACAGGAAGAAGGCGTCGATGCGCCCTTGCGCGGCGCAGTCGAACAGTTCCTTGCCGCCGTCGGTGAAGACGTTCTGCGTGCGGCTCGACAGCAGCGAGACCTGCATCCGCCCGCCGGAGCGGTGGCGCGCCAGCAGCGCCGCGCTCGCCGGAATGGGCGAGTTCGCGCCGACCGCCACATGGCGCAGGCCGTGGAGCATGCCGGCGATGGCCTCGATCAGGATTTCCGCGCTCATGCCGCTTCCGCCTCCGTCTCCAGCGCCTTCAGCCACGCGTCGAAGCCTTCCTGCGTCTGCGCCGCCTCCACATAAGCCGCGATGGCCGCGCGGTCGGCGGGATATTCTCCGGCGAGGCCTACGGGCCAGGCGCCATTGCGCGCTTCTGCGATGGCGTCGATGTAGAGCGCGGGGATCGTGCCCGCCGCGAGCACCGGGTCGGCGAGGAAGTCCGTATCCTCAACCGTCTCCACCGTGACCAGAGCGGAGCGCGAGGCGTGCGCCATCAGCATCAGTTCGCGCCGCACGCCGACCCAGACATTGCCGCAGCGGTCCGCGCGAGGCGCATGGAACAGCGTCACGTCGGGCCGGATCGCCGGGAACAGCAGGATCGGGTCGCCGCGCTCCGCGCCCTCGGCCGAGAACGGGTTGTCGATGATTTTCCAGTCGGGCCGGTTGGCCGCGAGGTCGCTGCCGATCACCCCCCTGAGCGGCATGAAGGGGATGCCCTTCTCGGCTGCCTGCAGGCCCGCGTGAATGACCGGGCAGGTCGCGTCCTTCGTGGCGATGGTCCCGGCCTTCAGCGCGGCGGCAAAGCGCGGCGGCAGGCCGAACTCGCCCAGCGTCAGGGCCGCAGCCTCCATCGTCCCCACGCAGCCCGCGCCGATCAGCCAGTCGGCCTGCAGCCCGCCCGAGGGCACGCCGACGAGGTGCAGACCGCGCGCAGCCCTTGCGATCACGCGGCGGACCGCGGCCATGGCGCAGCCGGAATAGTCCGGCGGGATCGCGACCAGCGCGCCGTCCGGCACGCGGGCGGCCAGCTCGTCGAGCGAGGTGAGCATGTCGGTCATCCTGCGTCTCCTTCGAGGGCCACGTCCGCGCGCGGCGGTAGCGGCGGGCTGTAGAGCACGATGATCTCCAGCGCCGTATCGCCCTTGGCGTGAACGGTGTGCATCAACTTCGGCGGGATGCGGATCACGGTGCCGGGCCCGCACTCGCGCGCGGGCTCCTCGCCAAGCGTCACGTCGCAGAGGCCGGAAATGACGTAGATCACCTGGTGCTCGCGGTCGTGCGCATGGGTGTCGGCGATGCCCCCCGGCTCGATTCGGCCGAGGATCATCTCGAAACTGCCGCAGAAATCCTTCTCGACCAGGCGGACGTTGCGCGTGCCGCTGTGGCCGGGCGGCGCATAGGCCGGCAGGGCCGACAGATGCTCGATGAGCGCCATGGGCGTTTGTGCTCCCTCGGAAAGGCGTTTTCGTTGTTGGCCCAAACCATAGCGCCGGCCGCGCGCGCGCCCAAGTGCCGATGCGGGAAACCTGATCCGCGTGGCCGGACCTCGTCCACTCCCGCTCAGGTGCGCGACAGGGCCCGGATCATCCAGAACTGCGCGAGGCCCGCGGCGGCCGCCATGAACGACATGCCGAAGGACGCAAAATAGGCCCCGGTCATCTGCTGCAGTACGCCGGAGATCAGCGAGCCCGTGGCCGCACCCACGCCCATGCCCATGGTGATCGAGCCATAGATCCCCCCCATGCCGCCGCCGGGGAACAGGCGCGCGGCCAGCGTCGAGACGATCGGCCCCCGGCAGCCCTGGCTGATTCCGAAGAACAGCACGAAGCCGTAGACCAGCCAGATCGTCGGCCAGATCGCCACCAGCAGCAGGCTGACGATGCCGATCAGCGTGAAGATGTAGGAGACGGATGCCGTGTTCCTGCGCCCGAAGCGGTCCGAAAGCCCGCCGATGCTGACCATGCCGATGACCGAGAGCATGCCGGTGAAGCCCATGGCGCTCGCGGCGGTCAGCGGCTCGAACCCGCTCTCGATGAGGTAGGCGACGGCCTGCGGCGTGATGCTGTAGACCGCGAAGGAGGTGAAGAAATAGACGAAGAACAGGCCCCAGAACGCGCTCGTGCGCGCCGCCCGGGCGATCGTCCAGGTGAGCACGCCCCCGACCGCGGTGTCGCGCGCCGCGCGCCATTCCTCCGACCCCCGCGTGTAGCGGCCGAGCGGCGCGGCCATCACCGGCACCAGCAGGCAGAGCACGCCCGTGCCGAGGATCTGGTACACGTCGCGCCAGTGGTATTGCTCGAGCAGATACTGCGCCAGCGGGATGATCAGCAGCATCCCCGCCCCCACCGCGGCGTAGGCGAAGCCGATCACCGTGCCGAGACGGCGCGTGAACCAGCGGCTGAGCAGCGCCGAGGCGGGTACCATGCCGATCATCGCAGCCGCAACGCCGACCATGCCGCCGATGAAGACATAATACTGCCAGAGCGCGGTGACCCCGCTCGCCGCCCAGAACGCGCCGCCCATGACAAGCAGCCCGGCGCCATAGGTCGCGCGCGCCCCAAGCCGGTCGAACACGATACCCGCGAGCGGCGCCGACAGCCCGTGCACGAGCATGTAGACGGCATAGACGCCGGTCATGCCCGCGCGCGTCGCACCGAGGCCGTCCTGCACCGGCAGCAGGAAAACGCTGAACGTGTCGCTCATGCCCCGGCTCATCATGTTCATGACGAAGCACATGGCGACGACCACGCCCAGGAAGGCGGGGGAGACCCGGGGAACGGGCTTCACCTCCATGCGCACCCCCTGTACGGTCTCGGGCAAACCGAAGAACGACGCGAGGGATGGACATGGTGCGCATCGGCAGCGGCGCCGGTTTCGCCGCCGACCGGATCGACCCGGCGGTCCGGCTGATCGAGCAGGGCCGGCTCGACTGGATCGGCTTCGAATGCCTGGCGGAGCGGACGCTCGCCCAGGCCCAGACCGTGCGCGCCGCAGACCCGGCGAAGGGCTACAACCGTTTCCTCGAGGCGCGGATGCGCGCCTGCCTGCCCCCCGCGATGGCCAATGGCACGCGCATCATCTCGAACATGGGCGCGGCCAACCCGCGCGCCGCGGCCGAGGCCGCAGCACGGATCGGCGCCGGCGCGGGCGCCGCCGTGGCCTATGTGACGGGCGATGACGTGATGCATCTGATCGGGCCGGATACGCTGCTCCAGGATATCGGGATGACCGTGCGCGAGTTCGGCCGGCCGCTCGTCTCTGCGAATGCATATCTTGGCGTGGAACAGATCCTTCCTGCCATAGAGTCGGACGCAACCGTGATCCTCACTGGACGCACGGCAGACCCCTCGCTGTTCCTCGGCCCGCTGGTGCACGCCTATGGCTGGGCGCTCGACGACTGGGCACACCTCGGCGCGGGCACGCTGGTCGGGCACCTCCTGGAATGTGCGGGCCAGGTGACCGGCGGCTATTTCGCCGATCCGGGCCACAAGGACGTGCCCGGCCTCGCCGACCTGGGCTTCCCGCTGTGCGAGGTTGCCGCCGACGGCAGCGCCACGGTGACCAAGCTGCCGACCGACGGCGGGTGCGTGACGGCGCAGACGGTGAAGGAGCAGACGCTCTACGAGGTGCACGACCCCGCCCGCTACCTGACGCCGGACGTGACCGCCAACTTCTCCCGCGTGCGCGTGCGCGAGGAGGGGCGCGACCGCGTCGCCATCGCGGGCGCCACGGGCGGCCCGCGCCCGGATACGCTCAAGGTCACGGTCGCCTTCGACGGCGGCATGGAGGCGGAGGCCGGCATCTCCTACGCCGGGCCGGGCGCTGCGGACCGGGCGCGGCTTGCCGCCGACGTGCTGCGCCAGCGGCTGAAGGACATCGCGGCCCTGCGTATCGATCTGATTGGCGTCAGTTCGCTGCACGGGACGCTCGCCGCGCCCAGCAACCTCGAACGCTCGGAGGATGTGCGCGTGCGCGTCGCGGCCCGCACCGACGACCCCGACACCGCCGACCGCGTGCTGTGGGAGGTTGAGGCGCTCTACACTTGCGGGCCGGCGGGCGGAGGCGGCGTGCGCGGCCAGGTGCGCCGCACCTTCGTCACCCACGACGCCTATGTGCCGCGCGACGCCATCCGCGCCGAGACGGGAGTGATCCGGCCATGAGGAAGACCCTGCGCGACATCGCCCATGCACGCGCCGGCGACAAGGGCGACACCTCCAGCATCGCCGTCTTCGCCAAGCGGCCCGAGGACTGGCCCGTGCTGCGCGAGCAGGTGACGGCGGAGGCGGTCGCCCGCGCGCTTGCAGGTCTCGTCCGGGGCGAGGTGACCCGCTATGAGGTCGAGAGCCTGCACGCCCTCAACTTCGTGATGACCAGCGCGCTGGAGGGCGGCGTCAATTCCTCCCTCAACCTCGACAGCCACGGCAAGAGCTGGAGCTACCTCGTCCTCGCCATGCCGGTCGAGGTGCCGACCGCCTGAACCGGCCCGGCCCGGTTCCCGGAAAGGGAAAGGGGAGGCGCGGCTGCCCGCGCCTCCCCGTTCCGTGTCCGCTTGGTGGAGCCCCTCGGGATCAGCCCAGCACTTGCTGCGGCAGCCAGGTGATGATCCAGGGGAAGGCCAGGAAGAGGCCGACCGTGATGAAGTCGGCCACCACGAACGGCCCCACGCCGCGGAATACCTGCGTCAGCGGGATGTCGGGGCGCACCGCGTTCACCACGAAGCAGTTGAGCCCGATCGGCGGCGTGACGAGGCACACCTCCGCCATCTTCACCACCACGATGCCGAACCAGATCGGATCGTAGCCGAGCGCGATCACCGCCGGGTACACCACGGGCAGCGTCAGCAGCATCATGCCGATCGCGTCCATGAACATGCCGAGGATAGCATAGCCCAGCAGGATGAAGATCATGATCACGACCGGCGGGTAGTCGAGGCTGGTGATCCACTCCGTGAACTCCGCCGGAACGCCCGTGAAGCCCAGGAAGCGGACGAAGATCAGCACGCCCCAGATGAGCGTGAAGATCATGACCGTCAGCTTCGCGGTCTCCAGCAGCGCGTCCTTGAGGTTGTCCCACCTCATGCCCTTGGCGAGCGCCAGCACGAACACGACGAAGGCGCCCAGCGCGCCCGCCTCGGTCGGCGTGGCCCAGCCGTAGTAGACGGCGGAGAAGATGATCACGATGACGGCGAGCACCGGGAAGGTGCCGGGTACGGACTTCACCCGCTCGCCCCAGGTATAGCCGCGGATCGGGCGCCCGATGGTCGGGTCGATGATCGACCAGACCACGATGATGCCGGCATAGACCAGCGCCGACACGATGCCCGGGATGAAGCCCGCGAGCAGAAGCTGGCCCACGGACTCCTCCACGATGATCGCGTAGATCACGAGGATGGCGCTCGGCGGGATCAGCGTGGCGAGCGTGCCGCCGGCGGCGACGACGCCGGCGGCGAGCTTCGGATGATAGCCGGACTTCAGCATCTCCGGGATGGCGACGCGGGAGAACACCGCCGCCGTGGCGGTCGACGCCCCCGACACCGCCGCGAAGCCCGCGGTCGCGAAGACCGAGGCGACCGCCAGGCCGCCCGGCATCCAGCCGAACCATTTGCGCGCGGCATCGAACACCGCGTCCGTGATGCCGGCGTGGAAGGCCAGGTAGCCGATGAGGATGAACATCGGCAGCACCGAGAGCGTGTAGCTCGCGGACTTGGAATGCGGGATCGTGCCGACGATGCCCGCGCCCGCGTCCCAGCCGATCATCCCGATCAGGCCGATCAGGCCCACGATCGCGGCGGCGATGTAGATCCGCACGCCGATCACCACCAGCACCAGAAGGCCTACGAAGCCCAGGATGCCGAGCGTTTCGTTGCTGAGCTCCATCGTCAGCGTCCCCCCTCACGCGCGTCGGCGCCCAGCGCCTCGGCGGCCTCAGCCTTTGCCTGTTCCGCGACATTGCCGACAACGGGCACCCCGATCGGCGTACGCTCCGGGTCCGCGAACAGGCGGGCGTAGCCGTAGGCCATGACCAGAAGGCGGATCCACAGGAGCGAGAATGCGATCGGCACGACCAGCTTCGACGGCCACATCGGGTATTCCGCGTCGATGGTGGAATCGCCGAACTCGTAGGCGCGCACGGTGTGCGTCCAGCCGTAATAGATCAGGATCGCCACGACGAAGAGGGCGACGATCACGCTGGCGAACTCCGCCGCCCACTGCACCCGGCCCTTCAGCTTGCCGACGAGCAGTTCCATGCGCACGTGCCCGCCCAGCCGCTCGGTGTAGGAGATGGCGAGGAAGGCGAAGGTGGTCATGGCCAGTTCGACCATGTCGATATAGCCGAAGATCGGCGCGTCGAAGAGCTTGCGCCCGAAGACCTGGACGACGCCGATCATCATCAGGCCGAAGATGAAGAGTGACGAGAGCAGCGTGAAGGCGCGCTCGATCTGCCAGACGACATAGTCCAGCCACCCGATGAACCCTTCGCGGGCGCTCTGCCGGGTGGGCCTGTTCCCTAGTGCATGTGCCATTATTTGGCCCCTCGTTGGAAAGAAGGGCCGCGCCGAAACTGGCCCGGCGCGGCCCTGGAGCTTTCGCCTGTCAGGCCCGGATCAGCTGCCCTTCTGGGCCTTTTCGATCTCGGCCAGAAGGTCGTTCAGCAGCCCGCGGGCGTCGAACTTTTCCTGGTTTTCCGCGACCCACTGGTCCCACACCGGCGTACCGGCGACCTTCTGGAACTCGGCCAGCTGTTCCGGCGTGTACAGGATCTCCTGCAGCTTCGCCTTGAAGTCCGGCAGGTTCTTCTTGTCGATGTCGATATAGGCCTGGACCTGGACGTCATAGGCCTCGTCCAGCACGTCCTCGAGGAGCGCCTTGTACTGCTCCGGAAGCTTGCCGTAGGAGGTCTTGCTGAAGACAGTGCCGCACTCCGACGTGCCCGGCGACATGTTGTTCGTGAACCAGTCGGCCACTTCCGGGATCTTGTAGGCGGCATGGGCGTAGGTGTAGGGGAACGAGGCCGCGTCGACCGTGCCCCGCTCCATCGAGGTGTAGACCTCCGTCGCCGGAACCGTGGTGCGGGTCGCGCCCAGCACTTCCATGGCGAGACCGAGGCCACCGCCCGCACGCACCCGCTTGCCGTTCCAGTCCGAGAGCTTGAGCGGCGGCTCGCCGCGGCCCAGGAACTCGTACTGCGGCAGCAGCGCCGACATGTACGGCATGGCGTTCCAGCCATCCATGTCCGCGATGAAGGCCGGATGCTTGTACATCGCGCGCGTCACCTTCTCGCGCACGTCCCAGTCGCCGATTGGCAGGAACGGCATGGTGAAGATCATCCACGCGGGGTTCTTGCCCGGATGGTAGAAGTTGCAGAGCTGCGCGGCGTCGAACGCGCCGAGCTTGATGCCGTCCAGGTTCTCCCGGGCCTTGGACAGCGCCTCGCCATAGAAGATCTCGATGGTGAAGTTGCCGCCGGTGCGCTCCTTGACCACCTCGGCGATATGCTCGATCCCCTTGGTGAATGCCCGGGGGTTGCCCCAGGTGGAAAGCTTCCAGCTCACCTTCGGTCCCTCGACCGTCTGGGCGCCTGCCGGCAGGGCGAACGCTGCCGCTGCGGCAACCGCCGCCGCGAGCGCAAGTACCTTAGTCTTCATGTGCTCAACCTCCCTTGTCTTAAGCACTGATTTTCTTGAATTTCGTTGACGTGCCGATGAGCCTCAAACGCTAGCACGAAGCCCGCACCCCAACAAGCGCGCGAGAGCACGGCCCCGCGCGGAGTCCCGCGTCACCGGCGCTGGTCGAACCGCTTGCCGGCCAGTGCCGCGGCGATGTTGACCTTCTGGATGTCGATGGCGCCGCCGGCGATGCCCCAGCCCCAGGCGTCCCGGAACCGCTGCTCGGCCGGGTATTCCTTGGAGTAGCCGTAGCCGCCCATCAGCTGCATCGCCTTGCCGGTCACATCGCGCACCATCTCGTTGGAGAAGCACTTGGCGATGGAACTGTTGGCGATGGAGGGGAAGCCGTGCTCGGCCTGCGTCACGGCGCGCCAGATCAGCAGGCGCGCGGCGTCGACCTGCATCGCCATCTCGGCGATCTTCATCTGGACCGCCTGGAACTCGATCAGCGGCTTGCCGAACTGGGTGCGCTCCTTGACGTAGGCGAGCGCCTCGTCGAGCGCGGCCTGCGCGATGCCGAGGCACATGGTCGAGTTGCCGCAGCGTTCCAGGTCGAAGGCCTGCATCAGCTTCGGGAACCCGCCTTCCGGCACGACCACGTGGTCGAGCGGCACCTCCACCTTGTCGAAGAACATGTCGGCCGAATAAATGCCGCGGAAGCCCATCAGCTGCTCGCGCTTGCCGAAGGTCAGGCCCTGCGCGTCGCCCGGCACGTAGACCGCGCCGATCCCCTTGGCCCCCGCGCCGTCGCCCATGCGCGAATAGACGAGGTAGCCGTCCGCCTTGCCCCCGCCGGAGCACCAGCGCTTCGTGCCCGTGACGACGACCTTGTCGCCCTTGATCTCCGCGCGCGTCTTAAGGTCGGTGAGCGCGGTTCCCGCCTCGGGCTCCGACATGGCGACGGCGACGACCGCGTCGCCGGTCGCGACGCGCGGCAGCAGGTCCTTCTTCAGGCTGTCGGTCCCGAACTTCTCGATTGCCTTGATCGGGCCGACGCTCGCCTCGAAGATCGGGAAGGCGACCCCCGGGTGCACCTGCACGAACTGCTCCAGCACCAGCAAAGCGTCGAGGTCGGAGAGGCCGAGCCCGCCATATTCCTTCGGCAGATTGACGCCCAGGAAGCCCATCTCGCCGTACTTGTGCTTCCATTCGCGCGAGAGGGGTTCGCTCGTCGCCTCGATCTCCCTGGCGACCGGCGCCATCTGTTCGCGGGCGAAGGTGCGCGCGGCCTCGCGCAGCTCCTTCTGGTCGGCCGTCAGTTCGAAATCCATGCGATGCATCTCCTTGGCAAGGACGTGTCTTGTCTTGTGATTGCGGCGCACGGACGGGGTCGTTGCCCCGGCGCCGGTAAAGGGTCGGGTTCACACGGCGGAAGGTACGCGGGCGCCCTCCTGCGGCATGGGGCGGAATGCGCGCGCGCTGGCGCATGTGCGCGCGGCGAGCGCCTGCTCCACGGTCAACGAAGTGGTCGTTTCGGTCATCTGTTGCTAAAAGCGCCGTCGCCAGTGAAACGATGTTCCGCAATTTCCTAACGGGTGAATTCAGATGGCACAAGGGCCCTTGGCAGGGATCAGGGTGGTGGACCTCACATCGGTGGTTCTCGGCCCCTACGCGACGCAGACCCTGGGCGACATGGGCGCCGACGTCATCAAGGTCGAGGCTCCCGAAGGCGACGTTCTGCGCGGCATCGCCCCCCTGCGCTCGCCCGGCATGGGCGCGGTGTTCATGAACGCCAACCGCAACAAGCGCTCGGTCGCGCTGGACCTGAAGCAGAAGGCGGCGCGCGCCGCACTGCTGCGCCTCGTCGCGGGCGCGGACGTCTTCGTCCATTCGATGCGGCCCAGGGCCATCGCCCGGCTGGGCCTCGCGTGGGAGGATCTGAAGGCCGTCAACCCGCGCCTCGTTTATTGCTCGGCCTGGGGCTTCGGCCAGGGCGGGCCCTACGAGGACAAACCCGCCTATGACGACGTGATCCAGGCCATGTCGGGCGTGGCCGACCTTGCCGCCCGCCAGCGCGCCGACGGGGAGCCGCGATACGCCCCGACCATCCTCGCCGACAAGACGGCGGGCCTCACCGTCACCTGGGCCATCGCCATGGCGCTCTTCCACCGGGAGCGGACGGGCGAGGGCCAGGAGGTCGAGGTCCCGATGTTCGAGACGCTGACCTCCTTCGTGCTGCTGGAGCACATGGCGGGCGCGGTATTCGACCCGCCGGGAGGGCCGATGGGCTACGACCGCGTGCTCGCGCCCCATCGCCGGCCCTATGCGACCGCCGACGGGCACATCACGGTCATGCCCTACACGACGAAGCAGTGGCAGCGCTTCTTCGTGGCCGCCGGGCGGCCCGAAATGGCAGACGACGTGCGCGTCACCGACGCCGGCGCGCGCAGCCGCGCCATTGCCGAGCTTTACGGCATGATCGCCGACGCGATGCCCGCGCGTCCCACCGCCGAGTGGCTCGCGACCTTCGAGGAGGCGGACATCCCCGCCATGCCGGTCAACCGGCTGGAGGACCTGCCGGAGGACCCGCACCTCAAGGCCACGGGCTTCTTCCAGCGCCTCGACCACCCGACCGAGGGACCGCTCGTCACAACCGCGATCCCGGTGCGCTTCAAGGCATCGCCCGGCGCGATCCGGCGCGGCGCCCCCCGGCTCGGCGCCCACACGCGCGAGGTGCTGGCCGAGGCGGGGCTCAGCTCGGGCGAGATCGACGCCCTGCTCGCCACCGGCGCGGGCCGCCAGGCGGAGGATGCCGCCTGACGGTGTCTTCTGCGGGAGCCAGGCCTCAGACCGCGCGGATATAGCCGCCGTCGACCCGCATCAGCGTGCCGGTGACATAGCTCGCCTGCTCCGAGCACAGGAAGGCCGCGGCGTCACCGAACTCCTTCGGCTGGCCGTAGCGCGCCGCCGGGATGCCGGCCAGCGCCTGCGCCCGCACCTGGTCGACGGTCCGGCCCTCGCGCCTGGCCTTCGCCTCGTCGAGCTGGTCGACCCGGTCGGTCTGGATCCGGCCCGGCAGGATCACGTTGCAGGTGACCCCGTCCGCCGCCACTTCGGCGGCAAGCGTCTTGTTCCACGCCAGGAGACCCGCGCGCAGGCTGTTCGACAGCGCCATGTGCGGCAAGGGCTGCACCGCCGCCGAGGACGCGACCGTCACCAGCCGCCCCCAGCCGCGCGCCCGCATGTCGGGCAGGAAGGCGCCCGCCACGTGTATCAGCGTCTCTACCATGCGCTCGAACCACAGCTTCCAATCCGCGCCGGAGATCTCGATGGCCGGGGCGGGCGGCGGGCCCCCACCGTTGAGCACGAGCACGTCCACGCCCCCCAGCTTCTGCTGCACCACGCGGATCAGGTCGTCGACCTGCGCGCGGTCGTGCAGGTCGCACAGGATGCCGTGCACCTGCGCGCCGGTCTGCGCGGCGATCTCGGAAGCCGCCTTGTCCGCGCCGTCGCGCCCGCAGATCACGACCTCGGCCCCCTCCGCGGCGAGCGAGGTGGCGATCGCCCGTCCCAAACCGCGTGTCGAGGCGAGCACCAGCGCGCGGCGTCCCTTCAGTCCGAAATCCATGGTTCCCTCATCCCTAGCCGGTCTACGGTCCTGTCCGGTGCCGGAAGGTGGACCGATCCAGCGCGCCAGGCAAGCCGCTCAGCCCCCCGGCAAGCCTGCCATGCCGCCGCCCGCGATGGACAAGGCCGCGCGCTTGCCCCAGAAGGCGCGGTGAACCACATGCGCGAGAAGGCGCTATACGCAAGGGGTGAGTGAGGATGCCTGGACCGCTCGGTCACATCAGGGTGCTGGATCTGTCGCGGGTGCTGGCGGGGCCGTGGGCCACGCAGTTCCTGGCCGACATGGGCGCGGACGTCGTCAAGGTGGAGCGTCCCAAGCAGGGCGACGACACCCGCACCTGGGGGCCGCCCTGGCTCGTCGAGCCGACCGACAAGGACCCGGGCCTCTCGGCCTACACCATCGCCGCGAACCGCGGGAAACGCTCCGTAACCATCGACTTCACGACGCCGGAGGGGCAGGCACTCGTCCGCAAGCTGGCGGAGAAGGCCGACGTGGTGGTCGAGAACTACAAGGTCGGCGGCCTGAAGAAATACGGCCTCGACGCCGACAGCCTGCGCGCCATCAACCCGCGGCTCGTCTATTGCTCGGTCACGGGCTTCGGCCAGACCGGACCCTATGCGAAGCGGGCGGGCTACGACTTCCTGATCCAGGCCATGAGCGGGCTGATGAGCATCACCGGCCAGCCGGACGGCGCGCCGGGCGCCGAGCCCATGAAGATCGGCGTCGCCATGTCGGACCTCACGACCGGGCTCTACGCCACCGCGGCGATCCTGACCGCGCTCGTCAAGCGCGACCACACCGGCGAGGGCGAGACGATCGACGTGGCCCTCCTCGACTGCCAGATCGCGGCGCTCGCCAACCAGGCGTCGAACTATCTCGTCTCCGGCAAGGCGCCGGTGCGCATGGGCAACCGGCATCCGAACGTGGTGCCCTACCAGGTGTTCGCGACCGCCGACGGCCACATCATCCTCGCCGTCGGCAACGACGCGCAGTTCGCCAAGTTCTGCAAGGCGGCGGGCCTCGACGCGGTGGGGGCCGACCCGCGCTTCACCCGCAACGTGGACCGGGTCATCAACCGCGACGCGCTGACCGACCTGCTGGGCGGGGCCATCGCCGGGCGAACCTCGGCCGACTGGATTGCGCTGCTGGAGCAGCACGGCGTGCCCTGCGGCCCGATCAACGACATCGAGGCGGTGTTCGCCGACCCGCACGTCAAGGCGCGCGGGCTGCAGCGCGACTATCCGGACGACCGCGCGGGCACCATCCCGCAGGTCGGCAACCCGGTGAAGTTCGCCAGCACCGACACGACCGCGCCGACGCCGCCGCCCTATCTCGGCCAGCACGCCCGCGAGGTGCTGACCGGCGAGCTTGGCCTCACTGACGCGGAGATTGCGGACCTCAAGGCGAAGGGTGTGCTCTAGTCCCTCAGGAACCGCCGCATCACGTTCTCGAGGACGCGGCTCACATTGTTCTCGAACCCGTTGTGCGGAAGGCTGCCGCAGAAGGTGATGGAGCCGGTGGCGAACACCTCGCCGCCGCCCGGCGCCCTGAAATAGGCCATGTCGGCGCGGATCAGCTTCTGCCAGGGCTCGCCGGGCCAGGTGGTGATGTGGGTCAGCTGCTCCTCGGGCACCAGCACGAAGGTGGACCCGTGCGCCTCGGAGCTGGCGACCACCTCGATGTCCTCGGGCGAGCCTAGGCGGACGTCCGCGCGGTCCAGCTCGAACCCCGCCGCACCCCCGGCGCTCAGCCCGAAATTGCCGATGATCTCGTCGTCGACGCCCTCGAAGATCCAGGCGGCCGACGGCGGCGCGTCCGGCCCGATCCGGCGGCGGTAGTAGGACGCCTCGAACTGGCCCTGCGCGGAGAAGCCGATCCCCGCCAGCATCTGCGGCGGCCGCCCGCTGCGCCGCCACAGGCCGCCATAGGCCCCGTCGAAGGCGTTGTAGTATTCGCCGGGCTCCGCCGCCCAGGCGCGGATGCCGCCCTCGCCGCGCCGGATCTCCAGGATGTCCGGGTTCTCCGGGTGCACGGCGATGCGCCAGTAGAAGCCGTTGCCGCCGAGATAGATCAGCCGCCCGCCCGTGTCGCGGTAGGTCTGCAGCGCGTCCAGCGTCTCGCGCGTGTGATATTCGGGGTGGGTGCCCGTCACGACGGCCTTGTAGCCCGCGATGGCCGCCCCGCCCTCCTCGTGCAACTCCCGGTCGGTGACGATGTCGTAATCGATGCCCTTGGCGTGAAGCCAGGCGATCAGATGCGTGTCCGCCGGGAAGTGCCTGAGGCCCGACCCCTCGCCATAGCCGAAGGTCAGATAGCCGGGCTTCAGGTTCATCAGCGGCCGCAGGTGGCTGCCGTGGCAGATGCCCGACCGGTCGGAGTGGTAGTTGTAGGTCGACAGCCCGTACTCCGGATGCTCCGCCGGGTTCCAGGGATAGGCATTCCACGCCTCGAACCGCGCCTTCCATGCCGGCACGAAGTCGGGCCGCGCATGGTTGCCGTAGATCGCGTAGGTGAAGGTGGAAACCAGCACGCAGAGCCGCGCGCGACGCTCCCCCCTTGGCGGCGCCACGAAGAACGGGATCGCGTCCTCGTGCGCGCCGCAGGCGATGCGCGCTGCATAGATGCCGGACGGCAGGTCCTCCGGGATGGTGAAGCTGAAATCGGTCTCCCAGCCTGCGTCGTAGAGGTCGTCGTCGTGGAAATGGATCGCGCCGTACTGGCCGGGTGCGTGCCGCCAGCACATCTCCTCGCCGGTCCAGGACGCACCGGTCATCGCGCGCGCCGGGTAATTGAACAATTGCCCGTGAAGGCCCTTCGGCCCCGTGTCGACGATCCGGGTCGAGGACATCTCGCGTGCGAAGTCCCAGCGCAGGGCGAGCGCGGCCTCCGCCCCGTCCGCATCGGCGTGGATCGCCGGGGCCTCGATCTTGCCGTTGAAGACATGGCGCGTGTCGCCCTCCCACGCCTCGGCGGCGACCGTGACCGGCGCAGGGGCCAGGCCCGGCAATGCCTCCATCGGCGCGCTGGCCGCCCGCGGCGCCTCGCCGCCGTGGCCCAGCGGGTCGGCGCCGACGCTCAGGGTCCGTCCGTCGGCGCTGAGGCTCATCCAGGCGCTGTACCAGTGCCGCCCATGCAGCTTTCCGTGCGCCTGCACGACCGTGTCACCCACCCGGGCTTCCAGCAGGCCACCCGGCGCGAGATCCAGCGCGACCGGCCCCCAGGCGAGGACGGTCTGCCGGTCGGACACCTCGTCCGTGCGCGTCGGCCAGATCAGGGCGGAGAGGCGCAGCCCGCGTGCGCCATCGAGGTCGAGCGTCCCGTCGGACCGACCCCAGGAGCCGGGCTTCAAGGGCTGCACACGCGAGGGGTACTCCCCTGCGAAATCCGCCGGCACCTGCTCCTCCAGGATGCCGGGGCCGGCCGGATTGGGGTCGGAGCAGACGATGCGGACGAGGCTTGCCGTGAAGGGCTCGCCCCCCGCGCTCGATACCTTGAAGCCGATGGTGTCGCCCGGCCGGCCCGACAGCCGGTCCGCATAGCCGATCAGCGGTATCATGCGCATCATCCCCCCTCGCTTGCGTTTTCGCCTTCCCCTCACTCTAGGAACCCGCGCCCGCGGCGAAAAGGGCACGCACGCACCCCGATGTGGCTCCCGCGCCATTTGTGCCGCCGCGTGCGATCCCATATAAGCGGCGGCAGTTCGAGCGTGGAGACGACCATGACCGGCCTCGGCTTCGTGAAGGCGCATGGCCTCGGAAACGATTTCGTTGTGATCGACCGGCGGGAAACCCCCTGCCCGGTGACGCCCGCGCTCGCCCGCGCCATCGCCGACCGGCACCGCGGTGTGGGCTTCGACCAGCTCATCACCGTGGACCGGCATCCGCAGGTTGCCGCCACCGTGACCTTCTGGAACTCCGACGGCTCGGAATCGGGCGCCTGCGGCAACGGGACGCGCTGCGTGGCAGGCCTGCTGATGACGGAGCTTGAGACCGACGCCGTGACGCTCAAGACCGAGCGCGGCCTCCTCGTCTGCCGCGACGCCGGAGAGGGCCAGATCACGGTCGACATGCTGGAGCCGCGCCTCGAATGGGACCAGATCCCGCTGGCCGAGCGCATGGACACCCGCGGCATCGACCTGAAGCTCGGGCCGATCGACGCGCCGACGCTGCATTCGCCGGGCTGCGTCAACATGGGCAATCCGCACGCGGTGTTCTTCGTGGACGACGTCGCCGCCCACGACATCGCGCGCGCCGGGCCGTTCCTGGAGAACCATTTCCTCTTCCCGGAGCGCGCCAACATCGGCTTCGCGCAGGTCCGCGATCCGGGCCGCATCCGGCTCAGGGTTTGGGAGCGGGGCGCAGGGCTGACGCTCGCCTGCGGGTCGGGCGCGTGCGCCGCGGTCGTCGCGGGCGTGCGCAAGCAATTGCTCGACCGCACCGTGGAGGTGGAGGTCGACGGCGGAACCCTCACCGTCACCTGGCGGGAGAGCGACGGCCACGTGCTGATGACCGGGCCGTGGTCCCGCGTCTTCGATGCGGAGTTCGACGCCGACTGGCTCGCCGCCGTGCGGGCGGAGGCGGAGGCCGGAGGCCCGGGGCAGGCGGCATGAGCGTTGACATCGTCACCTTCGGCTGCCGCCTCAACACCTACGAATCCGAGGTGATGCGCCGCAATGCGCAGGATGCGGGCCTCGACAACGCCATCGTGTTCAACACCTGCGCGGTCACGGCGGAGGCCGTGCGCCAGGCCCGCCAGGCGATCCGGCGCGCGCGGCGCGAGAACCCGGACGCGCGCATCATCGTCACGGGCTGCGCCGCGCAGATCGACCCCGCCCGCTTCGCCGCCATGCCGGAGGTGGACCGCGTGCTCGGCAATGCCGAGAAGCTGGAGGCGCGCCACTTCGCCCCCGACTTCGGCACGGGCGTGGCCGAGCAGGTGCGCGTCAACGACATCATGTCGGTGCGGGAGACCGCGGCCCACATGGTCGACAGCTTCGACGGACGCGCCCGCGCCTATGTGCAGGTGCAGAACGGCTGCGACCACCGCTGCACCTTCTGCATCATCCCGTTCGGGCGCGGCAACTCCCGCTCCGTCCCCGCCGGGCCGGTGGTGGAGGAGGTGCGCCGCCTCGCCGCCGCGGGCTTCGCGGAGGTGGTGCTGACCGGCGTCGACCTCACCTCCTACGGCGCGGACCTGCCGGGCAGGCCCACGCTCGGCGATCTCTGCCAGCGCATCTTCCGGCTGGTGCCGGAGTTGCAGCGGCTGCGGCTCTCCTCTCTCGACGCGGTGGAGGTGGACGAGACGCTGTTCCGCCTGATCGCGGAGGAGAAGCGCCTGATGCCGCACCTGCACCTGTCGCTGCAGGCGGGCGACGACATGATCCTGAAGCGCATGAAGCGCCGCCACCTGCGCGCCGACGCCATCGCCTTCTGCGAGAAGGTGCGCACGGTCCGCCCCGACGTCGCCTTCGGCGCCGACATCATCGCGGGCTTCCCGACCGAGACGGACGCGATGTTCGAGGGCTCTCTGCGCCTGCTCGACGAGTGCGCCATCGCCTATGCCCATGTCTTCCCCTTTTCGGCGCGTGAGGGCACGCCCGCGGCCCGCATGCCGCAGCTTCCCCGCGAGGTCGTGAAGGCGCGCGCCCAGGCGCTGCGGGCGGCGGCGGCCGCGCGGCTGGCCGCCCATCTCGATACCAAGATCGGCCAGATCGACCGCGTGCTGGTGGAGAAGCCGGGCGAGGCGCGGGCGGAGGATTTCTCGACCGTTGCCGTGCCCGACACACTCGCCCCCGGCACGGTCGCGGCGGTGCGGCACATCCGGCACGACGGCACACGGACCTACGCGGAGGCGGCGTAATGGCACTCTGGCCCTTCGGAAAGAAGAAGCCCGCCCCGGAGGAGGCGAAAGAGGCGCCCCGGCCCGACGTCACACCTGACGAGACCGGCGAGGAGCGTCCGCCGGAGGACACCGGACAGGCCGCGGTCGAACCTGAACCCCAACCCGAGGCCGCACGGGAACCGGCCCCCGAGCCCCAGCCCGTGGCTGCGCCCGCGCCCGCCACGAAAGCCCCCGTCTTCGCGCGCGCCGAAGATACGCCCGCACCGGAACCCGAACCCGCCCGCAAGCCGGGCTTCTTCGCGCGGCTGACGCGCGGCCTCACCCGCTCCTCCTCCCGCCTGTCGGAGGGGATCGGCGCGATCTTCACCAAGCGCAAGCTCGACGACGACACGCTGGAGGAGCTTGAGGAGCTGCTGATCTCTGCCGACCTCGGCGTAAAGGCGGCCTCGCGCATCACCGCCGCGCTCGCCAAGGGCCGCTTCGGCAAGGAGCTTGCGCCGGAGGAAGTGCGCGGCGCGCTCGCCGCGGAGATCGCACGCACGCTCGAACCGGTGGCGAAGCCCCTGCCGCTGCGCGCGGATGCAAAACCCTACGTCATCATGTTCGTGGGCGTGAACGGGACCGGCAAGACCACGACCATCGGAAAGCTCGCGAGCCAGCTGAAGGGCGCGGGTCTCAAGGTCATGCTCGCCGCCGGGGACACTTTCCGCGCCGCCGCGATCGAGCAGTTGCAGGTCTGGGGCGAACGCTCCGGCCTACCCGTCGTCTCGGGAAAGGTGGGCGCGGACGCCGCCGGCCTCGCCTATGACGCACTGACGCGGGCGAAGGCGGAAGGCATGGACGTTCTGATGATCGACACCGCTGGCCGCCTGCAGAACAAGACGGACCTCATGGCGGAACTGCAGAAGATCGGCCGCGTCGTGAAGAAGATCGACGTGGACGCGCCGCACGCCACGCTGCTCGTGCTCGACGCCACCACGGGGCAGAACGCGATCAACCAGGCGGAGGTGTTCCGCGAGATGGCGGACGTGACCGGCCTCGTGGTGACGAAACTCGACGGATCCGCCAAGGGCGGCGTGCTGGTCTCCATCGCGGAGCAGACGGGCCTGCCGGTGCACGCCGTCGGCGTGGGCGAGGGGATCGACGATCTGCAGCCCTTCGACCCGATGGATTATGCCCGCGCGATCACCGGCGCAGCGCCGGGGACGTCTTAAGGGGACGGCAAGCCGCCCCGCGCTATGTCACGGGCCCAGACGCGGCCCGGAGAGGGAGAACGGATGAACGCGCTCGTCAAACTGCTGCTCGAGGTCGGACCGCTCGGCGTCTTCTTCCTGACCTTCACGCAGGCTCCGCCCATGACCATCGGCGGGACCGAGTATGCGCCCATCGTGCTCGCCACGGGCACCTTCATGATCGCGACGGCCGTTTCGCTGACCACGTCCTACATCATGGTGCGCAAGCTGCCGGTCATGCCCATGGTCTCGGGCATCGTGGTGTTCGTGTTCGGCGGCCTGACGATCTTCCTCAACGACGAGCTGTTCATCAAGCTCAAGCCGACCATCGTGAACGGCCTGTTTGCGGCGATCCTGCTGGGCGGGCTCGGCTTCGGCAAGTCGCTGCTGAAGCCCCTTCTGGAAGAAGCCTTCCCCATGACGGCCGAGGGCTGGCGCACGCTGACGCTGCGCTGGGGGCTGTTCTTCGTCTTCCTCGCGGTCCTCAACGAGGTCGTGTGGCGCAATTTCTCGACCGAGACCTGGGTCAGCTTCAAGACCTTCGGCGTGATGCCGATCACGCTGATCTTCACCTTCGCGCAGATCCCGCTGATGAACCGCTCGATGACCGAGGCGGAAGCGGAGGCGGAAGCGGGCGCGCGTCCCCGTGCCTGACGCCTCAGCTCAGGTCGCGCGCGCATTCCTTGAGCGCGGCCAGCGGCACGATGGCGAGCGTCGCCTCGTTCGTCGCGCGCAGGAAGACCGGCGCCGGGCAGCCCTCGTCATAGGCCTGGTACCAGCGCGCCGCGCACACGCACCAGCGGTCACCGGGCTTCAGCCCCGCGAAGCCGAACTCCGGCCGCGGCGTCGAGAGATCGTTGCCCACATATTTCGAGAAGGCGAGGAACTCCGCCGTCATCTCCGCGCACACCGTGTGCACGCCATGGTCGCCGGCGCCGGTGTTGCAGCAGCCGTCGCGGTAGAAGCCCGTCAGCGGCGAGGTCGAGCAGGTCTCCAGCGCCTCGCCCAGCACGTTCCGCTGCGTTTCCGTCTCGGTTTCGCGTCCGCTCATGCGCCCTCTCCCTTGATACGTCCTGCCCGCCGCATGTCGCCCGTGGCGCCCGGCGGATTGGTGTAGGGGGCGAACCCCGCCCGGCCCCGGCTTTCGTCCCAGGCGGCCAGCGCCCAGTGCACGCTGGGGAACGCGATCCGGTCCCACGGGATATCGTCCCAGGCGAAGAGTCCGACCTCCTCGCTCTCCGGGCCCGGCGCGACCTCGGGCCGCGTGAGTCGCGCCCGGTAGATCAGCTGCACCTGGCTGATCCGTGGGATCGAATAGACCGCGAGCAGCTGGTCGATCTCGATCTCGGCGCGCGCCTCTTCCCATGCCTCGCGGACCGCCCCCGCCTCCGTCGCCTCGCCCAGCTCCAGGTATCCGGCGGGCAGCGTCCAGAAGCCGCGCCGCGGCTCGATCGCGCGGCGGCAGAGCAGCAGCCTCGCGCCGTGGCTCACGACCGCGCCGACGACGATCTTCGGGTTCTCGTAGTCGACGAAGCCGCAATCGCTGCACACGCGCCGCTCCCGGTCGTCGCCGTCGGGCACGCGCCGCACGAAGCGGTGGGGGTCGGCTGGAAGCTCGCTCATGGTCACGAGATGTGGCGCGAATCGGGGGCCGCGTCCAGCCCTCGCGGGCCGGGTCAATCCGCTCAGCCCGGCTCAGCCTTGCGGCGGGGTCGCGCGCGCCTTCTCCAGCGCAGGCAAGATCTTGCCCTCGATATCGCCGGGGACGAGCGGGCCGATATGCTTGTAGACGATGCGGCCCGCCCCATCGACGACGAAGGTTTCCGGCACACCGTAGACGCCCCAGTCGATGCCGGTGCGCCCGTTGCGGTCGACGCCCACCTTGTCGAACGGGTCGCCCAGCTCGTCGAGGAAGGCGCGCGCATCCTCCGGGTCGTTCTTGTAGTTGAGGCCGTAGAGCGGCGCGAGCCCGCGCTCACGGATCTCCATCAGCAATTCATGCTCGGCCCGGCACGGCACGCACCAGGACGCCCAGACGTTCACGATGGACGCCTCGCCCTGCATGAGGTCGGCGGTGGCGAAGCGTTCGGCCCCTTCGGCGAGCGGGGCGAGATCGAACTGCGGCGCGGGCCGCCCGATCAGCGCGGAGGGCACTTCGCGCGCATTGCCGAAATAGAGGCCCCAGAGAAACGCCCCGGCGATGCCCAGGAACACGAGCACCGGCAGCAGGACGAGGATGCGCGTGCGGTTCACGATGCCTCCTCCGCCCCGGCAGCCGCCGTTTCCATGGCGGCCCGGCGCCGGGGTCCGCGGCGCGCCTCCTCCCGTTCCAGCGCGGCAGCGACCGAGCGGGCCTTCAGCGCATAGGCGAGCGAAAGCCCCCCAAGCACCAGCACCGTCACGCCCCAGGAGGGCCAGACATAGGCCGCGTATCCGCCCATCGCCAGGAAATCGCTCATGCGGCCCGCGCCTCCCCGGCAGCACCGTGCGCGCGCGCCACCCGCAGCGCATGCAGCCGCCGCGCCCTGACCTCCGTCCGCATGCCGACGAACAGCAGCGTCACGAACACCAGCTGGAACGCCAGCCCCATCACCAGCAGCGGCCACAACATGTCGGGATGGATCGTCGGGCCGTCGAGACGCAGCACCGAGGCCGGCTGGTGCAGCGTGTTCCACCAGTCGACCGAGAACTTGATGACCGGCAGGTTGATCGCGCCCGCGAGGCCGAGGATCGCCGCCGCGCGCGCCGCCTTCGCCGGGTCCTCGATCGCCGCCCACAGCGCCATGTAGCCGAGATAGAGGAAGAACAGCAGCAGTACCGACGTCAGCCGCGCGTCCCACACCCACCAGGTGCCCCACATCGGCTCGCCCCACAGGCTTCCCGTCACCAGCGCGATCAGCGTGAAACCCGCGCCCAGCGGCGCGGCCTGCCGCGCGCAGGCGTCGGCCAGCGGGTGCCGCCAGATCAGCGAGAAGAGGCTCGCCACGGCAATCGTCGCATAGGCGAACATGGCCATCCACGCGGCGGGCACATGCACGTACATGATGCGCACCGTCTCGCCCTGCTGGTAGTCGGGCGGCGCCATGAAAGACATCGGCACGCCCACGGTCAGCGCCGCGAGCGCCAGCGCCGCCACCCACGGCAGCAGCCGGGACGACAGGCGCATGAAGCGGGCGGGATTGGCGTAACCGAACATGACGCTCATTTAGGGCGGCAGCCCCCCCTCCCGCAAGCTGAACCGGACACCGGGCCTCAGCCCAGATTGAGGCGTAGCGCCGCAGCCGCCCCCAGCGGGCAGAGCGCCAGGGCCGCGAGGCTGACCGCACCCAGCAGCGCCAGGTGCGGCCACACGGGCGCCAGCGTGATCGCCGCCTCCACCGCGCTCGCCCCGAAGATCAGCACCGGCACGAACAGCGGCAGGACCAGCAGCGACAGAAGCAGCCCGCCGCGCCGCAAGCCGACGGTCAGGGCCGCGCCCACCGCGCCGATCAGGCTGAGCGCAGGCGTCCCGATCGCCAGCGCCGCCAGCAGTGCCGGCAGTCCCGCCAGAGGCAGATTGAGCAGCAGCGCAATGAGCGGCGCCGCCGCGATCAGCGGCCAGGCCGTCGAGCTCCAGTGCGCGATGGCCTTCGCCAGCACGACGAGCGCCAGCGGCAGCCCGGAGAGCGCAAGCTGGTCGAGCGAACCGTCCTCCATGTCCGCCTGAAAGAGACGGTCGAGCGCCAGCAGCACCGACAGCAGCGCCGCGATCCATACGACCCCGCCAGCGATTCGCGCCAGCAGCTCCATCTGCGGCCCAACGCCGAAGGGCACGAGGCTCGCCACGATCACGAAGAACACGGTCGACAGCGCCCCCGCGCCTCCGCCCCGCCAAGCAAGCCGCAGGTCGCGCCGGACGAGCGCCAGGAACGGCCCGGCGAGACCCGGTTCGGCGGCCTCCGGCCCGGGCCCGCTCACCACGCCTCCTCCGGCGCGGGCGCGAACGCGCCAAGGTCCAGTGTCTCCGCCCCGTCGAGCGCGAGGTCGATGTGGGTTGCGGCGAGGATCAGCCCGCCCGCCGCCCGGTGTTCCGCCATGGCCGCCGCGAGCCGGTCCACCGAAGCGGCATCGAGCGCCACGCTCGGCTCGTCCATGAGCCAGAGCGGGCGGCGCGCCAGCAGCAGGCGGGCAAGCCCCAGCCTGCGCCGCTGCCCGGCGGACAGGATCTGCACGGCCATGTCGGACAGACCGTCGAGCGCGAAGGCTTCGAGCGCGGCGGCAACCCGTTCAGCCCGCAACGCCCGCGGCACGCCGAAGAGCGCCGCCCAGTCGCCCAGTGTCTCCTCCACCGTCAGCACGGGCTTCACCGCGTCGAGGTGGCCCGCATAGGACGCGATGCGGGCGCGGGCGTCCAGATGGCGCGTGATGTCCTGTCCGCCCCATGAGATCGTGCCGCCCGCTGCCGGCAGGAGCCCCGCCACGAGACGCAGCAGCGTCGACTTGCCGGACCCGTTGGGGCCGCGCAGCACCAGCGCGCCGCCGGGCGCCACCTCGGCGTCCAGCCCGGCGAAGACGCCCCGTCCGCCGCGCCTGCAGGCAAGCCCCCGCAGGCCGAGCGCGGCGGGCGGCGTCTGGAAGGAGAACACGGCGGATCGCATCGGCAGAAGGCACCTCGGGCGGGCCGGCCAGGGCCGGCTGCTTCGAACGGCGCGGAGTGTGACGCGGCCATGTCGCTGCGTCCAGTGGACAGACACCCGTTCTCCGCCCTATAGAGACGCGCGAAACAACCGCCTATCTCAAGGAACGCGGGGCCGCATCCGCTGGACAGGACGGACCGCAAGGGACGAAAGCGAGGGATAGCCACCGTGACCACCCCCGGCATCGATACGCTGAAGACGCGCCGCACGCTCGACGTGAACGGAAAGACCTATGCCTATTACAGCCTGCCCGCCGCGGCCGAGAAGTTCGGCGACCTGGCGCGCCTGCCCTACTCGCTGAAGGTCCTGCTGGAGAACATGCTCCGGTTCGAGGACGGGGGCACGGTCACGACCGACGACGCGAAGGCTGTCGCCGACTGGCTGAAGGATCGCCGCTCCGACCGGGAGATCGCCTATCGCCCGGCGCGCGTTCTGATGCAGGACTTCACCGGCGTGCCCGCCGTCGTCGACCTTGCCGCCATGCGCGACGCGACCGCCCGCGCCAAGGGCGATCCCAAGCGGATCAACCCGCAGGTGCCCGTCGACCTCGTCATCGACCACTCGGTCATGGTCGACGCCTTCGGCACGCCGAAGGCCTTCGCGACCAACGTCGACCTCGAGTACGAGCGCAACGGCGAGCGTTACCAGTTCCTGCGCTGGGGCCAGCAGGCGTTCGACAATTTCCGCGTCGTGCCGCCCGGCACCGGCATCTGCCACCAGGTGAACCTCGAGAACCTGGCCCAGACCGTCTGGACCTCGACCGCGCCCGACGGCGCCGAGATCGCCTATCCCGACACGCTCGTCGGCACCGACAGCCACACCACCATGGTCAACGGCCTGGCCGTGCTTGGCTGGGGTGTCGGCGGGATCGAGGCTGAGGCCGCCATGCTCGGCCAGCCGATCTCCATGTTGATCCCGGAGGTCGTGGGCTTCCGCCTCACCGGCAAGCTGAAGGAAGGCGTGACCGCGACCGACCTCGTGCTGACCGTCACGCAGATGCTCCGCAAGAAGGGTGTCGTCGGCAAGTTCGTCGAGTTCTTCGGCCCCGGCCTCGCCGACCTGCCGCTGGAAGACCGCGCGACCATCGCCAACATGGCGCCGGAATACGGTGCGACCTGCGGCTTCTTCCCCGTGGACGGCGAGACTCTGCGCTACCTCCGCGCCACGGGCCGCGAGGAGGACCGCATCGCCCTGGTCGAGGCCTATGCCAAGGCGCAGGGCATGTGGCGCGACGAGACGGTCGAGCCGGTGTTCACCGACACGCTGGAGCTGGACATGAGCACGGTCGAGGCCTCCATGGCCGGCCCGAAGCGTCCGCAGGACCGCGTGCCGCTGAAGGACGCAGCGCCGATGTTCGCCGAGGCGCTGAAGACCGAGTTCAAGAAGGACACTGCCGCCGAGGTGGCCGTCGAGGGCGCGAACTACTCGCTCTCGCACGGCGACGTGGTGATCGCGGCGATCACGAGCTGCACGAACACCTCCAACCCCAGCGTGATGGTCGGCGCGGGCCTGCTCGCCCGCAACGCCGTCGCCCGGGGCCTCAAGGTGAAGCCGTGGGTCAAGACTTCGCTCGCGCCGGGTTCCAAGGTGGTCAGCGACTATCTCCAGAAGGCAGGCCTGCAGGGCGATCTCGACCGGCTGGGCTTCAACCTCGTCGGCTACGGCTGCACGACCTGCATTGGCAACTCCGGCCCGCTCGCGGACCCGATCGCCGACGCGATCACCAAGGGCGATCTGGTGGCGTGCTCGGTCCTCTCCGGCAACCGCAACTTCGAGGGCCGCGTCAACCCGCACGTCAAGGCGAACTACCTCGCCTCGCCGCCGCTGGTCGTGGCCTACGCCATCGCGGGCAGCATGTCGGTCAACCTGACGGCGGAGCCGCTGGGCGAGGACGCGGACGGCAAGCCGGTCTACCTCAAGGACATCTGGCCCTCCTCCGCCGAGATCGCCGAGACGATCCGCGCCACGATCACGCCCGACGTGTTCGAGAAGGAGTATGGCGCGGTGTTCGACGGCGACGAGCACTGGCAGAAGATCGAGACGGCGACCGGGCTCACCTACACCTGGGACGGCGCCTCGACCTATGTCCAGAACCCGCCCTACTTCGTCGACATGAGCGCACAGGGCATCAAGCCGGTCGAGGGCGCGCGCATCCTCGGGCTCTTCGGCGACTCCATCACCACCGACCACATCAGCCCGGCCGGCTCGATCAAGGCCGACAGCCCGGCGGGCCGCTACCTGCGCGAGCACGGGGTCGAGGTGAAGGACTTCAACTCCTACGGCTCGCGCCGGGGCAATCACGAGGTCATGATGCGGGGCACCTTCGCCAACATCCGCATCAAGAACGAGATGACGCCCGGCATCGAGGGCGGTGTGACCCGGCACTACCCGAGCGGCGAGACCATGGCGATCTACGACGCCGCCATGAGATATGCCGAGACGGGCGCGCCGCTGGTGGTCATCGCCGGCAAGGAGTACGGCACGGGCTCGTCCCGCGACTGGGCGGCGAAGGGCACCAAGCTGCTCGGTGTGAAGGCCGTCATCGCGGAATCGTTCGAGCGTATCCACCGCTCCAACCTCGTCGGCATGGGCGTGCTGCCGCTGCAGTTCAAGGAGGGGACGGACCGCAAGTCTCTCGGCCTCACGGGTGCGGAAACCGTCGACGTCCTCGGGCTCTCGGAGGACCTCAAGCCCCGCCAGGACCTGACGCTGCGCATCACCTACGAGGGCGGTGCGACCCGCGAGGTGCCGGTGACCTGCCGCATCGATACCGCGGACGAGATCGGGTACTACCGCGCCGGCGGCATCCTGCATTATGTGCTGAACGGGCTGAACAAGGCTGCCTGACCGGGCGGACCTTACCGGCCCTACCATGGGCCGGCCGGCTTCGGAGCGGGGCGCCAGACGGCGCCCCGTTTCCTTTTTGGGCGGGGCTGCACGGGCAGGCGGAAGCCTGGCCCTACTGGGCGGCGCGCCAGGCGTCCGGCAATGCCAGCGCATCCGGTGCACCGCGTGCCAGCCAGGCCTGCGCGGCGCCCGGACGGCGCACGAACCGCTCCCCGGGCAGGCCGGGTGCAGGCGGGATCCGCACCTTGCCGAGGATCAGGTCGGCCCGGACGCGGTCGTCGATGTCATAGACGGTTACCCGCGTCCCCCTGCCGCTATCCTCCGGGTCATCGACGGCGATCAGGCCATACCGCTCCGGAAGCCGGGTCTTCTCCTCCACCAGCCGAAGCTGCGCCAGGCCCCCGAGCAGGGCTGCCACGCGCGCCCCATCGGCGGCGGCGCCGTCCTCTCCGGACGCGACCTCCCAGCGCGTGCTCCCGCGGACCAGGACCGCCGCTCCCTCCGGCCCTGCAATCCGGATCCGCGCAACCGTGTCCAGTGCCGCCCCGAACCCCGGAAAGGCGAGCATCGGCTCGATCTCTTCCACCGGTAGGGCCGGCCTGACCGGAGAGGGCGCCGCCAGCGCAAGAAGGCATGCGGCACCGGCAATCGCCGAAAGCAGCAACAGGTCGCGCATCCTCATCCGGCGATCCTCCCCGCACGCCATGCCCGGGCCAGCGCGCGTCCGATGGCAGCGCCCGCCAGCAGGACAAGCGCAGCCAGCAGCGGGGCTGCGACCATGTTGAGCAGCATGAGCCGCAGTTTCAGTGTGGCGATCGCCGCATCGTATCGATGACGTACCGCCCGCAACGCTGCGCGGGAGGCGGCAACGTCCGCCCGCAGGGCCTCGATTTCCGTCTGCCGGCGACTCCCCGCGAGCGCCAGTGGACCGTCCGCCTCGGTCTCTGCCAGGCGGGCCTCGGCATCCTTCAGGCGCTGGGCGAGCGCGCTCTCCTCGGCCTGCATTTCCCGGGCTGCGGCCCGGCGCATCTCTTCGATCCTGGTAAAGCGCCGGTCGGTCACGGTGCGGCCACGCAGCGCCAGCAGGTCCGTCGAGCCCAGCATGTGATCGACCGCATTGACGAGAAACGCAGCGTTGTCGGAGGAGGGCACGCTGGCCCGCGCCCCGAAGCGGGCGCTCGGCTGGCGCCAGAGCCGGGCATCGGCGAGATCGATGTCGCCGATCAACAGCACGCTGCCGGGTCTGGGGTCGCTCCCGGCGGCCTCGCCGTCCGGTAGCGGGAAGCGGCCCGACAGGCGCACGGCGAGCATGCGCTGGCCCCGGTTATCCGCCGCACGCACCGCGGCCAGCGCAGCCTGCGGCTCGCGCAGGGCCGAGATCGGTATGGTCACCGCCGCCGGGCTGGACACCAGCACCGGTTCGGGAATGAGGCCGGGGACAAGCCCGGAGACGTCGATGGCCCCCGCACTTGCCAGCACGATCCGGGCCAACTGGCTCGCCACCGGGTCCGAGGAAGCCATGTCTTCCGTGCCCAGCGTCAGCCATACCGGGTAGAACCCGCCCTCCCCGCCAGGCCCGAGACCGGCGACCCGTGCCGCGCGCCCAGGATCGGCAACGACACGGGACCGGTCCATGGCAACGCCCCAGGAGGCAAGCACGTCCGGCAGATGGCTGGCTGCCGCGACGCCCGGCAGCCGCCGGCCGAGCGCGTCGGGTGCCGCGACCAGTTCGGAGAAGGGGTCGAGCAGGATGACCGCCTTGCCGCCGTCGGCGAGAAAGCGCGCGACCGCCCCGCCCGGCCCCTCGGAGAGCACGGGCGGATGGAGGATCAGCAGGACGCCGATGGACGGCGGCACAATCTCCAATTCCGAATTCAGTATTTCGAGATCGAAATAACTCGCCAACTCGCTCCAGATGGGAAACGGCTGCGCTTCGCCCCGCAGCGCGGCCCCGGGACCGCCGGGTCCCGTGGCGAGAGGCAGGCTCGACAGCACGCCGACCCGGGGTTTCACCACACGGTCCAGGCCATCGATCATCTGCAGCAAGTCGTATTCGAGGAGTTTTGCCCGCTCGGTCAGGAAGAAGGGTATCGCCGCACGCCCATCCACCGTGTTCGCCCCGGCGAGACCGAAATAGACGCGGCGGCCGTCGCCCGCCCCGACCGCGCGCATCCCGTCGGCCACCGCCCGGTCCTCCATTTCGGAGAAGGGCGCGGGATCCAAGATGTCCAGCACGACCTTCCCGTCGGCGGCATGCGCGATTTCCCTCAGCAGGTCCTCCACCCGCCGGGCAAAGCCTGCAAGTTCGGGCGCCTCGCGCAACGTCTCCGGCGTGCGGTAGAAGCGCAGGCTCACCGGCTCCTGCAGGCGCGAAAGGATCGTGCGCGCGGGCGCCCCCAGCGTCCATGCTCCTTCCGCGGTCAGGTCGATGCGCGCGTGCCGCAGAAACCCCGACGCAGCGACGTTGAGGGCGATGACCGTGACCGCGACCAGAATGAGCGCCGCAGCGGTCCGGACGCGGGCGAAGGGCGCACCGCCGGTCCGCCAGCCCGCGACCACGATGGCTGTCGCGGCCAGCCCCCCGCCGATCACGGTCAGGAAGTATACCGCGTCGCGCGCCTCGAGCACCCCCCGCAGGATCGCCGTGAAATGGCCGAGGATGGACAGGTCCGCAAGCGCTGCAAGCGCACGTCCCGGCAGAACCGCTGCGGCGGGCTCCAGCACCAGCGGCAATCCCGCCGCCGTCAGAAGCGCTCCTGCCGCCACGGCCGCAACGAAGGCCACGACCTGGCTCGCCGTCAGCGCCGAGGCCAGATGCCCGATCGCGAGGTATGCGCCGGCCATCAGGAGGCTCGCGAGATAGCCGGCGAGCACAACCCCATGATCCGGATTGCCGAGCCAGGCCACGGTCGCCCAAACGGGCGTCGTTGCCGCGAGCATCGTGGCTGCGAACACCCAGGTCGCCAGGAACTTCGCGCCAACGGCCGCCCAGAGGGGGAGCGGCAGGGTCAACAGCAACTCGGCGCTGCCGCTGCGCCGCTCCTCCGCCCACGCACGCATCGCCAGCGCTGGCATCAGCACCATGTGCAGGTAGGGGTGCGTCGCGAAGAAGGGGTCGAGCGTGGCCTCGCCCCGATCGAGCAGCCCGGTCGCGTGAAAGCTCAAGGCCGCCGCGAAGAAGACGAAGACCACAGCGAACAGGACGGCCAGCGGCGCGCCGAAGATGGCCGCTGCCTCGCGCAGGAACACGGCCGCGAAGCCGGACCGCCAGGCCGAACCCCCGAGGGAGGCGACGGCAGGCCCGCGCCGCGTCATGGCAGATCCCGCATGGGCGCGCTCCCGTGTCCGGTCAGGCGCGCGAACACTGCCTCGAGCCGCGTGCGCGTTCTGGCGTCGCGCGCCCCGGGCCCGGCCCCCGCCGCCGCCAGCATGGCGGGCGTGGTATCTGCGACCAGCTGCCCGCCCGCGATCACCGCGACCCGGTTGCACACCGCCTCGACCTCTTCCAGCGCATGGGTGGAGATCAGGATCGCCGTTTCCGCCTGCAGGGCGCCGATCAGCGCGCGCACCTCCCGCTTCTGGTTGGGGTCGAGACCGTCGGTCGGCTCGTCGAGCACCAGGACAGGCGGATCGTGCAGGATCGCACCGGCGAGCGCCACCCGCCTCCGGAACCCCTTGGACAGGGTGTCGATACGCTGTTCCGCCACCTCTTCCAGCGCCGTACGGGCCATCGCCCGGGCGATGGCGAAACCGGCCGCGGCACCGGACACCCCCCGCGCGCGCGCCTGGAAGGACAGGAGTGCCGCCGGCGTCATCTCTCCATAGGCCGGGGCACCTTCCGGCAGGTAGCCGAGCAGCGCCTGGGCCTGCCGCGGCGCACGGACAACATCGATCCCGGCCACTTCCACCCGACCGGCGTCCGGGGCGAGGAAGCCTGCGATCATCCGCATTGTCGTGGTCTTGCCCGCCCCGTTCGGGCCGAGAAACCCCATGACGTCCCCGCGCTCCAGCGCGAAGGACACATCATCGACCGCCGTCCGGGCGCCGAAGCGCTTGATGAGGCCGGAGACGCGGATCATGGCGCGGTCGGTCAAGGCAGTCAGCGTCCGGTCGGTTCGAATCATCCCATGGCAGTGCGCAGGCGCCTGCGTTCCCGCCGAAGGTGCGCCGGACGCGATGCCAAAATCAAGGGAAAGCCCGGGTATCGGGCCGACATGCACGGGAAGGGAAGAAGGTGCCCGGTTCCGGGGCCGCCTGCCAGCGGGGTTGGGGGGCAAAGGATGGCAGGCGGGTTTGTCCGGAACCGGGCCACATGTCGGCATCGCCAACTGCCAGCAGAGAGTGGCGGCCGCATATGGCTGCGCGCTGGCACGTTTGCGGCAAAATCGGGGCATCTGCGTCGCGTTCTGCGCGCCGTCGTGCTGGCGTCGCGGACGCAGGCCTCTTGCAATCGAAGGCGCGGGCTTTCATGCTTCCGTCCCAATGGAGGAGTCAACGCCCATACCTTTCCTCGCGCGGGCCGCGGCAGCTGCGCCGGCAGCTGCGCGGCAGGCGCCCCCGCCCATCACGTCCTTCGACCGCAGGGAGCTTGCGCAGATCTTGCGCATCTACGGGCAGATGGTCGCCGCCGGGGAATGGCGCGACTACGCGATCGACTGCCTCTCGGACAGGGCGGTCTTCTCGGTGTTCCGCCGGACCAGCGAAACGCCGCTCTACCGCATCGTGAAGGAGCCGCGCTTCGCCCGCAGGCAGGGGGCATTCGCGGTGATGACCGGCACCGGGCACATGCTGAAACGGGGGCGCGAGCTTGCCGGTGTCCTCAAGGTGCTCGAACGCAAGGCGCTGAAGGTTCTCGACGGCGCGGACTGACGCAAATGTCGCCGCATATGAAAAGGCCCCGCCGAACGCGGGGCCTTCTTCGTTTCGCAGAGCAGATACTTCAGGCAGATGAGGGCGCGTGCCCTATTCCCGGTTGCCGAAGAAATGCAGGAGCATCATGAACAGGTTGATGAAGTCGAGATAGAGCCGCAGCGCGCCCATGATCGCCTTCTTGCCTGCCGTCTCGCTGCCGTCGCTTTCGGCGTACATTTCCTTGATCGCCTGAGTGTCGTAGGCGGTCAGGCCAGTGAAGATCAGCACACCGATGACAGAGATCGCGAACTGCAGCGCGCTCGACGCGAGGAAGATGTTAACGACCATCGCGATGATCAGGCCGATCAGCCCCATGAACAGGAAGGAGCCCATGCCCGTCAGGTCGCGCTTCGTCGTGTAGCCCCACAGGCTCATCGCGCCGAACATGGCCGCCGTGATGAAGAAGGTGCGCGCGATGCTCTCGCCGGAGAAGGCCAGAAAGATCGTCGAGAACGCAACCCCGTTCACCGCCGCATAGACCCAGAATGTCGTCTGGGCAGCGGCGAAGCTCATCTTGTGGATACGGAAGCTCAGGAAGAACACGAGCCCAAGCGGCGCCAGCATGGCGACCCACATCAGCGGCGTGCCCATGACCGCGCCATAGAGCGCCGGAGTGGCCGCGAACAGCAGCGCAACCGCGCCCGTCAGCGCCAGGCCGACACCCATGTAGTTATAGACCCGCAGCATGTAGCTGCGCAGGCCCTGGTCGATCACGCCGGCTTCGGCATGCGTGCCGGCCGACATGCGACGCTCGTAGTTTGCCATCAAACGCTCCGTCAGAAGGTGAACCTCCGCGAGGATATTGGCATGCATTGGCAGCGGTTCAAGGAGAATCGGACCGAAAAGAGATCGAGTTCTCCAATGCTTACCCGTTAATTAACGCCACGGGCGCACCCGGCGCCCTATCCCGCCCCCTGGCGGAGGGGACCGGCGGGCCGCGCCGACAGCGTCCGCCAGCTGAGCGCGATGCCGATGCCGACCGTCACGACAAGCGTTCCGGCGACCGTCGCCAGCAGCGTCCAGGGCAGCACCGTGAAGCGCGCGCCCATGACCAGGTCGACCACGGCCCACGCTCCGACGGTGCCGAGCGCCGCCGACACGACGGCGGTCGCAAGCCCGAGCAGCGCGAACTCCGTCAGGTGCACCGCCGCCAGCCGCCCACGTGTCGCGCCCAGCACCTTCAGCACCACCGCGTCATAGGTCCGTGCCCGCTGTCCCGCCGCCAGCGCCCCTGCAAGCACCAGCAGGCCCGACAGGATCGTCACCGCCGAGATGCCGCGCACCGCCGCGCCCAGGTTCTCGACATAGGTCGCCACCGTCTCCAGCGCGTCGCGTACCCGGATCGCGGAGACATTGGGGAAATCCTGCGCCACCGCGCGCTCGACCGCGGCCTCGGCCGCCGGCGTCATCTCGGCCGTGGCCAGGACCGTCTGCGGTGCGCCTGCAAGCGTGTTCGGCGTGAAGATCATCAGGAAATTGATGCCGAGCGTGCGCCAGTCCAACTCGCGCAGGCTGGCGATTTCCGCCGTGATCTCGCGCCCCAGCACATTGACCGTGATCGTGTCGCCGATGCCGATGCCAAGCTCCATCGCCCCTTCCGCCTCGAACGAGACCAGCGGCGGGCCGTCGTAGTCCTCGGGCCACCACTTGCCCGCAACGATGGTCGTGCCCTCGGGCGGGCGGGCGGCATAGGTGAGACCGCGGTCCCCGCGCAGCATCCATTCCCCGCCCGGCGCGACCGTGGCCTCGCTCGCCGGCACGCCGTTGATAGCCACGAAACGGCCCCGCAGCATCGGGCTGCGGTCCACGGCACGCACGCCGGGTATGGCAGAGACCGCCTCCGCGAAGGCGTCCGACTGCGGGCCCTGGATGTCGATGAAGAAATAGGCGGGCGCGTTCTCGGGCAGGTCCTCCTGCACCTGGCGCGCGAGATTGCCGTCGACCAGCGAGACCGTTACCAGCACGGTGAGGCCGAGGCCAAGCGACAGCACGACCGAGGGCGCTGGGCTCCCGGGCCGATTGAGATTGGCGAGTGCGAGGCGCACCACCGCACCCGGCCGCAGCGCCTGCAGCGCGCGCGCCAGCCGGACCGCCAGCCATCCCGTCAGCCGCAGAAGCGCGAAGGCCGCGACCAGCCCTACCCCGAACCATATCACGAGAAGCGTGTCGCGCGCGGTCGCCAGTGTCAGCGCGGCAAGCACGATCAGCGCCCCGAACCCGAGGGCGGCGTCGCTCCACCGCACACGCCGCCCGGTCGCGGCGACGAGCGCCCGGAACAACCGCGCAGGCCGGACGTCGCGCGTCGCCGCCAGCGGCCATACCGCGAAGGCCAGCGCGACCAGGAGGCCGGATGCGCCGGCCACGGCAAGCGGCACGGGATAGAGCCCTGCCACCGCCGGAACCGGCAGAAGATCGGCCAGGAGGGCCAGTCCGACCGGCGGTATGACCGCACCAAGGACAAGCCCGCCGAGGATACCCGCGCCTGCGAACGCCAGCACTTCCAGCATGAACATGCGCACGATGAGGCCGTCCGTCGCCCCGATGCACTTCAGCGTCGCGATGGTGCCGATCTTGCCGTCGAGGTAGTCCTTCACGCCGTTCGCCACGCCAACGCCGCCGACGACCAGGGCGGTCAGTCCGACCAGCGTCAGGAACATCGCCACCCGCTCGACAAATTCGCGGACCTGCGGCGTGCCGTTGCGCCGGTCTCGCACCTGCCAACCTGCGTCCGGGAATTGCGCCTGCAGCGCAGCCCGCGCCTGTTCCACGTCCGCGCCGCGGGAGAGGGCCACACGGTAGTGGTAGTTCACGAGGCTGCCCGGCTGGATCAGCCCCGTTTCGGCGAGACTGTCGAACGCCACCATGACGCGGGGGCCCCAGGTCAGGCCTGCCGACCCGCGATCGGGGGTCGTCAAGATCTCGGCCCGCACCTCGTAGTCGAGCGTGCCGATCCGCAACGTGTCGCCGGGGGCAAGGCCCAGCCTGCGGGCGAGCGAGCCTTCGACGACGGCACCCCATGCTCCGCCAGTCTTCGCCAGCGCCGCGTCCACCGGTAGGGCCGGGTCGAACCGCGGCGTACCGTATAGCGGATAGGCCCCGTCGACCGCCGAGAGTTGCACGAGCGTGCGGCGCTCCTTCGTCCCGTCCGGCGCGATCCTTCCGGCCATCGCCCGCATGTCCGCCATCCGCGAGACGGTCCCGAGGTCTTCCAGGTAGGACTGTTGCTCCGGCGTCGCCTCGACATGGACGATGCGCACGGCGAGGTCGCCGCCGAGCAGCGCTGCGCCTTCCTTGCTGAGCCCGGCCTCGATGGAGGCGGCGAGCGAGCCGACCGCGGCGATCGCGGCAACGCCCAGCAGCAGGCAGGCCACGAAGATGCGCACGCCCTTCAGCCCGCCGCGCAGGTCGCGCCGGGCGAGCCGCGCCGCGAGGCGCCAGGAGGTCGCGGCACCCGGTTCTGCCGTACGGTCGGACATGGCCCTACTCCGCGACCGAGAGGCGTTTTTCCGGCGCCGCATGTGCGCCGGGCCGGATGCGCGCGATCAGGCCATCGTCGATCTCGATCACGCGGTCGCAACGGTCGGCAAGCGCCGGATCGTGCGTGACGAGGACCAGCGTCGTACCCTGTTCGGCATGCAGGTCGAACAGCAGCGAGACGATGTCCGCGCCCGTGCGCCCGTCGAGGTTTCCTGTCGGTTCGTCTGCGAGAAGCAGCCTGGGACGCCCCACCGTCGCGCGAGCCAGCGCGACCCGCTGCTGCTCGCCCCCTGAAAGCTGGCCGGGGTAGTGCCCCATGCGATGACCCAGACCGACGCGAACCAGCGCCGCCTCTGCCGCCTCGAACGCCTCGGGCTTTCCGGCAAGCTCCAGCGGCACGGCCACGTTTTCCAACGCGGTCATGGTGGGAATCAGGTGGAAGGACTGGAAGACTATGCCCACGGCATCGCGGCGAAAGAGCGCCAGCCGGTCCTCGTCCAGCGCCGTCAGGTCGCGCCCAAGGACCTCCACGGTCCCGGAACTCGCCCGCTCCAGCCCGCCGAGGATCATCAGCAGCGTCGACTTGCCAGACCCCGACGGCCCGACGATCCCCACCGTCTCGCCCGCGCCGACGGCAAGATCGATGCCGCGCAGGATGTTGACCGGACCGGCCTCGCTCCCCAATGTCAGGGAGAGGCCCGTCAGCCGGATGGCCGGTTCGGTGCGGTCGGCGGAACTTGATGAAACGGTCACGGGGACGTCCTCTCGACGATGCAGACGGACACAACATGCGCGGCCAGTGCCGCACTCCGGCGCGGCGGGGATGACGCGCCTTCCGGATATGGCGCCCGGGGCAGGATTCTCAATGCCGCGCGGCTTCGGACCTTATGGATTACGCTTGCTGCAGCCCTCTGGTTCATTGCTCTTGGCGCATCCGCGCAGGCGGAGGCGGTACGCATCCTCGCGTTCGGCGACAGCCTGACCGCGGGCTACGGCCTTGCACAGGGCGAGGGCTTCGTGCCCGCGCTGGAGCGGGAGTTGCGCGCCCGCGGCCATGACGTGACCGTGATCGACGGAGGCGTTTCGGGCGACACGACGGCGGGCGGCCTTGCCCGCCTCGACTGGTCGCTGGGCGAACGGGTGGACGCGGCCATCGTCGAGCTTGGGGCCAACGACGCGCTGCGCGGCCTGCCACCGGAGGCGGCGCGCGCCAACCTCGACGCCATTCTCGAAAAGCTCGCCGACCGCGGCATTCCGGTGCTGCTCGCAGGCATGCGCAGCCCGCCCAACCTGGGGCCGGAGTATCGCGCCGCGTTCGAGCCGATCTATCCCGAGCTTGCCGAGAAACACGGTACCCTCCTCTACCCCTTCTTCCTCGATGGGGTGGCAGCGGACGCCTCCCTCAACCAGGCGGACGGAATCCACCCGACCGCGGAGGGTGTGCAAGTCATCGTGGACCGCATCGCGCCCTTCGTGGAAGATCTGATCGGGCGGGTGCAGGCGCGCGCGCAATAGTCTCGTCACCAGGGCGCGCAGGGGTGTCGCGCCGCAGTCGCGTTTTCCAGCAGGGGGATACCGGACAGGATGAAGATGACGCCGCTCGGCCGCAGCGGGCTGACCGTGAGCGAGGTCTGCCTGGGCACTATGACCTTCGGGGAGCAGAACAGCCGCGAGGACGCCTTCGCCCAGCTCGATCTCGCCCAGGACCGGGGCATCAATTTCCTCGACACCGCAGAGCTTTACGCCATTCCGCCCCGTACGGAGACACACGGCAAGACCGAGGAGTACATCGGCGACTGGTTCGCCGCGCGCGGCAACCGCGACCAATGGATCGTGGCGAGCAAGGTGGTCGGCCGCTCCGCCATGGACTGGTTCCGTCCGTGGGACGGCGAGACCCGCGTCGACGAACGCAACATCCGGTATGCGATCGAGGGCAGCCTGAAGCGCCTGAAGACCGACCGCATCGACCTCTACCAGATCCACTGGCCGGACCGGCCCATGAAGATCTTCGGCGCGGTCGGCTACGACCACCAGCCGGGCGACGCCGTACCCATCGAGGAGCAGCTTGCGCTCCTCAAGGCCCTCGTGGACGAGGGCAAGATCCGCGCGGTCGGCCTGTCGAACGAGACGCCGTGGGGCGTGATGCGCTTTCTCGAGGCTGCCGACCGCCTCGGCCTGCCCCGCGTCGCCTCCGTGCAGAACGCCTACAGCCTGCTCAACCGGGTCGACGACACCGCGCTTGCCGAGGTGCTGATCCGCGAGGAGGTGGGCTACCTGCCCTACTCCCCGCTCGGCCAGGGCGTGCTGACCGGCAAGTATCTGGGCGGCGCGCGGCCCGAAGGCTCCCGCAAGGTGCTGTTCGACCGGCTGCAGCGGTACGAGACGGAAGGCGTCGAGACGGTCATCCGGGCCTATTGCGACCTTGCGCAGGCGGCTGGGCTGACGCCCGCGCAGATGGCGCTCGCCTTCGTGCGCCAGCGGCCCTTCGTCACCTCCACCATCATCGGCGCGACGACGCTTCCGCAGCTTCAGGAGAACCTGTCGGCCTTCGATGTGACGTTGAGCGCGGACGTGCTAAAAGGCATCGAGGCGATTCACCGGCTGCGTCCCAATCCCTGTCCCTGACGGGGTCCGCGGCCCGGGCGAACGGAGGGCGGCCCCATGCGGCGCATCTTTGTCGGTCTTGCCCTGCCGGAGGACGTGCGCGACCGGATCGCGATGATCCAGACCGGCCTGCCCGGCGCGCGCTGGGTGAAGCACGAGAGCCTGCACCTGACCCTCGCCTTCATCGGGGAGACGCCGGAGCACCTGATCGAGGACGCGCACAGCGCGCTCTCGGTCATCCGCGCGCCCTGCTTCGACCTGCGCCTGTCCGGCGTCGGGCAGTTCGGGGACGCGAAGCCCCGCGCGGTCTGGATCGGCGTTGAGAAATGCGACGCGCTCGTCACGCTGCAGGGCCGGGTCGAGACGGCGCTGCGCCGCGCGGGGCTCGACATCTCGGCCCGCAAGTTCATGCCACACGTGACGATCGGGCGGCTGAAGACCACGCCGCCTGACCGCGTCGGCCGCTACATCCAGCGGTTCGGCCTGTTCTCGACCGGTCCCGTGCCCGTACGGGAGTTCCACCTGTTCGAGAGCCACCTTCTCTCCGACGGAGGCGTCTACGAGGCGCTGGCCGATTACGAACTGGTCTGACGTCCCGCCTCAGAACGCACCCTGCCGCCCACCGCCGAGCGCCCAGCCGAGGGCGCCGAGAACGCCGCTCAGCACCCAGCCGAGGCCCTGGCCGATCTGGCCCATAACCTCTCCGGCGTCCCGAAGGAAAGCCCCCGCCCGCGCACCGGCGCCCGGCCGCTCGGTTCCATCGGGCTTGTAGAGATTGTCGATCTGCCCCTTGAGGTCGTCCACCTGCTCCTTCAACTCCCGCAAGCCTTCGAGTTCCTCCTCGGACAAGGCGTCGCTGCACACCGCCAGCACCGCGTCGATCGTGAACTGCAGCTGCTTCAGATCCTGATAGGCCGCCTGAACATAGGCGGATTTCTCAACCTTGTTGCCTGCCCGGTCCAGGGCATCGGCCTGGCTCAGGTTGCGCATGAAGCGATTGTAGAAGGTGTAGACGTCCGCAGCCATGGCGCGGCACGCGCGGAAGGCGCGTTCGTCGTCGGTGCTGACGGCGACCACCATGGCCGAGGCGCTTGCTGGTTGCGTGCCGGGTGCGGTCATCAGCGTTGCGAACGCGTCGGCGTCTGCCGGCGCGCCGCCGAACGCGCCGGGGGCCACGGGCGGCAAGTCGATCTGTGTCATTCGGGCTACTCCTCGAATATATCGCGGCGGAACCGAGGGGCCGGTCGGCCGCGCCGGGAAACACGAAGGTGAAATCCCACCGGGAACAGGCGATCAGAACGCGCCCTGGCGCCCGCCGCCGAGCAGCCAGCCGAGACCGCCCAGAACTGCGCCAGCCGCCCACGCAAGCCCCTGGCCGATCTGGCCCATCACCTCGCCCGCGTCCTGCAGGAAGGCGCCCGCCCGCTCGCCCAGCGTCGGCTGATCCGACTCGAAGCGGCGGAGCAGACCGTCGACACGCGCCTTGATGTCCTGCATCTCCCGGATCTCTGCGTCCGACAAGGCGCCGATCTTCACGCAGTTGCCGAGCAGTTCCTCCAGCGTCCACAAGAGTTCCTGCAGCTTGGCGTATGCCTTGTCGGCATAGCTCTGCGCCACGCGGTCCTGACCCATGTCCTTGTACTGGAGCGCAAGCCGCATGTTCTCCTGCGCCTGGCCATAGTCGCGCCGCGCATGGCCGATCAGATCGCGGCAGGCGCGGAAATCGTCGTCCTCGCCCACGCCCGCCACCAGCGTCGCTTCCGCCGGCATCAGGCTTGCGAACTCCGCCGCCTCCGGTTCTGTCGCGCCGAGCGGCGCCGCGCCGAAACCGGTCTCGATACCCGTCATAACGCAACTCCATATGCTGCCGCAGCGCTTGATCGCGCCGCGGTTTCGATGATCCTGAGATGTGAGGGAAGGTGCTGTTCACGGCGGGGTCACCCCCGCTCAGCTGGGTGCCTTATTCCAGACCTGCCCCCCGAACGCAAGACCCGGAGACGCCCCACCGATGACGCCGAACAAGCGCGCCCTGCACCCCTCGATCGTGATCCTGACCGGCGCCGGCATCTCGGCGGAATCGGGGCTTGGCACCTTCCGCGACGTGGGCGGGCTGTGGACGCGCTACAACCTTGAGGACGTCGCGACGCCGGAGGGTTTCGCGCGCGATCCCCAACTGGTCCTCGCCTTCTACTCCGCGCGGCGGGAGAACCTGGCGGGCGCACGCCCCAACCCCGCGCACCTGGCGATTGCCCGGCTGGAACGCGAGTGGGCGGGAGAGGTGCTCGTCGTGACGCAGAACGTCGACGACCTGCACGAGCAGGCGGGCAGCACGCGCCTTCTCCACATGCACGGAGAACTCGCGAAGACCCGCTGCATGGCCTGCGGCGACGTGTGCACCGACCGCGCCGCCATCGATCCCGGCAGGGCCTGCGCCGCCTGCGGTCATACCGGCGAATTGCGCCCCGACGTGGTGTGGTTCGGGGAGATGCCCTACCACATGGACGAGATCGAGGTGGCGCTTTCCGATTGCGCCCTGTTCGCGGCCATCGGCACTTCGGGCAGCGTCTATCCGGCGGCAGGCTTCGTGCGCGCGGCCCGCGCCGCGGGTGCACGCACAGTCGAACTCAATCTCGAGCCGTCGGAGGTGCGCAGCGCCTTCCACGAGGGGCGGTATGGCCCGGCGAGCGAGGTCGTACCGGCGTGGGTGGAGGATCTACTCTCGGGGCGGACCGGGTAGCCTCCCGGCCCTACCGGGCGCTCAACGGGCCGCCGCCTCGATCGCCTCCATGTCGTCGTCCGAAAGGCCGAAATGGTGCCCGATCTCGTGCACGAGCACATGGGTCACGAGATCGCCGAGCGTCTCCTCGTGCTCCGCCCAATAGTCGAGCAGCGCCCGGCGGAACAGGACGATGCGGTTGGGGGCTTCCGGCGCATCGAAGCTCGACGCGCTCGCAAGGTCGATCCCCTCGTAGAGCCCGAGGAGGTCGAACGGCGTTTCCAGTTCCAGGTCCTCGGCGGTCTGCTCGTCGGGGAACTCGACGACGAGGATCGCGATGTCGCCGCAGCGGCGCGCGAACACCTCCGGCAGGCGTGCGAAGGCGTCCTCCGCGATCTGCGCGAGGTCGTCGATGCTCGGCGCCATCATGTGCGCCCAGGCGTTTTCCCGTCCGTCTGCCCTGCTGGCCATGCTGTACCCCATCCTTGCCTGGTGCCGGAACAAACCTTGACGTGCGGCCCGCGTCCTGTTGGTCTCCGCCCCGAGCGGGGCACGGCCGCCGCCCGTCTGGCGGCACACCTAGGGAGAGGCGACCACCATGTCGAACGACAAGCTCGAAGGCGACGCGCGCGACGCGGCAATGAACACCCTCGACGGCTGGGCCGAGGTCTATGGCCGCGACGCCATCACCAAGACCTTCACCTTCCGGGACTTCAACGCGGCCTTCGGCTGGATGACCCGGGTGGCTCTGGCCGCCGAAAGGATGGATCACCATCCCGAGTGGTTCAACGTCTACCGCACGGTGGACGTTACGCTCTCGACCCATGACGCGGGCGGGCTGACGCAGCGCGACATCGACCTTGCCCGCATCATGGATCAGTTCGCGGCCTGACCGGCCCTACTTCGGCGCCATGCGGATCGCGCCGTCGAGGCGGATCACCTCGCCGTTGAGCATCGAATTCTCGGCGATGTGGACCGCCAGCGCGGCGTATTCCGCCGGGCTGCCGAGGCGCGAGGGGAACGGCACCTGCGCGCCCAGCGAGTCCTGCACCTGCTGCGGCAGCGACTGCAGCAGCGGCGTCAGGAACAGCCCCGGCGCGATCGTGCACACCCGCACGCCCAGGTTCGCGAGGTCGCGCGCGGCGGGCAGGGTCATGCCCACGATGCCGCCCTTCGAAGCCGCATAGGCCACCTGCCCGATCTGCCCGTCGAAGGCGGCGACCGAGGCCGTATTGACGATCACGCCGCGCTCCCCGTCCGCGGTCAGTGGCTCGGCTTCGCTCATGCCCGCGGCCGAGTGCGAGAGGCAGTTGAAACTGCCGATCAGGTTGACGGCGATGACCTTGTTGAACAGCGCCGGATCGTGCGCGCGGCCCTTGGAGACGGTCTTCTGTGCGGGGCCGATGCCGGCGCAATTGACGAGGACGCGCTCCTGCCCGTGCGCGGCGCGCGCTTCCGCCAGCGCCCGCTCGACGTCTTCGGGCTTCGTCACGTCGCAGGCGCAGAAGACACCGCCGATCTCGCCCGCGACCTGCGCCCCGCGCTCCGCGTTCATGTCGAACAGGGCGACCTTCACGCCCTTGGCAGCCAGCGCCCGGGCCGTCGCCTCGCCGAGGCCGGAAGCCCCGCCCGTCACCACTGCTGCAATGTTCCCGTCCAGCTTCATCGCGTCCCTCTCGTCTTGCACCCTTGTTATCCGGCCGTGCCGCCTGCCTCTTGAAGCGGCGGCGGGTGCGCGACCATATCGCGTTTCGGGACAGGCGCCAGTCCCCCTCGCCCCGCATCCGCTTGGATCGCGACAGGGGCCTTGGCCGAGGATGGAGGAAGTGCGGATGACCGCCGAGGACGTCACGCCCCGGATCGACGGCACGCCCTACCGCGTGCCCGCGCCCTCGGACCGGCACGAGCGTATCGTGAGGGAGGGCTTCTGGGCCAAGCTCGGCCGCCTGATCGCCCGCGTTCCGTTCGCGGAAGATGCCGCCGCGGCCTATTACGCCGCCTTCGATCCGCAGACGCCGCGCCGCGTGCGGCTGACGCTGCTGGCAGCGCTGGCCTATTTCGTCCTGCCCGTGGATGCCGTGCCCGACGTCATTCTGTGCCTCGGCTTCACCGACGATGCCGCCGTGCTTGCCGCTGTCCTGCGAACCGTGGGCGCCCATGTGCGCGAGGAGCACAGGCTGAAGGCCCGCGCCGCGCTGGGCCGCCTGCGCAACGGTGGTCACAGGGCGTAGCGTGGCCGGCCCTACACGGGTAGGGCCAGGTGGGACAGCGCTTCTGCCGCACGGATCGCGCCGGCCTCCTCCCCCGCGCGGCTCCTGATCGCCGGCGTCCGGAAATCGGCGACGCCCTCCGTATCCGCGGTAACGACGCCCAGCCGGACGAGGAGTTCGGAAATCACGCATTCGGAAGCGCGCGTCGCGCCGTCTGCGATCTTCACCGCCACGCCCAGCGCCGGTCGGCCGTCACCGGCAGGTATGGCCGCGGTGAACACACCCTCCGCCCCGGTCTTGAGCGCAGCGCGTCCCTCCGCCGCCTGCATCAGGACCGTGCAGGAACGGCCCGTTCCGGCCACGAACCACGGTTCGCCCGTGACGGCGCGGTAGAGCCTGAGCACGGCGGCCGCGCGGGTTCCGTCGGCAAGCGTTTCCGGCGCGGCGATCCCGGCGAAGGCACGGGCGAGCCCGCTCAAGGGGAAGGCCAGCGCAGGGGCAGAACAGCCGTCGATGCCGTTCACCATCGCATCCGCGGCAATACCGGTCATACCGGCGATCGCGTCGCAGGCCATGCGCTGCACCGGGTGGTCGGGCCGGGCATACCCCGCGATGGGAAGGCCCAGATGGCGGCAGACCGTCAGGAAGCCCGCATGCTTGCCGGAGCAATTGTTGTGCGCGCGTCGCGGCGCATGGCCCTGCCGGACGAGGTCGTCGGTGGAGCCCTCATGGTAGGGCCGGTGAGCCCCGCAGGCGAGGTCGTCTTCGCTGCAGCCGATACGGGCGAGCCAGCCACGCACCGCCTCCACATGACCCGGCTCGCCATTGTGCGAGGCGCACGCAAGCGCCAGTTCCCGGTCGGTCACTCCGAAGGCATCCGCCGCCCCGGTCTCGATCAGGGGAAGCGCCTGCAGCATCTTGTAGGACGACCGGGGAAAGACCGCCACCTCGACGTCGCCCAGTGCCGCCACGATCTCGCCACGCGAATCGGCGATGCAAAGGGCGCCGCTGTGGCGCGATTCCACCAGGCCGGCGCGGGTCACCTCGACGAGGACCGGATCGGCTGGAGACGAGACGGGGATTTTCAGGGATTCTGGCATGTTCAAGGCCTTCCCTTCCGGTGCGATTCCGTGTCTTTATGCGGCCAAGTTCCGTGGCCAGCGCGTCGCCGGCGGTTGGTATCCGCTCGCAGCCGGTCCGGCAAGCCGAACCCGGCACGGTCCCCCTCCGCGGGGTCCGCGCACCGGCGGTCAGCCGCGGAGAAGCATGCGATCCGCCGATGAGGATCGCGAGGCATGGCGAACAGTCAATCGGGAGCACGTGATGACAGGTCGGAAGGCACGATCGTTTCTTGGCAAGGTGCTGCGCGGCGCGCTGGCGGCGGGCACGGGCCTGCTGATCGCGGGCCAGGCAGCCGCGGCCGGGCCGGAGTTGCTGGGCAATTTCCGCGACTGGACGGCCTTCGCCATGACCGACGGCGGCCAGAAGACATGCTGGATGGCGACCAAGCCTGTCGAGGCACTGCCCGACAACGTCCGGCGCGGCGACATCTACCTCATGGTCACGCACCGGCCGGGCCAGTCGGTCAAGAACGAGGTGAGCGTCATCACCGGCTATACCTACGAGCCGGGCTCCAGCGTCACCGCGACCGTCGGCACGGACAACTGGTCGCTCTTCACCCAGGGCGACGGCGCGTGGCTGCGCGATGCGGTCGAGGAGCAGCGCCTGGTTGAAGCCATGAAGCGCGGCGCCAACATCCGCGTGAAGGGCCGCTCCAACCGCGGCACCGACACGACCGACACCTATTCGCTGATCGGCTTCACGGCAGCGCACAAGACGATCAGCGAGGCGTGCGGCGTGCGCTGAAGCGCGCCTGCCACCCGCGAGCCCGAGGACACCGCCCATGCCGCTCCTGCAACGCGACGCTCCCGACGCCCTGACCGCGGAGAGGCCGGTGCGCGCATCCGCGATTGGAATGGACCGGGCGGACATGGTCGCGCTGATGGCCGGGATGGGCGTGCCGGAGCGGCAGCGGAAGATGCGCGCGGCCCAGCTCTGGCACTGGGTCTACCAGCAGGGCGCGACCGACGTGAACGCCATGACGAACATGTCGAAGGCGTTCCGCGCTGAACTGGCCGAGGCGATCACTCTTGACCGGCCCCAGACGGTCACCCGGCAGATCTCGGTCGACGGGACGCGCAAGTATCTCTTCCGGCTGGCCGACGGGAACCTGGTGGAGACGGTCTTCATCCCGGACGACGGGCGCGGCACGCTCTGTATCTCCTCGCAGGTCGGTTGCACGCTGACCTGCACCTTCTGCCACACCGGCACCCAGAAGCTCGTCCGCAACCTGACGGCGGGGGAGATCGTGGCGCAGGTGATGGCGGCGCGCGACGACCTCGGCGAGTGGGACCTGCCCATCGAGGCGCGGCTGATCACCAACATCGTGCTGATGGGCATGGGCGAGCCGCTCTACAATTTCGACGCCGTGAAGAAGGCCATGCTGATCGCGCAGGACGGCGACGGCATCGCCATTTCCAAGCGGCGCATCACACTCTCGACCAGCGGAGTGGTCCCGCTGATCCCGGCGTGCGGGGCGGAGATCGGCGTCAATCTGGCGATCTCGCTCCATGCGACGACGGACGAGGTGCGCAATCTGCTCGTGCCGCTCAACAAGAAGTATCCGATCGCGGAACTGCTGGACGCCTGCCGCGCCTATCCGGGGCTGAAGAACGCACGCCGCATCACCTTCGAATATGTGATGCTGAAGGACGTGAACGACAGCGACGAGGACGCCCGCCGCCTGGTGAAGCTGATCGAGGGCATCCCGGCGAAGATCAATCTGATCCCGTTCAACCCCTGGCCGGGCAGCCCCTACGAATGTTCGGACTGGGAGCGGATCGAGGCGTTCGCCGACATCGTGAACCGCGCCGGCTATGCGAGCCCGGTGCGCACGCCGCGCGGGCGCGACATCATGGCGGCGTGCGGCCAGCTCAAGTCGGCCTCGGAACGAGCGCCGCGCGCCCGGCGTTCCCCGGCAAGCGAGACGATCAACGCGGGGTAGCATCATGTCGGACGCTGCAAGCGGCACGTCGCCGGTCATCTTCGTCGTCAGCAAGGGCTCGGGCGCGGAGCATGCGGCCGAGCAGGCGGCAACGACCCTGAAACGTCAGCTCTATCGCACCACGGGCGCCGACCTGATCGCGCCCTATGCGGGCGAAACCTCGCGCCGGGTCGAGCACCAGATCGAAATCGCACGGCGGGATGACGCGATCCTGCTCGTCCAGCGCGCCGATCCGCTGTTCGGACCCCGCGTGCCGGAGAGGCTGGACGAGAGCGAGCCGATGATGGACGGCCGCTCGATCGCGCGCCGCTTTGCCGAGGCTGGCGTGCCCGTCGTCTTCGCGCTCTCCTCCGAAGAGCTTGCCGACAGCGCCACATTCGGCACCGGCTGGACCGTGCTGCACGCGGACTGACGCGGGCCCGGCGCGCCCGGAGAGTCCCCCTTGCCGCAGGCCCCGTCTCCACTATAGTGCGCGCCCGTCGCCAATCCCCATGTGACCTGAGCGAAAGGGTGCCTCCCATGTCGGACGTGAAGAAGGTCGTGCTCGCCTATTCGGGCGGCCTCGACACCTCGGTAATCCTGAAGTGGCTTCAGACCACCTACAATTGCGAGGTCGTGACCTTCACCGCCGACCTCGGCCAGGGCGAGGAGCTTGAGCCCGCGCGCCGCAAGGCCGAAATGCTGGGCATCAAGGAGATCTATATCGAGGACCTGCGCGAGGAGTTCGTGCGCGACTTCGTGTTCCCGATGTTCCGGGCCAATGCGGTCTACGAGGGGATCTACCTGCTCGGCACCTCGATCGCGCGCCCGCTTATCGCCAAGCGCCAGATCGAGATCGCGGCCGAAACCGGCGCCGACGCCGTCTGCCACGGTGCGACCGGCAAGGGCAACGACCAGGTCCGCTTCGAGCTTGGCTATTACGCGCTCAACCCGGAGATCAAAGTGATCGCGCCGTGGCGCGAGTGGGATCTGACGAGCCGGACGAAGCTGATCGACTTCGCGGAGAAGAACCAGATCCAGGTCGCCAAGGACAAGCGCGGCGAGGCGCCGTTCTCGGTCGACGCCAACCTGCTGCACACCTCGTCGGAGGGCAAGCTGCTCGAGGATCCGGCCGAGGAAGCGCCTGCTTACGTCTATCAGCGCACCGTCGCGCCGGAAGATGCGCCGAACACGCCGGAATACATCGAGATCGGGTTCGAGAAGGGTGACGCGGTCTCGATCAATGGCGAGGCCATGAGCCCCGCGACCCTGTTGACGGCGCTCAACGAATATGGCGGCAAGCATGGCATCGGGCGGCTCGACCTCGTGGAGAACCGCTTCGTGGGCATGAAGTCGCGCGGCATCTACGAGACGCCGGGCGGCACGATCCTGCTCGCCGCGCACCGCGGCATCGAGTCGATCACGCTCGACCGCGGGGCCGCGCACCTGAAGGACGAGATCATGCCGCGCTACGCGGAGCTGATCTATTACGGCTTCTGGTTCAGCCCCGAGCGGGAGATGCTGCAGGCCCTCATCGACAAGAGCCAGGAGCACGTCACCGGCACCGTCCGCATGAAGCTCTACAAGGGCCGCGCCGACGTCGTGGGCCGGTCGAGCCCCTATTCGCTCTACTCCATGGCGCACGTCACGTTCGAGGAGGACGCCGGCGCCTACGACCAGCGCGATGCGGCGGGCTTCATCAAGCTCAACGCCCTGCGCCTGCGCCTGCTCGGAAACCGCAACCGGCGCATGGGCGGCTGAAATCGAGGGGTCGGACCGGTAGGGCCGCCACAGGCCCTACCGGCGCCCAACTTTGAAGCATCTGAAATTCAAAGAGTTTCCGGCGGCGTCAGCCTGCGCTGGCGGCAGGCGGCAACGACCGTGTTGCGCAGCAGGCAGGCGATCGTCATCGGCCCGACCCCGCCCGGAACCGGTGTGATCGCGCCCGCAACCGCCTTGGCATCCTCGAAATCCACATCGCCAGTCAGGCGCGTCTTGCCCTCGCCTGCATCCACGCGGTTGATGCCGACATCGATCACCGTCGCTCCGGGCTTGATCCAATCGGCCTTGACCATGTTCGGCCGGCCCACGGCGGCGATCAGCAGGTCGGCGCGGCGGCATACCGCCGGCAGGTCGCGCGTGCGCGAGTGGGCGACCGTCACCGTGCAGCTTTCCTTGAGCAGCAATTGCGCCATCGGCTTGCCTACGATGTTCGACCGCCCGACGACCACCGCCTCCAGCCCGGAGAGGTCGCCCAGCGTGTCGCGGGCGAGCATCAGGCAACCGAGCGGCGTGCACGGCACCAGCGCCTCCTGACCCGTGGCCAGCAGGCCCGCATTGACGACATGGAAGCCATCCACGTCCTTCGCCGGGTCGATGGTCTGGATCACCGTTTCCGCGCGGATCTGGGCGGGCAGAGGCAATTGCACCAGGATGCCGTGGATCGCCGGGTCGGCGTTCAGGGCGCGCACCAGCGCCAGCAGGTCCGCCTCGGACGTGTCTGCGGACAGGCGGTGCTCGACCGAGTGCATGCCCGCCTCGCGCGTCTGCTTCGCCTTGTTGCGCACATAGACCTGGGAGGCCGGATCCTCACCCACCAGCACCACCGCAAGACCCGGGGTCAGCCCGTGCGCGCGCACGAGACCGGCGACCGCTTCTCCCACGCGCGCCCGCAAGCCTTCCGCGAACGCCTTGCCGTCAATGATCCGTGCCTCGCTCATGCGCTGCCCTTTCCCTCACGCTCCGCAACCATCCATTCCGCAACCGCGCGCCGCGCCGCTTCTGCATCGCCGGCCACGCGCACCGTCTTCATCCGCCCCGTCGCACCCGAAACCACCTCCAGCGAGGTCCGCGGCAGCCGCCACGTCCGCGCGAGCAGGGCAACCAGGGCGGCGTTCGCCCGCCCCTTCTCCGGCGGGACCGTCACCTTCGCCTCCAGCTGCCCCTCGCCGGGCACCAGACCCTCGCGCCGCGCATTGGGCGTCACCCGGACGCGGATCAGCAGGCCCCCATCCGCCAGGCGCAGGCCGTCATCGCTCAAAAGCACACCCCGAAGGAATACTCGTAGATCAGGTTCTGCACGAAGATCAGCGCCAGGATCAGGATCACCGGCGAGATGTCGAGACCGCCAAGGTTCGGCAGGACGTTGCGGATCGGGCGCAGCACCGGCTCCGTCAGCTGGTAGAGCCCGCGCGCGATGCTCGCGACGAAGGCGTTGTGCATGTTGATCACGTTGAAGGCCAGGAGCCAGCTCATCACCGCCTGGATGATGACGACATAGATATAAAGCTGGATGACCGTGGTGATCAGGCTGAGTAGCGAACACATGGCTGCGGCTGTCCCCCCCTTGTCGGCCGGACCCGTGCGGGCCCCGAAGCGCCTCGCCGGGCTTTCCGGTCCCGTCCGATGTAGCCGCGCCCGCCGCCCGGCGCAAGGCATCGCGGCCCATGCGCCGCACTCTGGAGCCGCGCCGTCCTTGCAGCCGCTTGACAGAGCCGCGGCGCCGCCGCTACAAGTCCGCGTCCCAAGGGCGCGGGGCCGTAGCTCAGTTGGGAGAGCGCAGCATTCGCATTGCTGAGGTCAGGGGTTCGACTCCCCTCGGCTCCACCATTCCCCGCCCGCCGGTTCGCTTCCGAGACAGCGAAGAACAGACGCACCCTCGCCGGTACAGCGTCAGGCCGTCTCGCGCGGCACCGCGGCATCCATCTCGGCCCCGTGCATCCAGTGCTCGATGAAGCCGTCGAGCCACCGCCGCAGGTCCGCGTCGTGGCGGCGCCGCGCGGCAAGCTGCTCGGCGCGCGGCATGGTGCCGGGGACCGACGGGTCCGGCCGGCCGCGCTGCAGCCAGCGCTGCATCATGCCGGTCGTCAGCTCGACGTGAAACTGGATGCCATAGGCGCCGGACCCTACCCGGAAGGCCTGGTTGTCGAAGCGTTCGGAACGGGCGAGCACCTCGATCCCTGCGCCCGCCGGAAGCTCCACGCCCTCGCGGTGCCATTGGTAGACCGTCATCTCCTCGCCGAAGAGCGGTTTGCCGGGCTCCGTCGCGCGGATCGGCCAATAGCCGATCTCGACCTCGCCGGCCGGGTGCTTCACCACGCGCCCGCCCAGCACCCGCGCCATCATCTGGTGGCCGAGGCACACGCCCAGGAACGGCACATCCGTCTTCAGCGCCCGCTCGATCAGGCGCATCTCCTTGCGCAGGAAGGCAAGATGGTCGTCGTTCGCACTCATCGGGCCGCCGAACACCACGACGGCGGCATGCCCGGAGAGGTCCGGCGGCAACTCGTACCCCGCCGCGCAGCAGCGCACGTCGAGCCTGTAGCCGCGGCGCGCGATGGCCCGCCCGATCCGCCCCGGGTCCGAGGTCAGCTGATGCACCACCAGCAGAACGGGCTTGTCGGTCATGGCTGCTGTCATCCCCTGCGATCGGCCGTCAGGCGCCTATTGAGCACTGAGGCCTCCATCGAGCACCAGTTCGGCACCGGTCATCAATCTGGACTCTTCGCTCGCAAGGTAAAGGACGGCATAGGCGACGTCCTCCGGCGCGCCGATACGCCCGATGGGAATCTGCCTTTCGAGCCGGCCCCGCCCCGCCTCGTCGCCGCCGGTCAAGGGCGCGATCATCGGCGTGTCGATGAAGACCGGGTGCACGGAGTTGCAACGCACGAGCGGTTGCCCCTCGCGCGCCAGCTTCGCGCAATGGAGCGCGACCGACTTCGTCAGGTGCCGGACCGCCGCCTTGGCCGAATTGTAGGCGGCGAGGTTCGCGCCCGCGACGATGCCCGAAATCGATGAGATGTTGACGATGGACCCGCCGCCAGACGCCCGCATCAGCGGCAGTGCCGCGCGGCAGCCCAGGTAGACGCTGTCGAGGTCGACCGCGTGCATGCTCCGCCATACCTCGGGCGACGTCTCCTCCACGGTGCCAAGTTCGACGATCCCGGCGTTATTGACGAGGATGTGAAGCCCGCCGAAGCCGGCTTCCGCCGCGGCGACAGCCCTTGCCCAGCCGTCTTCGGACGTGACGTCGTGGGGAACCGCGCCGGCGGCATCGGCCCCATGCGCATTGCGGATCGCGGCAGCGACGCCTTCGGCCTTGTCCGCCTGGAGGTCGGTCAGCAGGATGCGTGCGCCCTCGTCGGCCAGCATGCGGGCGATCGCGGCCCCCAGCCCTTGCGCCGCACCCGTCACGAGCGCCACGCGCCCCTCGACCCGTCCGCCTGCCATGCGGTGCCCCGCGCCTCCGTGCTCAGCTGCGCCTGCTACAGAGCAAACGCAAGCGCGGCGCACCTGTCAAATGCCGCAGGCGGAACCTCTGGGTTGCAGCGACGGGGTGAAGGACGGGTGCGCCGTCAGCTGCCGGAAGACGTGGCGCGGTCCGCGGCGGCAAATACCACGCCCTGCACATCTGCCACCGAGACGAGGCGTTCGACGAAGGCGCGCGCTTCCCCGGCCCAACGCCGCCGCTCGATGGCCGCCGCGATGCGGTCGCGCACCGCCTCGAACGGCAGGACGGCCCCGTCGGCGCGGGCGTCGAGGCGCAGCACATGCACGCCGTAGCGCGTCTCGACCGGCTCCGGCGCCACCGTGCCGGGCTCGATCGCTTTCAGCACGGCCTCGAACTCCGGCACCGTATCGCCTTCCGCCAGCTGGCCGAGCATGCCGCCGTTCGCGCGGGAGGGGCAATCGCTCTCGGCGCGCGCGATCCGTTCGAATGCGCCCGGATCGCGGGCGATCTCGGCCAGCACCGCCGCCGCCCGCTTGCGTGCCCGCGGACGCACGGTCACATCGCGTGTGTCGTCGGCGAAGAGGATGTGGGAGGCCTCGAACAGCGCGGGTGAAACGAACCGTTCGGGGTTCGCGTCATAGACGGCACGCACCTCCTCCTCCGACGGAGGACACGCCGAGAGACGCCGGTCCAGAAGCGCCCGAAGCACGGCCTCCTCGTCCGTCTCGATACGCCCGCCCGGCAGCGCGCGGGGTTCCGGTGCGATCCCGGCCCGTGACGCCTCCTGGCGGAGCAGTTCGCGCACGGCGAGCGCGCGCGCCGCCGCATGCCACGCCCAGCCGGGCTTGCCCTTCGGCGCGGCGTGGTTCTGTGCCTCCGCAGCAATCGCACGCGCCGGGATCGTCACGCCATTGACCACGACATCGGGAAAGAGCGGCTTGTTCATGGTCACTACTCCGAGGGTTCCGGCATGGCGCGGCCGCGTGGCGGCAGCGGAGCGGTGCGGCGCGAACGCACGACCTGGTAGCCCGGCCGCCACAGGAAGCGGACCGGCGCCGACAGCATATGCACCAGCCGCGTGAACGGGAACACGAGGAAGATCGTCAGCCCGAGGAACAGGTGCAGCTTGAACAGCCAGTGCGCATCGGAAATGTAGGCCGCAGCGCCCGCCTCGAACGTGAAGATGCCCTGCGCCCACGCCATGAACTTCACCATCTCGTAGCCATCGAGGTGCTGCAGCGAGATGAAGATCGTGCCGATGCCGATCACCAGTTGCGCCACCAGCAGCGCCAGGATGGCGATATCGGCAAAGCGCGAGGTTGCGCGGATACGCGGATCGAACAGGCGGCGGTGCAGCAGCATGAGCCCGCCGACCAGCGCCATCACGCCCGCGATCCCGCCGACGACGATGGCGAGGATCTGCTTGGCGCCATGGCTGATGCCCAGCATGTCGAAGAAGGCGATCGGGGTCAGCAGGCCGACCAGGTGGCCGAAGAACACCACCAGCACACCGACATGGAACAGCACCGAGCCGATCACCAGCTGACGGCGCCGCAGCAACTGGCTGGAGCTTGTCTTCCAGGTGAAGGGGTCGCGCTCGTAGCGCGCGATCGAGCCGAGCGCCAGCACGCTAAGCGCGATGTAGGGATAGATGCCGAAAAGGAAGTCGTGCATCGCTGCCTCCGTCAGTTTGCGGCGCGGCCGGGCGCCGCGGAAACGGGCATGTCCATGCGGGCGAGCATGTCGCGCGTCGCAGGGCAGCCTGCATTGGGATCGGGGCCGAAGGTGACCTGCGCCTCCTCCCATGTCGCGTCGAGCGCGGCGAGATCGTCCGGGTCCTCCTCGGCCTCGTTCGACAGCCCGGCCAGCGCGTCGGCATCGGGCGTCGCACCGGCGATGCGGGTGAGTGCCGCGAACACCGCCGCATAGTCCGACCCGCGCCGATCCAGCCGGACGCGCAGCGCCTCGAGGATGTGCGCGGCGTCCGCCAGGATCGCGCGCGACTCCGCGAGCGGACGCACGCTCAGAAACTCGAGCAGGATCGGCAGATGATCGGGCAGTTCGTTGCCGACAGGCGCATACCCGCCCGCCCGGTAGGTTTCCAGCAGGTCCACCATCGCCCCGCCCCGGTCGCGGCTTTCGCCGTGGACATGCTCGAACAGGTTGAGCGAGAGCGTCCGCGACCGGTCGAACAGCGCGACATAGCGCTCCTCGAGCGCATAGAGGTCGTCGCGCTCAAGTTCGTCCAGCAGGGGCCCGAGCGCCCGCACGTCGCGGGGCCCGAGGAGCCCATCGCTGGCGAGCGCCGCGCGGATCTCGGGGATGGCGGCCTGAAGCTCCCGGCCGGGATAGGTCAGGAGCGCCGAGAGGGCCTTCAGTGTCATCTGCATCAGAACGCCTCCGACGGGGTTGTGTGCTTGCGCTTGCCGCCGCCGAACAGCGAGCCGCCGGAGATGCCCGTGGAACAGCCGTTGCCGTCGGTGAAGCCGCAGCCGCCGCGCAGGTCGTAGGCGTCCTCCACCACTTCGCGGTGGGTTGTCGGGATGACGAAGCGGTCCTCGTAGTCGGCGAGCGCCATGATCCGGTACATGTCCTCGACCATTGCGGGCGTGAGGCCGACGCGCTCGCATACGCCCGCGTCGATCGCGCCGTCCACGGTCTTGGCCCGCATGTAGGCCCGCATGGCGAGCATCCGCTCAAGCGCGGAGACGACCGGCGCCTCGTCGCCCGCCGTCAGCATGTTGGCGAGGTAGCGGACGGGAATGCGCAGCGAGCGCACGTCCGGCATCTCGCCGTCATGGCCGATCTTGCCCGCCTCCGCGGCGTTCTTGATCGGCGAGAGCGGCGGCACGTACCAGACCATCGGCAGGGTCCGGTATTCGGGGTGGAGCGGGAAGGCGACCTTCCAGTCCATCGCCATCTTCCAGACCGGGCTCAGCTTCGCCGCCTCGATCCAGTCCTCGGGAATGCCGTCGGCGCGCGCCATCTCCTGCACGGCCGGGTCGTTCGGGTCGAGGAAGAGATCGAGTTGCGCCTGGTAGAGATCCTTCTCGTCCGGCGCGGACGCGGCCTTCTCGATCGCGTCGGCGTCGTAGAGCATCACGCCCAGGTAGCGGATGCGCCCCACGCAGGTTTCCGAGCACACGGTCGGGTTGCCGCTCTCGATGCGCGGGTAGCAGAAGGTGCACTTCTCCGATTTGCCCGACTGCCAGTTGTAGTAGATCTTCTTGTACGGGCAGCCTGACACGCACATGCGCCAGCCGCGGCACTTCTCCTGGTCGATCAGGACGATGCCGTCCTCCTCGCGCTTGTAGATCGCGCCCGAGGGGCACGAGGCGGCGCAGGAGGGGTTGAGGCAGTGCTCGCACAGCCTCGGCAGGTACATCATGAAGGTGTTCTCGTACTGGCCGTAGATCTCCTTCTGGACGCCCTCGAAATTGTAGTCCTTCGAGCGCTTCTCGAACTCGCCGCCCAGGATCTCCTCCCAGTTGGGGCCGTACTCGATCTTCTCCATGCGCTCGCCCGTGATGCGGGAGCGCGGGCGCGCCGTCGGAAACGCCTTCATCTCGGGCGCCGACTTCAGATGGTCGTAGTCGAAGTCGAACGGCTCGTAATAGTCGTCGATCTCCGGCAGCGAGGGGTTGGCGAAGATGTTGGCGAGGATGCGCCACTTCGATCCCTGCCGCGGCTGGATCTTGCCCGACCGCAGCCGCTCCCAGCCGCCGTTCCAGCGCTTCTGGTTCTCCCAGTCGCGGGGATAGCCCACGCCGGGCTTCGTCTCGACATTGTTGAACCAGGCGTATTCGACGCCGTCGCGGCTGGTCCACACGTTCTTGCAAGTCACCGAGCAGGTGTGACACCCGATGCACTTGTCGAGGTTCAGCACCATGCCGATTTGCGCGCGAATTCTCATTCCGCCGCCTCCCCTTCGCTGGCGGAGGGGGACGCCGGCTCGTCGAGCCAGTCGACCTTCCGCATTTTCCGGACAATGACGAACTCGTCGCGGTTCGAACCTACGGTTCCGTAGTAGTTGAAGCCGTAGCTCTGCTGCGCGTAGCCGCCGATCATGTGCGTCGGCTTCAGCGTCGCCCGCGTGACGGAGTTGTGGATGCCGCCGCGCAGGCCCGTCTTCTCCGAGCCCGGCGTGTTCACGATCTTCTCCTGCGCGTGGTACATGAAGAGCGTTCCGTTCTTCATGCGCTGGGAGACGACCGCGCGCGCGGTCAGCGCGCCATTGGCGTTGTAGACCTCCACCCAGTCGTTGTCGGCGATACCGGCCTTCGCCGCATCGTCCTCCGACAGCCAGACCACCGGTCCGCCGCGGTTCAGCGTCAGCATCAGCAGGTTGTCGGAATAGGTGGAGTGGATGCCCCACTTCTGGTGCGGCGTGATGAAGTTCAGCACCACGTGCGGGCTACCGTCGCGGGCGTCCGTGTTGATCTCCCGCGTGATGGTCTTCAGGTCGACCGGCGGACGCCAGGTGCAGAAGCCCTCGCCGAACGCGCGCATCCAGAGGTGATCCTGGTAGAGCTGCTGGCGGCCGGTGAGCGTGCGCCACGGGATCAGCTCGTGCACGTTCGTGTAGCCGGCGTTGTAGCAGACCTTCTCGCTCTCGATGCCCGACCAGGTGGGCGAGGAGATGATCTTGCGCGGCTGGGCGGCGATGTCGCGGAAGCGGAGCTTCTCGTCTTCCTTCGGCAGGGCCAGGTGGGCATGCTCGCGGCCCGTCGCCTTGCTCAATGCCTCCCACGCCTTGACCGCGACCTCGCCGTTGGTCTCCGGCGCGAGCATCAGGATCACCTCGGTGGCGTCGATGTCGGTGACGATCTTCGCGCAGCCCCTGGCGGGCCCGTCGGTCCATTCGCCGTTCAGGTCGCGCAGGTGCTGGACCTCGTGCCGGGTGTTCCAGCCGATACCCTTGCCGCCGTTCCCGGCCTTGTCCATGAGCGGGCCGAGGGCCACGAATCGGTGGTAGAGGTTTGGATAGTCACGCTCCACCGCCACGAAATTGGGCGCGGTCTTGCCGGGAATCAGGTCGCACTCGCCGCGCTTCCAGTCCTTCACTTGGCCTTGCGCGATCTCGCCCGCCGTGTCGTGCAGGATCGGCACCGCGACCACGTCGGTCTCGACGCCCAGGAGTTCCGGCGCGACCTCGGAGAATTTCTTCGCGATCGCCTTGAAGATCTCCCAGTCCGACTTCGACTCGTAGGCCGGGTCCACCGCCGCCTGCAGCGGGTGGATGAACGGGTGCATGTCGGAGGTGTTGAGGTCGTTCTTCTCGTACCAGCTCGCCGTCGGCAGGACGATGTCGGAATAGACCGCCGTCGTGGACATGCGGAAGTCGATGCAGACGAGCAGGTCGAGCTTGCCGCGCGGCGCCTCCTCGTGCCAGCGCGCCTCCTGCGGCCGGTCGCGCCCCTCCTCGCCCAGGTCCTTGCCGAGCACGCCATGATCGGTGCCGAGCAGGTGCTTGAGGAAGTACTCGTGCCCCTTGCCCGAGGACCCCAGCAAGTTCGACCGCCACACGAACAGGTTGCGCGGCCAGTTCTCCGGCGCGTCCGGATCCTCGCACGCCATCTCCAGCTTGCCGGACTTCAGCTGCGCGGCAACGTACTCGGCCGGGGTCTTGCCCGCCTCCATCGCCGCCTTGCCCACCTCCAGCGGGTTGGTCCTCAGCTGCGGCGCGGACGGCAGCCAGCCCATCCGTTCGGCGCGGATGTTGTAGTCGATCAGGCTGCCGCTCCAGTCGCCCTCGGGCGCGGTCGGCGACAGGATCTCGCCCACGTTCAGCGTCTCGTAGCGCCACTGGTCGGTGTGCGCGTACCAGGCCGAGGTCGAGTTCATGTGCCGGGGCGGGCGGCCCCAGTCGAGGGCGAAGGCAAGCGGCGTCCAGCCGGTCTGCGGGCGCAGCTTCTCCTGCCCCACATAGTGGCTCCAGCCGCCGCCCGACTGGCCCACGCAGCCGCACATCACCAGCATGTTGATGATGCCGCGGTAGTTCATGTCCATGTGGTACCAGTGGTTGAGACCGGCCCCCAGGATCACCATGGACTTGCCTTGCGTCTTCTCGGCGTTGAGTGCGAACTCGCGCGCGACCGTGACGATGGCGTCCCGCTTCACGCCGGTGATCTTTTCCGCCCACGCCGGCGTGCACGGCACGTCGTCGTCGTAGGAGGTGGCGGTCCACTCCCCGCCCAGGCCGCGGTCGAGGCCGTAGTTGGCGCAGAAGAGGTCGAACACGGTCGCGGCCAGCGCCTCGGTCCCGTCCGCCAGCTTCAGCCGCCGGGCGGGCACATTGCGCGCGAGCACGCCCGGATGCGCGCACTTCACGAAGTTCTCCGTCGCCTGCCCGCCGAAATAGGGGAAGTCGACTTCAGCCACCTCGTCGTGATGACCGTCGAGGATCAACGACAGCCGCAGCTCGGTCTCGGCCTTGCCCGCGCGTTCCTCGAGGTTCCAGGCCCCCTCCTGCCCCCAGCGGAAGCCGATCGAGCCGTTCGGCGCGACGATGCTTTCGCTCTTGCCGTCGATGGCGACGGTCTTCCAGTCGGGGTTGTTCTTCTCGCCCAGCGCATTGTCGAAATCCTCGGCCCGCAGGAAGCGGCCCGGGATCAGGCGGCCGTCCTTCTCCTCCAGCCGCACCAGCATCGGCATGTCGGTGTAGCGGCGCGCGTAGTCCTCGAAATAGGGCGCCTGCCGGTCGAGGTGGAACTCGCGCAGGATCACATGGCCCATGGCAAGCGCCAGCGCCGCGTCGGTTCCCTGCTTCGGCGCGAGCCAGATGTCGCCGAACTTCGCGGCCTCCGAATAGTCCGGGCAGATGACCGCCGACTTGGTGCCGCGGTAGCGCGCCTCGGTGTAGAAATGCGCATCCGGCGTCCGCGTCTGCGGCACGTTCGAGCCCCAGAGCAGCAGGAAGCCCGCATTGTACCAGTCCGCGCTTTCCGGCACGTCGGTCTGCTCGCCCCAGGTCATGGGCGAGGCCGGCGGCAGGTCGCAATACCAGTCGTAGAAACTCATGCAGACGCCGCCGAGCAGACTGAGGTAGCGCGAGCCCGCGGCATAGGAGACCATCGACATCGCCGGGATCGGCGAGAAGCCGAACACCCGGTCGGGTCCGTAGGTCTTCGCCGTGTAGGCATTGGCCGCCGCGATGATCTCCGTCGCCTCGTCCCAGCTTGCGCGCACGAAACCGCCCTTGCCGCGCGTCGTGACATAGCGGGCGCGCAGCACGGGGTCCTGCTGCAGCTTCGCCCACGCGGCCGCCGGGCTCAGCGTCTGGCGCAGGGTGCGCCACGCCTTCATCAGGCGTCCCCGCACCAGCGGCGTCTTCACGCGGTTCGCGCTGTAGAGATACCAGCTGTAGGACGCACCGCGCGCGCAGCCCCGAGGCTCGTGGTTCGGCAGGTCGGGCCGGGTGCGCGGGTAATCGGTGTGCTGCGTCTCCCACGTCACGATCCCGGACTTCACGTAGATCTTCCAGGAGCACGAGCCCGTGCAGTTCACCCCGTGGGTGGAGCGCACGACCTTGTCGTGGCGCCAGCGGTTCCGGTAGACGTCCTCCCAGTCGCGGTTCTCCCGCGTGACCTCGCCGTGGCCGCCCGCGAAGGTTTCGAGCGACTTCGGGCTGAGGAAGTTCAGACGGTCGAGAAGATGGCTCATCTTCCGCTCCTTTCAGGTCAGGCTGCGCGAGGTGCGCCGGCCGCGGCGCGGCCACGCTCGAGATCGTGGAGAAGGCCGCCGGGGCGGGTGTAGTAGGCCCAGGTGATGACCACGCAGATCCCGTAGAACACCAGGAAGGCCCAGAGCGCCGCGATCGGCCCGCCGGTCATGGCGATGGAGGTGCCGTAGGCCTTCGGGATGAAGAACGCGCCATAGGCCGCGATCGCCGAGGTGAAGGCGATGATCGCCGCGCTCTCACGCTCGGCCTGGCGGCGGCGTTCGCCCGCTTCCAGCTGCGGCATCAGGCGCGGCACCTCGCGTCCCATGATCGCGGGGATCATCTGGAAGGTGGAGGCGTTGCCCACGCCGGTCAGGAAGAACAGCGCCATGAAGCAGGCGAAGAAGCCCCAGAAGGCCCCCGGCTGCTCCTTGATGCCGAGGAAGAAGATCACGCCGCCCACCGCCGCGATCATGCCGGCGAAGGTCCAGAAGGTGACGCGCCCGCCGCCGTACTTGTCCGACACCCAGCCCGTCGCCGCGCGCGACAGCGCACCCACGAGCGGTCCCAGGAACACGAACTGCAGCGAGTTGACGTCCGGGAACTGCGTCTTGGCGAGCAGCGGGAAACCGGCCGAGTAGCCGATGAAGCTGCCGAACGTGCCGGTGTAGAGCACGCACATCAGCCAGTTGTGCTTTCGCGAGAAGATGATCGCCTGCTCGCGGAAGCTGGCCTTGGCGTCGGCGATGTCGTTCATGCCGATCCAGGCGGCCGCGGTCGCCACAGCGATGAACGGCACCCAGATGAAGCCCGCGTTCTGCATCCACAGGCGGCCGCCGTCGCTCATCTGCTGCGGTTCGCCGGCGAGCGCGCCGAACACGCCCGCGGTGATCGCAAGCGGCACCAGGAACTGCATGACCGACACGCCCAGGTTCCCGAGCCCGGCGTTGAGGGCGAGCGCATTGCCCTTCTCGGCCTTGGGGAAGAAGAAGTTGATGTTGGCCATGGACGAGGCGAAGTTGCCGCCTCCGAGGCCACACAACAGCGCCAGCGTCATGAAGATGAGGTACGGCGTCTCCGGGTTCTGCACCGCGTAGCCGATGCCGAGTGCAGGCAGCAGCAGCGAGGCGGTCGACAGCGTCGTCCACAGGCGCCCGCCGAAGATCGGCACCATGAAGCTGTAGAAGATCCTGAGCGTCGCACCCGAAAGCCCCGGCAGCGCGGCGAGCCAGAACAGCTGGTCCGCCGTGAAGTCGAAGCCGATCGCGGGCAGCCGCGCCACGACCACCGACCACACCATCCAGACGGAGAAGGCCAGGAGCAGCGCGGGGATCGAGATCCACAGATTGCGTTGCGCGATGCGGCGGCCCTTCTGCTCCCAGAAGTCCTTGTCCTCGGGGCGCCAGTCCTCCAGCACGCGCGGCATGGCCGTCTTTTCGGGGTGGTGGATTTCCTGCATTTCGGGCAGGGCCGGAAGCTTGTCGAGCGCCTCGCCATGAGCAGCCCGCTCCATCGCGCGGATCGACAGGTGCATCCAGGCGAGCGACACCGCCACGATCACGAACAGCAGCGCGAAGCAGCTCGTGTAGATGCCCGTCAGGTCGAGCAGCGCGCCGAACGCGATCGGCAGGATGAAGCCGCCGAGGCCGCCGATCATTCCGACCAGGCCGCCCACCGCACCGACATGGCGCGGGTAGTAGACGGGGATGTGCTTGTAGACCGCCGCCTTGCCGAGGCTCATGAAGAAGCCGAGGACGAAGAGCGCCGCAACGAAGGGCCAGAGGCTCATCTCCGTCGAGAAGACGATGTCGCCTCCCTTGCCGCGGATCACGTAGCCGGTCGGCGGATAGGACAACATGAAGAGCAGGACCAGCGAGAAGCCGAAGGTCCAGTACATGACGGCACGCGCGCCGAACCGGTCCGACAGATGCCCGCCATAGGCGCGGAAGAGCGAGGCCGACAGCGAGAACGCCGCGGCTGCCATGCCGGCCGTCTTCACGTCGACGCCATAGACGTCGATCAGGTAGTGCGGCATCCACAGCGCCAGCGCGACGAAGGCGCCGAACACGAAAAAATAATAGAGCGAGAAGCGCCAGACCTGCAGGTTCTTCAGCGGCGCGAATTGCTGCGCCAGGGGCGGCGCCTTGATCCCGCGCCGGCGCCGCTCCACCAGTTCGGGATCGTCCTTGGCAAAGAGGAAGAACGCCACGCCCATCAGGGCCAGGCCGATGGCCCACACGTGGGCTACGCCCTGCCAGCCATAGGCCACCATGACGAAGGGGGCCAGGAACTTGGTCACCGCGGCGCCCACGTTGCCTGCCCCGAAGATGCCGAGCGCGGTCCCCTGGCGGCCTGCCTCGTACCAGCGCGACACGTATGCCACCCCGATGATGAACGACCCGCCGGCAAGCCCGATGCCGAGCGCGGCGACGAGGTACATCGTGTAGGTGTCGGCAAAGGTCAGCGCCCACGTCGCGGCCGCGGTCAGCAGCATCTGCGCGGAGAACACCAGCCGCCCGCCGTACCGCTCTGTCCAGACCCCAAGGAATATCCGCGTCAGAGACCCCGTCAGGATGGGTGTCGCGACAAGGATGCCGAACTCGAACTCTGTGAGGCCAAGCTCGGCCTTTATGGCCACGCCTATGATCGAAAAGATCGTCCACACGGCGAAACAGGCCGTGAAGGCAACCGTGCTCAGGGCCAGGGCCCTGTTCTGGTCGCCTGGCGTCACGCCAGCCATTGTCTGCATGAGGTCTCCTCCTCGCGCTCAGGCGGCCCGGAGCGGGCGCCACGCGACAGAGGAAGCCTTTACATGCAGCCGATTCAGTTGATCTGGATCAATGGGCCTATATCTTCGGCGCGAAATCAGTAATTTGCGAGCCTTTATCATCCACGGCCCATAAACAGATCTATGTTACTGTGGATATATTTCAAGACGACCCTTGACAAGGGTGCGTCCTCCACGTGATAAAAATCAAGCGAGCGACGGGAAGGGGGCGACGCCGTGCGGCAGGCAGACTTCGAGGACGTCCGGCACCTGCCCTTGTTCGAGGACATGTCGGACGGGAGCTTCGCTCAGCTGGTGCGCGGCGCCTATGTGCAGACCTTTCCCCCTGCGATCGAATTGGTCACCGAGGGCGATTCGCCAGACTTCCTCCATATCGTCCTGGAGGGCATGGTCGAGCTGTTCGCCACATGGAACCGGCGCGAGACGACCATGGCGACGCTGGGCCCGATGGCGACCTTCATTCTTGCAGCGACGATTCGCGATGCGCCCTATCTCATGTCGGCCCGCACGCTGGAGAAGAGCCGCATCGTGCTGCTGCCGTCCGAGGACGTGCGCACGGTCTTCCAGGCCGACAACGCCTTCGCCCGCTCCGTCGTGACCGAGCTTGCCGCGTGCTATCGCGCGGTGGTGAAGAACTCCAAGGACCTGCGCCTGCGCAATTCGGTCGAGCGGCTGGCGAACTATGTGCTGCGTCATCTCGACCGCTCTGCGGACGCGAGGGAGTTCACGCTGCCCATCGAAAAGCGGCGGCTCGCGGCCTATCTGGGCATGACGCCGGAGAACTTGTCGCGCGCGATCAGGACGCTCGGCCCCTATGGGGTCGAGGTCGACGGCAACCGCGTCATCGTGCGGGACCGCACGGATCTCCTGAAACTTGCAAAGCCGACGCCACTGATCGACGACCCGGCCCACTGAGCGCCCTCGGCCCCGGCGGCAACCGGCGACCGGCGACCGGGAAAACCGGCTGCATCGCTCCCGGAGGCCGGGCAGCGATCGCCTTCGTGCCAGAAAGATCGAGGCGCCTCTCGGGTCTTGCCCCATGCCCCTGGAATTGATGGTGCCGGTGGAGAGATTTGAACTCCCGACCTTGTCATTACGAATGACCTGCTCTACCCCTGAGCTACACCGGCATTTCGGGTATCGGACGGCCATGCGCCGTCGAGGCGGCGCGGACCATATGAACCTTTGCGCCGGGATGCAAGAGCCTAACGCCATCGCAGTGCACGCTTTTCGCGCGCCCCCGGGACGCGCGCCCGCCGCGCCCGGTCAGTAGCGGGGCGGCGCCGGCGCTGCCGTGCGGGCATCCGGGTCGATGCCCGGATCGTCCGGCCTGTGATCGAGGTCCGGCGCGCGGTTCATCCGGTCGGCGGTCGCGTCCACCGAAGCCGGCTTCGGACGCGCCGGTTCCGGCGCGGCTGACGGCGCCTCTGGCGCAGCAGCCTCCGGCACCGGCTCGGCAACGGGTACCTCCTCGACCGCGCCCGCCGCAGGCTCCTGAGTGGCAGACTCGTCGGCTGCGGTCAGCAGGGGCAGGACGGCCGGAGGCAAGGCAAGCGAGGTTTCGGCCCCCGCGGCCGGCCGCCAGGCCAGCGTGTCGAACGCGCCGCAGGACGCGCACACCGCCTCCCACCGGGCCGGTATGTGGCCACAGGACTCGCAAACCCATTGCGGTCCGCGAGGCGCCGTGAGCGCCCTGGCAAGCCATGCACGCACGATCGCTTCGTCTTCGCCGCCGCCCTTCGCGACCGTCGCCATCAGCGTGCAGACGCGCGCGTCGGCCTCTGCGGTGTCCAGACCCGAGAGGGCCTCACGCGCGGCGGTCCAGTCCTCTGCCGCAATGGCAAGCTCGGCACGGGTCAGCCGGCTTTCCGCATGGTCTGGAGCGGCCGCGAGCATCTTCTCCACGCGCTTCCGGCGGCTCGCGGTCTCCTCGTCGGGCACGAGTCCCATGCACGCGGTGGCAAGGTCCGGGTGCGGCGCCTGCGCCCAGGCCGCGCGCAGGATCTTCGCCGCCTTGCGCTGGTCGCCCGCGTCCCCCAACAGCCGCGCAGCCAAGGCCGCCGCGGGCACGAGGCCCGGTGCGGCCTTCGCAGCGTCTACGGCAAGGGCGCGGGCATCTTCCAGCCGCCCGCCATTCGCCGCATCGCGTGCCTGCACCAGGGTCAGCACCGCCTCGCGGCGCGTCGCGGTGCCCTTGTCGATGAGCTTCACCCGGCGCTGCTCCACCAGCGTACGCCGCGCGTTGGCCCAGTCCCCAAGGTCGGTCTCGAGATCGAACAGCGTCGTGTGCGCCCAGGCGGTCCGCGGGGCGCGCGCCCGCGCTTTCTCCGCGAGATCGCGGGCGAGCTGCTTGTCCCCCTTGCGCAGTGCCTGCACGATCAGGCCGCGCAAACCCAGAAGCTCCGTCTGGGACTCCTTGGCCATGGCGTCGAAATAGCGTTCGGCGCGTGCATCGTCGCCATTGAGCTGCGCGGCCTGCGCGTTCAGCAGGCGCGTCAGTGCCGGTTGCTCCAGCTTGCGTTCGGCGATGCGGGCAAACCGGTCCGCCGCCTTGCCGTCGCCCGCAGCCACCGCCACCAGGCCCCGCGACAGGGCCTCGTACCCGCTTTCCTCGCGCTTGCGCCGGAAGTACCGCCCGACCCGCCGCGGGCTGACCCACAACGTCCTCAGAAACAGGAACAGCAGACCCAGGACGCCGCCGGCGATCAGCAGGCCGAACACGGCGACCGCGGCGCTCGTCTCGATGCGCCATCCGAACCAGGTTGCCGAAACCGCACCGGGCTGCTCCGACACCCAGACAACGCCCCCCACAAGCAACAGGAGGACCGCGAGCGTAATGAGGACACGGATCATTTCGTGCCGCCCTCCGGCGCACTCCCGGTACCCGCAAGCTCCGACAGCGCCCGGGTCTCCAGCGCGTCGAGTTCGGCGAGCGCATCGAGGCGGCCCTCGGCTTTGGCCCTCCACGCGGCCATCTCTTCTGCGCCCGCGGCGGAGGGCGGCAGCGCCGTCAGATCCGCAACGGCGCCCGAAAGGTCGCCACGGGCGAGCTTGGCCTCGGCACGCGACAGGATCGCGCCGACCGACGTGCCTTCGCTGTCACCGGCTGGCCGGACGGTCACGAGTGTGCGCGCACTGCCCCACAGGCGGTCGAGAAGCCCGGCATCTTCCGGCACGGCAGCTGCGCGCTGCGTCGCGCGGGCAGCCGCGGGGAAGGACCGGCGCAACGCCTCGATGTCGGGAAGACCCGTCCCCGCGTAGGCCTCCAGCGCCGGGAGCGAAACCGCATCGCCCCAGACGCCGCGGAACGTCTGCAACGAGGTGTCGAAAGCCCGCCCTTCGCCGACGTCCGAGGACAGCCGGGCCAGCGCAACCGCCTTCGCTGCGGCCGCGTCGCCGCGGGCGGCCTCGACTTCGGCGAGACGCTGGCGCAGTGTTTCGATCTCCTGGTCGAGCGCGGAGACGTTGCGCGCCTCGCGCACCGAGGCAAGCTCGCGCTCCAGGTCGGCGATGCGCGCGGTCATCGGCGCCAGCGTCTCCGCAACCGTTTGCGCTCCCGCCCCGCCCTCGGCAGGCTGAAGCGCCGCGATGGCGGTTTCCAGTGCCGCGATGCGGTCCAGAACCTCCTGGGGAAGCGGTGCCTGCTGCGGCTCCGCCGGCTCCGCTTCGATCCGCTCCTCGACGACGGCGAGACGCTCTGTCATGTCGGTCAGCCCTTGCGCGAGACCGCGCACCTCCTCGGGCGACGCACCCGGTTGAGGCGCGGGCTGCGCGGCAATCCGATCCCGCAGGGCAGCAATCTCGTCCTCCAGGGCAGCGACCCGCGGATCCACTGTCCGCGGCGCGACGTAATCGGCGAGCGAGGCAGGCAGGTTCCGCGCCAGCCAGGGCTGGATCGCCGCAAAGCCAACGCCGCCCGCGATCAGCAGTGCCAGCACCGCGGCAACGTAGAAGCTCGCCGGCCGGCCTTCATCGGGTTCGGAATGTTCGGCATGTTCGGACTGGTGTTCCGAGTCTGGCCCGGAGTCGTGTCCAGCGGCATCCGCGCCGGTTTCCCGGACGTCCGCAGGCGCCGTTTCCGCCCCCGGCTCCGCGGCGCCTTGCGGCGCGTCTGCCGACACCTCCTGTTCGGCGCCTGGCTCCCGCGTCTGGCTCATCTGCTGTCCTCAACTCTGTCGTGCACCTGCCGGAGGCGACCCTAGCATGTGGCATGCAGGCCTGCCACCAGCCGAAGGGCGGGTATACCTTTCCCTTATGGGACGAGCGCGGCAAGCGCTTCAACCTCGGGATGTTCCGCGATGCGGCGGGTGCGCCACGGCAGGCGCAGCGCATCGGCCACGGCACGGCTGAGGCACAGCGCGTCGAGCGACCCTGCCTGCGCCGCGAGCCCGGCAGCCGCAAGCAACTCCTCGAACACCCGCGCACTGCGCGGCGAGAAGTGCGCCACGGCATCGATCTGTCCCGCCGCCAGGGCCTTTTGCACACCGGGGTCGAGCGCCGGCACGGGCACGGCCTCATACAGGACGAGGCGGCGCACCTCGAACCCGTCGCGCGCCAGCATCGCCGCGAGGTCGCCCGCCCGGTGCGTGCCCGCGACGTGAACGAGAGGCCCGCCGTCCGGCGTCACACGCCCCCGCACCAGCGCAGCGAGCGCATGAACGTCGCCGTCGGCCGCCAGCACATCGGCAAAGCCCGCATCGCGCGCAGCGTCGGCACTCGCGGGGCCGACCGCGAGGACGCGATAGCCGCGCTCAGGCACGGCGGCGGCAAACGCGCGGGCGCCGTTCGCACTCGTGACGAGCAGGGTCTGGGCCCCCGTCAATACCTGCCGCAGAGCCTCCGGCGCGACAGTCCGCATCCGGATCTGCATCACCGGCGCGCACATCGTCTCCGCCCCTCGCCCCGCGAAGGCTGCGGCCGTGCGCGCGGCATCCTCGGCGGGCCGGGTCAGCAGCACGCGCATGGCCCGCCTCGCCCGGTCAGCCGAGATGGTCGAAGAAGCCGGGCCCGGCGCGGCTGCGAAGAAGCTGGCCCGCCTCGTACCCCAACCGCGCGCCGTCGGCTCTCGGCCCCCGCGTGGCGATCGAGTGCGCTTCGCTGCCGTCGGGGCGCAGGATCTCGCCCTGGAACACGACGTCACCGCCGTCGAGCCGGGCAAGCCCCGCGATCGGCGTGCGGCAAGAACCGTCGAGCGCGTCCAGGAAGCCCCGCTCGGTCGCCACGCAATCCGCCGTGTCGGGGTCGTCGAGCGGGGCGACCGCAAGCCGCGTCGTATCGTCGTCGGCACGGATCTCCAGCCCGATGGCCCCTTGCGCGACCGCCGGCAGCATCTCTTCGGCGGCCATCGCGCGCGTCGCGACGTCGGGACGCCCGAGCCGGTTCAGACCGGCCATCGCGAGGAAGGTGGCCGCTGCCTGCCCCTCCTCCAGCTTGCGCAGGCGCGTCTGCACATTGCCGCGGAAGGTGATCACCTGCAGGTCGGGCCTTCGGCGGCGCACCTGGGCCTGACGCCGCAGCGAGGCGGTGCCGACGATGGCGCCTTGGGGCAGATCGGCGAGCGAGCGTGCCGTGGGCGAGATGAAGGCGTCGCGCACATCCTCGCGCGGCAGGACCGCGGCGAGCGTCAGCCCCTCCGGCAAGCGGGTCGGCAGATCCTTCATGGAATGGACAGCGATGTCGATGCGACCGTCGAAGAGCGCTTCCTCGATCTCCTTGGTGAAGAGGCCCTTGCCGCCGATCTCCGACAGCGCGCGGTCGAGCACCTGGTCGCCCGTCGTCTTGATCGGCACGATCTCCACCGCCTCCGGCGGCAGGTCGTGCGCCGCGCGCAGCCGGTCGCGCGTTTCCTCGGCCTGGGCGAGCGCCAGCGGGCTCGCCCGCGTGCCCAATCGGATGATGCGTTGCAAAACCGCTCCTTGCGGGGGCTGGCCCCGCGCTATACCTCGTGCGCAGTCGGATCCGGCGCGCGCCGGACCGTCCTCCTATACGCGACGTTTCGAGAGGCATGCAATTGGACGAAGGACACCGGCCGCTGACGGTGCTGGGCATCGAGTCGAGCTGCGACGAGACGGCCGCCGCCGTCGTGCGCGGTCGGCCGGGCGCAGGCGGGGAGATCCTGGCCGAGGCGCTGCTGTCCCAGACCGCCGAGCATGCACCCTATGGCGGCGTCGTGCCGGAGATCGCGGCCCGCCAGCACGTCCGCCACATCGACCATCTCGTCATGGAAGCGATGGAGAGGGCGGGCGTCGGCTACGAGGCCCTCGACGCCGTGGCCGCGACCGCGGGGCCGGGCCTGATCGGCGGCGTGATCGTCGGCCTGATGACCGGCAAGGGGATCGCCGCGGCCACGGGCAAGCCGCTCGTCGCCGTGAACCATCTCGAAGGCCACGCGCTCTCCCCCCGGATCGCCGGGAACGCGCCCTTCCCCTATCTTCTGCTGCTCGTCTCCGGCGGGCATTGCCAGCTGCTGGCCGTCGAAGGAGTTGGGCGCTATCGCCGCCTCGGCACGACCATCGACGACGCCGCGGGCGAGGCGTTCGACAAGACCGCGAAGCTTCTGGGCCTGGGCTATCCCGGCGGACCCGCCGTGGAGCGCGCCGCGCGCGAGGGCGACCCCGCGGCCATACCGCTGCCGCGTCCGCTGCTCGACCGGCCGGGCTGCGACCTTTCCTTCTCGGGGCTCAAGACCGCCGTGCGGCGCGCGCGCGAGACACACCCCGATGCACCCGTCGCCGACATCGCCGCGGGGTTTCAGGCCGCGGTCGTGGACGTGCTGGTCGAGAAGAGCCGCCGCGCCATGGCCGCCTTCCGCGCGCTCACCGGTCAGGCCGGTAGGGCCGGCTTCGTCGTCGCCGGCGGCGTCGCGGCGAATGGCGCGCTGCGCGAGGGACTGACGGCGCTCGCCGCGCGGGAAGGCTTCGATTTCGTGGCCCCGCCGCTGCGGCTCTGTACCGACAATGCCGCGATGATTGCCTGGGCGGGGATCGAGCGGCTGGCCCTCGGCCTCACCGATCCGCTGACGGTCACGCCGCGCGCGCGCTGGCCGCTGGACACCGACGCCCCGCCCGCGCCGGGCGCAGGCGTGAAGGCCTGACCGCAAGGCGGGCGCGGCGGCGCGCCGGGGGCTTGCGCCCGTCGGCCCCGCCGCTAGTCTGCCCCGCGAGACCTGAACGCGGTCCGAATCGAGGCGGAAGGCCATGCTGAACGATGATCGGCCAGTCGCGGTGCTCGGCGCCGGGGCCTGGGGAACGGCGCTCGCGCTGCTGATTGCGCGCGGGGGACGGGCCGTGACCCTGTGGACGCGCGACCCGGCGCATGCAGCGGCACTCGCCCGCGACGGTGAGAACCGTGCCCGCCTGCCGGGCCTCGCGCTCGATCCCCGCATCCGCCCGACCGGCCGGCTGGGCGACGCCGCCGGGGCCGGGCTGATCGTCGCCGCGGTACCGGCGCAGGGCTGGCGGGGAGTGGCGGGCGAGCTTCGGCCCTACCTCGGCGCGGACGTGCCCGTCGTGCTGACTGCCAAGGGGGTGGAGCGCGGCACGGGCCTCCTGCCGCACGAGACGACGCGCGAGGTGCTGGGCGAGGTTCCGCTGGCCCTGCTGACGGGGCCGAGTTTCGCCGCCGACGTGGCACGCGGGCTGCCAACGGCGGTCACCCTCGCCATGCCGGACGAGACCACGGGGCTTGCCCTGTGCGAAGCGCTGAGCGGCCCGGCGTTCCGGCCCTACTGGTCGCCGGACCTGACGGGGGCGGCACTCGGCGGGGCGGCGAAGAACGTGCTGGCGATCGCCTGCGGCATCGTCATGGGCCGCGGCTTCGGAGAGAGCGCACGCGCCGCCCTGACCGCGCGCGGCTTCGCGGAGATCCGGCGTCTTGCCGCCGCGCTGGGCGGAGAGGAGACGACGCTCATGGGCCTGTCCGGGCTGGGCGACGTGGTGCTGACCTGCACCAGCACGCAGTCGCGGAACTACCGGTATGGCCTGGCGCTGGGCGAGGGGCAGACGCCCGCGGGCGCTGCGGACCGCGCCGGGGGCACCGTGGAAGGCGCGTGGACCGCCGCCGCCATCTGCGAGCGCGCGGACCGGGCGGGCGTCGAGATGCCTCTGGCCGCGACCGTCGCGCAGATTGTCGAGGGCCGGGAGGACGTTGACAGCGCGGCGCGGCGCCTCATGTCACGTCCGCTGAAGGCCGAATGAAGGGGGCAAGGCAGACCATGCGCTACTGGCTGTTCAAATCCGAACCGTTCAAATGGTCCTGGGACCAGCAGAAGGCCAAGGGTGACGCGGGAGAGACCTGGGACGGCGTGCGGAACTATCTTGCGCGCAACAACATGCGCGCCATGGAGATCGGCGACCGCGGGTTCTTCTACCACTCCAACGAGGGCAAGGAGATCGTCGGCATCGTCGAGGTCTGCGCCGAGGCGCACCAGGACCCCACGACCGACGACGACCGCTGGCAGTGCGTCGACATCCGCGCACTGGCCGACATGCCGCGTCCGGTGACGCTGGCCGAGGTCAAGGCGGACCCCAAGCTCGCGGAAATGGCGCTCGTCACCTCCATGCGGCTGTCGGTGCAGCCGGTCCGGCACGAGGAATGGGCCCACATCTGCGCGCTGGGCGGCATCGACCCGGACACGCTGGAGCCCGCGGGATGAGCGATGCGACCGCGCCTGCCAGCGGGTCGAGGGGCTCCGCTGCGCTCGGCGAAACGCTCTACGACATCCTGACCGGCGAGCAGCAGGGCCGGGTCTGCCGCGACATTCCGGAGGCCGCCTGCAACGACCAGCCGGGCAACTTCCTCAAGCAAGTGGCGGCGCTGGGCCTGACCAAGGCGGGCGACGGTCTCGCCGACCCGAAGCTGGTGCTCGCCTGGCTGCTGGGCGCGCTGGGCGCGCCTGCCGCCGCCGTCGGTTTCCTGGTGCCGGTTCGGGAGGCGGGCGCGCTGCTGCCGCAACTCGCCATCGCGGGCTGGATCCGGTCGCGTCCGCAGCGCAAGTGGGTGTGGGCGGTCGGCAGCGCGATCCAGGGCCTGTGCGTGCTCGCTATGGCCGCCGTCGCGCTGACCATGGAAGGGGCGGCGGCTGGCTGGAGCATCGTCGGCCTGCTCGGCGTCTTCTCCGTCGCCCGGGCGGCCTGCTCGGTCAGCCACAAGGACGTGCTGGGCAAGACGGTCTCCAAGGCGACACGCGGCGCGGCCACGGGGTCGGCGACCTCGATCTCGGCGGCTGTCGTGCTGGCCTTCGGGGCGATCCTCGCGCTCGGCCTGCTGCCGGTGAGCGTGGGCGTGGTCGCGGGCGCGCTCTGCGTCGCGGGCGTCGCGTGGATCCTCGCCGGCCTCGTCTTCACGACGCTCAAGGAAGTGCCGGGCGCGACCGGCGGCGGCGGCAATCCGCTCGCCGTGGCGCGGGAGCAGGCGGACCTTCTGCGCAAGGATCCCCAACTTGTGCGCTTCATCGTCACGCGCGGGCTTCTGGTCGGCACGGCGCTCTCGCCGCCCTTCCTGCTGGCGCTGGCCGGCCAGTCGGGCGGCAAGGCGCTGGGCACGCTGGGCCCCTTCGTGATCGCGTCCGGCCTCGCCGCCATCCTCAGTGCCCATGTCTGGGGCCGCCTGTCCGACCGGTCGAGCCGGCGGGTTCTGATGCTGTCCGGCCTCGTCGGCGCAACCGCAAACGCGACGGCGGCGCTGCTCGGCGGCCTCGCGCCCCATGTGTTCGGCGGCGGTATGACCGGTATGGCCTGGCTGCTGCCCGTCCTGCTCTTCGTCCTGATGATCGCGCACCAGGGCGTGCGGCTGGGACGGTCGACGCATGTCGTGGACATGGCCACGGCAGAGACGCGGGCGGCCTATACCGCGCTTTCCAACACGATCATCGGCGCGTGGCTGCTGGTTGGCGGTATCTTCGGCGTCATTGCCGAGGCCGCGGGCGTGCCCATGACGCTCGCCCTCTTCGCGCTGATGTGCCTCATCGCGGCGTTCATCGCGCGCGGCTTGAAGGAAGTGCAGGCGGAATGAGCGCCCTTCCGCCGCCCGGCACACCCCTCTGCGCCCTCGATGTGCTGGGCGACCCGGATGCGCGCGGCTTCGCGTTCGGCGAGGGGACCGACCTCGTGCGTCTGTTCGTCGTGCGCAAGGACGGCGTGCTGCGCGGTTACGTCAATTCCTGCCCGCACGCCTTCACCCCGCTCGACTGGGTGCCCGACCGCTTCTTCGACCGCGAGAAGCAGCATCTCCTGTGCGCGACGCATGGGGCGCTCTTCCGCGTCGCCGACGGCGTGTGCATCAGGGGGCCCTGCCTCGGCAAGGCGCTGACGCCGGTCCCGGTCGAGGCGGCAGACGGCGTGGTCCGGATATCCGCGCGCCCCTGAAATTGTTTCAGCGGGGAACTTTGCAACCGGGGGCTTCACAAGTACCCGGCGCGTGGCTTAAGCACCGGAAACCCGGGCGTCCATGTCAGCCTTCCGTCGGGTAGAAGCGCACCCGAAGGCGGCATAGGATGCAGGCCAAGAGAAACGAGGCGCGTGCCCCCGGCGGGTTTTCCGCGGCCCACGGCGCACGCCCCGGAGAAACAGAGAGGAGAGCGCCCGATGACCGACGTGTTTCCCGTGAGCGACGAGTGGGCCAAGCGGGCCTATGTGGACGACGCCAAGTACCGCGAGATGTACGAGCGCTCGGTCGCCGACCCCGAAGGCTTCTGGAAGGAGCACGGCAAGCGGGTCGACTGGATCAAGCCCTTCACGACGGTCAAGAACGTCTCCTACGCGCCGGGCAACGTCTCGATCAAATGGTACGAGGACGGCACGCTCAACGTCTCCGCCAACTGCATCGACCGGCACCTGAAGGACAAGGCCGACAAGGTCGCGATCATCTGGGAAGGCGACGAGCCGACCGACGACAAGAAGATCACCTACCGCGAGCTGCACGAGCAGGTCTGCCGCCTCGCCAATGCCATGAAGGCCAACGGCGTGAAGAAGGGCGACCGGGTCACGATCTACCTGCCCATGATCCCGGAGGCGGCCTACGCCATGCTGGCCTGCGCGCGGATCGGCGCCGTCCACTCCGTAGTGTTCGGAGGATTCTCGCCGGACGCGCTGGCCGGCCGGATCGAGGACGCGGCCTCGACCTTCGTGATCACGGCGGACGAAGGCTTGCGCGGCGGCCGCAAGATCCCGCTGAAGGCCAACACCGACAAGGCGATCGAGAAGGTCGGCGGCGTCGACAAGGTCCTCGTCGTCAAGCGCACCGGCGGCAATGTCGGCTGGAAGGACGGCCGCGACGTCTGGTACCACGACGCGGTCTCGGCAGCGTCCACCGACTGCCCGCCGGAGGAAATCTCGGCCGAGGATCCGCTCTTCATCCTCTACACCTCGGGGTCCACTGGAAAGCCCAAGGGGGTTCTGCACACCTCGGGCGGCTATCTCGTCTACGCCTCGATGACGCACCAGTACGTCTTCGACTACAAGGACGGCGACATCTACTGGTGCACGGCGGACGTCGGCTGGGTCACCGGCCACAGCTACATCGTCTACGGCCCGCTGGCGAACGGCGCGACCACGCTGATGTTCGAGGGCGTGCCGAACTATCCGGACGCGGCGCGCTTCTGGAAGGTGTGCGACAAGCACCAGGTCAACACCTTCTACACCGCGCCGACCGCGATCCGCGCGCTGATGGGCGCGGGCGAGGACCTGGTGAAGCAGACGAGCCGCAAGAGCCTGCGCCTGCTGGGCTCGGTGGGCGAGCCGATCAATCCGGAAGCCTGGCTCTGGTACCACCGGGTCGTGGGCGACGGCCGCTGCCCGATCGTCGACACCTGGTGGCAGACGGAAACGGGCGGCATCATGATCACCCCGCTGCCGGGGGCGACCCCGCTCAAGCCCGGCTCGGCGTCGCGGCCCTTCTTCGGGATCCGCCCGGCGCTGGTCGACGCCGACGGCAAGACGCTTGAGGGCAAGGCCGAGGGCAACCTCGTCATCCTCGACAGCTGGCCGGGGCAGATGCGCACGGTCTACGGCGATCACGAGCGGTTCGAGCAGACCTATTTCTCGGCCTATCCCAACACCTATTTCACCGGCGACGGCTGCCGGCGGGACGAGGATGGCTATTACTGGATCACCGGCCGCGTTGACGACGTGATCAACGTCTCCGGCCACCGCATGGGCACGGCGGAGGTCGAATCGGCCCTCGTCGCCCATCCGAAGGTCGCCGAGGCGGCGGTCGTCGGCTATCCGCACGACCTGAAGGGTCAGGGTATCTATTGCTACGTGACCCTCAACGCCGGGGAGGAGCCGACGGAGGCCCTGCGCAAGGAGTTGCGCGACTGGGTGCGCCAGGAAATCGGCCCGATCGCGTCTCCCGACCTCATCCAGTGGGCGCCGGGCCTGCCAAAGACCCGCTCGGGCAAGATCATGCGTCGCATCCTGCGCAAGATCGCGGAGAACGAGTTCTCCAATCTCGGCGACACCTCGACGCTGGCCGATCCGGGCGTCGTCGACGACCTGATCGAGAACCGCCAGAACCGTTGATCTCGACCGCCGAACGCGGTCCCATGAACGCCGGATGCGCGGGGCGGCCCTACCGGGCCGTCCCGTTGCACGTTCTGGCACGCCCCTTGCTTCTGCGAATCGCGTCTCCGGTGTATGGGAGATATCTGAAGGGGTGATCGACATGCGTGGGTTTCTTTCCGGCACATTTGCCGCCGTTCTGTTCCTTTCCAGCATCCTGGTCATGGTCCGGGCCGGGGTCGACCCGGTCGCGCTGGCCATCCATATTGCGTTCTTCGTCGCCTGCCTGACGCTCATCGGCGCGTGGGAATCGCTTGCGCCCTGGCGTGAGCGCACCGCCCGCACCGGGCGCCGCTGGCGCACCAACATCGGCGTTCTGCTGGCCCGCGACGGCTTTACCGCGCTGCTCCTCCCGCTCGGCCTGGGCGCGGTCGCCGCCGCCTGCGCAGCGCATGGGATCGGGCTCTTCAACATCGTCGAGGCGCCGGTCTGGGTGCAGTACGCAGCCACGATCATCGTGCTCGACGCGCTGGCCTGGCTCGCCCACTACCTGCTGCATCGCGTCCCGACCCTCTGGGCGATCCACGAGGTGCACCATTCCGACGAGGAACTGGACGCGACCTCGGTCCTGCGCGGCCATCCGCTGGAAGCCGCCTTCCGCCTGCTGACCTATCTCGCGGGCGTCGTCGCGCTCGGCATGCCGGCGCACGCGATCCTCGTCGCGGTCCTGCTGCGCCACGTCTTCTCGACCTTCCACCATGGGTCGATGGCCCTGCCGCCGCGCTTCGAGGCCCTGCTGCGCCTGGTCATCGTGACGCCGATCCACCACCGCATCCACCACTCGGCGGCCCAGGAAGACTACGACAGCAATTTCGCGCAGATCTTCTCCGTGTGGGACCGGGTGTTCGGCACCTGGCGGGAAGACGCCGCGGTCGGCAACGACGCGATCGCCTTCGGCCTGGGCGAGGCGCGCATGGACGATCCGGACGACCTGTGGACGCTGCTGGTCCACCCCTTCCGCCGGGCACGGGAGGCGAACGCCGGTACTGCCGCTGCACCCGCTGCCACGGGGCGCCAGGCAGCAGCCTGAGCCCTGCCCTTCTCAGAAGTCGGAGGCGATCCCCTTCTTCTCCCAGTCGCCATAGCGGGTCGGCTCCGGTCCTTCCGGGCCGCCCTGTTCGGGCGGAAGGTCGCGCGGCAGATCGGCAGCCCGGCGCGCCTCTGCCTCGGCCAGGGCCCGCCGCGCCGCCTCCTTCACGCGGGACTGGCGTTGCTCGTCGGTGGTTTTGCCGCTCATCGCGCCGCTCTCCGATTGCGGTTTTCACCCGGTTCGCCCAGATATAGGCTCGTCCGTCGGACGTGTCTCGTTTCCCGCGCGCCTTTCAGGGAGAACCCGGTCCATGAACTACGCCCGTACTGGTCTTCTGCTGGCCGCCATGACCGGCCTGTTCCTTGCCGTCGGCTACCTGATCGGGGGTACGGGCGGCATGGCGATCGCGTTCGTCGTCGCGCTCGGCACCAATGCCTTCGCGTACTGGAACGCCGACAAGATGGTCTTGCGCATGCACGGCGCACGGCAGATCACGCGCGCCGAAGCGCCGGACTTCTACGGCCTCGTCGAGCAACTGGCCGAGCGGGCGGAATTGCCCATGCCCAAGGTCTACCTGATCGATTCGCCCCAGCCCAATGCCTTCGCCACGGGCCGCAACCCGGAGAACGCGGCCGTCGCCGCGACGCGCGGGCTCCTCGACATGCTGACCGCGGAAGAGGTCGCGGGCGTCATGGCGCACGAGCTTGCCCATGTGAAGAACCGCGACACGCTGATCATGACGATCACGGCGACGATCGCGGGTGCGATCTCCATGCTCGCGCAATTCGGCCTGTTCTTCGGCGGCGGCGACAACCGGAACAACCCGCTGGGCCTGATCGGGACGATCGCGCTGATCATCCTCGCGCCGCTCGCCGCCATGCTTGTCCAGATGGCGATCAGCCGGACGCGGGAATATTCCGCCGACCGTATGGGGGCGGAAATCTGCGGCCGCCCGATGTGGCTCGCATCCGCGCTTGCAAAGATCGACCGCGCCGCCCACCAGGTCGAGAACGTGCGGGCCGAGCGCAACCCGGCGACAGCGCACATGTTCATCATCAACCCGCTGTCGGGCGCGCGCGTCGACAATCTCTTCTCCACCCACCCCAACACGGCAAACCGCATCGCCGCGCTGAAGGAACTGGCCGGCCAGATGGACGGCGTTGCAGGCGCCCGTGGCCCCTGGCGCTGACCGCCGCGCCCCGCGCGGCGGGCGGGCACACGGCCGCCGGCCTGTCGCCTCGCCTGCGCGGGCGGCCGTGCTCGACGCGCTCTCCGCGGTGTTCGAGGACGGTGCCCCGCTCGAGGACGCGCTCGCGGCCGCGCTTCCCGCCGGCACCCCGTCGCAGGACCGGCGCTTCGCGCGGATGCTGGCCGCGAGCTGCCTGCGGCGGCTGGGAGAGATCGACGCCGCGCTCGGCCCCTTGCTGGAAAAGCCCCTGCCGCGCAAGGCGGCCCGCGTGCGCGACATACTGCGCCTGGGCGCAGCCGATCTGCTGTTTCTCGACACGCCAGCCCATGCCGCCGTCGACCAGGCCGTGCGGCTGGCTCGCGCCGACCGGACAAGCGCCGGGTTCGCGGGCCTCGTGAACGCCGTCCTGCGCCGCCTCGACCGGGAGCGGCCGGCCCCCGCCGACCCGCTCCTGAACCTGCCCGGCTGGATCCGGGAACGGTGGACCGCCAGCTGGGGCGAAAAGGCGACGCGCGCGATGGCAGCCGCACTTGCATCGGTTCCGCCGCTCGACATCACCGTCCGCGACCCTGCCGGGACGAAAGGGCTGGCAGACGCGCTGGGCGCAGAGGTGCTCGCGACCGGCAGCCTGCGGCTTGCGACAGGGACTCGAATCGACACGCTTCCGGGCTTTGCCCAGGGGCACTGGTGGGTCCAGGGGGCGGCTGCGGCCCTGCCGGCCCGGCTGCTTGCCGGTGCGGTGGCGCCGGGGACGCGGGTCGCGGACCTGTGCGCGGCACCGGGTGGCAAGACACTGCAACTGGCCGCTGCGGGTCTCGAGGTAACTGCCGTCGACATCTCGGACGACCGGCTCGAACGGCTGCGCGAAAACCTGTCCCGTACCGGCCTCGCCGCGGACGTGATCGCCGCCGACGTCCGCGCGTGGACGCCGGATGTACGGTTCGACGGCATTCTGCTCGATGCGCCCTGCCTCGCCACCGGAACCGCGGGCCGCCACCCGGACGTGTTGTGGAGCAAGCGGGCACGGCAGCTCGACAGCCTCGTCTCGCTGCAGGCGGAACTGACCGAGGCGGCGATCGGAATGTTGACGCCCGGCGGTGTTCTCGTTTTCGCAACCTGCTCGCTCGAGCCCGAGGAAGGCGAAGCCCGCGCCGCGCGGCTCGCCGAAGACCCGCGCCTCATTTCCGTCCCGATCCGGGGCGAGGAGGTGGGCGGCGTACAGGCCCTGCTGACGCCCGAGGGCTGGCTGCGCACGCGGCCCGATCACGATCTTGAGGGGGCCGGGGGTCTGGAGGGCTTTTTCGCGGCGCGATTCCGTCGTACCGGATAGGTCCGCGCGCCCCGACAAGGGGCCTGTTGATTTCACAACGACGGGACTACCATGCCGGCCATGCCGACGCTGCCCACCAATTCGCTGCGCCCATCGGGGGCCCTCGGGGCCCTGCGCACGCGCGCGGAGGATGTCTTCTGGCGCAGCGCCGTCTCGGACCAGCTTCTGAAAGGACCGCTGCCCGACCGGGTCGCCTTCGCGCCGCAGGACCTCATCCCCGGCTCGCTCGACCAGGCGCGCGCGATCCTCAACGGCACATTCGTCTTCGGCACCGAAACCGTCAGCGCCGAGGGCGCGAAGATCTGGGCCGTCCCCCTGCCGTCGGAACGGTTTGCCGAGGCGCTGCACTCCTTCCGCTGGCTCCGCCACCTGCGCGCCTCCGGGGGCGCCCATGCCAGCACCGCCGCGCAGATCCTGCTCGACGGCTGGGTCGAACGGTATGGCAGGTACGACCATTTCGCCTGGCGCCCGGACGTGCTGGGCGCCCGCCTCGTCTCGATGATGCGGCACTACCGGCTGCTGTTCGAGCGCGCGGACGCGCTGGCCCGGTCGAAGGCCATGGTCGCCATCGCCCGCCAGTGTCGCTTCCTCGCCCGCCGCGCCCCGAAGATGGCCCAGGGCCCCCGCCGGCTCGACGCGCTGATCGGGCTCGTGCATGTCTGCCTCGCACTCGAGGAGGAGCGGGCACGCCTGCCTTGGGCGCTCGACCTGCTGGCCGAGGATCTGCCGCGCCATGTCTTCGCCGATGGCGGGCACCGCAGCCGCAACCCGGTCACGCACGCCCGGGTGCTGGCCGATCTCGCCGGTCTGCAGGGCGATCTGCGTAGCGCGGGCGTGACACCGGGCAAGGTCCTGGCCGACGTCACGGGACGCATGGCGGGCTGGCTGCGCCGCATGCGGCACGGCGATGGGGGCCTTGCCTGCTTCAATGGCGGCCAGGAAGCGTCCGACGGTCTCGCCGATCATGTGCTCGCTGCCGTCGACGGCGCGAAACGGGCGCCTTCCGAAGGGGAGGATAGCGGGTACTACCGCATGGCCGCCCGCCGGACTGTCGTGATCTTCGACGCGGGAAGCGCGCCTGCCCCCACCTATGCCCGGGACGCGCAGGCCGGCTGCCTCTCCTTCGAGCTGAGTTCGGGCCGCGCCCGGATCGTCGTCAATTGCGGCACCGGCGCAGGGCACGGCCTGGCGTGGGAGAAGGCGATGCGGGCGACCGCCGCGCACAGCACGCTCACCATCGCCGACCGCCCCTCCGCCACGGTCGGCAAGGCCGCGGGCGGTGTGCTCTTCGGCCCGCCGAACGTGACCGGCCGGCGCATGCCGGTGCAGGGGGGCGATGCCGTGGTCGCGCGGCACGGCGGCTATGCGGACATGGGCTTCCTGCACGAGCGCAAGCTCTTCCTGTCCGACGACGGCGACGACCTGCGCGGGGAGGACCGGATCGAGCCGGCAGGCAAGGGCAAGCCAAGCCGTGCGGAAGCACCCTGGGCGGTGCGTTTCCACCTGCATCCCGGCGCGCGGGCCAGCCGCCTTCCGAACGGCACGATCCTGATCAAGACGGCGACGGGCGAGGGCTGGACGCTGCGGACCGACGCCACCTCGCTCGACATCGAGGAGACGGCCTATCTCGGCTCCGGCGGTCGTCCGCGGCGCAGCGAGCAGATCGTTCTCTCGGGCTTGACCGAGGGGCATGAGGCCGTCATCAAGTGGGCCTTCAAGCGCGTGAAGCGCGACGATCCGAAACCCTGACGCCTCGGCCTGCCAGCGCCGGCAGGACCCGGCCCCGTTGACAGGACCCGCCCCCATGACCCAGATCCGCCGCGCCCTTCTGTCCGTCAGCGACAAGACGGGCCTCGTCGAGCTTGCCCGTGCGCTGCACGCTGCGGGCGTCACGCTGCTGTCGACGGGTGGAACATCGCGCGCGATTGCGGATGCGGGCGTACCCGTCACCGACGTCTCGGACTACACGGGCTTTCCGGAGATGATGGACGGCCGCATCAAGACGCTGCACCCGCGCGTCCATGGCGGTCTCCTGTCGCGCCGGTCGAACGCCGAAGACCGCGCGTCGATGGACGCGCACGGGATCGAGGGCATCGACCTGCTGGTCGTCAACCTCTACCCGTTCGAGGCGACCGTCGCGAAGGGCGCGCCGTTCGACGATTGCGTGGAGAACATCGACATCGGCGGCCCCGCGATGATCCGCGCCGCGGCCAAGAACCACGCCGACGTGACAGTTGTCGTCGAGCCCGAAGACTACGCGGCCGTGCTGGAGGAACTGAAGACGCAGGGCGGCACGACGCCCGGGACGCGCAAGCGCCTCGCCGCCAAGGCCTTCGCCCGCACAGCGGCCTACGATGCCGCGATCCAGACCTGGTTCCACGGCGTCCTCGGCGAGGAGACGCCGCCCTGGCACGCCGTCGGCGGGCACCTGAAGGCGCGGCTGCGCTATGGCGAGAACCCGCACCAGACCGCGGGCTTCTACGTCGGCGGCCCGGTCCGCCCCGGTGTCGCGACGGCGGAGCAGGTGCAGGGCAAGGAGCTGTCCTACAACAACATCAACGACACGGACGCCGCCTTCGAGCTGGTGGCCGAGCTTGAGACCGAGCGGCCCGCCGTCGCCATCATCAAGCACGCGAACCCGTGCGGCGTGGCGCAGGGCGCAAGCCTCGTGGCGGCCTATGAGGCGGCGCTGCGCTGCGATCCCGTCTCGGCCTTCGGGGGCATCATCGCGGCCAACCGCCCGCTCGACCGTACGGCCGCGGAAGCCATGACCGGTATCTTCACCGAGGTCGTCATCGCACCGGATGCGGATGAAGAGGCACGCGCGATCTTCGCGGCCAAGAAGAACCTGCGCCTGCTGCTGACCGGCGGCCTGCCGGATCCGGAACAGGCGGGCATGACCGTGCGCACCGTCGCCGGAGGCTATCTGCTGCAGAACCGGGACGCAGGGCGCGTGGGGCGCGCCGATCTGAAGGTCGTGACGAAGCGCGCACCGACCGACCGGGAACTCGCCGACCTGCTGTTCGCCTTCCGCATTGCAAAGCACGTGAAGTCCAACACCATCGTCTATGCCAAGGACGGCGCGACCGTGGGCATCGGCGCAGGCCAGATGAGCCGGGTAGACGCCGCCCGCATCGCCGCGGTCAAGGCGCGCGAGGCGGCGGAGGCCGCGGGCCTCTCCGAACCGCTCACCCGGGGCTCGGTGGTCGCCTCCGATGCGTTCTTCCCCTTTGCGGACGGGCTCCTGACCGCGATCGAGGCGGGCGCCACAGCGGTCATCCAGCCGGGCGGTTCGGTCCGCGACGCAGAGGTGATCGCGGCCGCCGACGAGGCTGGCGTCGCAATGGTCTTCACGGGCATGCGCCACTTCCGCCACTGACGGCGGTGGAGCAGGAGAAAAAAGGGCGCGGAGGGTTCCGATCCCTCCGCGCCCTTTCTCGTTTGCAGACCGGACCGCCGCGTGCGGCTAGTTCGCGATCAGCGTCCTCAGTTGACTGGCTGCAACCGCGATCTTGGCCAGCGTGAGGCTGCCTGCGGTCCGCAGCTCCTCCACCAGGCGCTCGGCCCGGTCCACGACTTCCGGATTCGCAGAAGCCCAGGCTTCGACCGCAGCGACACCGGCCTTGCCCTTTGCCGCTTCCAGCGAACGGGCCGCCAGCGCGGATTGGTGCGCGCGCACATCGGCGACCAGCCGGCCGAGGGCGATCCGCTCCCAATGGTCCGAGACGTCGATGTCGCGCGCACTGGCCCGCAGCCAGTCAAGGCCGAGCCGCGCACCTGCCGCGAAATAGGTCGCGGCGACGTCGGACACATCCCGCTGCTGTCGACGGGCGACGCGCACCACGTCACAGGCACCGCCCAGGAACTCCAGTCCGCAGATCCGCTGGGCCAGCGCCTCGGGCAGGCCGCCCGCGACGAGCGGCTCCACCCGCACGGCAAGCGCACCGCGCCCGAACTCGGAGAGCATTCCCGGAAGGGCCTCCGCGATCGCCGCGACATCGTCCTTGAAGAAGGCGGTCGCATCCGCCACCGGCTCCCGCGTGCGGCCGTGCTGCAACTGCCACAGGGTCTGTATCGTCAGGCTGTCGGCAATCGCGAGGTGCGCACGGATCTGCGCGCCTGCATCGGCCTTCGTGTCGAGCGCGTTCACCCCCGCGGCAAGCTGCGGCAGACCGAACACCTCGCGCGCGACCACGAAGGCGCGGGCGATCTCGCCCGTCGTGGCACCCGCTTCCTCCTTCAGGCGGTGGACGAAGGTGATCCCGCCCTCGTTGACCATCGCGTTGCCGAGCACCGTGGCGATGATCTCGCGCCGCAGACGGTGCGAAAGCACCGCGTCCCGGTATGTCGAGCGCAAGGGCGCCGGCATGTAGTCGAGGAGATAGCGGACAAGCGCCTCGTCGTCCGGGGCGTCCGACGCGCACAACTCGTCGAAAAGCTGGATCTTCGCATAGGCCATGAGCACGGCGATTTCCGGCCGGGTCAGACCGCGTCCGCCATTGGCCCGGTCGTGCAGCGCCTCTTCGTTGGGCAGCATCTCGACCTCGCGGTCGAGGCGGCCCTCCCGCTCCAGCGTCCGCATCAGGCGCGCGTGCACGTCGAGGCGGCGGGGTGCGCGCGCCTCCGCCATCGAGATGGCCAGCGTCTGGTCGTAGTTGGTGGCAAGCACGAGGTCCGCCACCTCGTCCGTCATGTCCGCGAGCAGCAGGTTGCGCTGCTTTTCGGTCATGTCGCCCGCCTCGACCACGCGGCCGAGTGCGATCTTGATGTTCACCTCGTGGTCGGAGCAGTCGACGCCCGCGGAATTGTCGACAGCGTCGGTATTGATGCGGCCGCCCTTCAGCGCGAAGGCGATCCGACCGCGCTGGGTCAGGCCGAGGTTGGCCCCCTCGCCGATCACCTTGGCCCGAACACCTTCCGCATCGACGCGAATCGCGTCGTTCGCGCGGTCGCCGACATCGGCGTGGCTCTCGCTCCGCGCCTTGATGTAAGTCCCGATGCCACCGAACCAGAGAAGGTCCACATCGGCGCGCAGGATCGCCTGCATGACCTCTTGCGGCGCGGGCTTCTCCGAACGGATGCCAAGGAGCGCGCGCGCCTCGGTCGACAGCGGGACAGACTTCAGCCCGCGCGAATAGACGCCGCCGCCCTTCGAGACGAGCTTGCCGTCGTAATCCGCCCAGGACGACCGCGGCAGGGCGAAGAGCCGCTGGCGCTCGGCAAAGCTTGCCGCCGGATCCGGATCGGGATCGATGAAGATGTCGCGGTGATCGAAGGCGGCAACGAGACGGATCCTGTCCGAGAGCAGCATGCCGTTGCCGAACACGTCGCCGGACATGTCGCCCACGCCCGCCACAGTGAAGGCCTCGGCTTGCGTATCGTGGCCCATCTCGCGGAAGTGCCGCTTCACCGCCTCCCACGCACCGCGGGCGGTAATACCCATCTTCTTGTGGTCGTACCCCTGGCTGCCACCGCTCGCGAAGGCATCGTCGAGCCAGAAGCCATACTCCCGCGCCACTCCGTTCGCGATGTCGGAGAAGGTCGCCGTGCCCTTGTCGGCGGCGACCACGAGATACGGGTCGTCATCGTCGAAGCGCACTACATCCTTCGGCGGTACCACCTCCTCGCCGCGCAGATTGTCCGTGATGTCGAGCAGCGCGGAAATGAAGGTCTTGTAGGCCTCGATCGCGGCCGCGACCGTCTCCTCCCGCCCCGCACCCACCGGCAGCGCCTTCGGCAGGAAGCCACCCTTCGCGCCGACCGGAACGATGACCGCGTTCTTCACGATCTGCGCCTTGACGAGACCGAGTATCTCGGTGCGGTAGTCCTCCTTCCGGTCGGACCAGCGCAGGCCGCCGCGCGCGACGGGACCGCCACGCAGGTGAACACCCTCGACCGCGCGGGAATAGACGAAGATCTCGCGCCACGGCCGCGGCAGGGGCAGATCCTCGAGTTGCCCGGAATCGAACTTGAGCGACAGGTAGGGCCTGGTCTGACCGTCCGGCCCCTTTTGCCAGGCGTTGGTCCGCAAGGTGGACAGGATCGCGTTGCGGAAGCGGCGCACGATCCGGTCCTCGTCGAGCGATGAAACCGCGTCGAGCTGCGCCTCGATCTCGGCCGCAAGGCGGTCGCTTTCGGCCCGGCGTTTGTCCGCCGCTGTGCCGAGCGAGGGGTCGAAACGCGCATGGAACAGCGCGACCAGCGTACGCGCGATCACCGGGTGCGCGGCGAGCGCATCTTCCATGTAGGCCTGGCTGAACGGGATGTTCGTCTGGCGCAGGAACTTCGCGTAGGCCCTGAGCACGTTGATGTCGGCAGGGTCGATCCCGGCCCGCAGCACGAGCCGGTTGAAGCGGTCGTCGTCGAGCTGGCCCGCCCAAACCCCTGCGAAGGTCGCCTCCAGCTTCTCCCGAAGCGCGGCGAGGTCCACCTCCTCGCTCTCTCGCGGCAGCATCGAGAAGTCGTGGATGTAGACACACCCACCGGCATGACCCACCTCGTAGGGCCGCTCCTCCATCACGCGCAGCCCCATGTTCTCGAGAACGGGCAGGCAGTCCGAAAGCGGCAAGGGCGCGCCGAGGTGATAGAGCTTAAGCCGCACGATCGATCCGTCGTCCTCAAGGCGCCGGTAGAACTTCAGGCCGACGTCGGCGGGCCCCGCAAGGCGTTCCATCGTCTCGATGTCGGCAATGGCGACCGCGGCGGGATAATCCTCCCGGTAGTGCGCCGGGAAGCCGTGGCCATACCGGTCGAACAGGCGGTTGCCCGCATCCTCCCCCAGCCGCTCGACCAGGACGTCGTGCAGATCGTCGGTCCAGAGGCGGGTGGCGGCGCGCACCTGCTCGTTCAGCGCCGCGACATCGACCTCCGGCACCGCGCCAGGCCGGGTCGCGATGATGTAGTGCACGCGCGCCAGCGGCCCGTCCCCATAGGCGGGGTAGTAGGACGACACCCGGCCGTCATAGGCCTCTGCCAGCAGCTTGCCGACATGGATGCGCAGATCGGTATTGAAGCGTTCGCGCGGGAAGAAGACGAGCGCGGACATGAACCGGCCGAACCGGTCGGGCCGGACGAACACCTTGGTGCGCGGCCGCGTCTCGAGGTGCAGCGCGCCCAGCGCCGTCTCGAGCAAAAGCTCCTCCGGCACCTGGAAAAGCTCGTCGCGCGGGAAGTTCTCAAGCACGTTCGCCAGCGCCTTGCCGTCGTGGCTGTCCGGGTTCAGGCCGGCGCGCGCGATGACATTGGCGATCTTCCGCCGCAGCAGCGGGATGGAGAACGGGCTGCGGTTATAGACCGCGGCGGTGAACAGGCCCACCAGCCTGCGCTCGCCCGTCACCTTGCCCTCGCGGCTGTAGACCTTGATCCCGATGTAGTCGAGATGGGTCGTGCGGTGCACCGTCGAGCGGCGGTTCGCCTTGAGGATCAGCAGGGGAGAGGTGTCCGCGATGAAGGCATCCGCCTCGGGTGCCCAATCCACGAAATTGCCGTCCGCATCGCGCAGGATGTTGTAGCCGGGATCGCGCATAAGCCCGAGTCCGGATCCCTCGACCGGCGTGACCGGCTTGCCCTTGCCGCCCAGCCGGTAGTCGCGCCAGCCAAGGATCGTGAAGTGGTTGTCGGCAAGCCAGTCGAGGAAGGCCACGGATTCCTCGACCGCGGCACGATCGGCATCCTTCGGCGTGGCTGCCTCGAGATCGCGTGCGGCTTCGCGCAGGCGTGCGGTCATGTCCGGCCAGTCGCGCACGGCCATGCGCACATCGGCGAGCACCGAACGGATCGCCGTCTCGATCTCTGCGATGCGTGACGGATCGCCGATCTGGTCCACCTGGATCTGCATCACCGACTCGGCATGCTCGACGCCGCCCGGTTCGCCCGGCCCGAGCCTGCGGCCGTCCTTGCCGCGCCGGACACGGAAGATCGGGTGAAGGATCGCGTGGATCCCCAGCCCGCGGTCGGTCAGGTGATGCGTTACCGAATCGACGAGGAAGGGCATGTCGTCGTTGACGATCTCCAGCACGCTGTGCCCGCTTTCCCAGCCGTGCTCCTCGATCCGGGGATTGTAGAAGCGCACGCGCGGCTCGTCGGGTGCGCGCCGCTCCGCCAGCCGCCACAACGACAGGGTTGCACCATAGAGTTCCTCGGTGCCCGGCTCTGTCACGTCGTCGACGGGAGCATTGGCGAACACCTGCTCCACGAAGGCGAGGAAATCGGCGCGGTCCTTGCCGGTCACACGGGTTTCTGCGAGCGCCCGAAGCTGGTCCAGCTTCTCGCGGATGCGGTCTGCGTCGTTGCGATACATGAGTTGTGCCTTGCTCGTAGGCTGGAGCCTTTGCGGCCTTGTGTCCCGACCGGCGCCCCGCGGGCGCGGCCGTCCCGGTGCGGCGAACCTACCGCAGCGGCAGGCGCGCCGCAAAGATCATATTCTCCTCAGAGGTGTAGATTTCGACAACGGCACACCGGCTGCAACACATGCCAAACGGCAAGAGTCGCCGGTTGGACATTGCAAAAGACGCCAGCTGGGCCTATATGCCTCCTCATTCGAGTTTCTAGCTTCACTTGCGACCTGCCCTTCGGGGCCCCTCAAGACGACGCGGAAGCCGGATCGGCGGCTTGCGCGATGAGCGTGCTTGCCGCCCCCAGTGCGCGACGAGCGCGTGAGACCTGAGGAGGCCAAGATGGCAACGGGTACTGTTAAGTGGTTCAATTCGCAAAAGGGTTTCGGCTTCATCGAGCCGAGCGACGGCGGCAAGGACGTGTTCGTCCACATCAGCGCGGTTGAGCGCGCCGGCATGTCGACGCTGAACGAAGGTCAGAAGGTCTCCTACGAGATCGTGACCGAGCGCGGCCGCAGCTCTGCGGGCAACCTGCAGGCGGCGTGACGCGCCTGTCCTGTCCGTCCGGACAGGACAACGGCATAATGGGAAAGCCCGGCATCCTCGCGGATGCCGGGTTTTTTCATGTCCTGGCGCCAGCTCCCCGGATGTCGCGGATGTCGGCCGCGATCGTCTGCATCATGTCGTGCGCCCCACGTTCGGCATGCGCCAGCAGGGCGTCGAGGTGCCGCTCCTCGTCCGCCGTGTAGATCGGAACCGGCGCGGGAAGCCCCTCCGCTTCGAGCCGGTCGAGCGTCATCTCGCGTGCGGGCAGCCCCGCATCTGCCAGCAGCGCGCCGCTCTTCGACGTGTTGCCCGCCACCGCGAGCACCGGGATCCGCATCCTCAGGGCGAGGCAAAGACCGTGGTAGCGCCCCGCCACCAGGCCTGACGCATCCTCGGCGAGCGTTCGCGCGAACGCTTCGACGCTGCCGAACGGATCGGCATAGCGCGCGGCCCATGGCGACGGCGGCAAGACGCGGGCCAGAAGGCGCTTCCAGAAAAGACCGCGGCGGCGCCGGTTGGCGCGTCCGTCCGCAGCATGGGGCGGCGTGGTCCGCAGGCTGACGAAGCGTGCGCCCCCGTGGCCTTGCGAGAGGTCGAACAGGCGGCGCGAGGTCTTAGTTTCCGACGCATCGGTCACGTAGAGCCGCCGCCCGCCGCCGGTCCACCGCGGCGCATCTGCCCAGGAGAGCGTCAGGTCCGGAACGACCTCGGCTGCGATCCCTGCATCGGCGAGCGAATCGGCACTCGCCCGGTCGCGCACATAGCAGCGGCGGAAGGCAGCGAGACCCGCGCGCACCTCCGCCCCATTGGCCTCCTCGCTCGCATTGACCAGATATGCAGGCAAGCCGGCTTCCGCGAGGCGGACGGCAAGTCGTGCCACCCGCCGGGCCGTCGCGCTGTCGTGATGGATCGAGCCCTCGCCGTTGACGATCACCGCATCCCAGCGGTCCGCCGCGAACTCCTCTGCCTCGACGCGCTCCCAGCCCCAGCCGGTCTGCAGGTACGCATCCTGGTCGCCAGCCAGTTCGACAAGCCGCCGGACGACGAGCGCGGAGCCGAAGTGACCCAGCAGCGAGGTGTCGTTCGCAAGCAGGATGCGTAGCTGCGCCATATCGCTCGTATCTCCGTCGCGCGGCGATTTCCGCCCCCAAGACTTCCTCCTTTACACGGCTTCCCCGCATTGGCGAAACATGGCATCGATCGGTATCACGGGATCCCTTGCGGTGCCGGCAACGCGAAGGATACGCCCATGAACGGCCCTACCGCCCCCAATCCGGCCCTGCCGGCAGACCGCCCCTGGCGGATCCTGCTGCTGTCGGACGGCCGGCCCGGGCACTACCGGCAGAGCGAGGCTGTCCTGCTGGCGCTGTCGCGGCGGCATGCACTCGCCGTCGACCGGCAGGAGATCCGTTTGCGCCGGGGCAAGCTCGCGCGGCCATTGGGCTGGCTGTTCGCCAGGGGCCTGCTCTCCGCACGGAGCCTGCTCTCCCTATCTTTCAGCCTCGATCCGGACGGGATCGACCGGCCGGACCTCGTGATCAGCACGGGCGGAACGACCCGTCTTGCCAATGTCGCTCTGGCCCGGCACTACCGCGTGCCGAACGTGTACGCGGGCACGCTGCGCGGCCTGCCGCCGCGGCTGTTCTCGGCCATACTCCTGCCCTACCGCGAGGCAGAGGGACGAACGAACCATGTCATCACGCTCAAGCCCTCTCCGGTCGATCCCGACGACATGCCTCCTGCCCGCCCCTGGACCGGCACAGCGGCGGAGGAAGGGCGCAGGATCGCCGTGCTGGTCGGCGGCCCCTCCGGCGCGCACCGGTTCGACGACGCGGACTGGGAGGGCCTGCTCGGTTTGCTCGGCCATACCGGGTGGCCGGCGGGCATCCGGCTGCTGGTTACCAATTCGCCGCGCACGCCCGAAGCGGTCAGCGACCGTCTGGCCGAGGCGGCCCTGCGGCACCCCGCCCTTGTCGAGGAGTTCGTGGATTTCCGCACCGCGGGCCCCGGCTCGATCCTGAGGTTGCTCTCCCGGGCCGACGCAGTGCTGTGCACCGAGGATTCCTCGTCCATGATCGTGGAGGCGATCTGCGCCCGGCGCCCGGTTGTCGCGCTGGTGCCCGAGGGGCGAAGCCTGCGGGCTGACGAGGCGCGGATGCTCGACGATCTGGCCGCCGATCGCCTCATGGCGCCGTTGCCGCTCAAGTCCGCCAATCCCGAGCGCCTGTCTGCGGCGCTCACGGACCTGCGCCCGCTGACGGCGAACCCGCTCGACACGCTGGCCGATGGCATCCTGGCCCAGCTCGATCGGGCGGCGCGCGGGTAGGGCCGCTCAGGTTCCGTCCACGGTGCGCAACTTGAGGATCGCGTCGCGCGCGGCCATACCGGCGGCAATACCGAGGGCTGCTGCCCGCGCGTTGACGTGCGAGACGAGGCCGTCCTCGAAGCTCGACAGCGCGTCGCCGATCCGCGCACTGTCCGTGTCGACCGTGAAGGCTGCAACGCCGCGCGCGTCCAGCACGGGCAGCCGCGTGATGCCCCAGCCGTCTGCGCCCATGCCCGCATCGTTGAACACGGCGGCAAAGGCGTCTGCCTTCAGCGCCTTGGCGGGGTTGTTGCCGATCAGCCCGCCGTGCGATCCCGTAACAACGATCCGGCCTGCATCCTCCGGCCCGACCAGCGAGGCGGAGTCGCAGAGCACGACGGTCCGCCCCGGTCCCGGCAGGTCGAGGTTGCGGCGCGCCTCTTCCCCCGGCTTCGCCCGCGGACCGCTGGCGAGCGGGGCGTGCGTCAGCAGCCGCGCCGCCTCCAGGCAGGTCATGCCGGGGCTCACCCCGGCAGCCGCAGCCAGTGCATTCGCCCGCGAGATGCGCCCGCGGGCCAGCATGTCGCCGGTTTCGCCGATCCGGCAGGTGTCGTGGTCCACCACCGCCGCCGCGACGCCGGCCGCCTGGCACAGCGCCAGCGACCCATAGCCCGCGCCGTCGCGCCCCCCGCCTGCATCGTTCAGGATCACGGCCCGCGCGCCCGCAGCCAGCGCCAATTGGCCCGGGTAGACCCCGCCGTGCGATCCGGAAACGACGACGGCGCCCTCGGCCTCTGGCGGCAGCAGGGTGATCGTGTCGGCAGCAACGACACCGTCGGGTAGGGCTGGCTGGACATCACGGTCGGTCATGCGGGCGGCGGGACCATGGAGGCGATTGACGGCAAAGTGTTCCGAAAATAGGATTCCCACATTCCGTTGGACGGAACAATGAAGAACAGATCCGTGGCCCGAACAACGGGCAATCGGCAAAGTACCCGAACGGGGAGGGGTGCGTGGAGGCGGAAGCGTCCGTCAAGTCGGTTCAGCGCGCGGCCGACATCCTGAAGCTGCTCGCGGGGCAACCCGTGACGGGCTGCCGACTGTCCGACGTCGCGCGCGACGCGGGTCTCGGCAAGACGACGACGCACCGGCTTCTGGCCGCGCTCGTAGACGCGGGTTTCGCCTACCAGGACAGCCGCGACCGCCGGTACCACCTGGGATACGAGTTGATCCGGCTCGGCCATCTTGCCACGCGCTACGACATCGCGGAGGTTGCCCGCCCGGCGCTGCTGCGGCTGGCGCGAGAGACGGGGGACACCGTGTTCCTGTCGGCCCGCGAGGGGCTCGAGGCCATCTGCCTCGACCGCCAGGTGGGCGACTTTCCGATCAAGACGCTCACGCTCGACGTGGGCGACCGGCGCCCGCTCGGCGTCGGCGCGGGTTCGCTCGCCCTGCTCGCCTTCCTGCCGGAGGAGGAAATCGCCGAGGTGGTGCGCGGCAACGAAGCCCGGCTCGAGGCCTATCCCGGCTTCTCGCCGAAGGCGCTGCTGCAGCTTGCCGCGGAGACGCGGGCCCGCGGCCATGCCCACAATGATGGCCGCATCGTCTCGGCAATGGCGGCGGTCGGTGTGCCGGTGTTCGACCCCAAGGGGCGGGTCGCCGCCGCATTGAGCCTCGCGGCGATCAACGAGCGCATGAGCCCTGACCGGATTGCCTGGCTCGTCGCATTGCTCACGGAAGAAGCCCGCGCGCTGGAGGCCCGGCTGGCCGGCGGCGGAAAAGGGATTCAGCCGGAGAGGAAGGGAGCCGCATGACCGCGAGGACTGCCGAAAGCCCGGGCGCACCGCCAAACTTCGACCGGCAGCGGCTGCTCGACCAGTACCGCATGATGTGCCGGATCCGCGCCTTCGAGGAGGCGGCGGTCGGCGCCATAGCCGACAAGCTGGTGCTCGGGGCGATCCATCCCTCCATCGGGCAGGAGGCCGTGGCGGTCGGCGTGTGCGGCACGCTGGACCGGGCCGATATCCTGCTGTCCACCCATCGCGGCCACGGCCATACCATGGCCAAGGGCGCCGATCCGGTCGCCATGATGTGCGAGCTGTTCGGCCGCGCGGGCGGATGCTGCTCCGGCAAGGGTGGCTCCATGCACATCGCCGACTTCGAGGTGGGCATGCTCGGCGCGAACGGCGTCGTGGGCGCGAACATCACCATCGCGGCGGGCGCGGCGCACGCCATAAAGCTGAAGGGCGAGGACCGGGTTGTCGCCTGCCTGTTCGGTGACGGCGCGATCAACCGCGGCCCGTTCCTCGAAGGGCTCAACTGGGCGCAGGTGTTCGGCCTCAACGTGCTCTTCGTGTGCGAGGACAACGGCTTCGCCGCCTCGACCCGGACCCAGGCCATGACGGCGGGCCCCGGCCCGGCCGCGCGCGCGGAAAGCCTCGGCATTCCGGCGGCCGAGGTCGACGGCAACGACGTGCTGGCGGTCGAAGCGGCGACGAAGGAGCTTCTGGCCGACGTGCGGCGCGGCAAGCCCCGCTTCCTCGTCGCCAAGACCTACCGCCTGACCGGCCATACCGGGGTCGACCCCGCGCCCTACCGCACGGCGGAAGAGGTAGCGGAGGCGTGGACGCGCGACCCGATCGCGCGGGCGCGCGGCCTGCTGGAGACCGCGGGTTACGCGGGCGACGACCTCGCGGCCATCGCCGACTCCGCGCAGCGCGAGATGCGCGCGGCCTACGACACGGCCCGGGCAGCGCCCTGGCCCGACAGCGACCTCGCCTATGCCGACGTGCAGGACGTGGGCGACCCCAGGATGGTGGCCTTCTGATGGGACGGATGACCTATATCGACGCCGCGCGGCAGACGCTGGCCGAGGAGATGCGCCGCGACCCGACGGTCTGGGCGGTCGGCGAGGATCTGGGCCGCGGCGGCGTGTTCACCCAGTACAAGGGCCTGGTGGAGGAGTTCGGGCCCGACCGGATCTCGGATGCCCCGATCTCGGAGGCGGCAATCCTCGGCGCCGCGGTCGGCGCGGCGATGATGGGAACGCGCCCCGTGGTGGAGATGCGCTTCTCCGACTTCGCGCTGTGCGCCGTCGACGAGCTTGTGAACCAGGCGGCCAAGGCGCGCTACATGTTCGGCGGCCAGTCGCGCGTGCCCATGGTGGTGCGCGAGCCGATCGGCATGTGGCGCTCGTCCGCCGCCCAGCATTCGCAGTCGCTGGAGGCGTGGTACGCGCACATTCCCGGCCTCGTCGTCGTGACCCCGGCGACGCCTGCGGACCTGCGCGTGCTGCTGGCGGGTGCGATCCGCTGCGACGACCCGGTCGTGTTCATGGAGCACAAGGATCTCTGGGCGCTGGAAGGCGAGGTGCCGGACGGACCCGTCGACGGCGATCCCATCGTGGAGCTCGGGCGCGCCCGCGTTGCGCGCGAGGGCCGCGACATCACCATCGTGAGCTGGTCTGCGGCGGTCCACGGTGCGATGGCGGCGGCCGAGACGCTCGGCACGGAGGGTATCTCGGCTGAGGTCATCGACCTTCGCACGATCTGGCCCTGGGACCGCGAGGCGGTGCTCGCCAGCGTGCGGCGGACCGGCCGCCTGCTCGTGGTGCACGAGGCGGTCGCCGCGGGCGGCTTCGGTGCGGAGATCGCGGCGACGGTCGCGGAAACCCTGCACGGGGATCTGCGTGCGCCGGTCCGGCGTCTGGGGGCGCCGCGGATCCCGATCTCCTACGCGCCGCCGCTGGAAGACCGCGTGCGGGTCACGCCGGAGGCCATCGTCGCGGCGGCCCGGAGCATGGTCGGCCAGCCGGAGGCCGCCGACGGCTGAGGCAAGCCCAAGACCGACAACAAGCCGGCACAACGAACACAGGCATCGAGCAATCGGAGGAAACGAGATGCGTATCTGGACGACACTGATGGCCGCGGCAGGCGCGGCCGCCCTGATGGCGACGGCGAGCATCGCCACGGCCCAGACCTATCGTGAGGAGTACAAGGTCTCGACCGTCGTGCCCGCGCCCTTCCCGTGGGGCATCGCGGCGGAGAAATGGGTCGAGCTGGTGCGCGAGCGCACGAACGGCCGCATCAACATGAAGGTCTATCCCGGCGTGCAACTGGTTGCCGGCGACCAGACCAAGGAATTCACCGCCATGCGCCGCGGCGTGATCGACATGGCCATCGGCTCGACCATCAACTGGTCGCCGCAGATCAAGGAACTCAACATCTTCTCCATGCCGTTCCTGATGCCGGACTATGCCGCGCTCGACGCGCTGACGCAGGGCCCGGTTGGCGAGAAGCTGTTCGACATCCTGCGCGAGAAGGGCGTGGAGCCGCTCGCCTGGGCGGAAAACGGGTTCCGGGAGGTGACCAACTCCAAGCGCGTGATCCGCAAGCCCGAGGACCTCAAGGGCCTGAAGATGCGCGTCGTGGGCTCCCCGCTGTTCAACGACATCTTCACCGCGCTCGGCGCCAACCCGACGCAGATGAGCTGGGCCGATGCCAAGCCCGCGCTGACGACGGGCGCCGTCGACGGGCAGGAGAACCCGCTGACCATCTACACCATCGCCAAGATGCACGAGGTCGGCCAGAAGTACGTCACCCAGTGGCACTATGTGGCCGATCCGCTGATCTTCGCGGTGAACAAGGACGTCTGGAACTCCTTCACCGCCGAGGACCAGAAGATCCTGCGCGAAGCGGCCGTCGAGGCGGGCGCCCACGGCATCGAGATCGCCCGCAAGGGCCTGACCGGTGACGACAACAGCGTCGTGAAGGGGATCGAGGCGCTCGGCGTCACGGTGACCGAGCTGACCGACGCGGAGCGCCAGGCCTTCGTCGATGCGACTCGCCCCGTCTACGAGGCCTGGACCGACAGGATCGGGGCCGACCTCGTCAAGATGGCCGAGGAGTCGGTCGCCAACCGCTGAGCGGCCACGGCGCGGGCGGGCCCCGGACGAGGGCGCCCGCCCGACCGCCCTTTCCGTCCGGTCCTGACCGGCCCCCTCTTGCCACCGCATTCCGCAGGAGCCACCAGAGGTGAACGAGCACGGACACCCCGACAGCGGTTCGCACGGAGCGCCGGAAAAGCCGGTGCCGCTGATCCGCCTCGACCAGGCGCTGGCCGCCGCGGCCATGGCGTTGATCTGCCTGATCAGCTTCGCCAACGTGATCGTGCGCTACATCACCGATACCTCGTTCGCCTTCACCGAGGAATATTCGGTCTTCCTGCTGGTGTTCATGACGTTCATCGGCGCGACCGCGGCCTTTGCCCGTAACGAGCACCTGCGCCTCGTCTTCTTCCGCGACCGCATGCCGCGCAGCATCGCCGCGCTGTGCGACGCCATCGCGATCGGCGCGTCCATCGTGATGTTCCTCCTGGTGATCTATCACGGCGGCACGCTCGCCTGGGACAACTACGAATTCGAGGAAACCTCGCCCGGCCTCGGCTATCCGGTCTGGATCTACACCGTCTGGTTGCCGATCCTGTCGGCCTGGATCGTCGTCCGCATCCTCTGGTTCGCCTGGCAGCGTTTCGGCGCCGGCCGTGGGCGGGAGGCCCGCTGATGGACGGCAACCTCGTCCTGCTGCTGAGCTTCGTCGGCCTGCTGCTGGTCGGCGCGCCCATCGCGGTGGCGCTCGGTCTCGCGGGCGTTGCGGCCGTTGCCATCGGGCTCAGCCCGGACATGGTGGCGATGGTGGGCTCCAACACCTACGCCTCCATCGCGAAGTATCCGCTGATCGCCATTCCGCTGTTCATCCTGACCGGCATGGTCTTCGAGCGTTCGGGCGTCGCGGGCCACCTGGTGACGCTGGCCGAATCCATCGTCGGCCCCCGGCGCGGCGGGCTGGCCATCGTAGCGACGCTCGTCTGCCTGGTCATGGGCGGCATGTCGGGCTCGGGCCCGGCGGACGCCGCCGCGGTCGCCACCATCATGATCGGCGCCATGCGCAAGGCGGGCTATCCGCCGGCCTTCTCGGCCAGCGTGATCGCTGCGTCGGCCTCCACCGCCATCCTCATTCCGCCCTCCATCGCGCTCATCGTCTATTCGATCATGGTGCCGGGCATGGACCTGCGGGCGCTGTTCGCGGCGGGCATCTTCCCCGGCCTGCTCGCCGGACTGGCGGTGATCCTGCCGACCCTCGTGATCAGCCGCCGCAAGGACTTCGGCGCGAACGAGAGCACGGTCCGTCCACCCTTCTGGCCGAGCCTGTTCAACGCCATCCCGGCCCTGATGGCGCCGGTGATCATCCTGGGCGGCCTGCGCAGCGGCCTGTTCACGCCGACCGAGGCAGCCGCGGTCGCGGCCGGCTATGGCTTCATCGTCGGCATCGTGATCTACCGCCGGCTGGGCTGGCGCGACATCTACCGGCTGCTGGTCGACAGTGCCGAGACGTCCGCCGTCATCATGATCATCATTTCGCTGGCGGGTCTCTTTACCTGGGCGGGCTCCACGCTCGGCGGGTTCGACGCGGCCGCAGCGGCCATCCTTGCGCTGAGCGAGAACGGCACCGTGGTGCTGCTGCTGGTGATGGCGCTGCTGCTGCTGGCGGGCATGGTGCTGGACGGCATCTCGATCTACCTCATCACGCTGCCCCTGCTGATCCCGATCGCGACGACGTTCGACTGGAACCTGACCTGGTTCGGCGTGCTGATGGCCATGAACATCGCCATCGGCCAGTTCACGCCGCCGGTTGCGGTCAACCTGATGGTCACGTCCCGCGTCGCGCGCGTGCCGATCGAGGCGACCGTGCCCTGGGTGATCTGGATGGTGCTGTCGATGACCGTTGCACTGCTGCTGGTCATCCTGATCCCGGAAATCACGCTCTGGCTGCCCCAGGCGCTGGGCTACCGCATCTGACCCTTGTTCCCTTGCGAAGAGGACCGACCCACGTGAGTTTTCCCAACGAGATGACCGGCGGCGAGGCTATCGTCCGCATGCTGCTCGCCCACGAGGCGGGACCGATGTTCGGCATGGGTGGCTTCCAGCTTCTGCCCTTCTACGACGCGGCCCGCCGGCTCGGCCTGCAGCACAGCCTGATCAACGACGAGCGGCTGGGCGCGTTCGCGGCGGACGCCTACGCCAAGGTCACGGGGCGGGTCGGGCTTTGCGACGCGACACTCGGACCCGGCGCCACGAACCTCGTGACCGGCCTTGTCGAGGCGCTGAACGCCGGTAGCCCGATGGTGGTGATCGTCGGCGACAGCCACCGGGCGCACTCCTGGAAGAACATGACGCAGGAGTCCCGGCAGATCGAGATCCTGCGCCCCGCCTGCAAGGAGCTGATCCGGATCGAGGAGATCGACCGCATCCCCGAACTGATCCGCCGGGCGTTCCACGTTGCGACCTCCGGCCGTCCCGGGCCGGTGGTGGTCGACGTGCCGGAGGATGTCTGCCACGGCATGACCTCGTTCTCGCCCTCCGACTTCGCCGCCGATCCCCGCCATGTCGCGGCGCCCGCGCTGCGCTGCCGTCCGGCGGCGGGCGATCTTGCCAGGGCTGCCCGCATGCTGACGGAGGCGAAGCGCCCGATGATGCTGTGCGGCGGGGGCGTGCACATCAGCGGTGCGGCGGCGACGGTTGCGGCCTTCGCGGAGGCGACGGGCATCCCCGTGGCGCACACCATGACCGGCAAGGGCGCGGTCGCCTGCACGAGCCCGAACAATGCGGGTCTCTTCGGCCGTTACGACCGGATCGCCAACACGCTGATCGCGGAGTCGGACTGCCTGTTCGTGGTCGGCTGCAAGCTGGGCGAGATCGCGACCAAGCGCTACACGGTGCCGGGTCCGGCCGCGCGGGTCATCCACCTCGACATCGTCGCGGAGGAGTTCGGCCGAACCCTTGTGCCCGAACTCGCGCTCTGGGGCGACGTGCGCGAAACGATCTCGGAGCTAGCGGGCCTGATGCAGTCCGACGCCGCCCGTCTCGCCGACGACCGCGCGCCCTATATCGCCGACGTGGCCGCGCGCATGGAGAAATGGCGCGCCTCGGTGCAGGAGAGGCTGACCTCCGACGAGACGCCCGTGCACATGGCGCGGATGCTGAACGAGCTGAACACGCTGCTGCCCGCTAATGCGGCGCTGATCGCGGACGGCGGCTTCGCGGCGCACTGGGGCGGCCTGCTCTACGACACCAAGGTGCCGGGCCGCGGCTTCGTGCCCGATCGGGGCTTTGCCTCCATCGGCTACGGCCTTCCCGGCTGCATGGGGGCGGTCCTGGGCAAGCGTGCACTGGGCGACGACGGACCCGTGTTCGGCATCACCGGCGACGGCGGCTTCAACATGACGCTGGGGGAGTTGGAGACCGCGCGGCGCATGAACCTTGGCTTCACGCTGATGGTCGTGAACAACGCGGCCTCGGGCTATGTCAAGGCGCTGCAACACCTGATGTACGGCGAGGGCAACTACCAATCGAGCGACCTGCGCGACACGAACTATGCGAAGATCGTGGAGGGCTTCGACTGCCAGGGCATCCGGGTAGAGAAGCCCGGCGACCTCGCCGCCGCGATCCGGGCCGGCATGGCGGAGCGGAACCGCCCGACGATCATCGACGTGGTGGTGACGCGCGATCCGGCGAAGATGCTGCCCGCGGTCGACAACCGCACGGTGCAGGTGCGCAAGGGCGACCGCGTCGCCTGACGCAGGCCAAGTACGGCAAACAGGCCGGCCGGGGCTTGCACGTCCCCGCCGGCCTTCTCATGTCCGGCGCATGTGGGGGATCCGAAACGACCCGGGCTTTCGCGGTCCGGGCCGTTCGGACATCCTGACATGGGTGGGCCAGTGTCCTTCGCGTCCGCCGCCCCAAGACACCGGGAAGAGGCGAAGCCGATGAATTCCTTCCTGCGCGACCTTCTGGGCGCCTTCAGCGACGGGCGCCGCTGGCTGGCCGATGTCACGGGCCGCAAGAGCGTCACGCACGACCAGCTTGTCGAGCTGGCGGAGGCGCTGCTGTCGGGCCGGGGCGAGGCCTCGGGCGTCGCCATCGCGCAAGAGGTGCTGCGCGGCTATGGCACGCTGACAGGGGAGGCGCGCACGGCCTTCTTCGCGACGCTCGCCGAGCGCTTCGGCCCCGACCGGGAGCGGCTGGCAGCGGCAGCGGAGGGCTTTCTCGCAGCGGACGGTCCCGACGCACAGGCCGAAGCCGCGCTGCAACGCGCGTCGGAGCCGCGGCGCCTCGAGCTGATCCGCCGGCTCAATCTCGCGCCGGGCGGGACCGCCGCCCTTGTCTCCATGCGCGAGGATCTGCTGGCCGTCCTGCGCGACCGGCCCGACCTCCACCCCGTCGACGCCGACTTCCAGTACCTGTTCACATCCTGGTTCAACCGGGGCTTCCTGACGCTGAGGCGCATGGACTGGGATACGCCCGCCTCGATCCTGGAAAAGATCATCCGCTACGAGGCGGTGCACGAGATCCAGGGCTGGGACGACCTGAAGCGCCGGATCGACATGCCCGACCGGCGGCTCTATGCCTTCTTCCACCCGGCGCTGGCCGACGAGCCGCTGATCTTCGTTCAGGTGGCCCTGATGGACGAGATGGCAGACGCCATCGCACCCGTGCTCGCCACCGACCGGGAGACGGTGGACGGCGGGCACGCCACGACCGCGATCTTCTACTCGATCTCGAACACGCAGGTGGGCCTGCGCGGCATTTCCTTCGGCAATTTCCTCATCAAGCAGGTGGTCGAGGACCTGTCGCGGGAGTTTCCGAGCCTCAAGACCTTTGCCACGCTTTCCCCCGTCCCGGGCTTCCGCCGCTGGCTGGACGGCGAGATCGCGAAGGGCGGCGAGGCGGTGCGCGCCCTGCCGCGTGCAGCCGATATCCTTCCACGCCTCTCGGGAGGCGACTGGATCGACGACCCCGCCGCCGACAAGGAAATGAAACCCGCCCTCCAGGCGCTCGCCTCGCACTATTTCCTCGTCGCGCGCAGCCCTACCGGCAAGGTGATCGACCCGGTCGCGCGCTTCCACCTCGGCAATGGCGCACGTCTCGAACGGATCAACTGGCGCGCCGACCTGTCGGAGAAGGGACGCCGGCAATCGCACGGCCTGATGGTAAATTATCTGTACGATCTGAAGGACATAGAGCGCAACCACGAGATCTTCGCCAACAAGGGCGAGGTGGTGGCGGCCCCTGCCATCGCAAGGCACCTCAAGGCGCTTTCGCTGCGCAAGACAGCAACGGCGCAGGAGTAGGGCCGCCCCAGCCCTACCCCTGTCCCTGCTCCTCTTGCACGCGCCGCGTCACGCGGCCTTGAAGATATCCTTGAAGCGGTCGCGCAGCGCATTCTTCTGCACCTTGCCCATGGTGTTGCGCGGCAGTTCGTCGACCACGAAGATGCGCTTGGGCTGCTTGAATCTGGCGAGCTTGCCACCGAGAGACGCGCGCAGCCGCTCCTCGTCGAGCCGGGCGCCCGCGCGCGGCACGACGACGCCCACGACGCCCTCTCCGAAATCCGGATGCGGCACACCGATCACGGCGGATTCGAGGACGCCCTCCTCCTCGTCGAGCGCCAGTTCCACCTCCTTCGGATAGATGTTGTATCCGCCGGAGATGATGAGGTCCTTGGCCCGGCCGACGATGTGGACATAGCCGTCCTCGTCGATTCGCGCGAGGTCCCCGGTGATGAAGAAGCCGTCGGCGCGAAACTCCGCCGCGGTCTTCTCCGGCATGCCCCAATAGCCCTTGAAGACGTTGCGGCCCTTCACCTCGATCACGCCGATCTCGCCCTGGGGCACTTGGCTCCCCGTCTCGGGATCGCAGATGCGCAGCTCCACGCCCGGCAGCGGGAATCCGACGGTGCCCGCGCGCCGCTCTCCCTCATAGGGGTTCGATGTGTTCATGTTGGTTTCGGTCATGCCGTAGCGTTCGAGGATCCGGTGTCCGGTGCGGGTCTCGAACTCCACGTGCGTCTCCGCGAGCAGCGGCGCACTGCCGGAGATGAAGACGCGCATGTGCGCGACGAGGTCCTTCGTCAGGCGCGGATCGGCCAGAAGGCGCGTGTAGAAGGTCGGCACGCCCATCATCGCGGTCGCCTGCGGCAAGTGTGCGATCAGCGCGTCGACGTCGGGCCCCGGCAGGAAGATCATCCTGCCGCCCACCAGCAGCATGATGTTGGTGCCGACGAAGAGCCCGTGCGTGTGGAATATCGGCAGCGCGTGCAGCAGCACGTCCTCGCCCGTGAAGCGCCAATAGTCGACCAGCGACACCGCGTTCGACAGCAGGTTGTCGTGGGTGAGCATCGCGCCCTTCGACCGTCCCGTCGTGCCGGAGGTGTAGAGGAAGGCCGCGAGGTCGTCCGGCCCCCGCTCCACGGCATCGAAGCTGCCGGGCTGGCCCGCGGCGAGGTCTGAGAGCGTGCCGGACCCGTCGGCGTCGAGCGTCAGAAGGCGGGCGCCTGCCCCCTCGGCAACTGGCTTGAGCGCGCTAGCCGCGCCGCTGTCGCAGACGAGCGCGCGGGCCTGCGCGTCGGTCACGAAATACTCGACCTCCGCCGCCGTGTAGGCGGTGTTGAGCGGCAGGAAGATCGCGCCAGCCGCCACGCAGGCGGCATAGAGGGCGAGCGCCTCGGGCGACTTCTTCACCTGCACCGCCACCCGGTCCCCGACGCCGACGCCGGAGGCGCGCAAGGCATGGGCGAAGCGCCCCGCCGTCTTCAGGAACGCGCCATAGCTGACCGTCCGCCCATCCGGCAGGATGAGGAATGTCGCATCGCTGCCTTCATGGGGACGGAACAGCGCATCGTAGAGAACATTCGCCATGGAGTGGCCGCTCCTTCTTGCTCTTGTGTGAGGCGTCTTGCAGGGCCGGTGCCCGGCCTTAGCGGATGATCGGGTCGATGGGAAGGCGGGAGGAAAGTCCCACCGCTTCCTCGATAATCTTCGCCACGGCGAGCACCTTGGCCTCGCCGCGCGGCGGACCGATGAGCTGCAGGCCGACCGGCAGACCGTCCGCGGTGAACCCGGCGGGCACCGAGATCGCCGGTAGCGCCGTGGTCGTCGCGAGGAAGGAAAAGCGCAGCCAGTCGACATAGTCCGCGACGGGCTTGCCCGCGACCGTCGCGGGGTACTCCTCCTCCACAGGACCGGGCTTGAGGCCGACCACGGCGCAGGCCAGAACGTCGTAGCCCTCGAGAAAGGTCTGCATGGCGCGGTAGAGCACCGACCGGTTGCGCTGCGCGTCGTAGATCTGCTCGGCGGTCAGACGCCGGCCGAGGTCGATGTTTTCTGAAAGCGTGCGCTTGTACTGGCGCTGCACCTCATCTGGCAGCCGGCCGGCATTGGCGGCCCAGGCCATGGCGCGCAAGGTGATGTAGGTGTCGTAAAGGCCGGTCAGGTCCGGACACGCTTCCTCGACCGTCGCGCCCAGGCCTTCGACCGCCCTCAGCGCGCCGCGCATGACCTCCTCGATTTCCGCCTCGACGGGGGCGAACCCCTTGAGATCCGGCGCATAGGCGATCCGCACCTTCGGCGTCGCGCGCGCGACCGCATCCTGGAACGGTGTCGCCGGGGCCTCGATGGACAAGGGCAAACGCGGATCGAAGCCGGACATGGCGTCGAGGAAGAGTGCCGTGTCGAGAACGGTACGCGCCATCGGCCCCTGCACGCCCTCCGTGCTGAAGGCAATGGCCGCAGGCCCACCGCCCGCCCGGCCCGGGGTCGGGCGCAGGCCCACAACCCCGCAATAGGCCGCCGGCGTGCGGAGCGAACCCGCCAGGTCCGAGCCGTGGCTGAGCCAAACTTCCCCTGTGGCGAGCGAGACCGCCGCCCCGCCCGACGAGCCGCCGGCGTTGCGGCTCGTGTCCCACGGGTTCCGCGTCATGCCGAAGACCGCGTTGAAGGTGTTGCCGCCCGCGCCCATCTCCGGCGTGTTGGTCTTGCCCATGACGAGGCCGCCCATGGCCTCGAGGCGCTCCACCAGCGGATCGCTCGCGTCGGGCGCGAAGTCCTTGAGGCCCGGCGTGCCCCAGGTGGTGCGCACGCCCTTGACCGGCGTCAGGTCCTTGATCGCGATGGGCAGTCCGCCGAGCCAACCGGGAGCATCGCCGTTCTTCCGGCGCAGCGCGATTAGCCCCCCGATCTGCTCCCGCGCGCGGTCCCCGCAGACCGTCGGGATGGCGTTGACCGCAGGCTCCACCGCCGCGATCCGGGCGAGCGACGCCTCGACCAGCTCCGAGGGCGTTACCTCGCCCTTGCGCAGCAGGTTCACGACCTCCACCGCCGTCAGCCGGCACAATTCCGGCCCCGTGAAGACCACCTGCGGCGATGTCATGCGGCGTTCCCTCCCCGACATGTCCGGTGTTGTCCATTGCGCGCCATGAGAGGGCGGCGGCGCGCGGGGGTCAAGTGCCCGGAAGGCTCAGCACCGCACGCCCGTAGGACAGGGTGCCGCCCGCGAGGTCGAAGGTCATCAGGTCCTCACCCACCACCACGGGGCCGCGGAAATCTGCCGCCACCTCGGCCAGCAGCGCCTGTCCGTCGCAGTCGGGCGGCACGAAGTGGGTGAGCGCCAGGAGCCGGACGCCGGCGCGCTCGGCAAGCTTGCCCACCTCGGTCGAGGCGGTGTGATAGGCACCGACGTTCGCAACCGTCTCGGCGGAGCGGACGCCCGGCACGACCGGCATCTCGCGGTGGATGAAGACCTCGTTGACCAGCAGGTCGGCGCCCTGGGCCGCAGCCTCCAGCGCCGGGCAGGGGCGCGTGTCGCCGGAGACGACGAGGCGTTTCCCCCCGTGCGCGAAGGAAAATCCGAACGCATGGCGCACCGGCCTGTGGTCGACGGCGAAACCGGCGATCTCCAGCCCGTCGAGGTCGAGCGTCCAGCCGTCGGCGATTTCCGTCACCTCCACCTCGAGACCGCGGGTCGAGGGGCGCGCCTCGTGCGCGATGCGCTGCGCACGCTCGGCCGCCCAGAGGTCCATGAGGCCCGTCACATAGGCGCGCGTGCCGGGCGGGCCGAAGACCCGCTGCGGCCGGTCCCGCCCCTGGTGCCAGGACGAGACGATGAGCTGGTAGAGATCGACCAGGTGGTCGGAGTGAAGGTGCGTCAGCAGCACCGCGTCGAGATCGCGCCCCGGACAGCCTGCTGCGACGAGGCGCTGGGTCACGCCGGAGCCGCAGTCCACCAGGACCGCGGCGCGATCGGTACGGACCAGCGTGGCCGGTCCGTACCTGTCGAGGCTGACGACGGGGCAGCCCGTTCCGAGCAAGGTCAGTCGCATTGCATCGCCGCTCCCGAGGTGCGGCGGGCCGCGGGGGCGTCAGCCGCCCCCGGTGCCCGCGCACAGCCCGGTCAGGAGAGCGCGGCGTGCCGCCCCCTGTCCAGCGGCAAGATGACGGATCAGGCCTGCTGGCCCTTCATCGCCTTGACGACGGTGCCGAGGATGCCAACGAGCAGGCCCCCGCCAGCCGCGCCGCCCGCCAGGTCGCCGCCGAAACCGCCCAGAAGCGCGGCAAGCTGACCGCCCGTCGGGTCCGCCCCGCCGCCCGCCAGCATCGCGAGCAGGGAGCCGCCCCCGACGCCGCCCGCGGCACCGGCGATGGTGCGCCCGAGGATGCCGAGTGCCTGCTCGCGGATCGCACCGCCGATGGCGTTCCCGCCCACCGCGCCGGTGACGAGCTGAATGATGATCGGAAGAATGGCTTCCATGTTCCCCTTGTCCCCCTTTGTCCAGACGCCGCCGGTTGTACGACCGCGGCCTCTCCTCGTACGCGCATAGGTTTTTTCGAGTCAAACCATATTCAACCATTGCGGGTTTCACGATGCGGACCGCGGAAGGGTAGTCGAGCCCCTTGCCCGGGAGAGGGCCAGAGGTGCTACTCTCCGCCGCAAAGCCGGAAAACGAGGGAGCAGCGGCGATGATCACGCTTTGGGGACGGGCCAATTCGATCAATGTGCAGAAGGTCCTCTGGACCTGCGAGGAACTGGGGCTGGAGATCGTGCGTCACGACGTGGGCGGCCCCTATGGCGGAACCGATACGCCCGAGTACCGGGCAATGAATCCGAACGGCCTCGTACCAACGCTTCAGGACGGCGACGTGACGGTCTGGGAGTCGAACGCGGTCGTGCGCTACCTCGCGGCCCGTTATGGCGCCGGGTCGCTCTGGCCGGAGGATCCGGGCGTGCGCGCCGCTGCCGACAAGTGGATGGACTGGCAGTTGTCCACGGTCCAGCCCCACCAGCGCACCCTGATCCTGCAGGTGGTCCGCACGCCGCCCGAAAAGCGCGACAAGGCAGCCGTCGCCGCCGCCATGTCGGGCGCCGCGCAGGCACTTGAACTGCTGGAGGGCGCTTTCGGCGACGGCCCCTTCGTGGCCGGTACCGGCCTGACCATCGCCGACATCGCACTGGGGCCGGTGATGCACCGCTTCGTTGCGCTCGACGTTCCACGACCCCGATTGCCGAAACTCGAGGCCTGGTACGCACGCCTGACGGACCGGCCGGGCTTCGCCCGCCACGTCATGCCGCCTCTCAGCTAGGCTCTGAGCAAGTTCTCGTCGGTAAATGTCCCTGAATTGTCGGGCTCGCGGGGTTGCCCCGGCCCGCAACCGTCTAATAGGGTCAGGTCATCCAGAGGCAAAGGACAGGATGACCAATCCATATTGGAACGGGAGGGGTTGGGGTTATGTACCGAAGAATTATGGTCCCCGTGGACCTGACACACATTGAGAGCCTGGATAAGGCACTCAATACAGCAGCCGATCTTGCCAAACATTATGACATCCCGATGTGCCTGGTCGGCGTGACTGCGGCCGCGGCAAGCCCGGTCGCGCATACGCCGGCGGAATATGCCAGCAGGCTTGCCGCGTTCGGCACCGATCAGTCGAAGCAGCGGGGCATCGAGATCGAGACGAAGGCCTACACCAGCCACGACCCGGCGATCGACCTCGACAAGACCCTGATGGGCGCGATCGAGGAACTGGACGCCGATCTCGTGGTCATGGCCTCGCACATCCCAGGCGTCCCGGATCACATCTTCGCGTCGAACGCGGGTTACCTCGCCGCCCACGCGGGCTGCTCCGTATTCGTGATCCGCTGATCCGCGCGCCAGCGCCCCGCGCTCCGGCAAGCCGAGCCCGGCGGCAATGGCATCTGCGCGCCAGACATGAGGACAAACCCATGACCGATACACCGGACCTTACCCCGGAAGGGCAGGCTGCCGTCATCGAGACCGACTACGAGGTCGGCCAGGACAACATCCAGACGCAGATCGGGCCGTTCGGGCTCGACATCCACAACCCGGTCTTCCTGATCTCCGGCCTGACGATCATCGCGTTCGTCGTGTTCACACTCGCCCTGCAACAGGAAGCGGCGGACTTCTTCGGCTGGCTCAGGCCTGCCATCACATCGACCTTCGACTGGTTCTTCCTGCTGTCGGCGAACATCTTCGTCGTGCTCTGCCTGATCCTGATCGTCTCGCCGCTCGGCAAGGTTCGCATCGGCGGCACGGAGGCGACGCCCGACTATTCCTACACCGGCTGGTTCGCCATGCTGTTCGCGGCGGGCATGGGCATCGGCCTGATGTTCTTCGGCGTGTCGGAGCCGATCTCCCACTATACCTCGTCGGTCGCCGAGGGCGCGGGTTCGCCCGACAGCTGGGCACCGCTGGCGGGCGCCGCCGGCAACGAGCTCGAGGCGCGACGCCTCGGCATGGCGGCGACGATCTTCCACTGGGGGCTGCATCCCTGGGCGATCTACGCGATCGTGGCGCTCGCGCTCGCCATCTTCGCCTACAACAAGGGCCTGCCTCTGTCGGTCCGGTCGATCTTCTATCCCATCTTCGGCGAGCGGGTGTGGGGCTGGACCGGCCACGTCATCGACACGATCGCCGTCTTTGCGACCCTGTTCGGCCTTGCGACCTCGCTCGGCTTCGGCGCGGAGCAGGCAAACTCGGGCCTCAATTTCCTGTTCGGCGTGCCCGTATCGGACGCCTCGAAGGTCGTCCTCATCACCGCCATCACCGGCGTCGCCCTGCTCTCGGTCATTGCGGGCCTCGACGCCGGCGTGAAGCGGCTGTCGGAGATCAACATGGTGCTGGCGGCGCTGCTGCTGATCTTCGTCGTGCTGGTCGGCCCGACGGTCGCGATCCTCACGGGGTTCGTCGCCAACCTGGGAGCTTATGCCGAGTATCTGCCAGCGCTCTCGATGCCGTTCGGGCGTGAGGACGCGAACTTCTCGCAAGGCTGGACGTCCTTCTACTGGGCGTGGTGGATTTCCTGGTCGCCGTTCGTCGGCATGTTCATCGCGCGCGTCAGCCGCGGCCGCACGGTGCGGGAGTTCATCGTCTGCGTGCTTCTGATCCCGTCGCTCGTCTCGGTGTTCTGGATGACGGCGTTCGGCGGCACGGCGATCAGCCAGATCGTCAACGACGGTTATCAAGCCGTTGCGGACGCCGACCTGGAACTCAAGCTCTTCGTGATGCTCGATGCCCTGCCGCTGGCGATGATCACCTCGATCATCGGCATCGTGCTCGTGATCGTGTTCTTCGTCACCTCGTCGGACTCCGGCTCGCTGGTGATCGACACCATCACGGCCGGCGGAAAGGTCGACGCGCCGGTACCGCAGCGCGTCTTCTGGGCGGTGTTCGAGGGCCTGGTCGCGATTGCCCTGCTGCTCGGCGGGGGACTGGGATCCCTGCAGGCCGCCGCGGTCTCGACCGGCCTGCCGTTCACGGCGCTTCTGCTGCTCGCCTGCTATGCGATCGTCAAGGGCCTGATGAGCGAGCCTCGCGGAAAGTAGGGCTGCCTGGCCCTACCCACCTGGATGACGAGGGCGCCGGGCCGTACAGGTCCGGCGCCCTATCGTTTGCGCGCAACGCCAGCGCATCAGCCCTGGCGGGCGGCGGTCGCCTCGGCATGGAAGTCGCCCTGAGGCGCCTGGCCCGCCACCAGCATCGGGTAGTGCGTGCGGAACGTCTCGACGATGGCCTCGTAGGGCAGATCCTCGAAGAGGCCGTGCTCCTTCAGGTATTCCATGTGCCGCCGCCCGGCCGTATCGAACGGGTGCATGATGGAATCCTCGCGCCCGTCGAATTCCAGCGGCACGACGCCGAAGCGCTCGCACAGTTCGATGTTGAAGGCAGGCGTCGCCTTCACCCAGCGGCCCTCGAGCCAGAGGCTGACATAGCCATGGTAGTAGAAGGTCTCGGTCTTCATCAGCTCGAGCAGCCGCGGCGTCGCCAGGTGGTTGCGCACGTCGGCGAAGCCGAGACGCGCGGGGATCCCGGCCGCACGTGCGACGGCGGCAAGGAACGCCGCCTTCGTGATGCAGAAGCCGTACCCTTTCTCCAGGCACGACGACCCGCGCAAGCCCTCCGCCGTCAGCGTGATGCGGTAGGGGTCGTAGCGGATCCCGTCGCGCACGGCATAGTAGAGCCGGATCGCACGTTCGAGGTCGGTCCCTTCGCCCGCGTGCTCTGCCGCGAAGGCCCGGACCTTCGGGTTGTCTGCGTCGATGAAGCGGGTAGCCGCGAGGCTGGCAGCCCCCGGCGGGACCGTCTCGTCGGTGTGGATTTCGGTAGGGCCGGTCATTCCTTTTCCTTCCAGACGGTCCGGTAGAGGTCGAAGCGGCGGTCGCCCAGGTTGCGGACCGTGCCGTGGGTGCGCGCCCAGGAGAGCTTGGCGAGATCGACGTCGGCGACCGAGACCATCTCCACGTTCTCGCTCGTCTCCGCCGCGATGCCGTCGCGCGCGAAGGGAAAGTCGCAGGGCGTGAAGATACCCGACTGGGCGTACTGGATGTCCATGTTCTCGACGTGCGGCAGGTTTCCCACATTGCCGGAGGTCACGACATAGCACTGGTTCTCTACCGCGCGGGCCTGGCAGCAGTAACGCACGCGCAGATAGCCCTGCCGCGTATCGGTGCAGAACGGCACGAACAGTATCCGCGCGCCCTGGTCGACGAGGCGGCGGGCAAGCTCCGGGAACTCGCTGTCGTAGCAGATCAGCACGCCGATCGGGCCGCAGTCGGTCTGGATCGCGTCGATGCGGTCGCCGCCCTGGATGTTCCACCAGTACCGTTCGTCCGGCGTCGGGTGCAACTTTTCCTGCGCATGCACGGATCCGTCGCGCAGGAACACGTACGCCACGTTCTGGATCTCGCCGTCATCGGTGCGCGTCGGGTGCGAGCCGCCGATGATGTTGATGTTGTAGGAAATGGCGAGCTTGTTAAGCCGCTCCACGAAGCTCCCGGTGTAGTCGGTCAGCCGCTCGATCGCCTGCTCTGGCGTCAGCCGCTCCGGCTCGCAGGCGAGAAGCTGCAGCGTGAACAGCTCCGGGAACACCACGAAGTCGGAATCGTAGTCGGAGGCGACGTCCACGAAATATTCGACGTTCCGGTAGAACTCGTCAGGCGTGGCAACTGCGCGCGCCTGGAACTGCACCGTCGTGATGCGCGCCACACCCGGTTCGCGCCGGTGACGGAACTGGCGCTGCAGCTCCGGATCGTAGTAGGGGTTGCGCCAGACCATGAGGCTCGCGTGGCCGCCGGAGTCGATGTCGGCCGGGTTGTAGTTGCGCAGCACGCGCAGCGCCTCGAACCCCGAACGGACATGGAAGGACGCGACGGGATCGCGGATCTCCTTCGCCACGACGGCGTCGAGATAGGCTTGCGGATCGGGATAGGCCTTCCGCCGCCGTGCATAGGACGGCAGCCTGCCGCCGAAGACGATGCCCTTCAGGTCGAGGTCACGCGCCAGCCGCTTGCGCGCATCGTAGAGGCGCTGGCCGATGCGCAGGCGGCGCCGGCTGCTGTCGACGCAGACCTCCATCCCGTAGAGCCAGTCGCCCTCCGGATCGTGGCGGGCCGCGAAACCGCCACCGGTGATCGCGTCCCACGTATGGTCGGAGAGCGCGAGCTTCTCCGCCACGAGGAAGGTCGCGGCATAGCCCACCACCTCCCCGTCGTAGGTGACGACGAACTGGCCTTCCGGAAAGGCGTTGATCTGTCCGCGGATCTGGGCGCGCGAGTAGGGAGGCTCCTTCGGATAGACGCGCCGGGCGAGCGCGACGATGCCCGCGATGTCGGCCTCGGTCGCATTGCGAAGGTCGAGGTTCGCGCGCTGCGCTTCCCGCGCGAGGTCGCCCGTGTCCGTCAGGGGTTCGTCATGTGCCGTCCTGTCCACGCCTGTGCTCTCTCCTTTCCCGCTGCACGGCGGCCTGCGCGCCCCGTGCCAACGCAGTGCCCTTAGCATGGGGTTCCCGCCGCCCCGTTCAAGTGCCGCACCTGCGGCCACGCTCAGGGGATGATCTTCTCTTCCCGGAACTTGCCGAACAGCCGCAGGAACATCTCCTCGCTGTCGACGACTGCATGAAAGCCATGCTGGCGCGACTTCGTGACGTTCGACATGACGTCCCAGTCGCTGCCGAACACATAGTCCGCGAAAGGCCAGGCCGCGATCTCATCGAGGCGGTAGGGCCGAAGCCCGTGCTTCGCAACGATGCGGTCCCAGAGCGGCCCCTTGTCCGCCATCATCTGGGTCAGCGAGATGGTCTGCGGCGGCGCATGGTCGAGGCCGAAGAAGTCGGCGAACTTCGGCCACAGGTGGCACCAGCGGAAATAGTCGCCATTGGTGATGTTGTACGCCTGGTTGGAACAGCGCGGCTCGGTCGCCGCCCACAGGCAGGCGTCGGCGAAATGGGCCGAGTCCGTCGCCTGGTAGATCGTGGTGTAGGCGCCGGCCTTTCCGGGGAAGCGGAACGGCAGGCCCAGCTCGCGGCAGAAGGCGGCGTAGACCCCGATCACGGGCACCACGCTCATCGGCGTGCCGGGCGCGAAGCCGCAGAGCGTCTGGGGCCGAAGCTCGACCCAGTCCCATGCCTTGCCCCTCTGCCGGTCGGTCAGCCAGTCGACCTGGTCGAAATAATAGTTGGGCGGCATGTGGCGCGGATCGTCCTCGCGCGCCGGCGTCTTGTAGGGGCCGAGGTGCACGCCATAGGTCTTGGTGCCCGTCACCAGCACGACGCGCTTCAGCGCTGGCGACAGAGGCTCGATTGCGCTGACGGCGTTGACCAGCATGCCGAGGTTGGGCGCGACATTGGTCGCATAGCCCGAGGCATGCCCCTCAACGCCCTGGAAAGCGGCGTAGAAGATGTGCGTCGCGCCTTCGCAGGCGCTCATCTTTGCGGCGACGTCGTCCTCGTTCAGCAGGTCCACCGACACGTGACGCACGCCCGGACGGTCGGGTGCCGGACGGCGCGACAGTCCGACGATGTCCCACCCGCCCTCGGCTTCGAGCCGCTCCACGATATAGCGCCCGATGACCCCCAGCGCGCCGACGACAACGGCCTTCCTGCCTTCGCTCATGTGTTCCGCATCCCTTGCCTCTTGTCTCCGCAGTTGGCCCGCGTGACGCTGCCGGCTCCCACAATGCCGGGGTGTGTCGTCCGGGGCCAGCCCAACCGCGCATGACAGCAATACCCGAACGGCCGCGACCGCCGATGGACGCCCGTCCGGCGGGAGGAGATAGTCTGGCGCACCGGTCCCGACAGCCGCGAAGGTTCCCAGCGATGCCAGAACTCGTCCCGCCGGAGCTTGGTACGATCGCCGCCTACGCCCTCGTCGGCCTCGCGGCGGTGACGTCCTTCATCACGGCGGCCTTCGGCATCGGCGGAGGGGTGGTCCTCATCGCGGTCATGGCCGTGCTGATGCCCCCGGCGGCCCTGATCCCGGTTCATGGCGTCGTCCAGTTCGGTTCGAACGTCGGCCGCTTCTTCCTGATGCTGCGCCACGTCCGCTGGGATGTTCTGGGCGCATTCGGCGCGGGAAGCGTCGCCGGGGCAGCGGGGGGAGGGCTCGTCGCGGTCGACCTCCCGCCCGCACTCGTGCAGATCGGGCTTGCCGCCTTCGTGCTCTATTCCGCCTGGGGGCCGTCGCCCGACCTGGGCCGGGCGGGCCTGCTTGCGGGCGGCGCCATCTCCAGCTTCCTCACCATGTTCTTCGGCGCGACGGGACCGTTCGTGGCGGGCGTCGTCAAGACGCTGCGGCTCGACCGGATGACGCATGTGGGCACGTTTTCCGCCTGCATGGTCCTGCAGCACGGGGTCAAGGTCGCAGCGTTCGGCGTGCTGGGCTTCGCCTTCGGGCCATGGGTCCCGCTGATGGCGGGAATGGTTGCCGCGGGCTTCCTGGGAACGCTCGCAGGCCGCGCGGTCCTGACGCGGACGGCCGACGCGCGCTTCCACCTGGTCCTCAACCTGCTGCTCACGGCGCTGGCCGCACGCCTGCTGTGGAGCGGCGTTACGGGCCTTTTCGGCTGAGCCGGAGGCCGAAGGCGCCGGTCCCCGGACGGAGGCAGTGTCAGACGATCCGCGCCGCGCCGTCCTGCATGGCCGCTTCCGCCTCCTCGACCATGCGCGCCAAGACCGCGGCAGCGGGTGGACGGTCGGCGATCAGGCCCGCAACTTCGCCCACCACCACTGCGACGGTGTCGAGATCGCCTTCGGCCCGCGCCTTGTCATAGGCGGCCCGAAGACTTCCGAAAGCCGCACGGGCCTCCGACTCGCGTCCTGCCCACTCCTCGGTCAGGCGGTTCTTCAGCATGCGATAGGAATATTGCGCCGGCCAGTCGACCCCGCGCAGCGCGTCCACGGCGGTCGTCCGCACCGTGTCGTCGCCCGACGCCCCCTGCGCCCGCGCCACCATCGCGTCGGGCGTCAGGGCTTCCCGGCTTGCCCAGAAGCGGGAGCCGACGACCGCCCCGTCCGCACCGAGCATCAGCGCCGCCGCCAGCCCCCGCCCGTCGCCGATGCCGCCCGCGGCGAGGACCAGCGTCCCGGGCGCGCGCCGTGCCACGAGGTCCGCCACCTCGGGCACGAAGGGAAGGGTCGCGCGCTGCCCGCCATGTCCGCCCGCTTCCGTCCCCTGGGCGACGACCGCCGCGGCGCCGAGATCGAGCGCCTCCTCCGCCTGCGCCAGCGTCTGCACCTGGCAGATCACCGGAACGCCGGCGTCTTCGGCCTTGCGGGCAAAAGGCCGGGCGTCCCCGAAGGAAAGGAACAGGCAGCGGGGCCGGTGCATCAGCGCCTCGTCGAGCAGCGACGGCGCGCGATCGAGCGCCCACACGATGAACCCGACCCCGACGCGGGCATTGCCCGCGGCTGCGAATTCGGCACCGAGATCGGGCTCGCCGCCCAGCATCCCGGCATAGCCGCCGCCGATCAGGCCGAGGCCGCCGGCGTTGCTGACGGCTGCCGCCAGGCGGCCGCCGGAGACGAGCGCCATGGGCGCAGACACGATCGGGTGGTCGAGACCGAAGCGCTCGGTCAGGCGGGTGCGGATCATGGCGGCGCGCTGCCTCCCCTGTCACGGAACCGGACGTCGAGGGAAGCACGCGGCATTGCGGGTGGGCAAGCCTCTCAGAACGCGGGAACGAAGGTCGTGAGGCCCCAGAACACCACGGCGGCAAGCAGTGCCGAAGCCGGGACCGTCACCACCCATGCCGCCACCACCGTCAGGAAATGGGCCCGGCGCACGAGCTTGCGGCTCATCATCTCGTCCTCCGGAATGTCCGGCAGCGGGTCGGAGTTGCGGCGCACCAGTTCACGCCGGCGCTTGCTGCGCCGCGTGTAGTACTCTCGGAAGAAACCCACGCCGAACACCGCGCCGACCGCAATGTGCGTCGAGCTGACCGGCAGGCCGAGCCATGACGCGACGATCACGGTGACCGCCGCCGACAAGGCCACGCAATACGCGCGCATCGGGTTCATCTTGGTGATCTGCGCGCCGACCATCCGGATCAGCTTGGGCCCATAGAGAAAGAGGCCAAGGCTGATGCCGAAGGCGCCGATCAGCATCACCCACATGGGGATCGCCACCTTGGCCGCCACGTCGCCGAACTGCACGCTGTGCAGGATGGCAGCCAGCGGTGCGACCGCGTTCGCGACATCGTTCGCCCCGTGCGCGAAGGACAGGAGCGCGGCAGAGAAGATCAGCGGAATCCGGAACAGCCGGCGCAGTGACTGGTTGCGGTTCTCCATGCCCCGCGACTGCCGCCGGATCAGTGGCCGCATGAGCGCCCAGACACCCGCGAAGGTACCGATCGTGACAAGCGTGATCGTCGTCGTGTCCGGCCGCCAGATCTTCTGGAAGCCCTTGATCGACAAGTACCAGGCGAACGCCCCCGCCATGATCGCCACCAGCAGCGGGATCCACTTGCGCGCAGCGGCGATCTTGTCCTCCCGGTAGATCAGGTTGACCTTGATGAAGGCGAGGAAGAGCGCGGCGATCACGCCGCCCAGTACGGGCGAGATCACCCAGCTGGCAGCGATCGCGCCCATGGTGGGCCAGTTGACGAGGCTCCAGCCGGCCGCCGCGATCCCGGCCCCCGCGACACCGCCGACGACCGCGTGCGTCGTCGACACGGGCGCCCCGACCCAGGTTGCCAGATTGACCCACAGCGCGGAGGAGACAAGGGCCGCCATCATGGCCCAGATGAATGTCTGGCTGTCCGCAACCCGCGCCGGGTCGATGATCCCCTTGGAGATGGTCGAGACGACATCGCCGCCAGCAAGGAGCGCGCCCGCGCTCTCGAAGACCGCCGCGATCAGAAGGGCACCGGTCATGGTCAGCGCACGGGCGCCGACGGCGGGTCCGACATTGTTGGCAACATCGTTGGCGCCGATGTTCAGCGCCATGTAGCCGCCGAGGATCGCGGCGAAGATGACGAGCGCGGCATCGGTGCTGACGCCCGAATAGACGCCGGCGAGCACGCCCGAACAGCCAAGGAACAGAAGCGCCAGAGCAGGCGCCGCGAAGCTTCCCGCCAGTGTCCGGGTCGCCGCCTCGACGTGGACGAGTTTCTCGAGATCCTTGTCCAGCGACGGCTTCTTCAATGCGTCACCGGGATCGCGGGCCCTGTCGCGCCGCGTTTCGCCATGCGTCGTGCTCAAGGAAGGCCCCGCCTATTTCCTGCCGGTTGTCGTTCCGGCAGAGGGGGTCACGTCCAGACCCAGAAAGTCAAGCAGAGAGGCAACCGCGCCGCGGCCCGGAGCCCGCGAGACAGCCCGGGGCGCGCGGAGATCCATGTGCGCGCGCAGGCGCCTGGCCGCATCCGGCACCAGCGAGGAAAGGAGTTCCCGCAGCTCGGGATCGTCCACCATCTGGGCCGCTTCTGACAGCCGGACCCAGCGCAGCTTGCGCTCCTTGCGCTCGCGCCACTTCAGGCGATGTTCCTCGACCTGCAGCGGATAGACGCCAACATGCGCAGGAACCGCATAGCCCTGACGCATGACCTTCTCATAGGCGTAGCTTCCGATCGGGGTCTCGGCAACGGAACCGACGACGCCCGCTTCCTGGCGCGCCTCCCGCGCCGCAGACGCCGCCGATCCGAGCCGCGCGGCAGTCCAGCCCTTGGGAAGCACCCAGCGTCCGCGCCGGCGCGACGTCACGAGCAGCACTTCCACCTCGTCGCCGAAGCATACGAAGGGCAACGCCGCAACCTGGTGCACCCGCTTGGACGGAAGGACCATCCGCCTGTTCTCCCACTGGCCGCCCGCAACAGCGCGCGGATAGGCCAAGCATCTCATGATTCGCAGGAATCTAGGCACGAATGACGTTTCGGAAAGGCAAACCGGCGCGCCGGAAATGAAAAGGGCCGCGTCGGCGCGGCCCGCGATCCTGATCCGGGAATAATGGAGCGGGCGATGAGATTCGAACTCACGACCCCAACCTTGGCAAGGTTGTGCTCTACCCCTGAGCTACGCCCGCTCAAGACCGTTGTCCGGCCAGCACCGGTGGAGTATCCCGGCGCGAGGCGGGGTTATGCCGAAAAGCGCGGTGACATGCAAGCCCCTTCTCGCAGGAAATGCGTTGCGCGGGCGCAGGACGCAACAGGCACCGCGGGCTCGGCTCTTTCCTCCCGCGGCGATGCGCACTAGGGTCGCGCGCGCCGCAAGGCAAAGCGGCAGGCGGCACGGCTGGCTGGAGCAGGGACGATGAGCACGCAACAGGACGCCCCCCTCGACGAGCAGGCGCTTCTCGCGCGCCTTTCCGGTCTCGGCATCACCGTCACCCACCACAGGCATCCGCCGCTGTTCACGGTAGAGGACAGCCAGACCCTGCGCGGCGATATACCGGGCGCGCACACGAAAAACCTCTTCCTCAAGGACAAGAAGGGCCGCATTTACCTGGTCACGACGCTGGAGGACCGGCCGATCCGCATGAAGGCGCTGGAACGGCTGATCGGCTCTGCCCGTCTCTCGTTCGGCAAGCCGGAGCTGCTGGAAGAGGTGCTGGGCGTCAAACCCGGCTCGGTGACGCCGCTTGCGGTGGTCAACGACAGGGAGGGGCTTGTCGATCTGGTGCTCGATGCCGATCTGCTGGCGCAAGGTACCGTCAACGTGCACCCCCTCCACAACGAGGCGACCCTCACCATGTCCGCTGACGATCTTGTCCGGTTCGTCGCGGAGAACGGACATGCGCCGCACATCATGAGCCTGAAGGACGCGGAGACGGACTGATCGCCCCGGGCGCCTTGGCAGGGCCTGCCGTGCGCCCCATCTTTCATCACGAACGGAATACGGAGAGACGGCAATGGCACTCTCATTCGGCGGCGGCTTCAGCGGACAGCGCGATGGCGGGCCGGGCGGCGAGGCGTCCGGCGAGGCGGCGCTGATCAAGGACGCGACCGCCGAGACCTTTGCGCGCGACGTGCTGGAGGCATCGCGCCACGCGGTCGTGCTCGTGGATTTCTGGGCGCCCTGGTGCGGCCCCTGCAAGCAGTTGACCCCGGTCCTCGAGAAGGCGGTCAAGCAGGCGGGCGGCAAGGTGCGGCTCGTCAAGATCAACATCGACGAGAACCAGATGCTGGCACAGCAGATGCGCATCCAGTCGATCCCGGCCGTGTACGCCTTCCAGAACGGACAGCCGGTCGACGGTTTCATGGGCGCGCTGCCCGAAAGCCAGGTGAAGGCGTTCATCGACAGCCTCGTCGGCCCCTCCGGCCCCGATCCTGTCGAGCAGGCGCTCGATGCGGCCGAAGCGGCGATGGCAAGCCAGCCGGAGCAGGCCGCCCAGCTCTTTGCCCGCGTTCTTCAGCACGACCAGAAGAATCTGCGCGCCATCGGCGGGCTTGCGCGGTGCTACCTGAAGCTCGGCGAGACCGACCGTGCGCGCGAGATGCTGGACACGGCGCCGGAAGACGCCGCGGACGACCCCGCGATCCAGGGGGCGAGAGCCGCGCTGCAACTGGCCGAGCAGGCGCACAAGGCAGGCGATCCGCGCGACCTGGCGGCCCGGGTCGAGCGCGATCCGAACGATCACCAGGCGCGCTTCGACCTCGCCACCGCCCTGCTCGCGCTGGGCGACCGGGAGGACGCGGTGACCCATCTGCTGGAGATTGTCCGGCGCGACCGGGAATGGAACGAGGGCGCGGCACGCACGCGGCTGCTGGAACTCTTCGAGGCGTTCGGCCCGAAGGACCCGCTCACCCAGAAGGGCCGGATGCGGCTCTCCTCGATCCTGTTTGCGTGATGAGCGGCGCGCGGCAGGGACAGCGGCGAACGGAGGCCTACCGCACGCTTGCGGACCTGCCGGCGCGCGTGCCGGTCTTTCCATTGACCGGCGCCCTGCTCCTGCCGCGCGGGCGACTGCCGCTCAACATCTTCGAGCCGCGCTATCTCGCCATGGTCAACGACGCCCTTGGCGGCGACCGGGTGATCGCCATGGTCCAGCCCACGCCCTGCCCGGCCGCAGATGCCGAAGCGCCCGACCTCTATCGGGTGGGTTGCCTGGGGCGCCTGACGCAGTTTTCCGAAACGGGCGATGGGCGCTACCTGATCACGCTGACGGGTGTGTGCCGGTTCCGGCTGGGCCGGGAACTGGCGGTCGACACGCCCTACCGCCAGGTCGTACCGGAGTATGACGACTTCCTGCGCGATCTCGGCGAGGACGACGGCGACATCTCCAACCGGCCACGGTTCCTGAAGGCGCTGAACGCCTATCTGCAGGCCAACCGGCTCGACGCCGACTGGGGCTCGATCGAGGGCGCGCCGGCGGAATCTCTGGTGAACACGCTGGCGATGCTTCTGCCCTTCGAGCCGCAGGAGAAACAGGCGCTTCTTCAGGCGCCGACCCTGACCGAGCGGGCCGACGCCCTTCTGGCCCTTCTCGAACTCGCCGCCGCAGGCCGCGCCGGCGGCATGAACTAGGACAGGAGCCCGATGACCGAGCGCACCCACCAGGTGGACCCGAAGCTTCTCGAAATCCTCGTCTGCCCGCTCACCAAGGGGCCGCTCGAGTATGACCGGGAGGGCCAGCGCCTGATCAGCCGGCGTGCGGGCCTCGCCTTCCCGATCCGGGACGGAATCCCGATCCTTCTGCCGGACGAGGCGGAAAGCCTGGAGGATACGGAGGCCGGCCGATGACCGGGACCGACGAGATCTACCCCGAAGAGATCCGGTATGACCGGGCATCCCGGGCCTTGGTCGTCCTGTTCAGCGACACGGTCGAGCGGGAATTCACCGCCGAATACCTGCGCGTGGAAAGCCCGAGCGCGGAGGTGAAGGGCCACAGCGCCAGCCAGCGGCAGTGGATCGGCGGCAAGAAGAACGTCGGCATCACCGGCATCGAGCCCGTCGGCAATTACGCGATCCGGATCCTGTTCGACGACGGGCACGACACCGGCATCTTCAGCTGGGACTACCTGCTGGAACTCGACCGGGAGCGCGACCGGCTCTGGTCCACCTATCTGGAGAAGATCGCCGAGCGCGGCCTGACCCGGGAGGGCCGGTAGTCCTCCGCCGCCCTACCCCGGAAGAACCTCGATCCCGGTCTCCGGCGTGAGCCGCGAGACGAGCCGCCTGAGATCCGCGCGTGCAAAGGCGATGCACCCCTCGGTCGGCGCGTAACCGGGCCGCGCAAGGTGCAGGAAGACCGCGCTGCCCGCCCCCGGTATGGCCGGGTCGCGATTGTGGTCGGTCACCACCACGAGGTCGTACAGATGATCGGCGCGCCAGAGGTGCTCCGCGCCCGCCCGGTAGGGATGGCGCACGGGCCCGTTGTAGGCGGGATCGCCCGGCGCGTCGCACCAGCCGTCGCCCGGACGGATCGGAGTGAGCGGCAGAGCCGTCGCGGGAGGTATGACCCGGCCCGACCGGTAGAGCACAGCCACCGGATGCACGATCCCGGCGGGCGTTGCGCCGTCGCCCTCGTGCTTGTCCGCAACCACGCCGCCCCGGCCGATGGCGCAACGCATCTCCCAGGACCCGAAGCGTGCACGCCCATCCGGCGCGACCACCAGCCGCATCAGAAGAGATGCCCCGTCTTCAGCGCCTTGGTGCGCAGATAATCCTCGTTGTGCGGGTTGGGCGTGAAGACCAGCGGCACGCGCCCCTCGACCGCGATTCCCTCTGCCTCGAGTCCCGCCACCTTCCCGGGGTTGTTGGTCAGAAGCCGCACCCGAGCGACGCCCAGATCGCGCAGCATCCGCGCGGCCAGCGCGAAATGCCGCTCGTCGATGCCGAAGCCCAACCGGACGTTCGCCTCCACCGTGTCGAAGCCCTGGTCCTGCAGATGATAGGCGCGCAGCTTGTTCAGCAGCCCGATGCCGCGTCCTTCCTGCGCGAGATAGAGAACGATGCCCGCCCCCTCGCGCCCGATCCGGGCCAGCGCGCCGCGCAATTGCGGCCCGCAGTCGCACTTGAGCGAGCCGAGCAGATCGCCGGTGAAGCACTCCGAATGCAGGCGGACGAGAACCGGCTTGCTCGCATCGATGTCGCCCACGACGATCGCGAAATGCTCCTGCCCGGCGCTGCCGTGGGGGCGATAGGCAACGATCCGCGCGTTCTCCGCCGCATCGAGCGGCAAGCGCGCCGAGACGACACGCTCCAACCCTTCCCAGTCCTCGCGCGCTGCCTCGGCGACATCGCCGGCACTGACCGACAGCAGGTCGGCGCGCAGCGGATCGTCCTGCGCGATGGGTTGCAGCAGCAATGCCGGGAGAAGCCGCATGCGCTTGGCCAGCGCGAAGCCCGCCACGGCAGCATCCCGCGCGGCGCCCGGATCGCGTTCGGCGAGGTAGGGCCCCTTCAGCGGATGGTCGAGATCGTCGGCCGGATCGACCGCTGCTGCAATGTCGTCGAGCCCCGTCTCAGGCGTCACGGGAACCAGCACTGCGCCTTCGCTGTAGCGGCGGATCTTGAGCGTGTCGGCCCGCTCCGGCGTCAGCGCGAGGAAGAGGGGTCCTGTGCGCTCACGCAAACGTGAAAGCGTGGCAGAATCTGCCTTCTCGGCCGCGAGCACGAGGAAATCACCCCCCGAAACCGCGACGATCGCGGGCAATCCGCGCCGCAGGTCGGCGCCTGCCCGTTCGGCACGGGCAATCGCGGTGGGCTTGAAACTGTCACTCATGCACGGAACATCCTCAGGGCACGGGGCGCTGCGCCGCGTGGCGCGATCTGAACTGTTATAATAGATCATCTTTGGACGGCGCGCATGACTCGCGCGCACGGCTGTCAGGGCGAGGGAGACGACGGGGCATGACGGCACGCAAGCTGCTTCTGGTCGACGACGAAGCGAATTTGCGCGAACAACTGGCCGAGCAGCTCGACCTGCACGACGAGTTCTCCACCGCCCAGGCCGGCAGCGGGCACGACGCGCTGGCCTGGGTGAAGGCGAACCACGTCGACCTGATCCTGCTCGACGTAGGCCTTCCGGACATGGATGGCCGCGAGGTCTGCAAGCTGATGCGCAAGGCGGGCGTCCGCGCGCCCATCGTCATGCTGACCGGCGCCGATTCCGATGCGGACACGATCCTCGGCCTCGAATCCGGGGCGAACGACTATGTGACCAAGCCGTTTCGCTTCGCTGTCCTCCTCGCCCGCATCCGGGCGCAGTTGCGCCAGCACGAAACCTCCGAGGACGCTGTCTTCCCGATCGGGCCCTACACCTTCAAGCCGGCGCAGAAGCTGCTGGTGACCGAGGACGGCAAGCAGAAGATCCGCCTGACCGACAAGGAGACCTCCATCCTGCGCTATCTCTACCGCGCGGGCCGGCCGGTCAGCCGCGAGGTGCTGCTGGCGGAGGTGTGGGGCTACAACGCCGCGGTCACGACGCACACGCTGGAGACCCACGTCTACCGCCTGCGCCAGAAGATCGAGACGGACCCGTCGAACGCGCGCCTCCTCATCACGGAAGAAGGCGGCTACCGGCTCAGTCCCTGATCGCCCTGGCAGCCGCCACGGCGCGGCAGGGTCTGGCGCGGCGGCGAAAGCCTGCGCTATGCTTTCGCGCATGTCGTACGGGCTCTTCAGGGATCGCCTTCCGCGTGTGCGCGCCAAGCGTGTGCTGATGATCCTGTGCGCCCGCATCGGCTACAATCCCTGACGCCTGTCTCCGCCGCCTTGCCCGCGGGCCATGCGTGCCCGCCCCCACCCCGGCCAGGAGACACCGATGACCGTCATGCCACCCAACGACACCGTTCTGACACCGCAGGAAACCGCACGTCTGCGCGCACTCGACGCGCGCCACCACATGCATCCGTTCAGCGATCAGGCCGCGCTGGCCGCACAGGGCGCGCGGATCTTCACCCGCGCCAAGGGGTGCTACCTTTGGGATTCCGAGGGGCGGCGCTACCTCGACGGTATGGCCGGGCTGTGGTGCGTACAGGTCGGGTATGGCCGGGAGGAACTGGTCGAGGCCGCGGCCAGGACCATGCGCGACCTCAGCTACTACAACACCTTCTTCCAGTGCAGCCATCCTTACGCGACGGAACTTGCGGCCCGGATCGCCGAGAAGACGCCCAAAGGGCTCGACTATGTCATGTTCGCCGGATCGGGGTCGGAGGCGAACGACACCGCGCTGAAGATGGCCCGGTTCTACTGGACAGCGCGGGGCGAGCCGAACCGGCAATGGGTCGTCGCGCGGGTGCGGGCCTACCACGGCGTGACGCTTGCCGCTGCCAGCGTCTCCGGTCTTGAGCCCATGTACGCGCAGTTCGGCAACCCGGTAATACCGACGCTGCGGATGATGGCGCCCTACTGGTATGGCCCCGGAATCGAGGGCGGCATGTCGCCGGATGAGTTCGGACTGACGGCCGCCCGCCAGATCGAGAAGGCGATAGAGGCCGCGGGTCCGGGCAAGATCGGGACCATGATCGCCGAGCCGATCCAGGGCGCGGGCGGCCTGCTGATCCCGCCGGACACCTATTGGCCCGAGGTTCAGCGCCTCTGCGCCGAGCACGACATCCTGCTGATCGCGGACGAGGTCGTCTCCGGCTTCGGGCGCACCGGGCACTGGTTCGGGTCGCAATTGTTCGACATTCAGCCCGACATCATGACCATGGCCAAGGGGCTGACCTCGGGTTACGTGCCCATGTCGGCCACGGTCATGGGCCCGAAGGTCGCCGATGCGGTGCGCAACGCAGGCACGGAGGTCGCGCACGGCTATACCTATTCGGGGCACCCGGTGACGGCGGCGGTGGCGCTCGCCAATCTCGAGGTGATCGAACGGGAGGGCCTTGTCGAACGGGTGCGCGACGACATCGGCCCTTATTTCCAGGAACAGTTGCGCACGCTGTCCGGCCTGCCGCACGTCGGCGAGATCCGGGGTGTCGGCCTGCTCGGCGCCATCGAACTCGTGCGGGAGACGGAGCCGCGGCGCTTCTTCGATCCGCTGGGCCGCATGGGGCTGGCGGTGCGCAACCATGCGACAGCCAACGGGCTGATCATGCGCGCGGTCGGCGATACGCTGATCCTGTCGCCGCCGTTCGTCATCAGCCATGCCGAGGTGGACGAGCTGATCGCGCTGGCCCGCAAGGCCATCCTGGCGGGTGCCGACGATTACGCGGGCGGGCGAATCCAGGGACTGCCGCGGTAGGGCCAGCCCTCCCTGAGTAGTCATACGGGCTTTGTCCGCGCCGGACATGGGCGCAGGCTGGCGTGCATATCCGGCGACCGGCGCACCGGACCGCTTCCAGGTCTCGCGAATCCGTCCCTTCCCCCTGCCGGACGGAACTGCCCGACAGGCTGCGAAGGCCCCGGAAGCCAGCAGCGGCCGATGTCCCCCTGACGCCGTTCGCGGGCCGGATCACCCTCAACGCCCGGATCAAGTCTCCGGGCGTTTTTTTGACTTGGCGAAGGCCGCCGGCGCGTGGCAGGAGAAGCCTCATGCCGCTGACACTCGCCACGTGGAACATCAATTCCGTCCGGCTTCGGCTGCCGCAGATCGCGCGCCTGCTCCAGGAACGGCCGATCGACGTGCTGTGCCTTCAGGAAACCAAGGTGTCCGACGAGAAGTTTCCGCGCGCAGAGCTCGCGGCACTCGGCCTCCGGCACCAGGTCATCCACGGTGCGAAGGGGCACCACGGCGTCGCGATCTGCTCCCGGATCCCGCTCGAGGATGCGGGCCGCCGGCTGTTCCACGATCACGACGGGCCGCGCCACGTCGCGGCGCGGATCGACGGCATTACCCTGCACAATTATTACGTCCCCGCTGGCGGCGACGTGCCGGATCCGGCGGTAAACGACAAGTTCGCGCACAAGCTGGGATACCTCGACGGCATGACGGGCTGGTACGACCCGGCGTCGGGGGAGGCCCACGGCGACATGATCCTTGTGGGCGATCTCAACGTCGCCCCGGGCGAGCATGACGTCTGGTCGCACAAGGCGCTGCTCGACGTGGTCAGCCATACGCCCGTGGAGACCGGAAAGCTGGAAACACTGCGGACGACACTCGACTGGATCGACGTTGCGCGGCACTACCGGCCCGACCCGGAGAAGCTTTACACCTGGTGGTCGTACCGGGCGCGCGACTGGGCCGAGAGCGACCGCGGCCGCCGCCTCGACCACATCTGGACGACGCAGTCCCTCGGACCGGCGCTCAGGGGCTTCGAGATCCTTCGCCAGGTACGGGGATGGGAGCGGCCGTCAGACCATGTCCCGGTGCTGACGACCCTCTCCCTCTGACTGCCCGAAGCCTCAGTTCGTCTTCATCGGCATCTTCGCCGCACCGTGGCCCTGACCATGGCCGCCGTGGGCCGGCATGTTGTGCATCGAGTGGCCGGCACCATCCTGGCCCATCTCGACCTGCACCTCGACCGCGACGTCGCCGGCCTTCTCGAAGGTCAGCGTCATCGGGAAACTGTCGCCCACGGCATAGGGCGCCGGGATGTCGAACAGCATCAGGTGATCGCCACCCGGCTGCAGCATAGCCATGCCGCCCGCAGGAACGTCGATCCCCTCGATCCGCACCATGCGCATCACGTCGCCGTCCTTGATGTGCGTGTGAATCTCGACGGTTCCGGCAACCGGCGTGCTGGCCGCGATCAGGCGGTCTGCCGTCTCGCCGGTATTCTTGACGGTCAGGAACACCACGCCGGGGCGGTTCGGAATGGCCGGACGGGCCCAGGGATGGTCGATCATCAGCGTTCCGGCGGTGTAGTCGTGGGCAATGGCGGGCACCGCCATGCTTACCGGAACCGCGGCAAGCGCCCCGAAGATTGCAGCCGTCGCAATCAGATTGTGTGCAAGACGACGCATACGTTAATACTCCTCAACGGTACAAGAGCAGACGGCACGATCAGTTTGCCGTCAGCCGGTTCAACTCTCCACGCACGCGGGTAAGCTCGGAGGTCGTGCGCTCGAGCCGCTGGGCAAGTTCGCGCATGACCTCGACCGCGACACCCGGATATTCGCGCACCATCCTAAAGAAAAGATCCTTCTTGATCTGCAGTGCCACAAGCTCCGTATGCGCGCGGATTGTCGCAGTCCGGGGCACGTCGATCAGGATCGCTATCTCGCCGATGAAGCCGTGATCGCGGACGGTGGCCACCTGGATCGGCCCGTCGGGCCCGTCGACGAGGATGTCTGCCTCGCCCGAGATGATGACATAGGCAGCATCCCCCGGATCGCCCTGCCGGCAAACGGTCTGACCCGCCTCGAAATGTATGCGCTCGCTGGCAAATGCCAGCAGCTTGAGCTTGGCGGGCTCGAAATTCTGGAAGAGCGGGATCTTCTTGAGGATTTCAACCTCTTCATTGAGACTCATCGGCTGCCTCCTCACTCACTGGGTCACTCTCCTCCTGGCTCCCGCGGCCCCCAAGCAGCGTTGCAAGAGGCCCTTCCGCGGCAAGCGCGTCCACCGGCCCGCAGGCGGCCAGGTCGCATCCATCGAACACGAGCGCGAGGTCGAACAGCCGCACGCGATCGACACGCCCGAGCACGACGATGGTACCCCTGCCCTTTCGGGACTCGAGAACATTCCGCAGGATCTCCCGCTCGACACGCGCGTCGACCACCGCCAGCGCATCGTCCACGATCAGAAGATCGGGCTGGCGGAGCAGGGCGCGGGCCAGCGCGAGCCGCTGGCGCTGGTGGGCGGGCAGGCGGCGGCCGCCGTAGCCTGCCTCCGTCTCCAGCCCCGCCTCCACGATGATCCGGCGGACACCTTCCCGCTCCAGTATCTCGGAAACGAGTGCATCGATGCGCGGCCGCGCCTCGCTCTGCCCGTGCGTGACGCGCCCGAACAGGATGTTGTCCATCAGGCTCGCAGCCTGGGTATAGCGGTCGGGGTCGTAGACCTCGATCGCGCCGCGCAGGTCCTCGGGCAACTCGGCGTGCACTGCGTGGCGCGCCCTGACGATGCGGCCGCGCAGGTCGTCGTCGAGCAGGCCGAGGCGGTGGCGCGGCTCGATATAATCGAAAGACAGGAACAGCAGGCGCAGGCGCGATTCCTCGGGCAGGCTCGCCATGCCGTCGCGGCGCACGCGCACCAGGATCTGCTCGAATACCGGGAGATCCTCGGCGGCGATGAAGCTGAACTGCTCGAAGAAGGGATCGCCCGGCGGCAGGCCGGCAAAGATCTCGACCATGGTTTCGGCGATCCGCTCGCCCACGCGGACCAGATCGTCCTCCAGGCCTTGCGCGCGCAGGGCGGACAGGAGATAGCGGTTGCCGGGCAGCGCCGCCGCTTCCGGCACGTCGATGTCCTCGCCGCGTGCAAAGGCGGCGTCGCGTGTCACGCCGAACAGAAGGTTCTCCGCAATCGTGGCGTTGCGCGTGTAGCGCGCCGGATCGAATGGCTCGACCAGCCCGCGCAGCCGCTCGTCCGCATCGATGGCGGCCCGCACCTCGGCCCGCACGCGCAGGATCGCCTCGGCGGCATCCTCCTGCAGCCGGCCCTCCAGTCGCCCGCGAAGCCCGAGCTGGTACACCTCCGCCTCGATCTGGACGGTCTGCAGAACCTCGACGATCCGGTCGGTCAGCGCATCCATGCTGTCGACGCCGGCCTCGGCAAGGTCGATCCAGTCGCCCTCGACCGGCAGGGGCGCATTGCCGGCCCGGCGCGCCTCGGCCTTCTCCGCCTTCCATTCGTGACTCGGAGGCTCGGCGCCGAGGAACCGGTGACGCAGCGCGTAGAGCAGATTGTCGCGGAGCGTCCCCGGAAACAGGAAGGCGTCCTGCGCGACATACGCGACGCGGCGGCCGAGCACGGCTTCGGGCAGGCGGGCAAGCGGCTCGCCCGCGATCTCGATGTGGCCGGACAGCAGCGGCTGAAGCCGGACGACGGCCTGTGCGAACGCGCGGGGACCGGAGCCCGTCCCCACGACGGCCACGGCCGCATCGAGCGGCAGATCGACGGAGATGCCGTCGAGCACCTTGTCCATCGAATCGTCCGCCGCGGTCACGCGGGTCAGGGTGACATGACCTTCGAGCGGCGTGTCGCGCTGGCGCGACGGATCCTGAAGCTCTGCGTCGGCGATGGCGGCGTCGAACTGCTCGACCACCTGCTCGTACTTGACCTGGCTGTCGAGGCGCTGCTGGTCCCAGTCGATCAGCTCCTTGATCGGCGGCGGCAAGTCCTTGTAGGCGACGAGAACCGCGACGAGCTGGCCGACGTCGAGCTGACCGCGGATCGCGAAATAGCCGCCGATCGCGTAGAACAGGAAGGGCGTGACCTGCGCCAGGAAGTTGTTGAGGAACTTCACGAAGAACTTGCGCTGGTAGATCTCGTAGCGGATCCAGAAGATGCGCCCCAGCCGGTGCGTGATCTCCGCCCGCTCCCAGGCGGACGTATCGTTCGTGTGCACCTCGACGACACCGTCGACGATCTCCGCGATGCGGCCTGCGAGGTGGCGCGTCTCAAGCTGCCGCTGGCGGCCCAGCATGCGGATAGGGGCCCGCAGACGCGGAATGATGAAGGCCTGGATGCCGACGATGGCAGCCGCGACCAGGCCCAGCCAGAAGCTCTGAAGAAGGATGAAGGTCATTCCGGTCAGCGCCATGCCGCCCTGGAAGATGGGCTGGGCGAACGCCTCGCCGATGAAGCCGCCGAGCGGCTCCACCTCGTCCTTGATCATGGTGGCGAGCTCGGCCTGCTTCACCTTCCGGAAATGCGGGGTCGGAAAGCGCAGGATACGGTCGAACAGGTCGAAGCGCAGTCGGCGCAGCATCCGCTCGCCCATCCGGCCCTTGTGCGTGTTGATGCGGTACTTGAACCAGCCGTTGACGCAGACCATCAGCAGGAACATGCCGCTCAGCGCAAAGAGGTAGGGCATGCGCTCCAGCGGAACGCCCTCGAACAGCTGGATCGTCCCGCCCAGCGCCTCGGGCAGCGGCAATGACAGCGACAGGAAGGGTTGCGTCGGATCGTTCGGACCGAAACCCTGGCCCTGGATCGCTTCGTTGACGATGTTTCGGGGGAGGTCGAGGGAAATGAAATAAAAGGGCAGCGAAACGAGGACGAGGACGAGGACGGCGAGCTGGTCGAGCCGCGAATGGCGCCAGATATATCTGAAAAGGTTGGCGTCCATTGCCGTGCGCTGCCCTCGCCCCGGTCGCTCGGCCGAGAAAACCATGCTTCGCACACGCGGACCAGAGCGAACCTATGGAATCCGCAATGCCAAGCGTGCCATAGTACGATCAAAGAGAGCCAAGGCAATCCTTGGGGGAGAGATATGCCCTCGGCCGAAACCGGGTCGCGTGTACTGATCTACAGCCATGACACGTTCGGCCTCGGTCATCTGCGCCGGTGCCGTGCGATTGCGCACGACCTCGTCTCGCGGCACAAGAATCTCTCCGTCCTGATCCTGTCCGGTTCCCCCATCATCGGCAGCTTCGATTTCCGCGCGCGCGTCGACTTCGTGCGGATCCCCGGCGTCATCAAGCTCAGGAACGGCGAATACACCTCGCTGTCGCTGCATCTCGACATCGACGAGACGGTGGCACTGCGCCAGTCGATCATCGAGCACACGGCGGACGTGTTCGACCCAGACGTCTTCATCGTCGACAAGGAACCGCTCGGCCTGCGCGGCGAGGTCGAGCCGACGCTCAAGCTTCTGAAGGCGCGGGGCACCCATATCGTTCTCGGCGTGCGCGATGTGCTGGACGAGCCTGCGGTACTCGCACCGGAATGGGAGCGCAAGAAGTCGCTTCCCGCGCTCGAAGCCTTCTACGACGAGATCTGGGTCTATGGCCTGCCACAGATCCACGAGCCGCTGAAGGGCCTGAACCTTTCGCCGGCAATGCGCCAGCGGATCGTCTACACGGGCTACCTTCCGCGCCCCCTGCCCGAGCACATCTCGACCACGGCGCGCCCGGCGATCACCAACGAGCCCTTTCTGCTCGTCACCACGGGCGGCGGCGGCGACGGCGAGGGGCTGATCGACTGGGTCCTGTCTGCCTATGAATCGGGCGCGGCGATTCCGCATCCCGCGCTGCTGGTGCTGGGCCCCTTCATGGCGGCCGACCGGCAGGAGGAGTTCTTCGCCCGCGCCGAGGCGCTGGACAATGTCGAGGCGATCACCTTCGACAGCCGGATCGAACACCTGCTGGCCGATGCGGTGGGGATCGTGGCCATGGGCGGCTACAACACGTTCTGCGAGATCCTCACCCTCGACAAGCGTGCGCTCATCGTGCCGCGCACGACGCCACGGCTCGAACAGTTCATCCGCGCCGACCGGGCCCGGCAACTGGGTCTCGTCGACATGCTTGTCGATCCGCTGGAGGGCCGGATGGAGACACCGGGCGGACCGAAGCGCGACCCGGCGCGAATGGCGGAGGCCCTGGCCCGGCTGCCGCATCAGCCGCGGCCGTCGGAAACCGTCGTGCCCGGATTGCTCGATGGTTTCGAGAGCGTGAACCGCCTGATCGAACCCTGGCTCGACTGCCGGCGTCCGAAACCTGCACGCCTGCGCTCGGTCGCCGGCCATGGCGAGTAGGGCCGCGGTCAAACCTGAAGCCGCACCGGACGGGGCCGCGAGCGGGAACGCCGCGCCGATGCCCGCGCCCCGGCTCGACGGCTGCGGTGCCGTCGCCGTTGTGCTCAAGGGCTACCCGCGCCTGTCGGAGACCTTCATCGCGCAGGAAATCCTTGCGTTGCAGCGTCTCGGCCTGGACCAGCGGATCGTGTCGCTGCGCCATCCGACCGATCCCGCCATCCACCCTGTGCACGAGGCGATCCAGGCCCCGGTCCTTTACCTGCCCGAATACCTGCACGAGGAGCCGTTGCGCGTGCTGAGGGGCGTCGCCGCCGCGGGCTATCTGCCCGGATGGCGCAAGGCGCTCAGCGTATGGCGCCGCGATCTTGCACGCGACCGCACCCGCAACCGCATCCGGCGCTTCGGGCAGGCCTGCGTGCTCGCAGCGGAGCTTCCCGGCGACGTGCGGCACCTGCACGTCCATTTCCTGCATACGCCCGCCTCCGTCGCGCGCTATGCGGCCATGATGCGCGGTATGACCTGGTCCTACTCGGCCCATGCAAAGGACATCTGGACGACGCCCGACTGGGAGATCGCGGAGAAGCTTGCGGATGCCTCCTGGGGCACGACCTGCACGGCCTACGGGGCGGAGCGGCTACGCGCACTCGCACCCGGGCCGGATGCGGTCGACCTCGTCTATCACGGCCTGGACCTCACCCGGTTCGGCGTGCACCCGGACCGGCAGCCGGCAGCGCCGCCAACAATCGTCTGCGTCGGCCGCGCCGTCGCCAAGAAGGGCCTCGACACGGTACTGGATGCGCTGGCGCGCCTGCCCGAAGGGCTCGACTGGCGCTTCGTCCACATCGGCGGGGGGCCACTGCTGAAGCCGCTGAAGGCGCAGGTCCAGCGCCTCGGCATCGCGGAGCGCTGCACCTGGCGCGGAGCGCAGCCGCAGGCGCAAGTGCTGGCGAGCCTGCGGGAGGCCACCGTCTTCGTGCTTGCGAGCCGGATCGCGCCGGACGGCGACCGCGACGGCCTGCCCAATGTTCTGATGGAGGCCCAAAGCCAGGCGGTGCCCGTCGTCGCAACGGCGGTTGCGGCCATACCGGAACTGGTCCGCGACGGAGAGACGGGGCTTCTGGTCCCGCCGGACGACCCGGAGGCGCTTTCGGCGGCGCTTGCCCGCCTGCTGGGCGACCCGGCGTTTGCCCGGCGCCTCGGCGCGGCAGGCGAGGCGCGGGTGCGCACGGACTTCTCGATGCAGGGGGGGATCGACCGGCTGGCGAGGCGGTTCGCGGAAACGCTGCCCGCGCGGGCCGCGGCGGGACACTGATGCACGTCGCCTTCCATGCCCCGATGAAGTCCCCGGACCATCCGGTTCCCTCGGGCGACCGGACCATGGCGCGGCTGCTGCTCGCCGCCCTCGCACGCGCCGGCCATACCGCGACGGTGCCGAGCCATCTGCGCACCTGGCTGCGGCACGGCAACCCGCGCGATCAGGCCGCCATGGCCGCAGCAGGTGCGGCGGAGGCGGCGCGCGTGCTGGCCGACATCAGGGCCGGGCGCACGCCGCGGCCCGCGGTATGGCTGACCTACCACCTGTACTACCGCGCGCCGGACCTGGCCGGCCCCGCCATCGCCCGGGCGCTGGACATCCCCTACATCGTCGCGGAGGCGAGCCACGCGCCCAAGCGCCTCCGCGACCATTGGACCCCCTCCGAAACCGCCGTCATTGCCGCCCTGCGGCAGGCGGCGGCGGTGCTGGCGATGACCCCGCTCGACAGCGCGTGCCTCGGCCGCGTCGTGCCGGAGGACCGGCTGCACGTCTTTCCGGCCTTCGTCGACCCCGCGCCTTTCCTGGGGGACCGCCCCGCACGGCCGGAGGGAGAACCCGCCCGGCTTCTGGCCGTGGGCATGATGCGGGAGGGCGCGAAGCTCGCAAGCTACCGGCGGCTGGCCGGGGCGCTGCGGCTGCTCGGTGCGGAGGACTGGCACCTCACCATCGCCGGCGACGGACCGGCCCGCGCGCAGGTCGAGGCGCTGTTCGACGACCTCGGGGCCCGCGTGCGGTTCGCGCGCGCCGTGGAACCGGAAGCGCTACCGCGGTACTACCTGGAAGCGGACCTGCTGGCCTGGCCGGGTGTGGGCGAGGCCTATGGCATGGTCTACCTGGAAGCGCAGGCGGCGGGCGCCGTGCCGGTCGCACTGGCCGGACCCGGTCCTTCGGCGGTCATCGCCGACGGCCATACCGGCAGGCTGACAGAGGACACGGACGCCGGCTACGCCGCAGGCCTCGCCGGGTTGATCCGAAACCCCGGTCTGCGCCGGAAGCTTGCAGAAGCCGGACGGGCGGAGATCCTGGAGACCCGCAGCATCGCGCGCGCGGCGGAACGTCTCGACACATGCATCGCGGCCTGCCTCGCCGCGGCACGCGCCGAAGGGAGAGCTGCATGAGCGGCAGGGACGCCTGGATCGCGCTGATGCGACACTACCCGACCGCATGGAACGACCGCAACCTGATCCAGGGACGGCAGAACGTACCGCTGACGCCCGCGTCGACCGCCGCGCTGCGGTCTCTGCAACTGCCGGCACGCATCGCAGCCGCCGAGAGATGCCTTGCGAGCCCGCTGGCCCGCGCCGTCGAGACGGCAAGCCTGCTCTGGCCCGGCCATATCGAGACCGATCCCCGCCTGATCGAGACCGACTGGGGCGCGTGGGAGGGCAAGCGCCTTGCCGACCTGCGTGCTGCCGATCCCGAAGGGATGAAGGCTGCGGAGGCACGCGGCCTCGACCTCTCGCCGCCCGGCGGAGAACGCCCGCGCGCCGTGATGGGACGTCTCTCCGGACTTCTGGCTGAGCTGGGCGCAGCCCGCGCGACAGCCTTCGTCGTCACCCACAAGGGAGTCCTCCGCGCGGCGCTGGCCCTTGCGAGCGGCTGGGACATGACGCAAAAAGCCCCTGTCCGCCTGGAACGCGGGACGGTGCATCTCTTCCGCCTGGAAGCAGATGGCGCGATCTCCCTCGTCGAGGCCAATATCCCGCTGGAACCGAGGCAGCCTGCATGACCGGACGCGTACTCATCTATGTGCAGCACCTGCTCGGCACCGGGCATTACGTCCGCGCCGCGGCGCTGGCCGAAGCGATGACCGACATCGGCCTGTCGGTGACCTTCGTCGCCGGCGGCCTGCCGGTCGTCGGCCACGGCGTACGCTGCGCCCGCTTCGTCCAGCTTCCCCCGGCGCGCGCCACGGGCGCGGACTTCAAGGGGCTTGCCGACGAGGAAGGCCGCGACATCGACGACGCGTGGAAGCAGAGGCGCACCGCTGCGCTGCTCGACACGCTGGAAGAAACGCGGCCCGACATTGTCATCACCGAGCTTTTCCCTTTCGGCCGGCACAAGATGCGGTTCGAACTGGAACCCTTCGTGGAGCGGATCCACGCGATGCGGCCCCGGCCGCTGCTGGTTTCCTCGGTCCGCGACATCCTCATTCCCTCGCCCAAGCCGTTGCGGATCGAGCAGAGCATCGAGACAGCGCGCACCTTCTTCGACGCCGTGCTGGTGCATGGCGTCGAGAGCATCAGTCCGCTCGAGGCAAGCTACCCGGCCGCGGCCGAGGTGCGCGATCTGCTCACCTACACGGGCTATGTCGCACGCGAGGGCATGCCCGAGACGCAGGACGGCGCGGACGAGATCGTCGTGGCCGCTGGCGGGGGCGCCATGGGCCAGGCGCTGTTCGAGGCCGCACTCGGCGCCCACGCACTCGGCGCGGGCAGCAACCGCGTCTGGCGCTTCCTGACCGGAACGAACGCAGAGCCCGCCTGGCAGGCCGGCTTTGCAGCGCGCGCCGCACGCCAACCGGGAACCATCGTCGAGACCGCGCGGGCCGACTATCGCGGTCTGCTCGCGAATGCCGCGCTGTCGGTGAGCCAGGCAGGCTACAACACGATGATGGACCTGCTGGCGACGGGCGTGCGTGCGGTCATCGTGCCCTTCGCCGGCGGCAAGGAAAGCGAGCAGGCGGCGCGGGCCGAGATCTTCGAGCAGGCGGGCCTCGTGACCGTCGTGCACGAGAAGGGGATCGAGGCGGCTGACCTTGCGCGCGCCATCGACGGCGCGCTGGCCGGGCCACCGCCGCCGAAGGTCGACGCCCGCCTCGACGGCGCGGAGGTGACGGCGCGATGGGTGCGCGACCGCATCGGCTCGGCGCGGGACAGCTGAGGGCAGGCCCGACATGACCGACCCCCGGCTTGCCAGAGCCCTGCAGGATGCAGCCCGGTCGGGCGGCGTGGCGCTCTGGTGGCGGGACGACGATGCGGCACGGGGTAGCGGCGCGCTCGACCGCCTGCTCGCCCTCGCCCGGAGGTACGGCCTGCCGGTCGTGCTGGCGGTCATACCGGACCGCGTGGACGATTCTCTCGCGGAGGCCCTTGCCGAGGCGCAGGGCGTGGCGGTCGCGGTACACGGCATTGCGCACGCGAACCGGGCGGCGGCAGGGCAGAAGAAGCAGGAACTCGTGGCCGCCGACGACAGCGCGGCGCAACCGCTCCTCGCCGCGCTGAAGAACGCACGGCACGTTCTGGCCCGACGGTTTCCAGGCAGGGCGCTCCCGCTCCTCGTCCCGCCCTGGAACCGGATCGACGCACCCGTTGTGCAGGGTCTGCGGTGGGCGGGCTTCGCAGCCCTGTCGACCTTCGGCACGCGGGCCGAGGCGGCCGGCACAGGGCTGTATCAGCTCAATCCGGAGGTCGACCTGATGGATTGGCGCCGCCGGGAGGGCCGGCCCTACCCCGACGTGGCGGCCGCGCTGGCCGATGCGATCGACGCCCGCGTCACGGGCCGCCTGCCGGGACCGGTCGGTCTGCTGACACATCACCTGCAGCACGACGAGACCGCCTGGGCGACGCTGGAGGCGGTGCTGGCCGATACGGCGGCTGCCGCGGGCGTATCCTGGCCCGCCCCGGATGCCCTGTTCGCAAGGCTGGCAGCATGACCGAAGGCCGCGTCCTGCAGTTCTCGGTCTGGCGCGACCTGGCCATCGGGGCACTGGGTCTCGCAGCCATGGCCGCGCTGATCGCCGGGACGCAGCCGGCGCCGATCGTCGCCGCGATTCTCTTGCTGGTCGCCGCCTTGTTCGCCGTTCTGCTCGTGCGCGCGCTGCTGCGCTCCGGCCGGCGCATCCGCCTCGAGGGAGACATGCTGACGCTCGAGGACAGAACCGGCCGGCGGGTGCTCGACCTCGACATGCTGCAAACCGTGCGGCTCGACTACTACCCTGGAATGTTCGACCGCACCCGCGGCCTGTTCGTGCTCCGGATCGGCGACGCCCGCACACGGATCACGCTCGACAGCGAGCACGAGGGCTTCGCGGCCATCGCCTCTGCCGCCTGCCAGATGGCGCGCCGGACGGGGATAGAGATGTCGGAGCGCACGCGAGCCAATCTTCAGGCTTTGGAATCCGGCGCGGATCGGTCACCATGATCGTCAAAGCGGGACCGAACCCGCGGGGGGAGCCTCCAGCCATGAATGTCCTCGAGATCGAGGATCTGCAGGTCAGCTTCGATACGCCAGGCGGCGAGGTCCGCGCCGTCGACGGCGTGTCGTTCCGTATCCCCGCGGGCAGGACCGTGGCTCTCGTCGGCGAGTCCGGATCGGGCAAGACGGTCATCAGCCAGGCCGTCCTGGGCCTGATCCCGAAGCCCGGCCGGATCTCGGGCGGCCGAATCACCTTCCATGACCCGGCCACGGGAACCGCCGTGCGGCTCGATACGCTGCACCCGCGCGGAGCGGAGATGCGCGCCATACGCGGCGGGCGCATCTCCATCATCTTCCAGGAGCCGATGACGGCGCTCTCGCCGCTGCACACCATCGGCGACCAGATCGGCGAGGCGATCCGCCTGCACGTCGCGGACAGCAGCGAGGACGTGAGGGCGCGCGTCGTCGACCTGCTGACGCTGGTCGGCTTCCCCGATGCCGAGCACGCGCCGGACAGCTACACCTTCGAACTCTCCGGCGGCTTGCGGCAGCGCGCGGTCATCGCCATGGCGCTCGCCTGCAATCCGGCCCTGGTGATCGCGGACGAGCCGACCACGGCGCTCGACGTGACGATCCAGGCGCAGATCCTGCAACTGCTGCGCACGCTGCAGGAGCGGCTGGGCATGGCGATCCTGCTCATCACCCACGACCTCGGCGTGGTGGCGAACATGGCGGACGAGGTCGTCGTGGTCTATCGGGGGCGGGTCGTCGAGCACGGCACCGCCGACGACGTCTTCCGCAATGCAGGCCACCCCTACACCCGCGCGCTGCACGCAGCGGTGCCGCGCTTCGACATGGAGCCGGGCGAGCGGCTGGTGCCGATACGACCGATCGCCCCCCACCCGGAAGGTTTCCTGGCCGGGGGAGAGCAGCCTTCGCCCGACAGCGCGCACGATCCTGTGCTGGTGCGCATCGACGGCGTGACGAAGCATTTCACGAAACGCCGCGGCCGGGGCCTGTTCGCGGGCGGGCAGCAGAAGCCCTTTACCGCCGTGGACGAGATTTCGCTGGAGGTGCGCCGTGGGGAGTGCCTGGGCCTTGTCGGCGAATCCGGGTGCGGCAAGACCACGCTGTCGAAGATGGTGATGCGCGCGATCACGCCCGACGCCGGGCGGATCACCATCGCGCTGGACGGCCGCCACGAGGACGTGCATGCGCTCGACGGCCCGGGGCTCGCGGAGTTCCGCAAGAGGGTCCAGCTGATCTTCCAGGACCCGTTCTCCTCCCTCAACCCGCGCATGACGGTGCAGGAGATCCTGACCGAGCCCTATGCGATCCACGGGCTGCTGACCCCGGCGGAGCGGATCGCGCGGGCCGCGGAACTGATGCGGATCGTGGGCCTTCGGCCGGAGCACCTGCGGCGGTATCCGCATTCCTTTTCCGGCGGGCAGCGCCAGCGGATCGGTATCGCCCGCGCGCTCGCGCTCAAGCCCGAACTGATCCTGTGCGACGAGCCGGTTTCCGCGCTCGACGTCTCGGTGCAGGCGCAGGTCCTGAACCTGCTGAAGGATCTGAAGGACCAGCTGGGCCTGACCTATCTGTTCGTCAGCCACAACCTCGCGGTCGTCGACTACATGGCCGACCGCATCGCGGTGATGTGCGCAGGCCGGATCGTGGAGATCGCCCCCGCCGCAACGCTCGTCCAGGATCACCGCCATCCCTACACGCAGGCGCTGTTTGCCGCCGTGCCGGAGCCCGACCTCGACCGGCCGCTCGATCTGGGGGAGCTGATGGCGGGCAAATCTTCCGACCCGGCCGCCTGGCCCGAGCCCTACCGCCTCGCACCGGGCGGACCGCCGGCGGTTCTGGTCGAGGTGGCACCCGGCCACAAGGTGCTCCAGTCAGCCATGATGCAGGAGACGGCAGCATGAGGCGCGGTCTGACCGGTATGGCCGTGGCCCTTCTGCTGGCGCTGGCCCCGATGGCCGCACCGGCGGGCGCGCAGACGGATACCCGGACCGGCGCGAACGGCGTGCCGGAACTGGTCGAGACACCGACGCTCAGCCGCTCGCACCCGCAGACGATCCTGCCACGGGTCGCAGAACGGGTGCCGGCCGAACCGATGGTGACGGACATGGCTGCGATGGGCCGCGTGCCCGGCCGCCACGGGGGTGACCTGACGACGCTGATCGGGCGGACGAAGGACGTGCGCCTTGCCGTCGTCTGGGGCTATGCCCGACTGGTCGGCTGGACCGAAGACCTCGACCTCGAACCGGACATCCTGAAGGATGTCGAGGTCAGCCCGGACGGCAGGGCCGTCACCCTGGTCCTGCGCAAGGGACACCGCTGGTCGGACGGCCAACCCTTCACCGCCGACGACTTCCGGTATTACTGGGAAGACGTCGCGAACAATGCCGAGCTGATGCCCTCGGGCCCGCCGGCCTTCTTTCTCGTCGAGGGAAAGCTGCCCCGTTTCGAGGTCCTGTCGGAAACCGCCGTGCGCTTCACCTGGGAAGCGCCGAACCCGGCGTTCCTGCCGGAGCTGGCGAAGGCGCGGCCGCCCTTCATCTATCGCCCCGCGCACTATCTGAAGCGGTTCCACGCGCGCTACGGCGATCCGGCGGAACTTGAACGGATGATCGCGGAGGCGCGGGTGCGGAACTGGGCCGCGCTGCACAATCGCGCCGACGAGATGTACGACTTCTCCAATATCGCGATGCCGACCCTGCAGCCGTGGGTGAACACGACAGAATCGCCTGCCCAGCGCTATGTCCTTGTCCGAAATCCGTTTTTCCACCGCATCGACGCGCAGGGCCAGCAATTGCCCTACATCGACCGGCTGATCCTGATGGTTGCGGACGGGCGCCTGATCGCGGCGAAGACCGCTGCGGGCGAAAGCGACCTGCAAGCGCGCGGAATCGGTTTCTCCAACATCACGACGCTCAAGCGCGGGGAGCGCGGCGGGAACTACCGGACCTACCTGTGGCCGATCTCCAAGGGCTCTGCCATGGCGCTCTATCCCAACATGACCGTGACCGATCCGGTCTGGCGCGCGCTCCTGCGCGACCGCAGGTTCCGCCATGCGCTGTCACTGGGCATCGACCGGGAGATGCTGAACCGGGTGATGTACTTCGGCCTCGGCACGCCCGCGAACAACACGGCGCTGCCGCGCAGCCCGCTGTCGCAGGAGTCCTACCGGTCGGACTGGTGCCGGTACGACCCGGCGGAGGCCGGCCGCCTGCTGGACGAGATCGGCCTGACCGAACGCCGCGGCGACGGCATCCGCCTGCTGCCCGACGGGCGGCCGTTGCAGATCATCGTCGAGACCGCGGGCGAAAGCCAGGAGCAGGTCGACATGCTGGCCCTGATCGAGGAGACGTGGCGGGAGATCGGCGTCGGCCTGTTCGTGAAGGCCTCGCAACGCGACGTCATGCGCAACCGGGCGTTTGCCGGACAGCTCGTCATGTCCGTCTGGGACGGCTTCGACAACGGCATCCCGACGCCGGAGATGGCGCCGGACGAACTCGCCCCGGTCAGCCAGGCCATGCTTGCCTGGCCGGAGTGGGGCCAGTACCACGAAACGCGCGGCAAGAGCGGCGAGGAACCGGACACGGCATGGGCACGGCGCCTTCTGGAGCTGTACGACAGCTGGCGGACGGCCACGACGCGGCAGGAACAGGCGGAGGCCTGGGATGCCATGCTGGCGATCCATGCCGAGGAGACGCTGACCATCGGCACGGTGCAAGGGATCCCGCAGCCGGTCGCCGTGTCGAACGTCCTGCGCAACGTGCCCGAGACGGCATTCTACGGCTGGGATCCGGGCGCGCACTTCGGCCTGTTCCGCATGGACACCTTCTGGCGCACGGACGCGCCGGGCCGAGGGGAGGCGCCGGTCACGCAATGACGAGACCTATGGGCAGATCCCGGACGGCCGCGCAGCACCGGAGGGGTGGCTGATGGGGACTTATGTCATCCGCCGCCTGCTGACCATGATCCCGACGCTGATCGTGGTTTCCCTTCTGATGTTCCTGGTGATCGAACTGCCGCCAGGCGACTATCTGACGAACCAGATTGCGGAACTTCAGGCCCAGGGCGAGAGCGCATCGGTCGCCAAGCTAGAGTTCCTGCGCAACGAGTTCGCGCTCGACCGCCCTTTTCTCGAGCGGTACCTGATCTGGATCGGCGCCCTGCCGGGGCCAAACGGCTTCAGCGGTATCCTGCAGGGGAATTTCGGCTGGTCGTTCGAGTATGACCGGCCGGTGACCGAGGTCGTGGGGCAGACCGTCCTGCTGACGATCGTGCTCAACCTCGCGACCGTGCTGTTCGTCTATGTGGTGTCCTTCCCGATCGGGATCTATTCGGCGACACGGCAATATTCCTGGGGCGACTACGGGATCACGCTCGTCGGCTACCTCGGCCTCGCGACGCCGAACTTCCTGCTGGGGCTGATCCTGCTCTATTACGCGAACGTGTGGTTCGGTCTCTCCGTCGGCGGCCTGATGGCACCGGAATACATCGGCGAGCCATGGAGCCTCGCCAAGCTCGGCTCGGTGCTCGCGCACCTGATCGTGCCCACCATCGTGATCGGGACAGCGGGCACGGCCGCGATGATCCGCAGGCTGAGGGCCAATTTGCTCGACGAGTTGCGCAAGCCCTATGTCACCACGGCGCGCGCAAAGGGCCTCGGCGAGCGTACGCTGCTCGTGAAGTATCCGCTGCGCATGGCACTCAATCCCTTCATCGCGGACATCGGCAATCTGCTGCCGCAACTTGTCTCCGGTTCGGTCATCGTGTCGGTCGTGCTGAACCTGCCCACGGTAGGGCCGATCCTGCTCGGCGCACTGCAGTCGCAGGACCAGTATCTCGCCGGCTTCATCCTGCTGTTCGTGGCGGTCCTGACGCTCGTCGGCATGCTGATCTCCGACCTGCTGCTCGCGATGCTCGATCCGCGCATCCGGCTCGAGGGAGGGCGCAAGCGATGAACGGGGACAAGCTCGAGCACTACGTCGACCAGGCGCCCTTCCAACCCGGGCAGGACGACGTCCTGACGCCGGAGCAGGAGCGGTATTTCCGCGCCTCGCAATGGAAGCTGATGTGGTGGCGGTTCAAGCGGCACAAGGTCGCGCTGTGGTCCGGCGTGCTGCTGCTGCTGATCTACCTCACCGTACCGTTCGCAGAGGTGATCGCGCCCTACACGGCCAACGCGCGCGACAACGCACACCTCTATGCCCCGCCTCAGGGCGTGCATCTGTTTCACGAGGGCCGGTTCGTCGGGCCCTTCACCTATCCCATGATCGCCGAGCCGGACCTGGCGAACTTCCGCTGGGAGTACCGGATCGACCGGACCGCGCCGCAGCCCTTGCGCTTCTTCTGCGCCGGTGAGCCCTACCTGTTCTGGGGGCTGGTCGAGGCACGTTTCCGGCTCGTCTGCGCGCCGGAGGGAGGCACGCTTTTCCTTTTCGGCACCGACCGGCTGGGCCGGGACCTGTTCTCGGGGATCGTCTACGGGGCGCGGATCTCGCTGACCGTCGGCCTGATCGGCGTCGCGATCAGCCTGACGCTCGGCATCGTGCTGGGCGGTATGGCCGGGTATTTCGGCGGGCTGGTCGATGCCGCCATTCAGCGGGTGATCGAGATCCTGCGCTCACTGCCGGAACTGCCGATGTGGATGGCGCTGTCGGCAGCGCTGCCGGTGACGTGGAGCCCGGTGCTGATCTACATAGGTATTACCGTGATCCTGGGCCTGCTCGACTGGCCGGGGCTGGCGCGCGCTGTCCGCTCCAAGCTGCTGTCCCTGCGCGAGGAGGACTACGCAACCGCCGCCGTGCTGATGGGCGCCAGGCCCCGCCGCGTCATCGCGCGCCACCTGCTGCCGGGCTTCACGAGCCACCTGATTGCGTCGGCCACGCTTTCCATCCCGACCATGATCCTGGGCGAAACGGCGCTCTCCTTCCTGAACCTGGGTCTCAAGCGGCCCGCCGTTTCGTGGGGAGTGCTGCTGAACGAGGCGCAGAACCTGACCGTCGTCACGGTCTATCCCTGGCTGATGGCGCCGATGATCCCGGTCATCATCGTTGTGCTGGCCTTCAATTTCCTCGGCGACGGCCTGCGCGACGCGGCCGATCCCTATGCGTGAGGCCGTGCAACGCATCCGGTAGGGCCAGGCAGACCCGCCAAGTTCAGGCCAGGACCGCCAGGTCGGCTGGCCGGTCGAGGCCGTCGACACGCGTGCCCGTCACGCTCCGGAGAGGCTGTCCCGCCCATCCCTGCGCACGGGCCAACGCGACCGTCTCCGCATCGGTGAGCACGCGCGACCCGAGCACCTTGTTGTGCTTTTCGAGCTTGGCGGCGAGGTTCACCGCCGCACCGATCACCGTGTACTCCAACCGCTCGTCATGCCCGACAGCCCCGAAAACGACGGGGCCCGAGGCCACGCCCACACCGATCTCGAGCACCTGCTCGCCGGCCTCGCGCCGCTCCTGCGCCCAGAAGGCTGCGGCGTCCGCGACGGCCAGCGCAGCGGCGACGGCGTCGGCGGCCGCCGTTTCGCTGACCCGCGCCGCACCGAATGTCGCGAGGATGCCGTCACCCATGAACTTGTCCACGGTGCCATCGTGGCCGCGGATCAGCGGCACCATGCGGGCCTCGTATTCGGCGAGCACGCTCATGGTGCGCGCAGGCGGCCACTCGGCGGCAAGCGCCGAGAACCCCCGGATGTCGACGAGCAGGATCGCCGCTTCGCGCATCTCGCCCTCGCCCGCGGCGATACGGTCTTCCGCCCCGGTGATGCGGCTTACCACCTCCGGCGCGAAGAAGCGCGACAGGTCGCGGGCCGCATGGCCCTGCGCCGCCGCACGCACCAGCAGGCGGTTGGCCCGGACGATGGCGAGCGCCAGAACGCCGGTCACCATCAGGATCGCGAGGATCTTGTCGAACTCCGCGCCCAGCAGGACACGGTAGGACGTCATGTACTCCACGAAATCGCGCGTGATCGGGTCGCCGATCGACATTCCCGAGACGGCATACCAGACGAGCCACGCCCACCCCGCGGCGGCCACCAGCCCGGCGAGCAGCACATAGCCCGCCTCGAACCGCAAGCCGCGCAACGCGAGGATGCCGAACAGGTAAAGGATGGTCGGCGCCTTCAGGTAGAACCCCGGCGGCTGGCCATACTGGATGTGGAAGCTCCAGATCAGGCCGATGAGCAGGCCGACCTCCGCGATGACGCTGAACGCCAGCAGAACGCGGGGCAAGGCATGCAGGTAGGCGAGCAGGAGGCGAATCGCGGCGAGCGCGCCCAGGCACGCGATCACGACCGGGACAGGCTCGAACGGCGCCTTCTCGTCGAAGGCCTTGGGCGCGATGCCGTAGAGCGCGCCGAGGATGGCGACCAGGAGCAGAAGCACCCAGCCGATCAGGATCTCGCTGTCGTTTTGCTGGCGGGCAACATCGGCGCGCACGCGCGCGGGCAGCTCACCCTCGGGCGGCGCCCCGATCAGGAAGTCCCTGAACTTCCGCATCCCCTGCCCTCGCTCATGGCGGTGCGGGCTCTGGCGCCCGCTTGCCGCGTCACATCTTCCGCAGCCAGAGACCGGCAGGCTGCGCCCCCGGTACCGTGGGCAGGCGGCCGATCACGCTTGCGGACACCTCGTCCCTCATGCGGGTCACGGCGTAATGGCTCGCCCAGAGAATCTCCCATCCGCCGCCGGCGAGCAGGGCGGCAACCGCGTTCTGCTCATTGTATCCGCGCCAGGCCCAGCCCGCAGGATAACCGTCGGGCAGGAAAATGTCGTGGATGTGAACGGTCACACCGGCCGGTAGGGCCGGAAGAACCCGCGCGAACAGCCGGTCCACGTCCGTGCCGGGCATCAGGATATGGCTCGAATCGATGCTGAGAATGTCGCCGGGCCGAAGTGCGGCGAACGGCGCGTCGTCCACCTGCTGCACCGTCGTGCGCAGCAGGGTCAGCGGCAGGGCGGCGATGTCGGCGCGCGGGGCCGGGTCGATCGCGGTTATCCGGGTGGCAAGCGCCCCGTCGGCCACCGCCGCCATGGCAAAGCGGGTGGAATGGCCCGACCCCACCTCGACAAGGCGCAGGGGGGCGAGCGTCGCTACCATGTGATAGAGGACCGCGGCATCGGGGGTCGGGAACCAGTCCTGCGTCCAGCGCGGTGCGGGCGGGGGTGCGGAACCGATGCGGGCGAAGGCGTCCGCGTGAGCTTCGAGCGCGTTCAAGCAGTCGGCGAATCGGGGCCGCGCGGCGTCGAGCAGACCTCCGATCTCCGGATAGGCGTCGTGGCCCGGAACGTCCACGCCGGAGGCATACCGGTAGGGAATGAAGAACCCGCGCGGCCGCCCGGCGAGCGTGGCAAGCCCGAAGGCGAGGCGGCGAAGGCGGCGGGAGAGGGACATGTGCAGCCTCGTGCAGGCGGTGGGCATGAGGCATAAGAGAGGAACCGGCGCGCTGCCGCAACACTTGCCCATCCGGGCGCGCAGGGATTCGCACGCCGCCTCCCCGTGATCTGGACAGCTGACTGGCCGCGTATACCCGGGCGGTCAGACGTTGAGCAGCAGGTGCTCCCGCTCCCAGGCCGAAATCACCTGCTGGTAGGCGTGGTGCTCCTCCAGCTTGACCTCCAGGTAGACCTGGACGAAGTCGGGCCCGAGAATTTCCCGCAGTTCGGTCGCGGACTTCAGCTTCTGTAGCGCGTCGAGGATGTGGCGGGGAAGCGCGTACCGCTGGGAGAGATAGGCACTCTTCGTCATCTCGGGCGTCGGCTTCAGCCGCTTGCGCATGCCGAGGTAGCCGCAGGCAAGCGTCGCCGCGATGGCGAGATAGGGATTGGCGTCGGCACCGGGCACCCGGTTCTCGACGCGCCGGTTCGCGGGCCGGGAATCGGGCACGCGCAGGCCGACGGTTCGGTTCTCCCGCCCCCAATGAGTGTTGACGGGCGCCGAGAGGTCGCGAATCAGGCGGCGGTAGGAGTTCACGTTCGGGGCGATCAGCGGCATCGCACCGGGCAGGAACTTCTGAAGGCCCGCGATGTAGTTCTTGAAGAGCGCGGTGTCCTTGCCCGTTGGCGTGGCGAAGAGGTTTCGCCCCGTCTCCACATCGAGGATCGACTGGTGGATGTGCATGGCACTACCGGGTTCACCCTGGTAGGGCTTGGCCATGAAGGTCGCGTACACGTCGTGCCGCAGGGCCGCCTGGCGCACGGTCCGCTTGAACAGGAATGTCTGGTCCGCGAGGCTCAGCGGGTCGCCGTGGTTGAAGTTGATCTCGCACTGCGCCGCCCCCGCCTCGTGGATCAGCGTGTCGATGTCGATCGCCTGCTCCTCGCAATAGTCGTAGACGTCCTCGAACAGCGGATCGAACTCGTTGACCGCGTCGATGCCATAGGGCTGGCGGGCGTTCTCCTGCCGCCCGGACTTTCCGATCGGCGGAACCAGCGGGTAGTCGGGATCGACGTTCTTCTGGCAGAGGTAGAACTCGACCTCCGGCGCGACGACGGGCTTCCAGCCCCGCTGGTCGTAGAGGGCGAGGATGCGCTTCAGCACCTGGCGCGGCGCCACCGTCACGGGGCTGCCGTCCTTGTAGACGGCATCGCAGATGATCTGCGCGGTCGGCTCGTCATACCAGGGCACGAGGCGGACGGTGTCGGGGTCCGGCAGGAGAATCACATCCGGCTCGGTCTCCGACAGCACCTCGGAATCGATCATGTCGCCGGTCACCGTCTGCAGGAAGATCGATTCCGGAAGACGCAACGAACGCTCGTCGAAGGTATCGAGAAACTTCTTCGTCGGCAGGATCTTGCCGCGCGCGAGGCCGTTCATGTCGGCGACGATGCACTCGACCTCGCTGACCTGCCGTTCGGCAAGCCATGCGGCAAGGCGGTCGCGGGTATCCTGCGGACTGCGGGCCGCGTCTTTCATGTTCCGGTCAGCCGGGCACCCGTGCGCGGAGAATCATGCACGCGACCCGATCCTGCTCCCTGTTGAGCGCCTGGACAGATCGCTAGCACGCCGGCACGGGCCTCACAAGCGGGGACAGGCAGCGCCCCGGAACCCGCGTCAGCGCGGCCCCTGGGGCAGCGGATCGTTGGCCACGAAGAGCCTGGGATCGAGGCTCATTCCCGTGCGCACGTCCTTCAGCGCGACCGTGGTTCGCTGACCCTGCGTGTCGGTGATGATCCATTGCCGGAGCGCGAGCGGCTCCTCGTTGAAGACGATGACGATCCGGCCCTGGTCCGGGTTGTCGCGGTCGCGGGCCGTGACGCGGATCGTGCCGTCGGCGCGGGTCACGTCCTCGATCAGCGCGCTTTCCTTGAGGTCGACCTCGTCGTCGAGGAGGAGCGAAAGCGGCGTTGCCGAAAGCGGGTAGCGGTCCTGGGTGTCAAGCTCCATGTCCTCGAGCACGACCCAGGTTCCATCGGCAATCACGCGAATCGGCGTCGGCGGCCGGTATTCGAACCGCATCCGGCCCGGCCGCCACATGTAGACGGTCCCGTCGACGATCGTGCCGTCCGGATTGATCTGCACGAAGGCAGCCTGAAGGCGGGGATTGGCATTGAGCCAGCCGCTGATGCGGTCGAGCGCACGCACGTCTCCCGCATCGAGATCGGCAGAATGGGCCGGCGGCCCCGCCAGCAGCAGGGCAAGCATGGCAGCGGCGGCGGCGAGTGTGGCGGCAAGGCTGTGTCGAATACTCATGGCGCTGATCCCTAGACCCTGAATACGGCGGCATCGGGACAATGCCGCGCCCCCGCAAAACGTTCCGGCGAGGCGCGTTCCGTCGCCTGCGCGAGGCCACCGGCCCGCTCCCGTGCCCTGAGCCGGAGCGGACCTAATCCTCGTTCGGGTCGCGGACGAGGATCTCCCTGCGCCCCACATGGTTGGGCCGGCCGATGATGCCCTGCTCCTCCATCTCCTCCACGATCCGGGCGGCGCGGTTGTAGCCGATCTGGAGACGGCGCTGCAGATAGCTGGTCGAGGCCTTGCGCTCGGCCGCCACGATGGCGACGGCCTGGTCGAACAGCGGATCGTTGCCGCTGCTGCCCCCGTCGCCGTCGTCGAAGCCGCCCGCAGCACCGCCGCCGCCCATGTCTTCCTCGTCCTCGGTCACGGCGTCGAGATAGTCGGGCGAGCCCTGCGCCTTCAGCCAGGCCACCACCTCCTCGACCTCCGTGTCGGAGACAAAGGGCCCGTGGACGCGGCGGATCCGGCCCCCGCCCTCCATGTAGAGCATGTCGCCCTGGCCCAGAAGCTGTTCGGCCCCCTGCTCGCCGAGGATGGTGCGGCTGTCGATCTTCGATGTCACCTGGAAGGAAATGCGGGTCGGGAAGTTCGCCTTGATCGTGCCGGTGATGACGTCGACCGACGGGCGCTGCGTGGCCATGACGAGGTGGATGCCGGCCGCGCGCGCCATCTGGGCCAGCCGCTGGATCGATCCCTCGACATCCTTGCCCGCGACCATCATCAGGTCCGCCATCTCGTCCACGATGACGACGATGAAGGGCATCTTCTCGGGCGCGATCTCTTCCTCCTCGTAGGTCGGGCGGCCCGTGTCGGGATCGAAGCCGGTCTGGATCTCGCGGGTCAGCGTCTCGCCGCGCGCCTCCAGCTCCCCCATGCGCTGGTTGTAGCCGGCGATGTTGCGGACGCCGAGCTTCGACATCTTGCGGTAGCGGTCCTCCATCTCGCGGACGACCCACTTCAGCGCCACGACCGCCTTCTTGGGATCGGTCACCACCGGTGCCAGAAGATGGGGGATGCCGTCGTAGACCGACAGTTCCAGCATCTTCGGGTCGATCATGATCAGCTTCACCTGATCGGGCGGCAGCCGGTAGAGGAGCGACAGCACCATGGTGTTGATCGCGACCGACTTGCCCGAGCCCGTGGTGCCCGCGACGAGAAGATGCGGCATGCGGGCAAGGTCCGCGATGACCGACTCGCCGCCGATGGTCTTGCCGAGTGCCAGCGCAAGCTTGAAGGGTGCCTGTTCGTACTCCCGCGAGGCCAGAAGCTCCCGCAGGTAGACGGTCTGGCGGCGGCGGTTGGGAAGCTCCACGCCGATGGCGTTGCGCCCGGGAATGACCGCGACGCGGGCGGAGATGGCGCTCATCGAGCGGGCGATGTCGTCAGCGAGATTGATCACGCGGGAGGATTTCAACCCCGGCGCGGGCTCCAGCTCGTACAGGGTGACGACGGGCCCGGGCTTGGCACCGATGATGTCGCCCTTCACGCCGAAGTCGTCCAGCACGCCCTCGAGAAGACGCGAATTCTCCTGCAGGGCGGCGGGAGACAGGGCGGGATCCATCTCCACCGCCCCCGGCGCCGCCAGAAAATTGAGCGAGGGCAGCGCATAGGGCGAGCCGCCATCGAGCGCGAGCAGCCGCTGCTCTCCGCCGCCGACGGCCTTGCGCGCCTTGCGGGCGGGCTTTTCCTTCTCGCGGCCAGCATCGCGGCCGATATCGCGACCCGCTTCGCGGGGGGACCTGCCTTCCGTCCGCGCGAGAGGCGCAGCGGCATAGGCATCGTCGCCGTCCGCGCCGAAAGCGTCAGCTCCATGCGCCGGGCCGAGCACCGGCTCGCGCGGGCGGCGCGGGCGCGGGGCATCGTCGTCCTCCCGGCTGCGGCGCGGGAGGAACCGGCGCGCGGCACGTGCGGCCTCGCCCAGACGTGCGGAAGCGTCCGCGGCCAAATCTCCCGCGCCCCGAAGCGAGCGCCAGCCACCGCGTCCCACAGTCCAAAGGCGGCGGGCGATCGCGACCGGTTGCAGGCCGAGCGTCAGCAGAAGGACCGCAGCCGCAGCCAGGGCCACCCCCGCCCGGATCAGCGCCAGCGGCAGCGCCGCCACCCATCCGGACAGGCCCGTATCGAGCGCGTGGGCAATCAGCGCCCCGAGATGGCCGCCGAGCCCGGTGCGGATCGGCCATGCATCCGGTGCCGGCAGGAAGGCGAAGGCGGCTGCAAGCCCAAGCACACCCAGCGGCCAGGCGGCAACGCGCACTGCCTCGTACCTGGCGCGGACGTGGGTCAGGAGCCGGACGCCCCACACCACGAGGCTCAGGGCGACGGCCAGTGCCCCGAGACCGAGCGTCTGAAGGAGCAGGTCGGCCACATAGGCACCCGACGTCCCGGCAAGGTTCGAGACGGGGCCGGGTGCGGCGTGTGTCGGAGAGGGGTCGGCGGGGTCGTAGCTCGCAAGCGCCAGGGCGATGAAAACCGCGAGCAGGATCATCAGGAGGCCAGCCCCCTCCCCTGCCCGGCGGCGCAGGAAGGCGCGCAGTCCTTCGTCCGTGCGCGCGCCGCGCCGCCCGCTGTCGCTCATGCGCCGTGTCCGAGCCATGCTCCGTCCAAGCTCTCTTCAACCGATTCGGTGGGTGCGATGGTACCCGCGCGTGCGGCGAGGTTCCAAAACATATAACCCCGCGGCGGCGCGCGGGGATAAGTCCGGCCAAAGAAAAGGCCCGGGCAGCGTACTGCCCGGGCCAGGTGCGCGGGGCCCGCCCGCCTCCGGAACGCGATGGAGACGGACGGGACCGGCCGGGAACGATCAGGCGATCTGGGAGCCCTTGCCGAACTCCGGATAGGCCTCCATGCCCAGCTCGGCACGGTCGAGACCCATGCGCTCGGCCTCGTCGGAGGCGCGGATGCCCATGGTGGCCTTCAGGATCGCCCAGAGCACGAAGCTCACGACCAGGACAAAGACACCGATGGCGACGATGCCCGTGATCTGCGCGCCGAAGCTCGCGTCCGAGTTCGTCAGCGGAACCGCCAGCGTGCCCCAGATGCCGCAGATCAGGTGGACCGGGATAGCGCCGACCACGTCGTCGATCTTCAGCTTGTCGAGCATCGGAACCGTCACGACCACCAGGACGCCGCCGATGCCGCCGATGATCATCGACATGAACAGCGAGGGCGTGAGCGGTTCGGCCGTGATCGAGACGAGGCCCGCCAGCGCACCGTTCAGCACCATGGTGAGGTCGATCTTGCCGAACATGATCTGCGTCATGATCAGCGCCGCAACCGCACCCGCCGCGGCGGCGATGTTGGTGTTGGCGAAGATGCGGCTCACGTCCGACGCGTCGGCGAGCGAACCCATGGCGAGCTGCGAACCGCCGTTGAAGCCGAACCAGCCCAGCCAAAGGATGAACGTGCCGAGCGTGGCGAGCGGCAGCGAGGAGCCCGGCATCGGGTTGACGCGGCCTTCCTTGTCGTACTTGCCGTGACGCGCGCCGAGCAGGATCGCACCGGCCAGCGCGGCCCAGCCGCCGACCGAGTGCACGATGGTCGAGCCGGCGAAATCGGCGAAGCCCGCCTCGTCGAGCCAGCCCGCGCCCCACTTCCAGGAGCCCTGGATCGGGTAGATCAGGCCGGTCAGAACGATCGTGAAGATCAGGAACGGCCACAGCTTGATGCGCTCGGCCAGCGTGCCCGACACGATCGACGCAGTCGTCGCGCAGAACATCAGCTGGAAGAAGAAATCAGAACCGACGGAGGCGTAGGTGATGTCCTCCATGGTTGCGTCGGGAGCCGGCTGCGGCAGCGAGGTCAGCCCGAAGGCACCCAGCCAGCCCGCGATGCTCCAGCCATCGCCCGGATACATCAGGTTGTAGCCGATGAGGAAGTACATGAGACCGGCAATGGAGAAGAGCGCGATGTTCTTCGTGCACTGCATGGCCACGTTCTTGGAGCGGACGAGACCCGCCTCCAGCATGGCGAAGCCGGCGGCCATCCACATGACCAGGAAGCCGCCGATGAGGAACAGCAGCGTGTTGAAGATGTAGGCGGTCTCCTGCGAGACGCCCGCGTCCTGGGCGTAGGCCGCCGCGGGCGCAAGGACGCCGAGCGCGGTCAGACCGGCAAGTCGGGTGAACTTTTTCATGGGGTGAACTCCTGAAAACGTCAGAGCGCTTCGGCGTCGGTTTCGCCGGTGCGGATGCGCATGACCTGCTCGACCGGCAGGACGAAGATCTTTCCGTCGCCGATCTGCCCGGTCTTGGCGGTCTGGGCGATCGTCTCGATCACGCGGTCGACCATGTCGGAACCGCAGACGACCTCGATCTTCAGCTTGGGCAGGAAGCTGACCGCGTATTCCGCACCCCGGTAGATCTCGGTATGACCCTTCTGCCGGCCATACCCCTTCACTTCGGTCACCGTCAGACCCTGGATCCCGAGGGCGGTCAGCGCCTCGTGGATCTCGGAGAGCTTGAACGGCTTGATGATAGCCATCACGAGTTTCATCGGATTCCCTCTCGAGCCTCCTGGACGAAGCCGCCCTCATGGACGGCCTGGCAGGGCATCTGCCCCCGGTGATGCCCGCAGATTGCTGCGGATACCCGTCACCCGTCCTCAGAGAGTCAAGAAGCGTGCCACTTTTCAGAAACCTTCCACTCGATTGAATTATATAGAGTTTTTCGAGTCTCGATTCCGCGCTGGCCCGATGGAACACTCAATTTGCATAAAAAAGAGGCGGCACTCGATGGCCGCCCCGCTATCGCCTAAATTTTATGCAGACCGTATCATGCACCCAAGGCGCGCTCCACCCCTGCACCCAGACGCAGCAGCCGCGCCTCGGCGTGCGGCGCCCCGAGCAGCATCAGGCCCACCGGCACGCCCGCCTCGTCGGTGCCGCACGGCACGGTCAGGCCGGAGAGGCCCAGGTAGTTCCCATAGCGCGTATTGGACAGCGCCTTGAGATTGCGCTCGACATAAAAGGCCTCGTCCTTCAGCAGGCGCGCCACCGGCGGGGCGGAGATCGGCACCGTCGGCATGACCGCAGCGTCGAACCCTGCCGTCCGCGCAACATAGGTCGCCTGCAGGCGGCGCCCCTCCAGCACGAGCCTGGCGAGGTCGATGGGCGAGGCCTTCGCGCCCAACCGGAACCGCTCGACGATCTGGGAGAACACCCGCTCGGGCGCGGATTCCACCAGATCTCCCCAGACGGCATACCCCTCCGCACTCGGCAGGTAGGGCCCGCGCGCGATGATCCGGTCGGCCTCGGCAAACTCCGGGACGTCGGCCTCCACCAGCGTCGCCCCGGCTTTCGCAAGCCGGTCCAGCGCCTCGCGCACAACCCGGTCGATGCCCAGTTCGCAATCGTCCCAGACGAGGGTACGGGGGACGAGCAGGCGCACGCCTTTCATGGAGGCGCCCGTCAGGTCGGGGGCCGGCCTGCGGGCGAGCGTCGCCCAGGCGACCGCCGCGTCGGCCACGTCGCGGGCAAGCGGGCCCGCAGTGTCCAGCGACGGTGCAAGCGGCAGGACCCCCTCCATCGGCAGCGTGTTCCAGGTGGTCTTGAGGCCGGTCACGCCACACCACGCGGCCGGCACGCGCACCGAGCCACCGGTGTCCGATCCCATGGCGACCGCCGCGAGTCCCGCCGCCACCGAGACGGCGGCACCGGACGACGAGCCCCCCGGCGCCAGCGGCTCGGAGCCCGAGTACGGGTTCGCGGGCGTACCGAAGGTCGGGTTGAGGCCGAGGCCGGAAAAGGCGAATTCCGACTGGTTGGTCTTGCCGGGCATGACCCAGCCGGCGCGGACACCGCGGGCGACGAGCGGGCAGTCGTGCTCCGGCACCCGGTCGCGCAACAGCGCGGACCCGTGCGACGTGGGGATGCCCGCGGTGTCGTAGAGGTCCTTCCAGGACACCGGTACGCCGTCGAGCGGCGAGGCGGTCATGCCCCGACGGGCACGGTCGTGGGCGGCGGCGGCCTCGCGCATCGCGCGCTCCTCGGTCCGCACGAGATAGACGGCGCGGTCGCCATCGACGGCCGCGATATGGTCGAGCAGCGCCGCGGTCAGTTCGCGGGCATCGACCCGGCCTGCGGCGATCGCTGCGCCCAGTTCGCGCGCCGACCTCTCCCTCACCACCCCCTCCATGCGTCGCTCCGTCGCTTGTTCCCGTGTTCGTCTCACGCTATGCCAGCAAAGACAGTCAAGGCAATCCAACGGGCACACCATGCCGCGCAAGCCTGCTTCCACCGAAACGGACGTGCTGATCGCAGGCGGCGGTATGGCCGGTCTTTCCCTTGCTCTGGCGCTGGCGCAAGGGGGCCTCAGCAGCACGGTTGTCGACGCACTGGCGCCCGAGACGGTGACGGACGCGGGCTTCGACGGGCGGGTCTCGGCGCTGGCCTATGCCGTCTGCCGGATGTACCGGGCGCTCGGCGTGTGGCCGCACATGGCGCACCATGCCCAGCCGATCAACGACATCGTGGTGACGGACGGGACGGTGCGGGGCGGGGCTTCCCCCCTCTTCCTCCACTTCGACCATCGCGAGATCGGGGAGGAGCCGCTCGGCCACCTGGTCGAGAACCGGCATATCCGGCTTGCCCTTTTCGCCGCGGCGCGGGATGTGTCCGCGATCACCCTGATCGCGCCCGGCCGGGTGACCGGCTACAGCGCGACGCCCGACGGCGTGACGGGCACGCTGGCGGACGGCCGCCAGGTGCATGCCCGCCTGCTTGCGGTGTGCGAGGGGCGGCAGTCGGCCTTGCGCGCCATGGCGGGGATCCGCACCATCGGCTGGTCCTACCGCCAGACCGGCATCGTCACGACCGTTGCGCATGAGAAGCCGCATCACGGCGTCGCGCAGGAGTTCTTCCTGCCGTCGGGTCCCTTTGCCATCCTGCCGATGACCGGCAACCGGGCCTCGCTCGTCTGGACGGAGCGGACGGAGCTTGCAGACGCGCTGCTCGCGCTCGATGCGGAGGACTTCGCGGCGGAACTGCGGGCACGCTTCGGCGACTATCTTGGGGCGGTAGAACCGGTCGGACCGCGTTGGTCCTACCCGCTGTCGCTGCAGATCGCGACCGACATGATCGCGGAGCGGGTGGCCCTCGTCGGGGACGCGGCGCACGGCATCCACCCGATTGCCGGCCAGGGCCTCAACCTCGGTCTGCGCGACGTCGCGGCGCTGGCGGAGGTGATGGCGCAGGCGCGGGGCCTCGGCCTCGATCCGGGCGCCTTCGACACGCTGGAGCGGTATGCCCAGTGGCGGCGCTTCGACACGGTCAGCCTGGCGGCCGTGACGGATGTGCTCAACCGGCTCTTTTCCAACGACATCGGGCCGGTGCGCCTGGTGCGCGACGTGGGCCTGTGGGCGGCCGGCCAGGCCGCGCCCTTGCGCCGTTTCTTCATGCGTCATGCGGGCGGCGACGTGGGCGACCTGCCGAAACTGTTGCGCGGCGACAGCCTCGCGGCCTGACAGACCGCCGGGCCAAGGCCCTACCGGTAGGCCTCGCGCGCGCCGAACAGGGCGGTTCCGACGCGGACATGGGTCGCGCCCAGGCGAACCGCTACCTCGTAGTCCCCGCTCATCCCCATGCTGAGCACCTTCAGCCCATGATCGCGCGCGAGATTGGCAAGCAGGCCGAAATGCAGTGCGGGTTCCTCCTCGACGGGCGGAATGCACATCAGGCCGTCCACGGCGAGGCCCGCTTCCTCACGCACCGTCTTAAGGAACGCACCGAGATCGCCGGGCGCAATCCCGGCCTTCTGCGGCTCCTCGCCCGTGTTCACCTGCACGAACAAGCGCGGCTGCCGGATCCCGGCCCTCGTTATCGCGTCGGCCAGCGCGAAGGCGAGCTTCGGCCGGTCCAGCGTCTCGATCACGTCGAAGAGTGCAAGCGCGTCCTTGACCTTGTTCGTCTGAAGCGGTCCGATCAGGTGCAGTTCGATGTCCGGATGCGCGGCCTTGAGGTCCGGCCACTTCGCGGCGGCTTCCTGCACGCGGTTCTCGCCGAAGGTGCGCTGGCCCGCGGCGATCAGGGGAGCGATGCGGTCTGGCCCGTGGGTCTTGGAGACGGCGACGAGCGTCACCTCCGCAGGATCGCGCCCGGCCTCCCGCGCGGCGGCGGCGATGCGGCCGCGAATGTCGGCGAGGCGGGCTTCGGGCGTGTCGGCAGAGGGCGTGTCGGCAGAGGGCGTGTCGGGCGTTGTCATGTGCAGGGCTACCGGTATGACGGGTGACAGGGCAGGCACGCTAGCAAGCAGGTCCCGCCCCGGTAAAGGCGGTGCAGCGGCGGCGAGCGTCCGTGCGCTCATGACCGACCCGGTCCGCCTGCCCGATGCGCGGCCCTACCTCCCGGCCCTCCCGCCCGGTACGCTGGTGATCGAACGCTCCTACGGTATGCCCGGCCGCGAGCGCCGGGTGCGCGCACTCGTCGCCGAGGCGCACGGCCACGGCCTCCGGGTGCTGGTGGCGGGCGATCCGGCGCTTGCACGGGCCTGCGGGGCGGACGGTGTCCATCTTCCGGAGGGTATGGCCCGATCGCTCCCCCGTCATGCCCTTCGCGGGCTGAGGCTCGTCACGATGGCCGCCCACGGGCCTCGGGCAATGGCAGCGGCCCGCAGGATCGGCGCCGATGCCGTACTGCTCTCGCCGGTCTTTCCGACGCAGAGCCATCTGGGCGCGCCTGCACTCGGCCCCTTGCGTCTCGGCGCGCTCGCCCGCGTATATCCCTGCCCGGTTCTGGCACTCGGCGGTGTCACGCCGCGGAACTGGCGGCGTCTCGCGCATATGCCGGGCGTGATCGGCTGGGCGGGGATCGGTTTTGCCGCCCGCCCGGCCTCCGTCAGGCCGCACCCTGCTTCGGAATGACCTTCGGGACATAGCCGAAGCGCGCCATCTGCTCCCCGTGGTCCGCGACGATCCGCTCGATCTGCGCGGGCGTGAGCAGCTTTCGCCACTGGTCGCGGGTGCCTTCCCGGAAGAAGGCCTTGGCGGTTGCGCTTCGCTCCTTGAAGCCCTTGGCTTTCTCCTGCTCCTTCAGCACGCGGAAGGAGGAGTAGCGGATCGCCTTCTGCAGCCGCTCCTTCGGCGGGTCGAGGCCCAGGAAGCGGGCGAGCTTGCCGAACGTCTTGACCGGCTTCTCCAGCATGTCCTCGTAGCGCATGATGTGCAGGCCGGGCCGTTCCTCCCGCGCCCAGCTCGTGACATGCACCGACCAGGTGTTGAGCAGCTGGGGCACGTGCCGTTCCGTCAGGTCGGTATCGGCGAGCGGATTGTTCATCATGGCGATCGCATCGTCGACCGAGAGCCCGAAGTGATGGGTCATGGAGATCACGACATCGAGCGGATTGCGCACGATGTAGATGGCGCCCGCGGTCACTTCCATGTTGTGGATGGGGTGGCCGCCGCGCTCTCCCAGGAAATTGTGGGTCTTCACGAACACCGAATCGGGCGACACCCGCGTGAAATCGCGGTGCACCTGCGCGCGCAGCGCCACGATCTCGTCGAGTGTCATCGATTCGAGTGGTTTCGTCGCATGCCGCTCGTACCAGCTGCGCGCACTCTCGCCGAGCGTGAACTTGTCGAGTTCGTTGACGTCCACGGGCTGCGCCGGGTTCGTCAGAAGATTGTGCAGGAAGGCGCGCGTCCACGTGTTTCCGGACTTCGGATAGGACGCCAGCCAGATGATCCCGCCCATGTACCGCTCCCCTTGAACAAGGCGCTCAACCCGCATGGGCATTTGCGCCCTGTTGTCGGGTATCGGGACCGGCAGGCGCCGTCAAGTCCGCGCGCCGGCACCCGCTGCCGCCAGCAGGTCATCGGACACAAAAGGAAAGGAGCGGACCCGAAGGTCCGCTCCCCCAATGCTGTTCAAGCCGGTGTGGCTTAGAACGACAGGCCGAGAACCAGCGCACCCACGGTGGAGTCGCCGTCCACGCCAGCAGCCGTTTCCGACTTGTAGTGCTGGAGGGCGAAGCCCGCCGTCACGCCGGCGCCGAGCTTGTAGGACAGGCCCAGTTCGTAGGCATCGTACTCGTCGTCGCCCGCACCCGTGTCGTACTCGGACGTCAGGTAGGCCAGGCCGACGGCCCACGGACCCGTGCCGTACCAGAGGCTGGCCGACAGCGTCGTCTCGTCGTTGGTGGAGGTCCGCTCCAGGTCGCGGTAGGCAACGCCGGCCGTGAAGCCCGCAACGCCGACGCGCGCACCGGCCGACCAGCCGGACTCGCCCGCCGCCGTGCCGTTGTTGTCGCCCGACATGAAGCCGCCGGACAGCGCGACGTTGAAGCCGCCGAAGTCCTGCACGTAGTTCGCGCCGACCTCGAACACGTCTTCCAGGCCGTCGTCAGCCGTCAGGACCGTGTAGGAGTCAGACGTACCAGACGTGCCCGCTGCGTCCGGCGTGTAGGACACACCGAGCTGGAAGCCACCGAAGCGCGGCGTGAAGTACGTGATCTTGTTGGCGTCCGACGTCGACACGAGGTAGGTCGTCGACGAGTTGGCGCCGCGGATCGGGTGGTGACGGAAGTTCGGCGTGTCGACGCCGTGGCCCGGAACGACCGACTGCGCACCGTAGTGCATCAGGTACGGAGCCGAGTTCTCGGCGCCGATCAGCACGCGGCCCCAGCCGCCGTCGAGGTAGACGTAGTGCTCGTCGATCTGGTCGCCCGTGGTGTAGGCCTCGAGCTGCACCTGCATGCCGACCGTCAGGCCGTTGTCCAGCGTGGTCTTCGCATTGAAGTGAATTTCACCTTCCTGCTTGACCTGGGTCGTCCGGTACTCGGTACCGCCGGCCGCATCGTCGTGGTCACCGGCGACGAACACCGCCTGGTAGTAACCGCCGACCGACACGTCGAGCTTCGCAGCGGCAATGCCCGTTCCGGCCAGAGAGGCCGCGACGAGCGCCGTCGTTCCATAAAGAACCTTTTTCATCATTCCCTCGCACGTTCCGCAAGTTGACTTTTATGCCCATGGCGGGTGCGCACGACCCCCCTTATCGGCAGCGCAACCATAGCCAAATCAGTGGCCGCACGGTCAACACTGCCGCCCTGCTGTCGTTGCAGAAACCGCGCGCTGTTGCACAAGTGACACAGGGGGCGGCAAGACATCGTTAAGAGACCGGCCCCGCGCGCAGTTGTCGGGACGCTGCGGAGTCTCTATAAAAACGGCTTGTTGCGGCCATCTTTTCGGGGCATCCGGATGGCCTTCCCAGATCGACGGAGGCGATAGAGCCCGTGAGCGTGACCTTCCCATTGCAGAGGCCGGACCGTGGCAGCAAGAACCGGCCGTGCGGCACTTCCCGCATGATTCGCGGCGCCTTGCCGGTCGTCCTCCTGTCGCTCTCGCTCGCCGCGTGCGGAGAATCGGAGCGGGTGTACCCCTACAAGGATCCGCTGAAGGGCCCGGTCCCCTACAGCACGAACGACCGCGCGCGCGAGGACAAGGTGTTCGGCCGCGACGGCATCAACATCTTCGGCGGCGACGAGGAGCAGGCGCCGGCCGGCACGGGCATCGCGGTCAACGCCTATCTCTGGCGCGCCTCCCTCGACACGCTCAGCTTCATGCCGCTGGCGAGCGCCGACCCCTTCGGCGGCGTCATCATCACCGACTGGTACGCCGCGCCGGAGGCGCAGAACGAGCGGATGAAGGCCAATGTCTTCATCCTCGACCGGCGCCTGCGGGCGGACGGCCTGCGCGTCGCGCTGTTCCGCCAGGTGCGCAACGAAAGCGGCGAGTGGGTGAATGCGCCCGTCAGCGACGCCGCGACAAAGCGTCTGGAGGACACGATCTTGACGCGCGCGCGCCAGCTTCGGCTCGACGACGTGGGCTGACGGACCGGCGCCGGCGCTCCCGTTTCCGTATCCGGGCAGCGGCGTCTGCTGCCCCGTTCCCCGTATCGCTTGAAGGACCGACCTCACGTCATGACGACCCGCTACGACGCCAAGACAGCGGAACCCAGGTGGCAGCGCGCGTGGGAAGAGGCGGGCGTGTTCCGCGCTTCCGAAGACCGGTCGCGGCCGAAGTTCTATGCGCTGGAGATGTTCCCCTACCCGTCGGGCCGCATCCACATGGGGCATGTGCGCAACTACACGATGGGCGACGTGGTGGCGCGCTACAAGCGGGCGCGCGGGTTCAACGTCCTGCACCCGATGGGGTGGGACGCCTTCGGCCTGCCGGCGGAGAACGCGGCGCGGGAGCGGGGCGTGCATCCGGCCGACTGGACCTACAAGAACATCGAGACGATGCGGGAGCAGCTCAAGTCGATGGGCCTCTCGATCGATTGGGACCGGGAGTTCGCGACCTGCGACCCCTCCTATTACCGTCACCAGCAGGCGCTCTTCCTCGACATGCTGGCCGCGGGCCTCGTCGACCGCCGCGAATCGACGGTGAACTGGGATCCCGTCGACCAGACCGTGCTCGCCAACGAGCAGGTGATCGAAGGGCGCGGCTGGCGCTCGGGCGCGCTCGTGGAGAAGCGCAAGCTCGCGCAGTGGGTCTTCCGCATCACCGACAAGGTCGAGAGCCTGCTGGGTGCGCTAGACGGGCTCGACCGCTGGCCCGACAAGGTCCGCCTGATGCAGGAGAACTGGATCGGCCGGTCGTTCGGCCTGCGGATGAGCTTCGACCTGCTCGACGCGGGCGGGGCTTCCGCCGGCGCGCTGGAGGTGTACACCACCCGGCCCGACACGCTCTACGGCATGAGCTTTTGTGCCGTGTCGCCGGAGCATCCCCTCGCGCTCGCCCACGCGCAGACCGATCCGGGCCTCAAGGACTTCCTGGCGGAGTGCAACCGCATGGGCACGTCGGAAGAGGTGCTCGAGAAGGCTGAGAAGCGCGGCTGGCAACTACCGCTGCGCGCCAAGCATCCGTTCATCGAGGGCAAGACGGTGCCCGTCTATGTCGCCAACTTCATCCTCATGGAGTACGGCACGGGCGCGATCTTCGGCTGCCCGGGGCACGACCAGCGCGACTTCGACTTCGCGCTCAAGTATGGCCTCGACATCATTCCCGTGGTCGCGCCGACGGAAGCGCTGGACGGCGATCTCGACCGGTATGTCCGGGAGTATGACCGGCGGGCGGAGGTGTTCACCGGGCCCGGCCGCATGATCAACTCCGGCCCCTTCGACGGCATGACCGTGGAGGAGGCGAAGGACGCGGCCATGTCGCGGGTGGAGGAGATGGGACGCGGCCAGCGCACCACGAATTTCCGCCTGCGCGACTGGGGCGTCAGCCGGCAGCGCTACTGGGGCTGCCCGATCCCCATCGTTCACTGCGCATCCTGCGGCATCGTGCCTGTCCCGCGCGACCAGCTTCCCGTCGAGCTTCCGCGTGACGTCGCCTTCGACGTTGCGGGCAACCCGCTGGACCATCACCCGGCCTGGAAGTACGTCGATTGCCCGTCCTGCGGCAAGCCTGCGCGGCGCGAGACGGACACCTTCGATACCTTCGTCGATTCCTCGTGGTATTTCGCGCGCTTCTGCTCGCCCCACGCCGAAGCGCCCACGGATCGGGATGCGGTGGACTACTGGCTGCCCGTCGACCAGTACATCGGCGGGATCGAGCATGCGGTTCTCCACCTCCTCTATTCGCGCTTCTTCACCCGGGCGATGCGCGACACCGGCCATGTGAGCCTGGACGAGCCGTTCGCGGGTCTCTTCACGCAGGGCATGGTCTGTCACGAGACCTACCGTGCGGCGGATGGCAGCTGGCTGGAACCCGGCGAGGTCGAAGTCCGCGACGGACAGCCCGTGGCCAGGGCAACGGGTGCGCCGGTTGAGACCGGCCCCGCCATCAAGATGTCGAAGTCGAAGCGCAACACGGTCGATCCGGAGGCGATCATCGCCGCCTATGGCGCGGACACGGCCCGCTGGTTCATGCTGTCCGACACACCGCCGGAGCGCGATATCGAGTGGACCGCCGCGGGTGTCGAGGGAGCTTGGCGCTTCACCCAGCGGATCTGGCGCACGCTGGACGAGGCGCGCGACACCCTTCCGCCCGCCGGCGCCGATATCCCGGCAGATCTTCCTGCAGCCGCCGTGGACCTGCGTCGCGCGGCCCACAAGGCCATTCTCGCCGTCACGGAGGATATCGAGAGCTTCCGCTTCAACCGTGCGGTCGCGCGCATCTATGAACTCACGAACACGCTGTCTGCCTTCAAGGCGACGGACACCGCGTCCGGTGCGGCCCGGCGGGAGGCGTGCGAGATCCTGATCCGTCTCATGGCGCCGATGATGCCGCACCTGGCGGAGGAAGCCTGGCATGCCATCGGCCATGACACGCTCGCCGCGGAGATGCCCTGGCCCGAAGCAGACCCGATGCTGACACGCGACGATTCCGTCGTGATCGCGATCCAGGTGAACGGCAAGCGGCGCGGCGAGGTCTCGGTCCCGAAGGATGCAGACCGCGACACGGTCGAAAGCGCCGCCCGTCAGATCGACGCCGTCTCTCGCGTGCTGGCCGACGGGGAGATCCGGAAGGTCGTCCTGGTGCCCAATCGTATTCTCAATTTCGTGGTGGCGGCCTGAGATGGCCCTCCCACTGTCACGGCGCCAGGTTTGCCGGGCAGGCCTCGCCGTGGCGGCATCTGGCCTGCTCGGTGCGTGCGGCTTCCAGCCGCTCTACGGCGTGAGCCAGGCGACCGCGCCGGCACTCAAGGCGGTGCGCGTGGCGGAGATCGCTGGCCGCGTCGGTTTTACCCTGCGCAACGCGCTGATCCGGGAGTTGCGGATCGACGGGGCAGAGGCGCCGCGTCAGGAGCTTCGCATCGGCCTGCAGGAAAGCGCCGAGGGTCTGGCCATTCAGCGCGACGATACGATCACGCGCTACAATTACAGGCTTGTCGCCACCTATCAGCTCGTTTCTCTCGACGACGGCAAGACGCTGACCGAAGGGCGCACGGAAGGTATCGCCGCCTACAATGTGGTCGATTCGCAGTTCGCGACCCTGATCGCGCGGCGAGACGTGGAGGCGCGCGCCGCACGCGACGTTGCGACCGACATTCGCTTGCGGCTGTCCATGTTCTTCGCGACCGGCGAGGGCAGGCAGGGCTGAGACCTCCGGTCTTCCGGACGTCCGCAACCGTACGTCCAGCCACCGCTCCATGCGCAGCCCTACCTTGAGGTTCCGATGGACATACCGCCGCAGAAACGCACCGACTTCGTAAGGTCGCCGCCCGCCGCAGTGCGACTTGTCGTACTTTACGGGCAGGAATCGGGACTCGCGCGCGAACTGGCGCAGGGGCTCATCCGTGCCGTTTGCGGGACGGCCGCCGACGATTTCCAGCTTGTCAGCCTGACGCCCGAGGATCTCAAGGCCGATCCGGCCCGGCTGCTCGATGAGGCGCAGGCAATCCCGATGTTCGGGGGGCGGCGGGTGGTCCATGTGCGGGATGCCGGCGACGGGCTCGCCGGCGCCGCTGCCGGTCTCCTGGAGACGCCCGGCGCCGAGGCGCTGACGATCGTCGAGGCGATCGGACTCAACAAGACCTCGAAGCTGGTGAAACTCGCAAGTGGCTCAGGGTCCGCAGCGGCCATCGCCTGCTACCCCGATTCGGCCCGCGATCTGGCCGACGTGGTCCGCGAGATGCTCTCTGCGGCCGGGCTCGGTGCAAGTGCCGAGGCGCAGGCGCTTCTCCTGTCCAGCCTTGGGGACAACCGGGCGGACACCCGCTCGCGGCTGGAGACGCTCATCCTCTACAAGGGGGAAGACAGGACGCCGGTGTCTGCCGAGGACATTCGCGCGGTTCTGGCCGATGCGCCGGAGACGCGGATCGGCGATCTGGCGGACGCCGTGCTGGCGGGGCGGATCGAACGGGCGCTTGTCCTGCTCGACCGCTGTCTCGAGAACGCCATCGCCCCCGGCGGGATCCTGCGCTTCCTCGGGGGCCAGGTCCGCCAGGTCCGCAAGGCGCGTGCGCTCAAGGGCCCGCCCGACAAGATGGCGCTCATGCGGATGTTTCGTTTGCCGCTGGATCGTGCCGCCGCGATGGCAGAGACGGTGCGGACCTGGGACGAAACACGGCTGTCCCAGGCCGAGCGGGTGCTGTTCGCTGCCGAGCGGGCGAGCCGCATACAGGCCGCGAACGACGCCGCTATTGTCGGTCAGGCCGTGATTGCGCTCGCGCGGCTTGCCGGCCGCAGGTAGGGCCAGGCACTACTGTTCTAATTCTTTGTTTTTACGACCAATCTCGCAAGGAAGGTGGCTCGCACAAGCGGCGGCAGATCTCGTCCAGCTGATCCAGGGAATGATAGCCGAAGCGGATTTCACCCTGCTCCTCATTATCCTTGTGCAGGATCGTGACCTTGAGCCCCAGTGCGGCTGTCAGGTCGTTTTCCAGTGCGACCGTGTCCGGATTCTTTCCCGTGCGTCCCTTGGCGCCCTTGCCGCCGGATGGCCCCCTGCCGGAGGCTCGATCGGATTTCACGAGCTGCTCGGCCTCGCGGACACTGAGGCCCTTCTCCACGATCGCTGCCGCCAGGTCTTCGGCATCGGCACGCCCAACCAGCGTGCGGGCATGCCCTGCACTCAGGCGGCCTTCGCGCAGCATCGTCTGCACGCCCTCCGGCAGGCTCAGGAGACGCAGCGTGTTGGCAATATGGCTACGGCTCTTGCCCATGATGCGGGCAAGACCTTCCTGGGTGTAGCCGAACTGATCGATCAGGCGCTGGAAGCCGCCCGCCTCCTCGACCGCATTGAGGTCTGCCCGCTGGATATTCTCGATGATGGCGAGCTCGAGAACCTCTGCATCGGTAAGGTCGCGGACGACCACCGGCACCGCGTGGAGCTGCGCCATCTGTGCGGCGCGCCAGCGTCGCTCGCCGGCGACGATCTGGTAGCTCGACGGATCGTCGGGCAGGCGCCGCACGATCAGCGGCTGGATGATGCCCTTTTCGCGGATCGATGCCGCGAGGGCCTCCATTTCGTCGGCATCGAAGTCGCGGCGCGGCTGTTCCGGATTCGGCACGATGAACTCGACGGGTACCGTACGGACGTCGCTGTCGCTGCGTCCAGCCTCCTCCTGCGCAAGATCTTCGCCCAGAAGGGAGGACAAGCCCCGTCCGAGCCCCTTGCGCTTTGCCTCTTCCGTCATCGCCACTCCTGTCACCCTACCGTTTCGAGTCGCAACCCCGCGTCTCAGGCTGCCGCGAGTGCCGCCCGTTCCCGGCGTATCACCTCGGATGCCAGGCTCATGTATGCTCGGCTTCCGACACACCGGTGATCGTAGATAAGCGCAGGCTTCCCATGCGACGGCGCCTCGGAAATCCGCACGTTTCGCGGAATGATCGTTTCGTAGACCTTGTCGCCCAGGAAGCTCTTCACATCCGCCGCAACCTGGCCCGAGAGGTTGTTGCGCTGATCGAACATCGTCAGCACAACGCCCTGGATATCCAGGCTGGGATTGAGATTGGCACGAACCTTTCGCACCGTGGCGAGCAACTGGCTCAAGCCCTCGAGCGCGAAGAACTCGCATTGCAGCGGCACCAGAACGGCATCTGCCGCGGTCATGGCGTTGATCGTCAGCAGATTGAGCGATGGTGGGCAATCGATCAGCACATGATCGTAGTCGAGACGTTTGCGGGGGCCGCCCGGCCGTCCGCGAAGCGCATCGCGCAGGCGGAAGGCGCGCCGTTCGGCTTCGATCAGTTCAATTTCCGCGCCCGAAAGATCCTGTGTCGACGGGATCAGGCCGAGGTTAGGGATGATCGTGCCGACAACCGCCTCCGAAACGCCCGCCTCGCCAAGCAGGACATGATAGGAGGAGATCGCGCGGCCGTGACGCTCGACACCAAGGCCCGTCGAGGCGTTGCCTTGCGGGTCGAGGTCCACGATCAGGACACGCTCGCCAACCGCCGCCAATGCCGTCCCGAGATTGATGGCAGTCGTGGTCTTTCCGACGCCTCCCTTCTGATTGGCGACGGCAATGATGCGGCACCGGCGCGTGCCGGCGGATTCAGACAACATCTGGCCTGACACGGGCGACATCCTTCAGCTTGAGGATCACACCATCCGGGTCGGTCCTGGACGGGATCGCGTCGACCGAAAGTGTCCAACATTTAGCGGCTTCGGTCAATTCGACTTCCACATCTTGCCCTTTGGGAAAGAGATAAAGAGTTGCAGGGCCGCCATGCGGGACCGCAAGCGCCAGGAGTTTCGGCAGCGGAGCGAGTGCCCGCGCCGTGATGACGTCGGGCGGGGGCAGGTCGGCTGTCTCGATCCGCGTGGAATGAACGGTCGCAGGCAGATCGGCGCGTCTGACGACCTGACGCAGGAAGGCACATTTGCGCTGGTCGCTTTCCACAAGGTGGACATGACTGTCCGGTTTGCCCTTCAGCACAGCGGCGATCACGAGGCCGGGGAAACCACCGCCCGAACCGAGGTCGATGATTATACGGGCGCCGAGCGGCACAGCTTCGGCAACCTGCAGGGAGTCCGCGACATGCCGCGACCACACATGCGGAAGCGTCGAGGGGCTGACCAGATTGATCGCCCTCTGCCACTTCTGAAGGGCTGCGACGAGGATATCGAGCGCCTCGGCTGTTTCACGTGAAACACGATGGCCGCCCAGCACGCTTTCGCGTTCTGCAGTATCGGCTGCCTCGGGACCCCGCACCGTGCGACTCACCGGGCAAAGCTCATGCGGTTCGCGCTCGCCGGCCATTGCGCACATGCGCCAGCAGTGCTGTCAATGCTGCGGGTGTCACACCGTCGACCCGGGCCGCCTGCCCCAGGGTAACCGGTCTTGCAGCCGCCAGCTTGTGCCGAACCTCTGTCGACAGACCATGCACTCCGCCATAGTCGAGATCGGCTGGAATCTGAAGCTGTTCGTCCTTCCTGAAGGAGATGATGTCGGCCTCTTGCCGGTCCAGATAACCCTTGTAGAGCGCATCGATCTCGACCTGCTCCCGGGCATCCCTGGCGATTGCGGTCAGCTCGGGCCAGATGCCTTCCATCCGACTCCAGCTGATATCCGGATAGGCCAGAAGGTCAAAGAGGTTGCGCCGGACACCGTCCTGGTTCACTTCCAGTCCCCGGTTTCGGGCCTCGCTCGGCGTCAGCGTGAGTCCGGCTGCCAGCGATCGGGCATCTTCGAGGCGCTGCTGCTTCTGCGCGAACGAGTCTGCTCGCACGCTCCCCACAAGACCGCGCGCGATGCCGACGGGCGTCAGACGCTGGTCGGCGTTGTCCGCGCGCAGCGTCAGCCGGTACTCGGCCCGCGAGGTAAACATGCGATAGGGCTCGCTCACACCGCGCGTGACGAGGTCGTCGATCATGACACCGATATAGGCTTGCGCCCGGTCAAGAATCAGCGGTTCCGAACCCGAAACGGCCGCCGCGGCATTTGCGCCAGCAAGCAGTCCCTGCCCTGCCGCTTCCTCATAACCTGTTGTGCCATTGATCTGGCCCGCCAGGTAGAGCCCTGCGACCCGTTTGAGTTCCAGCGTTGGCAACAGCTCCCGCGGGTCAACGTAGTCGTATTCGATCGCATAGCCGTGCCGAACGATCCGAACATCCTCAAGACCAGGGATCGTCCGCAGAAACGCTTCCTGTACCCCGCGCGAAAGAGACGTCGATATGCCGTTTGGATAGACGGTGTGGTCCTCGAGCCCCTCCGGCTCAAGAAAGATCTGGTGCCCTTCCTTCTCCGCAAAACGGACGACCTTGTCTTCGATGGATGGGCAATAGCGCGGTCCGACGCCCTTGATCTGCCCGGAATAAAGCGGCGCGTCGGCCAGATTCTCGCGGATGATCCGGTGCGTTTCAGCCGTCGTCGTGGTTATCCCGCACGCGATCTGCGGTGTTTCGATCTTCTCGGTCAGGAAGGAGAACGGAACGGGCGGCTCGTCCCCGGGCTGCATCTCGAGGACATCCCAGCGAATCGTGCGTCCATCGAGCCGGGCCGGCGTGCCGGTCTTAAGCCGGCCCATCTGCAATCCCAGGGCATACAGCCGCTCGGACAACCCGATCGCGGGTGCATCCCCGACCCGGCCCGCGGGGGTACGCTCTGTGCCCAGGTGGATCAGGCCATTGAGAAACGTTCCCGTCGTGAGGACGATCGCCCCTGCCCCGTAGCGCCGGCCGTCGGCGAGGACGATTCCGGTCACCCGCGAATCCCGGACTTCGAGGTCCTCCACCGCGCCTTCGATCAGCGCCAGGCCCGGCATATCTGCCAGCGCCGCCTGCATGTGCATGCGGTAGAGGGCCCGGTCACTCTGCGCGCGCGGACCCCGGACTGCAGGTCCCTTCCGCCGGTTGAGCAGGCGAAACTGAATCCCCGCCTTGTCGGCGACCCGGCCCATAAGCCCGTCGAGCGCGTCGATTTCCCGGACGATGTGTCCCTTGCCAAGACCGCCGATCGCCGGGTTGCAGGACATCTCGCCGATGGTCGAGAGCTTGTGCGTGACGAGTGCCGTGCGCGCGCCACACCGCGCCGCGGCCGCCGCTGCCTCGCAGCCCGCGTGTCCACCGCCGATCACGATGACATCGAACGACCGCTTCATCTCGCTGTTCATTCCACTCGCTCCGAGTTACGCCACGCCGGTGTTTCACGTGAAACATCCGTCCGAACGCGCCGCCATTCGCTCGACCCGCGAACGGCCTGGCTCCTAGCATGTTTCACGTGAAACGTCATTTCCCAATGCAGAAGTCCCGGAACACCACGTCGAGCAGATCCTCAACATCGACCCGCCCGGTTATGCGCCCAAGGCTGCCAACCGCAAACCGGATCTCTTCCGCCGCCAGCTCAGGCGCGTCATCGGAGAGATCCCGGGCCAGGAACCTCTCCAGGGCGCTCACGCAATCCCCCAGCGCTCTGCGATGCCGGGCACGGGTCAGCACAGGGGCTTCCGTGAGACCGAAGCGCGCCCGCACCAAGGCCCCCAGCCGTTCCAGCAACGTGTCAACCCCGGCGCCAGTCCGGCAGGAAATTCTCACCGCCTCCTCGTGGAATGGCGTCGCTACCCCTTCCCGGTCGATCTTGTTGTAGACGACGAGGTCCGGCGAGGTTTCTTCCGCCATAGTCGCGAGGTCGGGGATCCCCGGGATGCTGGCATCCCGAACCAGAAGGCGGATATCCGCATCGGCTGCCCGGGCGCGCGTTCGCCGCACGCCCTCTGCCTCGATTCGATCTTCCGTTTCCCGCAGCCCCGCGGTGTCGACCAGCGTAACCGGATAGCCGCCGAGGTCCAGGTGCACCTCGATGACATCGCGCGTCGTGCCCGCAATCTCCGAGACGATTGCTGCCTCCCGCTGGGCGAGCAGGTTGAGCAAGCTCGATTTTCCAGCATTCGGCGCACCGAGAATGACTACGCTCACCCCGTGGCGCAGGCGCTCTCCGCGCCGCGAGTCGTCCAGATGCGCGCGTAACTCGTCCCGCAGCATCCGCACCTGACCCGCCACCAGGTCGCGGGTCTCCTGCGGCACATCCTCATCCGGAAAGTCGATCATGACCTCCAGGTGCGCCGCTACACGCACGAGGCGCTCCCGCCAACCGTCGTACAGCGTACCGAGGGCGCCATCGACCTGGCGCCGAGCCTGCCGGCGCTGGGCCTCGGTCGTCGCGTCGATCAGGTCCGCCAGACCTTCGACCTGGGTCAGGTCGAGCTTCCCGTTGTGGAAGGCACGCCGCGTGAACTCGCCCGGCTCTGCAGGCCGGCAGTCCTTCTCGCCTGACAGCACTTCGAGAAGAACAGCAACCACCGCCAGGCTTCCGTGAACCTGAAGTTCCAGCACATCTTCCCCGGTAAAGCTCCGCGGTGCGGGGAACAGCAGGACAAGACCGTCGTCGAGCGCCTCGCCCGTACCCGGATGCCGCAACACCGCACGCTCTGCGCGCCGCGCCTGGGGGCGGCGTCCGCAAAGCCGCTCGGCGACCAGGGGTGCCCGCCGACCCGAGACACGGATCACGGCAACCCCAGCCCGCCCCGCAGCGGTTGACAGGGCGAAAATCGTATCCCGATCGTTCATCAGGAGAACCTTGTCAGCCCGCCGGCGGCGGCTTGGGGCCGTCTTCAGGACTCAGCATCAGGCGTGCGACCCGGCCACCCTCGACAAGATGCGTCTGGATGATCTCGTCCAGATCCTCGGCGGTCCGATAAGTGTACCAGATGCCCTCCGGATAGATCACGAGCACGGGACCCAGTTCGCACCGATCGAGGCACCCGGATGCGTTTACCCGGACCCGCCCCACCTCGGCCTCTCCCACACGCGCCTTGAGATAGGCCCGCAGTGGCTCCGACTTCTTCTCGGCGCAACACCCGCGCGGATGTCCCTCCGCCCGCCGGTTGGTACAGACGAAAACGTGCCTGTCGAAATAGGGCTGCGGATCGCCAGCCGAACGCCCGCCCGTCATGACCCTTCCCCGCTCCTGGTGCCGCCTGTGCGGCCGGCGGCAGCCGCTCCGGCTGCGCCGAACAGAAAGCGTTGCAGCTGTTCCAGCCCCTGTTGTCCGAGCGGCATCCAGGCTTTCACGAGATCCTCTGGATCCAGCCTTGCTGCGGCCTGCTCCATGTTCTCCTGCATCCGTGCAACCATGGCGTCCTGCAAGGGCTGCAGATCGGGCAAGCCCAGCAGTTCGCGCGCTTCCTTTGGCGTCAGGTCCATTTCGACGGTGACCTTCATCGGCCGTCCTCTCCTCGGGAAAAACAGGCTGTCGCGGCGGTTTACGCCCGCCGCCCGACAGCCTACCCTGTCCATATGTGATCCCCAATAGCCCGAGTCCATCCCGCGGACACACGGAGACAGGCATGAGCGCTGCCCTGCCCCAGGCGAACCTGCTCGCCGACGAAACGAGCCCTTACCTGCTCCAGCACGCGGACAATCCGGTGCACTGGCGGGCATGGGGTCCGGAGGCGCTGGCCGAGGCGCGCCGCTACGACAAGCCCATTCTCCTGTCGGTCGGCTATGCCGCCTGCCATTGGTGCCACGTCATGGCGCACGAAAGCTTCGAGGACCCCGAAATCGCCGGCGTGATGAACGAGCTGTTCGTGAACATCAAGGTCGACCGCGAGGAGCGGCCCGACATCGACGCGATCTACCAGGCGGCGTTGCAGATGTTGGGCGAGCATGGCGGCTGGCCGCTGACCATGTTCCTGACCCCCGGCGGCGAGCCCTTCTTCGGGGGTACCTACTTCCCGCCCACAGCCCGTTACGGGCGGCCCGGATTCCCGACGATCCTGCGCGAAGTACACCGCGTCTTCCATGCGGAGCCTGAAAAGATTACCCACAATCGCAAGGCCCTTGCCCAGGCGCTCCAAGCCATGAACAAGATTGAGGGAGAGCCGCTGTCCCTCTCGCTGCCCCTGCTCGACGAGATCGCCGAACGGCTTGGCACCCATATCGACCGGGACAACGGCGGTATCGGCGGCGCGCCGAAGTTCCCGCAGGTGTCGCTCTTCGATTTCTTCTGGCGCACTGCATTGCGTACGGGAAACGCCACCTTGCGCGACGGCGTGCTCCTGACCCTCGACCAGATGGCGCTCGGCGGTATCCGCGACCACCTTGGCGGCGGCTTTGCGCGCTATACGGTCGATGCTCGTTGGCTCGTGCCGCACTTCGAGAAGATGCTCTATGACAACGCCCAGCTCCTGCGCCTCTACGCCCATGCCTGGGCCGAGACGGAGAGCCCCCTTTACCGCCGCATCTGCCGGGAGATCGTGGCCTGGACCCGGCGCGAGATGATGGCACCCGATGGCGGTTTCGCTTCGAGCCTGGATGCGGATTCCGAGGGAGAGGAAGGCCGTTTCTACGTCTGGACCGCCGAAGAGATCCGGCGCGTTCTGGGAGAGGAGGACTTTCTCCTCTTCGCCCGCGTCTTCGACGTCACGTCCGGCGGAAACTGGGAAGGAAAGACGATCCTCAACCGGCTTTCCTGCGACCAACTGCCCAGCACGGAAGAAGAAGCCCGCCTCGATGCCATGCGCGCAACCTTGCATGCCGTGCGTGAAGGGCGCATCCGGCCGGGGCGCGACGACAAGGTGCTTGCCGACTGGAACGGATTGATGATCGCCGCGCTCGCCGATGCGGGCCGGATGATGGATGAACCGGATTGGATCGCGCTTGCCGAGGAGACCTTTGCCTTCATCGTCGAGGCCATGACAAGGGACGGCCGCCTGCTTCACAGCTACCGGCAGGGACAGGCACGACATGCCGCGACCCTCGACGACCATGCGTTCATGATCGAGGCAGCCGTGACCCTCTACGAAGCAACCGCCGACAGCGCCTACCTCGACTGGGCGACCCATTGGGCGGATGTCCTCGACACCCATTATCGCGACGGCGATGGCGGCGCCTATTTCTTCACGGCTGACGACGCCGAGGCGCTGATCGTGCGCACCAAGTCCTGCTCGGATGCCTCGACACCGTCCGGAAACGGGATGCTTGCCGGAACGCTTGCCCGGCTTCACCTTCTGACGGGCGACAGCCTCTATCGCGAGCGGGCAGAGGAAATCGCCGCGACCTTCGCACCCCTCGTTCATCGCAATGTGTTTCCGCTGACCGCGCTCTTCTGCTCGTGGGAGACAATCGAACGGCCTGCCCAGGTAACCGTCATCGGCGACCCGGACGACCCGGACACAGAGAAGCTGCTCGCCGCCGCGCATCGTGCGGCACCGCCCTCGCGCGCCCTCCAGGCAATAAGCCCTGGCACAGCCCTGCCAGAGACGCATCCCGCAGCCGATAAGGTCGAAAAATCAGGTGTTTATATCTGTATCGGCCCCTCGTGCAGCCTACCCGTCTCGAAAGAGGAAGCGATCAGGCTAGACTTCGCACAACGCTGGAAAACCACGAACCCAGGGAGGGGATGACCATGAAGACCGGCACGCTCACGATCAATACACCCGACGGCAAGTTCTCGGCCTACGCCGCCTATCCGGATAACACGCCCGCACCGGCGATTGTCGTCATGCAGGAAATCTTCGGCGTGAACAAGGTGATGCGCGATATCTGCGACAGCCTCGCCCGCCAGGGCTTCGTCGCCGTCTGCCCCGACCTCTTCTGGCGCATCCAGCCGGGCATCGACATTACCGACCAGACGGAGGAGGAGTGGAAGCAGGCGTTCGGCTATTTCCAGGCCTTCGATGTCGACGCCGGCATCCGCGACGTGCAAGCGACCATCACACACGTCCGGAACATGGACGAGACGACGGGCAAGGTCGGCACGGTAGGTTACTGTCTCGGCGGAAAGCTCGCCTATCTCTCCGCGACCCGTACGGACACCGACGCGGCGGTCGGCTATTACGGCGTGGGTCTCGACGCCCTGCTGGACGAGGCGGGCAACATCGCGGTGCCGCTGATGCTGCACATTGCAACCGAGGACGGATTCGTTCCCAAGGACGCCCAGAAGAAGGTGCATGAGGCGCTCGACAAAAATACCCATGTGACGCTGCACGACTATGTCGGCAACGATCATGCGTTTGCCCGTGTCGGCGGGGCTCACTACGACGCGGAGGCCGCGAAGCTCGCCAACGGGCGGACGGCCACCTTCTTCAACAACCACCTCGGTTGAGCGGGGGTATCATGGTCAAGGCAATCCAGATCCAGCGGCCTGGCAGTCCGGAAGTCATCGAGGTTGTCGATCTCGACGTCCCGGCGCCAGGGAAGGGCGAGATCCGCGTCCGTCACACCGCGGTCGGCCTGAATTTCATCGACACCTACCATCGGTCCGGCCTCTACCCGCTTCAAATGCCCTCCGGCCTCGGCCTGGAAGCTGCCGGCGTTGTCGAGGCGGTTGGTAGCGGCGTGACCGGCCTCTCCGAGGGCGATCGTATCGCGTACGGGACAGGTCCCATCGGTTCCTACGCAGAGGCTCGCGTCATGCCAGCCGACAAGGTGGTGAAACTGCCGGGGAGCATCAGCGATGAAACCGGCGCCGCCATGATGCTGAAAGGGATGACGGCGCAGTACCTCATCCGACGCATCTACCCGGTCCAGGCGGGGGAGACGGTGCTTTTCCATGCCATCGCCGGCGGTGTCGGCCTGATCGCCTGCCAGTGGCTCAAGGCACTTGGCGCCACGGTCATCGGTACCGCCGGAAGCGAGGACAAGGCCGACCTCGCCAAAGCGCACGGTTGCGATCATGTCATCCTGTACCGCAAGGAAGACATCGCCGAACGGGTGAAGGAGATCACGGGCGGCAAGAAGGTGCCCGTCGTCTTCGACGGCGTGGGCAAGGACACATGGGTGCCTTCGCTCGATTCGCTCCAGCCGCGCGGCCTGCTCGTCAGTTACGGCAATGCCTCGGGTCCGGTCCGCGACGTGGACCTCGGCATCCTCTCGGCCAAGGGCTCGCTCTTCGTCACCAGGCCGACCCTGATGCACTACACGGCCACACCCGATGAAATGCGCGCCACCGCCCAGGATGTCATCGACGTGGTCGCATCTGGGAAGGTGAAGATCGACATCAACCAGCGCTATGCGCTGAGCGACGCGCGCCAGGCGCACGAGGATCTGGAAGCCCGCAAGACTACAGGTCAGACGATCCTCATTCCCTGATCGGGCCCTGATCAGGCCCTGAAACGCGCCAGAATGATTGAAGCCCGCGTACCGTATGCAGTACGCGGGCTCTTTCGTTTCGCGCCGGAAAAAGGCCGCGGGGGCGCTTGTCAGGTGTTCATGGAGTCGAAGAAATCGCTGTTCGACTTGGTCTGCTTGATCTTGCCGAGGAGGAATTCCATCGCATCCACGGTCCCCATCGGGTTCAGGATACGGCGCAGGACATACATCTTGGACAGCGTGTCCTTCGGCACCAGAAGTTCCTCTTTCCGCGTGCCCGAGCGCGTGATGTCGATGGCCGGGAAGATGCGCTTGTCGGCGATCTTGCGGTCGAGGATCAGCTCGGAGTTGCCGGTACCCTTGAACTCCTCGAAGATCACCTCGTCCATGCGGCTGCCGGTGTCGATCAGCGCGGTCGCGATGATGGTCAGAGATCCGCCTTCCTCGATGTTGCGGGCCGCACCGAAGAAGCGCTTCGGCCGCTGCAGGGCGTTGGCGTCGACACCGCCGGTCAGCACCTTGCCGGAGCTTGGGACAACGGTGTTGTAGGCCCGGCCGAGGCGCGTGATCGAGTCGAGAAGGATCACCACGTCGCGTCCATGCTCCACCAGGCGCTTGGCCTTCTCGATCACCATCTCGGCAACCTGGACGTGGCGTGCCGCGGGCTCGTCGAAGGTCGAGGAAACGACCTCGCCCTTCACGGTCCGCTGCATGTCGGTCACTTCCTCAGGGCGCTCGTCGATCAGGAGCACGATCAGGTAACACTCGGGATGGTTCGCCGCGAGCGAGCGGGCGATATTCTGCAGCACCACGGTTTTGCCGGTGCGCGGCGGCGCGGTGATCAGCGCGCGCTGGCCCTTGCCGATCGGCGCAACGAGATCCATGACCCGCGCGCTCATGTCCTTGATCGTGGGATCCTCGATCTCCATGCGCAGCCGCTCGTCCGGATAGAGCGGCGTCAGATTGTCGAAATGCACCTTGTGGCGCACCTTCTCGGGGTCGTCGAAATTGATCCGGTCCACACGGGTGAGTGCGAAATACCGCTCCCCGTCCTTCGGGCTGCGGATGGTCCCCTCGACCGTGTCGCCGGTGCGCAGGCCAAAGCGGCGGATCTGCGAAGGCGAGACGTAGATGTCGTCGGGACCGGCGAGATAATTCGATTCCGGGCTGCGCAGGAACCCGAAGCCATCCTGAAGAACCTCAAGCACGCCTTCGCCGGTGATCTCGCACTCCTGCTCCGCCAGCTCCTTGAGGATGGCGAACATCATGTCCTGCTTGCGCATCGAGGATGCGTTCTCGACGTTCAGCTGCTCGGCGAACGCCAGAAGATCGGTGGGCGACTTGACCTTGAGGTCCTGCAGCTTGAGTTCGCGAATGTCCATGTGGATGTCCTGGAAGGGAAGAAACCGAAGCGTACCCTGGCCTGTCGGAAGCTGATGTCCGTCCCGGCCGGCAGCGGGAATCGGGTGCAAATGCTGGAAAGGGCCCGACACGGCCGGCGTCAAACGATCATGAGGTGGCCGCTCCGGACGCTGTACGCGCACGCCTCACGGGCACTCGCGTCAACGGCGGCCTTTGGTAGGTGCCTCACACATAGTCGAATCCTCGCCCGTGTCAATCAGAACGGCTTCACCACCGCCAGCAGGACGATGGCGATCAGAAGCACCGTCGGCACCTCGTTCGCCACCCGGTAGAACCGCTCCGATCGGGTATTGCGCCCGGCCTCGAAATCCTTGCGCCACTTCGCACATGCACCGTGGAAGCCCGACAGCAGAAGGACAAGGACGACCTTGGCGTGCAGCCATCCCTCGGCCATACCGGCAACGCCGGAACCGAGCAACAGGAGCCCAAACACCCAGGTTGCCATCATCGCGGGCGTCATGATCGCCTTCAGAAGCCGCCGCTCCATGATCTTCAGCGTGTCGTCGAGTTCGCCGCCAGGCTCCGCACTCACATGATAGACGTAAAGCCGCGGCAGATAGAAAAGCGCAGCCATCCACGCGACCATCGAGACGATGTGGGCCGTCTTCAGCCACAGGTAATATTCGGCCATACCGCCTCCTCCTGCCGTTCGCGGATTTACACCTGCGTCGCCGGACAGCGTCCGTGGACTGCAGGACAGATCCGCCGGCCACCGTTCGGGCACACGGAACCCGCTGCGCGTCCCCGGACCTCCCCGACGACCCGCGCAAGACCCGCGACGAAGGAGGAGTGTGTTGCCACCGCCGGAACCCTGACGTAGGACGCCACACCTTTGTGCGCCGCCAGTTCCGCGTATTCGATGTCCAGCTCCACCAGCGTTTCCGAGTGCTCCGAGACGAACGCGATCGGCACCACCACAAGGCCGACACCATCGGCACCTGCCCGCGCGATCTCGTCCTCCGTCGAAGGCCCGATCCATTCCAGCGGCCCGACCCGGCTTTGGTAGCAAACGACCCACTCCGGCATGTCGGCCCCAACCGCCTCGGCCACGGCCGCCGAAGTCTGCTCCACCTGCCATTGATACGGATCGCCGGACGCGATCACCTTCTTCGGCAAACCATGTGCGGAGAACAGGACGCGCACCGGGCCCTCACCGCTCTTTCGGATCGCCTGCCGGAGCAGGTCTGCCTGCGCGGCAATCCAGCCCTCCTCCAGCGGATAGCAACAAACCGTGCGCGTCGGTACGTCCAGCCCCGCCACCTGCGCCGCCCTCTTCCAGTCCTTTACCGAAGACCCCGTCGTCGTCGTCGAGAACTGCGGATAAAGCGGCAACAGAACGATCTCGTCCGGCCCGTATGCCTTCACGAAACGTGCCGTCTCATCAGCCATCGGATGCCAATAACGCATGGCGATGAAAACCTTCGCCTCGCCCTCCCCGCTCTCGCCGATTGCCGCCGCGAGCGTCTCGGCCTGCTCCTCCGTCAGGGGAACGAGAGGAGACCGCCCTCCGATCTCGGCATAGATCTCGCGTGCGACAGGGGCCCGCCGCGACGAGATAAGCCGTGCCAGCAACGGCCGGACCGGCCAGGGGACCGAGATGATCGCCGGATCGTTGAACAGGTTGTACAGAAACGGCTTTACAGCCTCGGGGCTGTCCGGCCCTCCCAGGTTGAACAGCACCACCGCCAGTTTTCGAGCCATCTCGTCCTCACCCGTATCACCGGCCCTACCGGCCGCGCACAATCTCGAGCAGGGCACTCACATGTTCCGGCGGCGTCTCCGGAACGATCCCGTGACCCAGGTTGAAGACATGCGCCCGGCCGGCCATCCCGTCGAGAAGACGCCGCGTCTCGGCTGCCATCGCCTCTCCCCCCGCAACCAGGCAAAGCGGATCGAGATTGCCCTGCAGACATACACTTTCCGGCATGACCTGCCGTGCCCATGCCGGGTCGACACCGGTGTCGAGGCTGACCGCATCGACGCCCGTCGCCGCGACATAGTGCGGAATCTGCGCGCCGGCCAGCCTCGGGAAACCGATGATCGGCACACCCGGATGGCGGGCGCGGATCTCGTCAACGATGGCGCGCGTCGGGGCGATGACCCATCGCTCGAACATCGCGGGCGAGAACCCTTGCGCCCAACTGTCAAAGAGCTGCAGAACTTCAGCCCCGGCGGCAACCTGGCCTGAGAGATACTCCACGGTCGCGGCGACAAGCTTGTCGATCAGCACGCCGAAGACATCGGGCGCTGTCCATGCCATCAGCCGTGCCTGCTTCTGATCCGGACTGCCGCGCCCTTCCACCATGTAGGTCGCGACGGTCCACGGAGACCCTGCAAAACCGATAAGGGTAACCTGTCCGGGCAGTTCCCTCCGCAACCGGCGGACGGTCTCGTAGACAGGCTGCATGTGCTCTCCGACCCGCGCGGCGCTCAGCTTCCCGATCGCGGCAGCATCGCGAACAGGCTCGAGACGCGGGCCCTCCCCGGCGACGAAGCGAACCTGCTGGCCCAGCGCATCCGGGATCAGGAGAATGTCGGCAAACAGGATCGAGGCATCGAAGCCATAGCGCCGGATTGGCTGCAAGGTGACCTCGGTCGCCAGGTCCGGCGAATAGCACAGGTCCAGAAAGTCCCGCGCCTCCGCCCGTACCTTGCGGTATTCCGGCAGGTAGCGCCCAGCCTGCCGCATCAGCCATACCGGAGGCGTCGGCAACGCCTCGCCGCTGAGTGCACGCAGAAGCGGTTTCTCGGTCGAACGGCTCATCACCCTCTTGTCCATCCGGGAAGGCCGAGTTCCCTCGGCGACAGGGTGGCGACGATGCCCACCGGAACGACCCAACACAAGTCAGGAATCTAAAAAAGGGTTGAAGAAGCTTGTTGGGGCCTGAGTCCTGTGGATCATCGCGCGTCCCGCAGCTATCCACAGGTTCATGCACAGGCAGGCAGGGTCCGCTACGGCTCCGTTTCGCCGGGAGATAGCTGGAAGCTTCCGGTAGGGATTCTTCGTTGAACTGTCGCGCGCTGGCTCGCGGGGTTGAGTCGGAATCTCGGGAAAGCCGGGTGCTCCGGATGCAGGTCACGGAACCTCTCGGCCGGGTTGTGCCCATGATCAAGGTCCGTGCCAGCCATCGCGTTCACAATGGGGATGAATCCGCGCTTGCCCACACGCCCCCCCGTCGGGACCCCGTGTTCTCCCACTTATCCACGGGACTCGACGGTGCCGCTTGCCCTTCCCCGCCAATCGGGTAGAAGGATTCCATGTCCGCGCGCCGCAAAACGGTCACCTATTTCCATCTCCATCTCGTGTCGGACTCGACCGGCGAGACGATCAATGTCCTCGCCAAGGCTGCGGTTGCCCAGTTCGAGCGGGTGCAGCCCATAGAGCACTCCTATGCCCTTGTCCGGACCCCGCGGCAGCTCGAGAAGGTGTTCGCCGGGATCGCGGATGCCCCGGGTATCGTGCTCTTCACCCTGGTGAACGAGGATCTTCGCCACGCGCTCGTGCGCCGCTGTGCCGAACTTGGGATGCCTTGCCTGTCGGTCCTCGATGGCGTCCTCGCCGTCTTCGAAGCCTATTTGGGTACGAAGACCACACACCGTCCGGGTGGCCAGCACCAGCTGGACAGCGGGTACTTTGCCCGCATCGACGCCCTCAACTACACGATGGCGCACGATGACGGTCAGAACGTGCACGAGCTGGACCAGGCCGACGTGGTGCTTCTGGGTGTGAGCCGGACGTCGAAGACACCGACCTGCATCTATCTTGCAAACCGCGGTGTGAAGGCTGCAAACGTGCCGGTCGTACCGGGCATACCGCTGCCGCCGATCGTCGAGAACCTGCGTCGGCCACTGGTGGTAGGGCTGCTGGCATCACCGGAACGTCTGGTACAGATCCGGCGCAACCGTCTTCTGTCTCTGTCGGAGACTGAGGAGACCGATTACGTCAATCCCTCGATGGTGCGTGACGAAACGTCCGCCGCGCGGCGGCTCTACGAGAAGCTGGGCATACCGGTGATCGACGTTTCCCGCCGGTCGATCGAGGAAACCGCGGCGGCCATCTTCACCCTTTACCAGCAGCGCAAGGCGAACGGCGGATGACCGTATCCGATCCGCAGACGCTCGGACCGGAGCCGCCGTTGGTGCTGGCGAGTGGCAGCCCGACGCGCGCCCGCCTGCTGCGGGATGCAGGACTTTCCTTCGCAGCCGTCCGGGCCCCGGTCGACGAGGCCGAAGTCGCAGCATCGCTACTTGCCGAAGGCTTGGGCGGACGCGACCTAGCCGATGCGCTGGCCGAGATCAAGGCGGTTGCCGTGGCGCGACGTGCCCCCGGCTCCGTGGTCATCGGATGCGACCAGGTACTGGTGTGCGACGGGCAGGTTGTGCGCAAGGCCGGGACAGCCGAACAGGCTGCCGCGACCCTGCAGCTGCTCTCAGGCAAGACACATCACCTTTACAGTGCGGCAGTGGCTGTGATCGGCGGAAATCCGGCCTGGCGTCACGTGGGTCACGCACGCCTTACCGTCCGGCCGCTGTCCGACGCCTTCATCGCACGCTATCTGGAGATTGAGGGGGCATCTGCTCTCGGATCGGTTGGGTGCTACCGGATCGAGGGGCCGGGGGTTCATCTCTTTTCTCGCATCGAGGGCGATACCTTCACGATTCAGGGGCTTCCGCTTCTCGAACTTCTCGACTGGCTGCGTGCGCGCGGTGATGTGCCGTCGTGAGGGACATGGCGGGGCGTCAGGGGAGGGAGAGCATGGGTCTGACAGGTGCGGCGAGACTCGCAGGCGTCATGGGATGGCCGGTCGCACATTCCCTGTCGCCGCGGCTTCACGGCCTGTGGTTGGATCGCTACGGCATAGACGGTGCCTATGTGCCTCTTGCCGTGCATCCGGACCGCTTCGCCGAGGCATTCCGTGGCCTTGTAGCCCTTGGCTTTCGCGGAGCCAACGTGACCATTCCCCACAAGGAGCAGGCATTTGCGCTGTGTGACCGGCTGACCGGCCGCGCCCGCGCGATCGGTGCCGTAAATACCCTCGTGATCGGCGAGGACGGTCTCGTGACGGGCGATAACACCGATGCTTTCGGTTTCATCGAGAACCTGAGAACGGATGCGCAGGCCACCGGTGCGTTCGAGGGGCCGGCCCTTGTGCTGGGTGCGGGGGGTGCATCACGGGCCGTCGTTCACGGCCTGCTGGCGGAAGGGGTTCCGGAAGTTCGGCTGGCAAACCGTACGCGCGCTCGGTCGGAGACCCTCGCCGAGGTATTTGGCCAATGCGTTCGCGTCGTGGATTGGCCGGTCCCGCATGCGGCATGTGCCGATGTGCGCCTGGCCGTCAACACGACCAGCCTGGGGCTCGGCGGGGGCGATATGGCACCCCTGCTCGACGTCCTGCCGGCCCTACCCGCAGAAGCGCTCGTGACGGATATCGTCTACAAGCCGCGGATCACGCCTTTCCTCCTGGCCGCCCGCGCGCGTGGCCATCGGATCGTCGACGGGCTCGGCATGTTGCTGCATCAGGCCCGCCCGGGGTTCGAGGCATGGTTCGGAACCGCGCCCGAGGTCACGGCAGACATTCGTGCGGCGATCCTCTCGGACCTCGGGGAGACATCTGCATGAGGCTCGTCGGTCTGACCGGTTCGATCGGCATGGGAAAATCGACGACCGCTGCGCTTTTTCGCGCGGCCGGGGCAGTCCACTACGACGCTGACGCCGCGGTCCACGCGCTCTATGCGCCGGGGGGTGCCGCGGTAGGGCCGATCGGAGCTGTGTTTCCCCAGGCCATCGTCGAGAACGGTGTCGACCGTGCCCGGCTGTCGGAGGCCGTCAAGTCCGACCCGCAGGCGCTCGCCCGCCTGGAAGCCGTGGTCCACCCGCTTGTCGGACGTGCGCAGATCGACTTCCTGACCCTTGCCGAGCGGGACCGCGCCGAAATCGTGATCCTGGACGTCCCTCTGCTGTTCGAGACAGGCGGTCATACCCGTGTCGATGCAGTGGTTGTCGTGACGGCACCGAAGGCGGTACAGAGGGCCCGTGTGCTGGAGCGGCCCGGTATGACCGCAGAGATCCTGGACCGTTTGCTCGCACGCCAGACCCCGGATGCGGAGAAGCGTGCGCGCGCCGACTTCCTGATCGAGACGAGCCGCGGGATCCCCGCGGCTCAGGCGGACGTGGAAAGGGTGATGGAGGGCCTCCGGCACTACCGGGCACGGGCCTGGTCCGACCGCAGGAGAAGGTAAGAGAGATGCGCGAGATCGTTCTCGATACCGAAACCACGGGGCTCGATCCGGCCGAGGGTCACCGCGTCGTCGAGTTGGGGTGCGTGGAGCTGGAGCATCATGTGCCGACCGGCCGCACGCTGCATCTCTACTTCGATCCGCAGCGGGACATGCCGGAGGCGGCCTTTGCCGTGCACGGCCTTTCGATCGATTTCCTCTCGAAGCACAACCCGTTCGAGGCACATGTCGACGAGATCCAGGAATTCCTCGCGGACGCGCCGCTGGTGATTCACAACGCTGCCTTCGACATGCGCTTCCTGAACGCGGAATTCCGGCGCTTTGCCCGGCCCGTGCTGCCTTCTTCCCAGGCGATCGACACGCTTGCCATTGCGCGCCGGAAGTTTCCCGGTGCGCAGGTCTCGCTCGATGCACTCTGCAAGCGCTTCGGGATCGACAATTCCTCGCGCACCTATCACGGCGCGCTCCTGGACGCGCAACTGCTTGCCAACGTCTATCTGGAGCTGATCGGCGGTCGTGAGCCCGGGCTGATGCTGGGCCTTGAGGATGGGGCCGTGCTTGCCGGAAAGGACCGCAAGCGGCAGCCGCAACGCCCGGTGGCCCTGCCGCCCCGCCTGACCGCTGCGGAGGAGGAGGCCCACCGTGCCTTCATCGCGGAGATGGGCGAGAAAGCGCTCTGGCGCGGTCTTTAGGCGAAAGCACCTGCCGCGCCGACAGGCACGGCAAGACGCCCGTCAAGCCGGAAGAAGGCGTGGGATAGCTTCTCAGGCGCCCTGGGGTGCCGCGCCGCCCTGTTGCTGCTGCTGTTGGGCCGCGAGCACCTGGTTGCGGTAAAGCTGCAGAAAATCGATCGGGTCGAGAAGCAGGGCAGGATATCCGCCGTCGCGCACCGTGTCGGCGACGACACGCCGGGCAAAGGGGAAGAGCTGTCGGGCACATTCGACGAACAGAACCGGCTGGATCGCGTCCGCAGGCAGGTTCTTCAACTGGAACACACCGCCATAGGACAGTTCGCAAAGGAATGCGGTCTTGTCGTCGCGCTTGGCCTCCACACGGATCCGCAGGTCCACCTCGTAGAGATCCTCGCCCATCTTTCCGGCATGGACGTTCACCGACACCCCGATCTGCGGCTGGCCGGCGTTCGGATCCCCGGCCCGCGCCCCTTGCGGATTCTCGAAGGACAGGTCCTTCGTATACTGCGTCAGGATCCGGATCTGCGGGGCTGCCTGCTGCTGCCCGGGCTGCGGCTGGGCGCCGGCGCCGTTGGTCTCCGCCATGGGGCTACTCTCCTCGAACGACTAAGGGTCGGAACGGTGGCTAGCACGGCCTCGACCGTCCGGCAAGCGCGCGGCGGACTTCCGCTCACGTGCCGCGCCAGGGACTGTCCTCTCGTGGTGTTGCGGGTCCTGGCGGGGTACCCTCTCCGACCACCTCGTAGTCGCCCTCGATGGTGCCGCCGGAACCGGTCTTTGGACGATGGGGCGGCGCCGGTTGCGGACCGCTCACGACCACGTGCCGGGCGATCCGGTTACCTATGGCCTGGCGCACGGCAGGGACGAGCAACGCAAAGCCGATCGCGTCGGTGAAGAACCCCGGTGTCAGAAGCAGGGCCCCGGCGATGGCGAGGAGGATGCCCTCGAGCATTTCGCGCACCGGCATCTCGCCCCGGTCCATGCGTGCCTGGGCGCGGGTCAGGGTACTGAGCCCCTGCTGGCGCAGCAGGGCGACACCGATCACGGCGGTCAGCACGATGATTGCCAGCGTTGGCCACAAGCCGATCAGTCCGCCTACCTGGATGAACAGGGCGATCTCTATCAGGGGAACGGCGATGAAGGCGATAAGCGCTAGCCTTGCCATGTCGGGCGGGCCCTTTCCGTCGGGTTTTGTCGGCGGCCGTGGCGTGCCGCAGGCAGTCCGTGCCGCAATGGAGACCCCGCCGCGTCGCGCAGGCATTGCGGCAGGGTAGGGTTTCATGCACTAAGACCCTATATTGGGGATCAGGAGCGCAACCTGAAGACTGTGCGTCGGACAAGGGTACTCATGAGCGGCGGGTTCAACATTCTGGACATCATCATCCTCGCGGTCATCGCGGGGTTCATCTTTCTGCGCCTGCGCAGCGTTCTCGGCCGCCGCACGGGCGAGGAACGGCCGCCGTACGATCCCTACTCCGGCCCATCGGATCAGGGTGACGACAATGTCGTTTCGTTGCCGCAGCGGGACAAAGCCCCGCAGCCGGAGGAGAACGAGATCGACCGCTTCGTGCAGAAGGGTGGCGAGGCAGGGATGCAGATCGCGCGCCTCCAGCTTGCGGACCGCACTTTCATCCCCGGACGCTTCCTCGACGGTGCGAAAGCAGCCTACGAGATGATCGTGGAGGCCTTCGCGGCAGGCGACAAGGATACGCTGCGCATGCTGCTGACCGACGACGTGTTCGAGAGTTTCGCGGCCGTGATCGACGACCGGGCAGCGCGCGGGGTGTCGGCGACATCGTCGATCGTCGACCTGCGCGATGCGACGATCACGGGTGCCTCTGTGGAAGGCCGCATGGCCGAGGTCACGGTCCGCTTCACTGCCAACATGATTTCCTTCGTCGAGAATGCCGACGGCGAGATCGTCGAAGGCTCCCGGACGCAGATCCGCGAAGTGGTGGACGCCTGGACCTTCACCCGCGATATCCGTGCCTCGGATCCGAACTGGAGACTCTGCGCGACCGGAGAGCCGGATGCGGACTGACCCCTGATGCGGCGTGGCCGCGCCCGCATCGGATTTATTCTGGGCTGTCTCGTCGGCCTTGCGGCCGGGATCGCCTTCGTCCCCGCGCTCGACCTGATAGGACGTCTCGTGACCCCGCAGCCCGAACCGCCCGCGCCGCCGCCGGCCATGGTCCTGGCACCGGCAGGGTGGGCCGATCTGCCGGGATGGGCGGCGGACGATCACGCTGCCGCCCGGGTCGCGGTGCAGCGCACCTGCAGCCGGTTCTCCCGGCTCGCCGGTGACGCGGCGGCGGGACCCGATCCGCGCCTTGGCCGCGCGGGCGACTGGGCAGCGGCGTGCGCCGCGCTTGCTGCCGCGGACGATCCCCGTGCAGGCTTCGAGGATGCCTTTCTCCCGGTACATGTCTTTGCGGGAAGCGCTGCGGAAGGACTGTTTACCGGGTACTACGAGCCGCAGCTCACCGGATCGCGGACCCGCGGCGGGCCCTACCAGACGCCCCTGCTGACCCGTCCCGCCGACCTGGTGGATGTCGATCTGGGCGCATTTCGCGAAAGCCTCAAGGGCCAACGCATCGCCGGACGCGTCGAGGGCAACCGGCTGCGGCCCTACCCGGCGCGGGAGGCTATCGTGGATGGTGCCCTGCCGGCGGAGGATCTTGCGCTCGTCTGGGTCGACGACCCGGTCGCGGCCTTCTTCCTGCAGATCCAGGGCTCGGGCCGGGTCGCGCTGGAAGACGGATCCGTCATGCGGGTCGGTTATGCTGGTCAGAACGGGCATCCCTACACCGCCATCGGACGTGTTTTGGTCGCCGAGGGGCAGATCCCGCGGGAAGCGGTCTCCCTTCAATCGATCCGCGCCTGGCTGGCCGAACATCCCGATCGCGCCCAGGAGGTGATGAACGCGAATGCCTCCTACGTCTTTTTCCGCGAGATCGAGGAGCGCGATACCGATCTCGGCCCTCCCGGGGCTACCGGGGTTCCGCTGACCCCCGGACGCAGCCTGGCGGTGGACCGGACCCATCACGCCATGGGCGCACCCGTCTTTGTTGCAACCTTGCTGCCGCAACAGCCGGGTGCAGCGGAAGGCCCAACCGCCTGGCAGCGCCTCATGGTCGCGCAGGATACCGGCGGGGCCATCGTCGGCCCGGTGCGCGGCGACATCTTCTTCGGCTTCGGGGAGGAGGCGGAATGGCTGGCCGGTCACATGCAGTCGCAGGGACGGATGTGGCTTCTGCTTCCTCGCCCGGTGGCCGCCGGGCTCGCGACAGACGGCGAGGCCGCATCCGGATCCTGATCTGCACCTGCATGTGGCGCATGGATTCCGGCACCTGCCATGCTAGCTTCAGCACATGACCCAAAACGGAAAACAGGGGGTGCGTGGCGTGTCGGATAACGGTCCCGGAATCAGCGGTGCGCCGCGTGTGGCGCTGTTCGTGACCTGCCTGGTCGACATGATCCGGCCCAATGTAGGTTTTGCCGCGCTCAAACTGCTCGAGGAGGCCGGGTGCATCGTCGAGGTGCCGGAAGCCCAGACCTGCTGTGGCCAGCCGGCGTTCAATTCCGGCGCCCGCGCACAGGCCGCGGCCGTCGCCCGTGCCATGATCCCGCTGTTTGAGGGGTATGACTTCGTGGTCGTGCCCTCCGGGTCTTGTGGCGGCATGATCGTGAAACATTACCCGGAAGTCCTGGCCGACGACCCGCACTGGGGCCCGCGTGCGCTCGCGCTGGCGGCGAAAACCCACGAACTGGTCTCCTTCCTCACGGACGTGCGCGGTATGACCGGCGTGGCGGCCCGGTATGACGGCACGGTGACCTATCACGATTCCTGCTCGGGCCTGCGCGAACTGAAGGTGAAGGGCCAGCCGCGCGCACTGCTGGACGGTATGGCCGGCCTGACCCGGGTCGACCTGCCGGACGAGGAGACATGCTGCGGCTTCGGCGGCACCTTCTGCGTCAAGTACCCGGAGGTGTCGACAGCCATGGTCTCCAAGAAGGTCGCCAGGGTGGCGGAGACGGGGGCCGATACGCTGCTTGCGGGCGACATGGGGTGTCTCATGAACATGGCCGGCCGGCTCTCCCGCGAGGGCAAGCCTGTGAAGGTCTATCACGTGGCGGAGGTACTGGCCGGTATGGCCGGCGTTCCTCCGATCGCCGCACCGGACAAGGGGGGCCGCTCGTGACCCAGCTCGATCCGAAGTCCTTCAAGAAGAACGCCCACAACGCGCTGACCGATACCGAGTTGCAGCGCGCCATGGCGAAGGCGGAGCGCAACTTCCTCGCCAAGCGGCTCGGCGCGGTGAACAAGCTGCCGGAGTTCGAGGCCCTGCGCGACGAGGCGCGTGGCATCAAGAACCATGTGCTGGCCCATCTCGACCTATATCTGGAGGCGTTCGAGACGCGCGTGCAGGAAGCGGGCGGCCACGTCCACTGGTGCGCCACGCCCGAGGAAGCGCGGGCCGCCGTCCTCAAGATCTGCCAGGAGAAGGGCGCGAAGACCGTCACCAAGGGCAAGTCGATGATCGGCGAGGAGATCGAGATCAACGGCTTCCTGGAGCGTCACGGGATCGAGCCGGTCGAAACCGACCTCGGCGAATACATCATCCAGCTTGCGGGTGAGACGCCCTCCCACATCATCGGCCCCGCCGTCCACAAGACGAAGGAGCAGGTGGCCGACCTCTTTCTCAAGCATCACGAGAAGCTGGGATATACCCGCCGCCTGACCGAGGGAGAGGAGATGGTGGCGGAGGCGCGCGCCATCCTGCGCCAGCGCTACCTGGAGGCCGACGTCGGTATTACCGGTGCGAACTTCCTGATCGCCGAGACCGGCTCGACCGTCATCGTCACGAACGAGGGAAATGGCGACCTGACCCAATCCCTGCCGCGCACCCACATCGTGCTCGCCTCCATCGAGAAGATCGTGCCGACGCTCGAGGATGTCTCAACCATCCTGCGCGTGCTTGCGCGCTCCGCCACGGGGCAGGAGTTCTCGGTCTACACGACCTTCTCCACCGGGCCGAAGCGGCAGGGCGACGCGGACGGGCCCGACGACTTCCACGTCATCCTGCTCGACAACGGACGGACGCGGCTGCTGGGTACGGAGTTCGAGGAGGTGCTGCGCTGCATCCGCTGCGGGGCCTGCATGAACCATTGCCCGGTCTATGCAACCGTGGGCGGTCATGCCTATGGCTCGGTCTACATGGGGCCCATCGGGGCGGTGCTGACGCCCAACCTGGTAGGGCTTGCGGACGGGCGGCATCTGCCCAACGCCTCGACCTTCTGCGGACGGTGCGAGGAAGTCTGCCCCATGCGCATCCCGCTGCCGAAGCTGATGCGCAGCTGGCGGGAGAAATCGTTCGCGCAAGGCGAGAGCCCGGCGGCGGAACGCTTCGGGATTTCGCTCTGGTCCTGGGCGGCGGCACGGCCCTGGGCCTACCGGATCGGGGTCGATCTGGCGTCGCGGGTCCTGTCGGTTCTGGCGCGCGGTCGCGGGCGCTACCCGGCCCTACCGCTGGCGGAGGGCTGGACCGACGGGCGCGATCTGCCCGCCCCGCCGCCGGGGGGCACCTTCATGGCGCAATACAAGGCGAAAGGGGGCCGCCGATGAGCCGGGAGAGCATGCTTGGCGCCATCCGCCGCGCCACGGGTCGCAGCGGCAACGAGGCCGAGGCACGCCGCACCGTCGAGGCGCGGCTTGCAGCCCACGCCCGCAACCTCGTCCCGGCCCGTGGGGCGGAGGATGCAACCCGCGTCGACCGCTTCGCGGAGATGGCGGAATACCATGCGGCAAGCCTGGCCCGCGTCGCCTCCGATGGCGACATCCCCGCGGCGGTCGCTGCCTTCATCCGCCGGCACAATCTGCCCGCACGGGTGAAGATCGCACCCGATCCGGCGCTGGGCGGCCTCGACTGGTCGGGAACCGCGCTCGACACCGCGACCGGGGTCGCCGAGGCGACCGACGAGGTCGGGCTCGCCGCCGCCTTCGCCGGGGTGGCGGAAACGGGCACGCTGATGCTGCATTCAGGGCCTGAGCGGTCGACCACGCTCAATTTCCTGCCCGAGAACCATGTCGTCGTGATCCGCGCCTCGCAGATCGTCGGATCCTACGAGGACGGTTGGGCGCACTTGCGCGAGATGGGCGGGGGAAAGCCCGGTTTCATGCCACGCACGGTCAATTTCATCACCGGGCCGTCGCGCACGGCGGATATCGAACAGACGATCTTCATGGGCGCGCACGGGCCGAAGCGGCTGCACATCGTGCTGGTCGAGGATGCGTAAGGACCGGCAGCACTGGATTTTGCCGCGCGTATCGGCCATCTGGGCCGCATGACACGCCGCCGCCGCCATCTGACGCGCGATGAGATCGCCCTCTGGAGCCACGTCACGCAGGACGTGCGCCCGCGCGATCATGCGAGCCGGGCCGCTCTCGACAGCGGCAGCGATCATCCGGGCGTGACCGGGTCGCCGGAGACCGAGGGCGCACCGCCGAAAGCGGGCGCGGCGGGCGGTGAGATCGGGGGCCCTACCCGGCCCTCCCGGTCCGCCAAGGCTCGCAAGCCGCAGATCGCACAAGGTCCCGTCCATGTGCCGCCGGCCGAGCGCCGCTTGCCGAGCCCGGTGTCCGAGCGCGGTCATATCATCGGCCTCGACCGCAGGACGTCCGCGCGCCTGCGCCGGGGGGAGATCGCGCCCGACCGTCGCCTCGACCTGCATGGGCTGCGCCAGGAGGACGCCTACGCTGCCTTCGTCACCGCCGTCCGCACGGCGCACGCGCAGGGTCTCCGCTGTCTCCTCGTCATCACGGGCAAGGGGGAGCGGCACAAGGCCCCGGCCTTCGACCTGTTCGACCGTCCGGGCATCCTGCGCGAGAGCCTGCCGCTCTGGGCTGCGCGGCCGGAGCTTTCCGCGACGATCGCGGCCTGCGTCCCGGCGTCCCGCCGTCATGGCGGCGCGGGCGCGTTCTACCTTTATCTGCGGCGGAAGGGCTGAACGGCCCTACCGCGCTGTCTCACAAGATAAATCGGCTCAGGTCCGCGTTGCGGGCGATGTCGGCGACGCGGTCGTCGACGTAGGCGCGGTCGATCGTGACGGATTCGCCCGGCTTGTCCGTCGCGGTGAAGCTGATCTCGTCCAGCACGCGCTCCAGAACCGTGTGCAGGCGGCGCGCGCCGATGTTCTCGACCGTGCGGTTCGCTTCCGCGGCGATGTCGGCCAGCGCATCGATGCCGTCCTCGGTGAAGTCGAGGGTGACGCCCTCGGTCCCCAGCAGCGCCTTGTATTGCTTGACGAGGCTCGCCTCGGGCTCGGTCAGGATCCGGCGGAAGTCGTCGCGCGTCAGTGCCTCCAGCTCGACCCGGATCGGCAGGCGGCCCTGAAGCTCCGGCAGCAGGTCCGACGGTTTGGCCAAGTGGAACGCGCCCGACGCGATGAACAGGATGTGATCGGTCTTCACCGTCCCGTGCTTGGTGGGCACGCTGGTGCCCTCGATCAGGGGCAGGAGGTCGCGCTGTACCCCCTCGCGGCTGACGTCGCCGCCCTTCATCTCGCTGCGCGCGCAGATCTTGTCGATCTCGTCGAGGAAGACGATGCCGTTGTTCTCCACCGCGTGGATCGCCTCGCGCGTGATGCGGTCTGTATCGATCAGCTTGTCGGCCTCGTCCTGCACCAGCACCTTGTGGCTCTCCCGCACCGTCATCTTGCGCTTGCGGCGGCGGCCGCCGAACGCCTTGCCGAGCATCTCCGACAGGTCGATCATCCCCGCCCCGCCCGGCATGCCCGGGATGTCGAGCATGGGCGCCCCGCCCTGATCCGGCACCTCGACCTCGATCTCGCGGTCGTCGAGTTCCCCGGAGCGCAGCTTGCGGCGGAAGGTTTCGCGCGTGCCCTCCTGCGCCGACGGGCCGACGATCGCCTCGAGAACACGCTCCTCCGCCTTCAGCTGCGCCTGTGCCTCCACCGCCTTGCGCGCGGTTTCGCGCTGCTGGCTGATCGCGATCTCGACGAGGTCGCGGACGATCGATTCCACGTCGCGGCCGACATAGCCGACCTCTGTGAACTTGGTCGCCTCGACCTTCAGGAAGGGCGCTTCGGCAAGGCGGGCGAGACGGCGCGAGATCTCCGTCTTTCCGACGCCGGTCGGGCCGATCATCAGGATGTTCTTCGGTAGAACCTCGTCCTTGAGCGGGCTTTCGAGCTGCTGCCGGCGCCAGCGGTTGCGCAGGGCCTGGGCGACCGCGCGCTTCGCCGCTGTCTGGCCAACGATGTAGCGGTCGAGCTCGGAGACGATCTCGCGGGGGGAGAAGTGAGTCATACCGGTCTGCCTGTGGTTCTACCGGGGAAAACGGGCGAAGGGAAAGCGGTCCTGGCCGCCCTCATACCTCAGCGTCCAGCGTTTCGACGATCACCGCGTCGTTCGTGTAGACGCAGATTTCGCCGGCGATCTTCATGGCCTTGCGGGCGACCGCCTCTGCGTCGGCGTCCGTGTCCATCAGTGCGCGGGCCGCGGCAAGCGCGTAGGACCCGCCCGAGCCGATCCCGATGACGCCGTCGTCAGGCTCCAGCACGTCGCCCTGTCCGGTGAGGACGAGGCTGACGCGCGCGTCCGCGACCGCCATCATGGCCTCGAGCCGGCGCAGGTAGCGGTCGGTGCGCCAGTCCTTCGCAAGTTCCACGCAGGCACGGATCAGTTGGTCGGGATGCTGCTCCAGCTTCGCCTCCAGCCGCTCCAGCAGCGTGAAGGCGTCCGCCGTCGCGCCCGCGAAACCCGCGAGGATCTTGCCATTGCCGATGCGGCGCACCTTGCGCGCGCTCGATTTCATGACGGTGGGGCCGACGGACACCTGCCCGTCACCGGCCATCACCACCTTGCCGCCCTTGCGCACCGACAGGATGGTCGTGCCGTGCCAGGGAAGAGTACCGTGTTCGTTGCCCATGACGCGCTACATGAGACGGGCGGCGCGCCCGGTCAAGCCCTGGCCCGTCGCGCGCGCTTGGCCGCGGGCATCCGGTGCGTTACAAGTGCCCCGCGAAACATGCAGGAGTGGCGCAGGATGCGGATCGGACGCGCGGCACGCACGACCAAGGAAACGAGCGTCGAGGTGGAGGTGAACCTCGACGGTTCCGGCGTTTATGACGTCGAGACGGGGATCGGTTTCCTCGATCACATGCTCGAACAGCTTTCGCGCCATTCCCTCATCGATCTCAAGGTCCGGGCCAAGGGCGATCTGCACATCGACTTCCATCACACGACGGAGGATACCGGCATCGTGGTCGGTCTCGCGGTGGCGGATGCGCTCGGGGACTACCGGGGCATCCGGCGGTATGGCTCGGCGCTGATCCCGATGGACGAGACGCTGACGCGCGTCGCGCTGGACGTGTCCAAGCGGCCCTACCTCATCTGGAAGGTCGCCTTCACCCGGCCCAAGCTGGGCGACATGGATACCGAACTCTTCAAGGAGTGGTTCCAGGCCTTTGCGCAGGCAGCCGGTATTACCCTGCACGTGGAGAACCTCTACGGCGAGAACAACCACCACATCGTGGAGTCGTCCTACAAGGCGCTGGCGCGGGCGCTGCGCATGGCGGTCGAGATCGACCCGCGCGCGGCCGACGCCGTACCGTCGACCAAGGGCACCCTGGGGAACTGACGCGCGATGCGGGTCTACACCGTTCACGTCCGCGACACTCTCGAAGACGCGGTCTTCGTGCGCGACGGGTTTGCCTGGCTGGCTTTCCTGTTCCCCGCGGTATGGCTGCTCGTCCACCGGCTGTGGTGGGAGACGCTGGGTTATGTGGTGCTGGCGGGCTTGCTGTTCGCCGGTCTCGGTGCTGCCGGCGTTGCGGAGGTCGCGATGCAGGTAGCGTTCGCCGCGCTCAACCTGTTGGTGGGTTTCGAGGCCAACGAGTTGCTGCGCAGCGCGCTCGGCCGCCGCGGCTGGACCGAGATGGGGTCGGTGGTCGCGCGCAATACGGAGGAGGCGGAAGTGCGCTTCTATGCCGATCCGCCCATGCCGGTGCGCCGGACGGCGCCGGCGGAGCGTCCCTGGTCCGGGTCCGGCGAGCAGCGGCCCGTCGATTTGCGTCCCGCGGGCCCGGGCCGGCCGCGCGCCGTGCCGTCGACGCCGCTCGGCGTGTTTCCGGAGGCTTGAGGGTCCATGCAGATCGCGATTCTGGACTACGGATCCGGAAATCTCCGATCCGCCGCGAAGGCCGTGGAGCGTGCGGCGCGGGAGGCGGGGATTTCTGCGGCGGTGCATGTCACCGACGATCCGGCGCTTGTCCGGGCGGCTGACCGTGTCATCCTGCCGGGCGTGGGCGCCTTCGGCGACTGCGCGGCCGGTCTTGCCGCGGTCGAGGGTCTGCGCGATGCGCTGATCGCGCGGGTGATGGGCGACGGTGTCCCCTTCCTCGGCGTCTGCGTAGGCATGCAGCTCATGGCGACGCGGGGCCTGGAGCACGGATCGCACGACGGTCTCGACTGGATCGCGGGGGAGGTGCGGGCGCTGACGCCCGCCGACCCGGCGTTGAAAATCCCGCACATGGGCTGGAACACGCTGCGGCTGCGCAGTGCCCACCCCATTCTCGACGGGATCGCCGACGGCGACCATGCCTATTTCGTGCACTCCTACCACTTGGTGCCCGAGAGCCGCGCCTGTGTGCTGGCGGAGACGGACTATGGCGGACCCGTGACGGCCATCGTCGGGCGCGACAACCTGGTCGGTACGCAATTCCATCCCGAGAAGAGCCAGGTCACCGGCCTGCGCCTGATCGCCAATTTCCTGAGGTGGCGTCCATGATCCTCTACCCCGCGATCGACCTGAAGGACGGTGCCTGCGTCCGCCTCTTCAAGGGCGAGATGGACAAGGCGACCGTCTTCAACGACGACCCTGCGGCGCAGGCGGCCAAGTTCGAGAACGAGGGTTTTCGCTGGCTGCACCTGGTCGACCTCAATGGTGCATTCGCGGGCAGGCCGATCAATGCGGACGCAGTACGCGGCATTCTGAATGCGATCACGATCCCGGCGCAGCTCGGGGGCGGGATTCGCGACATGGCGACCATCGAGATGTGGCTCGATGCGGGCGTGCGGCGCGTCATCCTCGGCACCGTGGCCGTGCGCGACCCCGAGCTGGTGAAGACCGCGTGCAAGGCCCATCCCGGCCGCATCGTGCTCGGGATCGATGCAAAGGGTGGCAAGGTTGCGGTCGAAGGCTGGGCCGAAACGTCGGAACTGACCGTCATCGACCTTGCCCGGCGGTTCGAGGACGCGGGTGCGGCCGCGATTGTCTACACCGACGTGGACCGGGACGGCGCGCTGACAGGTGTGAATGTGGAGGCCACCCTTGCGCTGGCCGATGCCGTCTCGACACCCGTGATCGCAAGCGGCGGCGTCGCCGGCATGGACGATCTGAGGGCGCTCAAGGCCGCCAACCATCCCAACATCGACGGCGTGATCTCGGGCCGCGCAATCTATGACGGGCGCATCGACCCCGCGGCCGCGCTGGCCCTCCTGCAGGACTGACCGGTAGTTCCCATGCTGAAGACCCGCATCATCCCCTGTCTCGATGTGAAGGACGGCCGCGTCGTGAAGGGCGTGAACTTCGTAGACCTGCGCGACGCGGGCGACCCCGTTGAGCAAGCGCGCATCTATGACGCGGCGGGCGCGGACGAGTTGTGTTTCCTCGACATCACGGCCAGCCACGAGAACCGGGACACCATCTTCGACGTGGTTGCCCGCACGGCCGAGCAATGCTTCATGCCGCTGACCGTGGGTGGGGGCGTGCGCGCGGTCGAGGATATCCGCAAGCTCCTGGTCGCAGGCGCCGACAAGGTCTCGATCAACACGGCAGCGGTCAAGGACCGATCCTTCGTCGCACGCGCTGCGGAAAAGTTCGGCGCGCAATGCATCGTCGTCGCCATCGACGCCAAGGCGGTCGCTCCGGGCAAGTGGGAGATCTTCACCCACGGAGGGCGGACCCCAACCGGTATCGACGCAGTCGATTATGCGCGCGAGGTGGTTGCCCTGGGCGCGGGCGAGATCCTGCTCACCTCGATGGACCGGGACGGTACGAAGGCAGGCTTCGACATTCCGTTGACGCGGACGATCGCGGACGCGGTTACCGTTCCCGTGATCGCAAGCGGCGGGGTCGGCACGCTCGACCATCTCGTGGAGGGCGTGCTCGAGGGACATGCGAGCGCGGTGCTCGCGGCCTCCATCTTCCACTTCGGCACCTACACGATTGCCGAGGCGAAGGCCCACATGGCCGCCGCTGGGGTTCCGGTACGCCTTTTGTGACGGTTTTGCCGCTTGATTGTGACAGGCCGGCTCAGCACGCTGTGCCAGCCATGAGCAAGAGCGCGCCCCGTGAGATCGAGCTGAAACTCCGCCTGACGCCGGAAGAGATGGAGGCCGCTCTGGCAGGCTCCGCCCTCCTGGCGCTGCGTGAAGAACCGCGCCGCCGCCGCCTCCGCACGGTCTATTGGGACACGGCGGATGCAGCACTATCCCGCAACGGTATGGCGCTGCGAATCCGCGACCTGGGCGACGCCCGCGTCCAGACCCTGAAGGCCGCCAGAGACGCTGCAAGCGCGCTGCTCGACGTGCTGGAGGACGAGCAGCCCATCGCTGCCGACCGGCCGAACCTCGACCGGATCCGAGACAGGAACCTGCGCGCCGCGGCCGCCGGGGCTATCGGCCGCCGCCGCCTGCGTCCCGTGTTCGAGACCGACATCGACCGGCGTGAGTGGACGCTCTCGGGCGAAGGGGGGAGCACCCTTTTCCTCGCCGCCGACAAGGGAACGATTCGTTCCGGAGAGCGCATCTCCCCCATCTGCGAACTGGAGATCGAGATAAGGGAAGGCAGCCCCGCCGACGTGTTCGCGCTTGCACGTGACGTTCTCGGCGATCAGCCCCTGCGCCTCGAGACCCGGACGAAAGCGGAACGGGGCTTTCATCTCGCGGCGGGCAGGGACATCACGGCTCCGACGGCGCCGGAGACGGCCCGCCTCCCCGGTCTGACCGCGGGTATGACCGTGGAGGAGGGTCTGCGGGCCGCGCTGCGGTCCTGCCTGCGCCAGATCGCGGTGAACGCCCTGGCCTGCCGGGAAAACGGCGACGCGGAAGGACCCCACCAGCTTCGCGTCGGCTTGCGCAGGCTGCGGTCCGTCTTGCGGATTTTCCGGCCGGTATCGGATGGGGATGGCGCACGACACCTTGCGGCGGAGGCGGCCTGGCTCGCCGGCGAGGCAGGACCGGCACGCGACCTTCATGTCTTCGGAGCAGAGATCGTAGTGCCGGCACGGGCGCTGGACCCGGAGGCACCGGACGGTCAGACCGGGTATGACCGGCTCGAAGCCGCCCGCTCCATTGCCGCTGAGGCCGCCCATGCGCGGCTTGCCGCGGCACTGGACGATCCCCGGACACCCGCCCTGATTCTCGGCCTCGGCATCTATGCCGAGGGGGCAGGCTGGCGCGCCGAGCCCGATGCGCCCGAGGACCGGGCCGCCGCCTGCGAGGCCGATCTCGCGCACTTCGCGTCCGGCGCGCTCGACCGCCTCTGGCGCAAGGTCGACAAGCGTGCCCGGCATCTCGCCGACCTGGACGAGGCTGAGCGGCACGAGTTGCGCAAGTCCTTGAAGAAGCTGCGCTACGGGGCCGACCTGTTCGCCCCGCTGTTCCCCGCCAAGCGGGTCCGGACCTGGGTGAAGTCGCTCAAGACGCTACAGGATGTCTTCGGCTATCTGAACGACGTGGCGGTGGCGCGGGCGCTGCTCGCCGACCTCGCGCCGCCGGATTCTGCAGACGGAACGCTTTCCCGGACCCATGGGCTCGTGCTCGGCGTCCATGCGGGCCGCGCCGATGCGGCATGGTCGGAGGCGCAATCGCGCTGGCGGCGCCTCGCCCGGACGAAGCCGTTCTGGGATTGAGGACGGCACCGGCCCGTGCTAACTCGCTCAGAATGACCCGCTCATCATCCGAAGCTGCGCAGGCGCACGTTCTCGACCGTCTCTTTGCGACGATCGAGGCACGGCGTTCCGCCGATCCAGAGACCAGCCATACCGCGCGGCAGCTTGCCAGGGGCACGCTGAAGTGCGCGGAAAAGTTCGGCGAGGAAGCCGTGGAAACGGTCATCGCCGCCGCCGCCCAGGGCCGGGAGGCCCTCGTCGCGGAATCGGCAGATGCGCTCTATCATCTGCTCGTCCTTTGGGCGTCCGCCGGTGTCGCGCCGGAGGACGTCTGGACGGAACTTGCCCGGCGCGAAGGCATATCGGGCATCGCGGAAAAGGCGTCGCGGGGCAAGGCCTGAGCGGCGAGGGGAAGCCACGGGGAAACGGTATGGCCTACGACACGAACAACATTTTCGCCCGGATCGTCCGCGGCGAGATCCCCTGCAAGAAGGTTTGCGAAAGCGCGCACACGCTCGCGTTCGAGGACATCAACCCGCAGGCCCCGGTGCATGTGCTGGTCATACCGAAGGGGCCCTACCTCAACCATGAGGCGTTCGCGGCCAATGCCAGCGACGCGGAGATCGCGGATTTTCACCGCACCATCCTCGAAGCGGCGCGCAAGACTGGCGTTGCCGAGGGCGAAGGCGGAAACGGCTACCGCCTGATCACCAATTCCGGCCCGGACGCCCACCAGGAAGTCCCGCACTACCATGTGCACGTGGTAGGGGGCGCCCCAGTGGGCCGGATGCTCTCGCGCCGCCGCGAAGGCGCCTGACCGGAGCGGCCCTACCGCGTCAGCGCGCGATCAGCCCTTGTGCGCGCGCCAGGTCGGCGAGCGACGTTTCGGGCCGCGCGCCGATGTGCTGGATGACTTCGGCCGCAGCCACGCTGCCGAGCCGCCCGCAATCGGCAAGCCCCGCGCCATGGGTAAGCCCGTAGAGGAAGCCGGCCGCATAGAGGTCGCCCGCACCGGTCGTGTCCACGACCTGCCGGACGGGCGCGGCGTCGATCACGTGTACCTCGTCGCCGGACAGCACGACCGATCCCTTTTCCGAGCGGGTCAGCGCAACGATCTCGGCATGGCCGCGCACCTTCTGAAGGGCGGCGTCGAAGGTGTCGACCTGGTAGAGCGACTTGATCTCCGCCTCGTTGGCGAAGAGCACATCGACGTCCGAGGCGATGAGGTCCAGGAACTCCGCCCGGTGGCGGTCGACGCAGAAGGCATCCGAGAGGGTGAAAGCGACCCGGCGGCCTGCGGCCTTCGCCGCGGAAACCGCCTTGCGCATGGCGGCCTTGGCCTCCTGTGGATCCCAGAGATAGCCCTCCAGATAGGTGACCTGCGCCGCGGCCACGTCCTCCTCGCGGATGTCGCCGGGGCCGAGGTCGACACTGACACCGAGAAAGGTGCACATGGTGCGCTGCGCATCGGGCGTGACGAGGACAAGGCAACGCGCTGTCGCCGGCTCTCCGCCCGGTGCGGCCATGGGGGTTGCGAACTGCACGCCCAGCGCACCGATATCGTGGGCGAAGATACGGCCGAGCTGATCGTCCCGCACCTTGCCGACGAAAGACGCGGTGCCGCCGAAAGAGGCGAGGCCGGCGATGGTGTTAGCCGCCGAACCGCCCGACTTCTCCGTCCCGGGTCCCATGGCTGCATAGAGCGCATGGGCTTGCGCCGCGTCGATCAGGGTCATCGCCCCCTTGGCAAGCCCGTGCGCCGCGAGAAAGGCATCGTCCGCTCGGGCGAGCACATCGACGATGGCATTGCCGATGCCGATCACGTCGACGGGAACGGTGCGGTCGTTGGCAGGCATGCAAACCCCCTGGTGTCTTGCGGAGGTCCGGCCGCCGGAGCGGAGCCGGACGCAGGAAACGGCTTTTCGGGGCGGGAGTTAACCCCTATCTGGTGGCCATGGCCAGAGAGAACCGGCCCCCTCCTGCATCTTGCGAGGCCAGATCCCGATGCTCACCGCCTTCTCCCGCGCGTTCGCCCAGATGACCGATCCGGCGTTCCGGGGTGTCTTGTGGCGGGCGCTGGCACTGACGGCCGGATTGCTCGCCGCGCTGGGGCTTGCCGCGAAATGGGCGATCGGCCTGATCCCGGCCACGGGGTATGGCTGGCTGGACAGCATCATCGACATCCTGGCAGGTGCCGGTGCCGTGCTCGGCCTCGCGGTCCTGCTGCTGCCCGTGGCCTCGCTCTTCGCCGGGCTGTTTCTCGACGAGGTGGCCGACGCGGTGGAGCGCCGGCACTACCCGACGGGAATACCGGCACGTCCTCAAGGGATCGTCGAGGGGCTCCTCACCGGCCTAACCTTTCTCGGCGCGATGGTGCTGCTCAATCTCCTGGTATTACCGGTCTACGTGATCTTTGCACCGCTTGCGCCCGTGCTGTTCTACCTCGTGAACGGCTGGCTCGTCGGCCGGGAGTTCTTCGAGCTGGCGGCGTTGCGCCACGGCTCGCCCGCGGAAGCCAAGGCCTTGCGGCTCAGGCATCGCGGCCGCGTGCTGACCGCAGGCGTCGCACTGGCGTTCCTTTTGACAATTCCCGTTCTCAATCTGATCATTCCGCTGTTTGCGACGGCTGTCATGGTCCATGTCTACTGGTCGGTCGCCCCAGGTCAGGCGCACGCGTCCAACGCCAGGTAGGGCCGGTCTGCCTCGCCACGGTTCCGCAACGTGCTAAGTTGCTGCGCGCAGCGACGGAAACCGGCGCGCACCGGCGTTGAATGGCTGCAGGTCTTCGGGAGAGTGGAATGAGCGGGTTGAAGCCGTCTGCGACGGCGACGGGATGGCCGGCCAGTCTTGCGGCGCTGGTGCTGGGTGTGGGTCTCCTGCTTCCGTCATCCGTCCTCGCACAGGGCGGCGGGCGCATCGTGCCGGTCAATGTGGCCGATGCCGAGTTGCGTGCCGTCGATACCGTGGTCGACGTGGTGGGAAGCCTGCTCGCGAACGAAACGGTCATCGTCCGCCCCGAAATCGCCGGGCGGATTACCGCCATTTCCTTCGAAGAGGGGCAGCGCGTGGCCAAGGGCGACCTGCTGTTCACGCTCGACGACTCGATCTATGCGGCCGAACTGGAGCAGGACGAAGCCGCGCTCCTGCTCTCGCAGCGCACCTTCGACCGTGCGCGGGAGCTGCTTCAGCGCGGTGCAGGCACCGCCCGGTCGCGCGACGAGGCGGTGTCCCAGCTGGAGGTTGACCGTGCCGGGGTGGAACTGGCGCGGGCGCGTCTTGAAAAGACCCGGCTGCGCGCCCCGTTCGAGGGGATCGTGGGTCTGCGCCGCGTCAGCGTGGGCGCCTATGTGACGCCGGGACAGGACCTGGTGGACATCGCCGACATCGATCCGATCAAGGTCGAGTTCCGCGTGCCCGAGCGTTACTCGGCCCAATTGCGCGAAGGGCTGGAGGTGGAGATCATCGTCGACGCCCTGCAGGGCCGCACCTTCTCCGGATCGGTATACGCGCTCTCTCCGGTCGCCGATGTCGAGGGCCGCTCGATCGCCATGCGGGCGCGGATCCCGAACGCCGAGAGCCTTCTTCGCCCGGGGCTGTTCAGCCGTGTCCGCCTCGTGCTCGACACCCGCGAGAACGTGGTGAGCGTGCCCGAACAGGCCATCGTGACCCGCGCCGACGGGCGCTATGTGTATCGGGTCACGGCCGGGCAGACCGTCGAGTTCGTGAAGGTCCGGCTTGGGGTCCGGCAGCCTGGATGGGTCGAGATCGTCGAAGGGATCGCCCCCGGCGAAACCGTGGTGACGGCCGGGCAGCTGAAGCTTCGGCCGGGTGACAAGGTGCGCGCGGCGCGTCCCGGCGGCCAAGGTGCGCCCGATGGGACGGCACCGACGGTCATCGACGGCCAGAACCGCTCGGGCAGTGGCGGCGGCGGCCCCGTCTCCGGCGCGGGCAACGCCGGCCCTGCCGCTGCAGCGGCCACCGTGCGCCAGGGAAGCTGAGCCATGCAGATTTCCGAACTCAGCATCCGCCGCCCGGTGCTGGCCACCGTGATGAGCCTCGTGGTGGTGCTTCTTGGGCTGGTGTCCTACGAGCGTCTTTCGGTGCGCGAGTATCCGAACATCGACCCGCCCGTCGTGAACGTGCGCACGGGATATCCGGGCGCCTCGGCGGCGATCATCGAAAGCCAGGTAACCCAGGTTCTGGAAGAGTCGCTGGCGGGCATCGAGGGGATCGACTACCTGACCTCGACCAGTCGGCAGGAATCCTCGCAGATCACGGTCAGCTTCAACCTGGACCGGGATCCGGAGGCAGCCGCAGCGGATGTGCGCGACCGCGTCAGCCGGGTTCGGGGACGGCTTCCGGACGAGGTCAGCGAGCCGGTGATCCAGAAGTCGGAAGCCGATGCGCAGGCCATCATCTACATGGCGTTGTCGAGCGACCGTTCGACCCCGCTGGAGATCTCCGACTACGCCGACCGCTACATCACCGACCAGCTGCAGATCGTGCCGGGTGTCGCCGAGGTGCGCATCTTCGGCCAGCGCCGCTATGCCATGCGGCTCTGGCTCGATCCGGAGCGGCTGGCGGCCAACGGGCTGACCGTGCAGGAGGTCGAAACTGCATTGCGCCGGCAGAACGTCGAGATCCCCGCAGGGCGGATCGAGAGCCGCGAGCGGGAGTTCTCCGTCCTGTCCGAAACCGATCTTCGCACGGCGGAGGAGTTCAACGAACTCATCATCTCGGAGGCAAACGGCTATCTCGTGCGCCTGCGCGACGTCGGACGGGCGGAGCTGGGTCCCCAGGACGAGCGCCGCATCTCCAGGTTCAACGGCGCGACATCGGTCACGCTCGGCATCGTCAAGCAGGCGACGGCCAACCCGCTGGACGTCTCAAACGGCATCCGTTCACGTCTGCCCGGCATCCAGGACAGCCTGCCCGAAGGCTGGAAGCTCGACATCGGCTACGACAAGTCGGTCTTCATCTCGGAGTCGATCAAGAACGTCTACACCACCATCGCGGAGGCGGTGGTGCTGGTGGTCCTGATCATCTTCTTCTTCCTGCGATCGATGCGTGCAACGCTCATCCCGCTGGTGACGATCCCGGTGTCGCTGGTTGGTGCGTTCGCGCTGATGTATCTGTTCGGGTTCTCGATCAACACGCTGACGCTTCTGTCTCTCGTGCTGGCCATCGGTCTCGTGGTGGACGACGCGATCGTCATGCTGGAGAACATCTACCGGCACCTCGAAATGGGGAAATCCCCCTTCAAGGCGGCAATCGACGGCGCGCGCGAGATCACCTTCGCCGTCCTCGCGATGACGATCACGCTGGCGGCCGTCTACATCCCGATCGGCTTCATGGAGGGCAAGACGGGCCGCCTGTTCACCGAGTTCGCCTGGGCGCTCGCCGGTGCAGTGCTGATCTCCGGCTTCGTGGCGCTCACTCTTTCGCCGATGATGTGCTCGAAGCTGCTGAAGCAGGATCCCTCGAAGGTCCGGCACAATTGGCTCTACAACCTGATCGAGCGGTTCCTGCGCGGGCTCAACAACGGATACCGCGCGCTGCTGCGGGTTTCCCTGGCCGCACCGCTGCTCGTGATCCTGATCGGCCTCGCGGTGGCGGGCGCCGGCGGCTGGCTTTTCACGCTGCTGAAGTCCGAACTCGCGCCCTACGAGGACCAGGGGACCATCGTCGCCATCATTTCGGGTCCGGAAGGCGCGACGGTCGAGTACATGGACCGCTACGTGCAGCAGCTCGAGGACATCTACACCACGCCGCCGGAAGCCGACCGCTATGTGTCGATCATCGGCTTTCCGGTCCTGTCCCGCGGTATCGGCTTCCTGAATCTCCAGCCGTGGAGCGAGCGTGAGCGCACGGCGCAGGAGATCGCGGCCGAGCTGCGCGGCAAGATGTTCTCGGTCCCGGGCGTCAACGCCTTTCCCACGACGCCTCCACCCCTTGGCCAGAGCGCGCGGTCGAAGCCCGTCGAGATCGTGGTCCTGACCTCGCGGCCCTACGACGAACTGGCAGAGGCCGTCGACGCCATTCTCGGCGAGGCGCGCAAGCTCGGTTTCCTCGACAACCTCGACAGCGACCTGGCTCTCGATGCGCCGCAGATCAAGGTGGAACTCGATCGTTCCAAGGCCGCCGCCCTCGGTATTTCCGTGGAGACCGTCGGGCGCACCATGGAGACGATGCTGGCCGGGCGGCAGGTGACGCGGTTCAAGCGCGACGGGCGCCAGTACGATGTCATCGTGCAGATGGAGGACGTGGACCGCTCCAATCCGGACGATCTGCGGCGCCTCTACGTCCGCTCCAGCCTCGGCGAGATGGTGCCGCTGTCGAACCTCGTGCGGATCGAGGAGACCGTCGCACCGCGCGAACTCAATCACTTCAACAAGCTGCGCTCGGCAACGATCTCGGCGAACCTCGCTCCGGGCGTGAGCCTGGGCGAGGGGCTGGCCGCGCTGGAGAAGATCGCCAGCGATACGATCCCCGGCACGATGCAGGTCGACTATTCCGGCACGTCGCGCGACTTCCTTGCCTCCAGCGGCGCCATCTACCTGACCTTCGTGCTGGCGCTGATCTTCATCTACCTGGTGCTGTCGGCGCAGTTCGAGAGCTTCATCGACCCCTTCATCATCATGCTGACCGTGCCGCTCTCCATGACCGGAGGGCTGCTGGCGCTCTATCTGACGGGATCGACGCTCAACATCTACAGCCAGGTGGGTCTCGTCACGCTGATCGGCATCATCACCAAGCACGGCATCCTGATCGTGGAGTTCGCCAACCAGATCCGCGAGCAGGGCGCACGGGTGCGCGAGGCGGTGGTCGAGGCCTCGGTCCTTCGTCTGCGGCCGATCCTGATGACCACGGGCGCCATGGTCCTGGGGGCTGTGCCGCTCGCCATCTCCACGGGTGCGGGCGCCCAGTCGCGTCAGGACATCGGCCTAGTGATCGTGGGCGGCATGCTCGTCGGCACGCTGTTCACGCTCTTCGTCATCCCGGCGGTCTACACGCTCATCCGCCGGGACAGGCCGGAAACGGCAGCGCAGCAGCAGCGCGTGGCACCCGCCCCGGCCGAGTAGACCCCTGCATATGCAAAGCGGGCGGAACCTTCTGGTCCCGCCCGCTTGCGCCGGCCCGGCACGGGGGATGGGCCGGGCCTATTTGCTGATGCGCAGGCTGGCGAGGTCCGCCCCGATCTTCTTGAAGGCCGAGGACAGCGCGACGCTGCCCTGGGCGTCGAAGAAGTGAGCGGGGTCGGATGCGCACGGCTTGAAGAGGGTGTCCTTGACCGATCCGTTCATGTCGAACGCGACGACATAGAGCCGGATGCCCTCTCCGCCAACGTCCTTGCCGGCATTCTTGACGTTCTCGCACAGCTTGGCGAGACGCTTGTCCATGGCGCGCTTGATGTCGGACTCGTCCTCGGGACCGGTCAGGCGGTCCTCGTCAGCGAAGCCATAGGAATTGTAACGCTTGTCCTGGGTCCAGTTCTCGCCATCGGTGAGCAGGATGATGGCCTTCTCCCAGCGCACGCCATCGTCGTCGATGTGGCCATAGGGCAGGGCGGCGTCGAAGGGCGGTTTCGGATCCAGCATCCGCCAGCCCCACGCGAGACCTTCGGGAATATTGGTCGAGGTCGTGTAGGTGAGCGCATCGATGTCAGTCTCGAGCGCATCGCGGCTGCTGATCAGCGGCGTGACGGGGATGCCGCAGTTCAGGTTGGGCCCTTCGTCGGCGGCGACATTCTGAACCTTGGGGTCGTTCTGATAGTACTTGTTCAGATAGGCAAGGCGGTCGAGGCTGCCGGACGGCACCTTCGGTCCGTTGCCGGTCCCGAACTCGTTCTTGTCGGTCATCCAGCTCGGGTAGCCCCCGCTGCCGCCGTCGGCGTGAAACGACGGCACGAACAGCGTGTCGGGATCGTCGGGATCGGGCGCGGTAACGGTGATGTCGAGATCGCGGGTTTCGCCGTCGGCACCCTGGATCGGGCGGGACTCGACGCACCCCCGCCATTCCAGCCCGACCTGCTTGTAGAGCCAGAGGTGGTCGTTGCGAACAGCCTCATAGTCGCAGCCCTTTGCGTCCTTGTGAGAACAGGGCACGTATTTGCCGCCCTTCACCAGCCGGTCGCCGTTTTTCTTCGTTCCGAATTCGAAGGGATCGGGTGTGTATTCCGAATCGTACTCCCGTGCCGTGCGGTAGTTCACGCCGCCATTGCCATTCCGCTCGACATAGCGATGATCATCGATGTTCCAGCCATTGTAGCGGGCGCTGCCCGTCACATCGATCCAGGCCCAGTCCTCGCCGGTATAGTGGGTGAGGATGGTGGTGTCCTGCGCGGCACGATCCCATGGGTCGACGGCAAGCGGATCGACGCCTGCGTCGACGGTGAGATCGAGGCTCTGGCCGCGCCAGTCGGCACGCGTCGCCTTGATATTGACCATATCCGCGAAGGGTACGAGGGCGATCCTCAGGCGGTCGGATGTCCGGTCGCTGCCGTAGAGCGTTTGCAGCAGATCCTTTGCCGCCGCCTTCATCGCGGTCATGCGGGTGCCCTTCATCGAATAGGTCGTGTCGAGCACCATGGCGATCTCGAGACCCTGGACCTTGCGCGTGAATTCGGCCTCGGCATAAACCTCGACCTCGTTCACGTTGAACAGGCCCATGACCGCGGTGGAGACCTTGCCGCGCGCTGACAGCCGCAACACCTCGTCGGTCTTCTCGAGAATCTGAACAGTGGGGGTGCTGGAGAAGAGCCCGCTATCGGGCAGGTTCCGTTCCAGGAAGTTCTGCGCGATCGACTTCACAATCTGCTCTGGCTCGCTCAATTGCTGCGCCGCCGCAAGGCCTGCCGCGTCGAGCGCGTTCGAAAGGCCAGAGTGCCCTGTCGCAACCCGCGCATAGTCGAAGGTCGCGCCCACCGCTGCGACGATCGGAATGAAGGTCAGTCCCATCACGAGCGCGAGTGCGCCCCGCTCGGACCGTGCAAATTGGCTGATCTGCCCCCGCAGCCCCGTCCGGCGCGCGCCCCGGTCAGCCGTCTTCCTTGTCCCCGGAATGGTCATACGCTACCCCTCCACGCTACAGAACCCGGTTGGCGCAAGACACTGCGTTGACCGGCCGGACCCCGGAACAGACCTTTCGACGTCTTCTACGGAAAGGCTTCCGGTTCACGAAATTTGTTGCCAGAAAACTAAATGAAGCATAACCAAACCTGGTTAATATGCTTTATATTCGCTGTTTTCGCGGGTATTTTTGCGAGTGTGTTTAGGTAAACTGGTTAATGTTGCCGCGAATAGACTTAAAGGCAGAATTTTAGACAATTGAACGGCTTTTGCAGCGAAGCCGGGCTGCACTGGAAACGCCTGCGGGACTGAGGCAGTCTGTCGCCATGACAGACCACGCTCCCTTCTCGGAACCGGACCTGTCCGGCGCGGCCGCGATCGCGCGCGGTGTGGCACGCTATTACTGGCAAGCCGGGTGGTCGTGTCTGCGGGAGGTCTCGCTGCCCAACGGCCGGCGCGCCGACCTGGTCGCTCTCTCGCGGCGCGGAGAAATCGCCATTGTCGAGGTGAAGAGCGGTCTTGCCGACTTCCAGTCCGATGCGAAATGGGGCGACTACCTGGAATTCTGCGATGTCTTCGACTTTGCCGTCGATGCGGCCTTTCCGCTCGGCAGGCTGCCCCAGGATGTCGGGGTGCTTATCGCCGACGCCTATGGCGCCGCGCGGCATCTGACGGGGCCGCGGGTGGCGCTTTCACCCGCCCGCAGGAAAGCGATGGTCCAGCGTCTTGCGCGGACCGCCGCAGACAGGCTCATGGTGCTCGCCGATCCTGATTTCGTGCCCGAGCACGGCCTCTGAGGCCTACGGCCGGCGTCAGCGCGGGCTGCGCTTGGCAAGGATGCGTTGCAGCGTGCGCCGGTGCATGTTGAGGCGGCGTGCCGTCTCCGAGACGTTTCGGCCGCACAGTTCGTAGACGCGCTGGATGTGCTCCCAGCGCACGCGGTCGGCGGACATCGGGTTTTCCGGCGGCTCCGGCAGGTCGTCGGCGGCGGCGCGCAGGGCGGCATCTACCTCGTCGGCGTCCGCGGGCTTGGCGAGGTAGTCCACAGCGCCATGCTTCACGGCCCACACCGCGGTCGTGATGTTGCCATAGCCCGTGAGCATGACGATGCGCGCGTCGGGACGCTGTGCGCGCAGTTCGCTGACCAGGTCGAGGCCGTTGCCGTCCTCCAGCCGCATGTCCACGACCGCAAAGCGCGGCGGGCCGGCCGCGATGATGTCGCGTGCTTCGGCAATGCTCCCGGCCGTTTCGACCGCATATCCGCGCCGCTCCATGGCGCGGGCGAGGCGGTTGAGCAACGGCTGGTCGTCGTCGACCAGCAAGAGCCGCATGTCGCTGCCGGCGGCGCGCTGCCGCGTCTGCACCGGCGCAATGAGCTCCTTGGGGGATGTCGCGATCATGTCACCGTTCCGTCAGGGGCCACCAGTCGTGGCCGGATGAATGGGCAGACTTCAATTTAGACTTGCTCCAGAAAAGGGCAACCACAGCTCCCCCGCGGCCTGCTCCCCGGCGGGCATTGAAGAAGGTGACGCGGGCACCCGTCCGCTCCAGCAGGGTCTTCGCGATGAAGACGCCGAGACCCAGGCCCTCGCGGTTCTGGCCCTGGCGGCCCCGCGGGCGCGAAGTGAGATAGGGTTCGCCCAGCTTCTGCAGCACGTCGGGAGAGAAGCCCGGCCCGTCGTCGCGCACCTGAAGGGTCAGCCCGGCGCCGTCCCAACGGGCCTCGACCACGACGCGGGACCGGGCGAAGGCGACCGCGTTCTCAACGATGTTGCCGAGCGCATGGATGAGTTCGGGTCGGCAGTCGAGGACCGGCGTATCCGCGCGGTTCGGATCGACCCGTTCCCCGTCAGCGTAGAACCGCAGTTCGAGGTCGATGTCAGGTACCCGGTGTGCGGCCACGGCCTGCTCGAGCAGGACTGGCAGCGGCAGCCGCGCAAAGGGGCCTGCGCCTTCTCCCCCTCCCGGCTGACGGGCGAGCCGGGTGAGGATGTCACGGCATCGTGCGGCCTGCTCCGCGATCAGGTGCACGTCTTCGGCCAGCGGGTCGCCGGCGGGGATGTCGCGGGCCAGTTCCCTTGCCGCGATGGTGATGGTGGCGAGCGGCGTGCCCAGTTCGTGCGCCGCGGCTGCCGCGAGTCCGCCGAGTGCCGCCAGCCTCTGCTCCCGCGCCAGTGCCATCTGAAGCGTCGCCAGCGCCGCTGCCATGTGCCTCTGCTCGCGTGCAAGGCGCGCGGCATAGAGTGACGTGAAGGCCAGGCTGACGATCAGTGCGGCCCAGATGCCGCCAATGTAGACGGGCGGCAGATCGGGCGGCGGTCCGGTCCACGGCAAGGGACGGTAGACGGCTGCCAGCACGGTGATGAGCGCCCCCGCGACCAGACCCAGAAGGGCCGTCGCGCGCGGGCTGAGGATCGACGCGGAGACCGTCACGGGGGCGAGGAAGAGCAATGCGAACGGGTTGGTCAGGCCGCCGGTGAGATAGAGCAGGCAGGCGAGTTGCAGAAGGTCGAACGCAAAGGAGACCGTCGCCTCCCCGTCGGTCAGCCGTCGCGTCATCGGTGTCCACAGGCGGACGGTGAGGTTGATCCAGACCGCCGCGCCGATGACAGCGAGGCAGGCCTCCAGCGGGAGGTCGAAGCCGAGCAGGAAATGCACGCCGAGCACTGCGACGAGCTGTCCGCAGATGGCAATCCACCGCAGCAGGATCAGCGTGCGGTGGCGCACGCCCCCGTCGCCCGTGCGCAGCGCCGGCGCCGCGCCGGATGCGGTGACCGGAACCGGCTCCTCTGTCCTGGACCGCGCTGTCTCTGCGGTCATGTCTCGGCCCTCGCCTTTGCTGCGCTCATGGTCCATATGTGGCGCATGATGGGTCTCCAGTCATCCTCAGGCCCGGATGCATCCCCTGCAATCCGGGTCCGCGGCCTTGCGAAGCGGTTCGAGGCCGTCCGTGCCGTCGACGGCGTCAGCTTCGACCTGGCGCGTGGAGAGACGCTCGCCCTGCTCGGCGGCAACGGTGCCGGCAAGACGACGACCATCTCGATGCTGCTCGGCCTCATCATCCCCAGCGGCGGAACGATCGAGGTTCTGGGCCACGACATGGCGACGTCACGCCACCTCGCTCTCGCCCGCGTCAACTTCCAGAGTCCTTACGTCGATCTGCCGCGGCGCCTGACGGTACGCCAGAACCTCGCGGTTTATGCGCGGCTCTACGGCGTGCCCGACGTTGCCGGCCGCATTGCCGAGCTTGCCCGCGACCTCGACCTCGCCGGCTTTCTCGATCGGCCGGCAGGTCAGCTGTCCGCCGGGCAGAAGACGCGGGTCGGGCTGGCGAAGGCATTGATCAACACGCCCGAGATCCTGTTCCTGGACGAGCCTACGGCGTCGCTCGATCCCGACACGGCCGACTGGGTGCGGTCATACCTGGAGCGCTACCGGTCCGCGCACGGTGCCGCGATCCTGCTCGCCTCGCACAACATGCACGAGGTGGAACGGCTGGCCGACCGCGTGCTGATGATGAAGGGCGGCCGCGTTGTGGACGAAGGCCCGCCCGCTGCCCTGATCGAGCGGTATGGCCGGCGGACGATGGAGGAAGTCTTCCTGGCGATCGCGCGCGGCGAACCCATGCCGCCCTTGCCCGAAGGGGATGCCGCGGCGCAGGCCGGGGATGGCGCCCCGGGCGGTCAGGCCGGCAGGAGGGCCGCGGTATGACCGGTTCTCCCCTCCTCCCCCAGTCCGGTCCGGCAGCGAGTGCCCGGCGCATCGGTGCGATGGTGGCGCGCTATTGGTACCTGCTGCGCGGCTCGGGCCCGCGGATGCTCGAACTGGTCTATTGGCCGACCGTGATGATGCTGCTCTGGGGGTTCGTGCAGAGCTTCATGATGACGCAGTCGGGCTTCTTCGCGCAGGCGGCGGGCGTGCTGATCGCGGGCGTGATGCTGTGGGACGTGGTGTTCCGCGGACAGCTTGGCGTGTCGCTCTCGTTCTTCGAGGAACTGTGGTCGCGCAATGTCGGCCACTTGATGGTGTCGCCCCTGCGCTCCGGGGAATGGATCGCGTCCCTGCTGGTGATGAGCCTGCTGCGCACCGCGCTCGGCCTCGTTCCCGCAAGCTTTCTTGCCATCTGGTTCTTCGATTTCTCGATCTACGGCCTGGGGCCGGTGCTGGCGCTGTTCTTTGCGAACCTGATCGCGTTCGGCTGGGCGGTGGGGCTGTTCGTCTCGGGCCTCGTGCTGCGGTATGGCCAGGGCGCCGAAAGCCTGGCCTGGGCGCTGATCTTCGCGGTTGCGCCGTTCGCGGCGGTGTATTACCCGGTCGCGTCCCTTCCCGCCTGGCTGCAGCCGGTTGCAGCGATGCTGCCACCTGCCCATGTGTTCGAGGGCATGCGGGCCGTTCTGATCGACGGCGTCGTGCGCTGGGACCATTTGACCTATGCGGCGGGCCTCAATTTGCTGTATCTGGCGATCGGCGGGCTCGGCTTCATGGCGTTCTTCCGGCGTGCCCGCGAGCACGGCATGATCCTGCAACTGGGCGAGTAGGGCCGGTCATCCGGCGCCGGAAAGCGGAGTAGAGTATGCTGAGGACAGCTCTTTATGTGGTCGCGGCAGCCGTGCTGATCGTGGGAGCAGCGGTGGCGGTGCTACCGGGGCTCCGGACCCTCGTCCTTCCCGGCCAGGAGGGTGCGGGGCGCGGCGAGGCGGCGATCGGCGGACCTTTCGTTCTTACCGACCACACCGGCCAGCGCGTGACCGAGGCGACCTATGACGGCAAGCTGAAGCTGGTGTTCTTCGGCTTCACGTTCTGCCCGGACATCTGCCCGACCGAACTTATGCGGGTCGGTGCCGCACTGGATATGCTGGCGGAGGATGCCGCGGCCGAGGTGGTGGCGTTGTTCGTCAGCATCGATCCGGAGCGGGATACGCCGGAGGCGATGGCCACCTACCTGTCCTATTTCCATCCCGGCATCGTCGGCCTGACGGGCACGCCGGAAGAGGTGCAGGTGGCTGCGAAGGCCTATCGCGTCTACTACGCGAAGGCCGAGGACGCAGGTTCGGCCGGCGGCTACACGATGAACCACACGGCGCTCGTCTACCTGATGGACCGGGACGGCACATATCTGCGCCATTTCAGCCAGAACGCGACGGAAGAACAGATCGCCGAGGCGATTCGCGCTGCCCTCTAAGGGCGCAGCCCGCTTCCTTTCCGGATCGCGGAAAACGCATTGCAGCCTTGCGGAACGCCCGATCCGGCGGTTTCACAAGGCTTTTGCGGCCTTTCAGGCACGCCCCATGCAAGGCAGCATCTGAGACTTTTGTTGCAGTGCGAAGCCCGAGAGGCTTTGTTTAGCTGTTATGCGCGAGACTTGTCCGGATGTCTCATGGCGAAAAACGGGGCGTTTGGCCGGGGCGGACAATGCGAAAGGGCCAGGAACCATGCTGTACCATGCCTATGAGCTGACCCATGCGGCGGTGACCCCGCTGCGGGCGGCGTGTCATCTGGGCCAGCAGATGCTGCGTAATCCCTTCAACCCGGTCTCCTACACCTTGCCCGGAAAGGCCATCGCGGCGGCCTGCGACGTGATGGAGTCCACGACCCGGCGCTATGGCAAGCCCGAGTGGGGGCTCGACGAGACCCGCGTCGCCGGGCAGATCTGCCCGGTCGCCGAGCGCGTGGTCCTGCACAAGCCCTTCTGCGATCTGCTCCATTTCCAGCGCGAGCAAAGCATTGCCGGCCGGCGCCGCGACCCGAAGGTGCTGATCGTCGCGCCGATGTCGGGCCATTTTGCGACGCTCCTGCGCGGCACGGTCGAGGCCATGCTGCCCGAGCACGAGGTCTATGCGACCGACTGGATCGACGCGCGCACGGTCTCCCTGATGGAGGGTAGCTTCGATCTCGACGACTACATCGACTACATCGTCGAGTTCGTGCAGTTCCTCGGCCCCGATGTGCACGTGATGGGCGTTTGCCAGCCGGGCCCGGCCGTCGTTGCGGCGACGGCGCTCATGCATCAGCGCGGTGCGGAGCATGTGCCGGCCACCATCACCATCATGGGCGGCCCCATCGACCCGCGGCAGAGCCCCACGGTCCCCAACAAGCTGGCGACCGAGCGGCCGCTGTCCTGGTTCGAGAACAATGTGATCACGCGCGTGCCCTGGCCGCATCCTGGCTTCATGCGCCGGGTCTACCCTGGCTTCATGCAGCTGTCCGGCTTCATGTCGATGAACCTCGACCGGCACATCGACGCGCATCTGAAGATGTTCCATCACCTGGTCGAGAACGACGGTGACTCGGTGGAGAAGCACCGCGCCTTCTATGACGAGTATCTGGCGGTCATGGACCTGACGGCGGAATTCTATCTGCAGACCATCCGCGACGTCTTCCAGGAGTTCAAGCTGCCACGGGGACAGCTCGTACACCGGGGCGAACTGGTCCGGCCCGACGCCATCACCCGCACCGCGCTGATGACGGTCGAGGGAGAGAATGACGACATCTCCGGCATCGGCCAGACCACGGCTGCGCACGATATCTGCGTGAACATACCGGCAGACCGCCGCGTGGACTATCTGCAGCCCAAGGTCGGCCATTACGGCGTGTTCAACGGCGCGCGCTGGCGCGCGGAGATCCAGCCGCGCGTGCGCGACTTCATGCGGACGCACCGCACGGCGCTTCCCGCCTCCTGATCCCCCGCGGCCCGGCGGATGGAAGAGAAGGTCCTTGGCATTGCGTCCGGCACCGAGACGGACGTCCGCGTCCGCCGCGATCCAAGGGCGCGGCGCCTGACCCTTCGGCTTGATGCGCGGGGCGAGCCGGTGCTCACCGCGCCGCCAGGCGTGGGCGCCCGGCGCTTGCAGGCCTTTCTAGACACCCACCGCGATTGGCTCGCCGCGCAGATTGCCGCCCGACCCGCACCTGTGGCGTTCGTGCCGGGCGCCGAGATCCCGGTGCTGGGCGAGCCGCGTGTCATCCGCCATGACGGCCCGCGCGGCCGTCCCGCCGAACTGTCCGGCGGCGCGCTCCTCGTGCGCGGTCCTGCCGACGCGGTCCCGCGCCGGGTCGGCGCCTTCCTTCGGGCGCTGGCACGCGACCGGCTTGCAGCGGCGGCGAACGCCCATGCGGCCGCGCTGGAGGCGCCGCTCAACGCGATCCGCCTCTCCGATCCGAAAAGCCGCTGGGGCTCCTGCTCGTCGCGTGGCGTCCTGTCGTTCTCGTGGCGGCTGGTCTTCACGCCCTCTGCCGTGCTCGACTATGTGGCCGCCCACGAGGTCGCGCATTTGCACGAGATGAACCACGGACCGCGCTTCTGGGCGCTGGTCGAGCGGCGCGTGCCGGACTGGAAGCGGCACCGGGACTGGCTTAAGCGCGAGGGTGCCGGACTCCACCGGTATGGCCGGACCGCGGGCCGAAACGACGGGCGGTAGGGCCAGGACGGGTCAGGCGCCGCGCCGTCGGCCGGGCGCGCCTCAGGGCATGTCCTCGCGCTGGCCGGGCAACACCGGAGGAGGTACGCGCGAGCCCTCCCGAGGTGCTTGCTGGGGGCGCGCGTTGTGCGGCGGCGGGACCGCGCCGAAGCTTTCCAGCACCCTTTGAACGATCCCGGCAACGCCGCGTCCCGCTGCCTCGGCCAATGCCCCCAGGCCTTCGCCGTCATACTCGGGTACCCGCCCCGGGGGCGGCGGCGCGGCGGGGAAGCGCGAGGGCGGCAGGCCGTCGAGTGCCGCACGCATGAACCCCTGCCAGATACGTGCGGGCAGCGTCCCGCCGGTGACCTTCTTCATGGGGCTCGAATCGTCGTTGCCGAGCCAGACGCCGGCCACCAGTTCGGGCGTGAAGCCGACGAACCACGCATCCCGGAAATCGGAGCTTGTGCCGGTCTTGCCCGCCGCCTCACGCCCCGCAAGCTGTGCGGCGCGTCCGGTTCCGCGTTCGATCACGCCGCGCATCATGCCGGTCATGGCGGCAGCCTCCCACGGCCTCATCACCGGGCCGATGCCCGAACCCGCGCGCCGGTAGAGGACGCGGCCGTCGCGGGTGGCGATCTGGCGGATGGTGTGGGCGATCAGGCCCCGGCCGCCGTTGGCGAATTGCGCATAGGCCTGCGTCAGTTCGAGCAGCGAGACCTCGGACGCGCCGAGCGCCAGCGACAGGTCGTTGGTCAGTGGCGACGTGATCCCCAGGCTCTCAGCGACCCGGATGACCGCTGGCGGACCGACCTCGGCGGTGATCTGCACGGCGATCGTGTTGATTGACTGCGCCAGAGCCTCCGCCACCGTTACCGGCCCGACGAAACGGCCCGAGTAGTTCACCGGGGCATACCGGCCATACCGGACCGGCTGATCGATCATCGTGCTGTCCGGTGCCAAGCCTGCGCGCAGCCCCGCCAGATAAACGATCGGCTTGAAGGCCGAACCCGGCTGACGGCGGGCCTGGACCGCGCGGTTGTACTGGCTGTCGCGGTAGGACCGCCCGCCGACCATGGCCCGGACCGCGCCGTCGGGCGTCATGGCGACGAGTGCGCCCTGGCTCGCGGCGTTGCGCTGCCCATCGGCGGCGAGTACCCGCTCGACCGCCGCCTCGGCCTCCGCCTGCAGCCCGGGATCGAGCGTCGTCTCGACAACCAGGTCCTGACCGGTGTCGCCGACATGGTTGGTCAGTTCGTCGAGCACCCAGTCGACGAAGAAGCCCGTGCCTGCTCCCCGGCCCGGCGTACCCAGCCGGGCGGGCTGTTCCTGCGCCGCCGCCATGGTGGTGCGGTCGATGAAGCCCGCGTCGTGCATGGCGGAGAGAACGACAGCCGCCCTGGCGCGCGCGGCCTTGAGGTCGGCCGTGGGCGCAAGGCGCGACGGGGCCTTCAGGAGACCGGCAAGCATCGCCGCCTGCGGCAGTGTCGCGCGCCGCGCCGACACACCGAAATAGCGTTGTGCGGCAGCTTCGACGCCGTAGGCGCCGGCGCCGAAATAGGCCCGGTTGAGGTAGATCGTCAGGATTTCGTCCTTGGTGAAGCGCAACTCCAGCCAGACCGAGAGGATGAGTTCCTTGATCTTGCGTTCGAACGTCCGCTCCGGCGTGAGGAAGAGGTTCTTGGCAAGCTGCTGCGTGATGGTGGAGCCGCCCTGAACGACACCGTCCGAGCGCAGGTTGGTCCAGGCGGCACGCGCGATGCCGATGGGGTCGAAACCGGGATGCAGATAGAAGTTCCGGTCCTCGATCGCGAGGACGGCGTCGGTCAGGTGCCTGGGCAGTTCCGCGACCGTCACCGCGCCGCCGTAGAGTGCGCCCCGGTTCGCCACGACGGACCCGTCCACGGCGCGGACCTCGACGCTGGGGCTTTCGCGCGGGTCGAGCAGGCGGGCGCTGTCAGGCAGATCGGCCGCATGCCACGCGATGAAACCGGCGGCCGCGATCAGAAGCCACAGCCCTGCGACGACCGCCCAGTAGCCCAGACGCCACAGAAGCGACCTCCGGGCCCGTTCCCCACGCCCGGCGGGACGGCGGCGGGGACGCCGCGCGGACCGCTGGCCGGCGCTACGGTCTTCGCCCTTGCTGTCTCCCCTTCGTGCCATGACCGCCCGTGCTTCGAGTTCAGTGCCGCACTTATACTGATGATTCGGGTCCCAATGTGGCTTTCCCCTACGCAAAGCATCCGTATTGCCGGGAAGCGAGCCGACCGGTAAGCCGGGTTCATGGAAGCCGAGTTGAAAGTCCCCGTCATGAGCCGCCCGCGCACACCCCCCGAGGGGACGATTGCGACGCGCCGCATGTTGCGCGTATGCACGGCCGAGACCGCGCACCTTTTCGGCTATTGGGACCGTGTCCGCGATGGCCGGCAGATGCCGCGGCGGGCCGACATCAATCCCATGGACATCGCCGGTCATCTGCCGAGCGTCCTGTTGATCGACGTGACCGCGGGGCCGGGCGGGCTCGTCTACCGGCTGATCGGAACCAATGTGCAGGCGCTGCGGGGCGGCAATGACCCGTCGGGTCTTGCCGTCGCCGACGAAGGGTTCGGTCAGCCGCGGGAGAATGTGGTGGAGAACTACCGGTTCGTGTCAGAGACCGGCAGCTTTCTCTATGATCCCCGGCCCTACCACAGCGCACGCGGCCTCGTGTGCCTGGGCGAGACGCTGTTCCTGCCGCTCTCCGACGACGGTATGGAGGTCACGCAAATTCTTGCCTATGCGCATCGGGGGCCCTGGCGCACGCCCGCGAGGTAGGGCTGACGGGCGTCCACGGCCCTACCTCTGCCAGAACAGCGTCGACAGCAGAACGAGGACCGTGACGATCTCCAGCCGCCCGAGCAGCATGCCGAGCGAGAGCAGCCATTTGGCTGCGTCGGGTACTGTGGAGTAATTGCCGGCAGGGCCGATGATTTCGCCGACGCCCGGGCCGACGTTCGCCACCGCCGAGACCGCGCCGGACACCGCGGTGATGAAATCCAGGCCGCAAAAGGCCAGCAGCACCGCCAGCACCGCCATTGTCAGCGCGTACAGCATCGCGAACATGGCCACCGACTCGCGCACATCGCTGTCGACCGGGTGGCCGCCATATTCCACCCGGAAAACGCCATGCGGCATGATGGTCCGGCGCAGCGCCTGGGCAACCATGGCGACGGTGATCTGCAGCCGGTAGATCTTGAAGCCGCCCGTGGTGGACCCGGCGCAGCCTCCGAGAAACAGCAGCATGAAGAAGACGACCATTGCCACCGGACCCCAGGCCGTGAAATCGGTGGTGGCGTAGCCGGTCGTCGTGATGATCGAGGTCGTGTTGACCGCAACCTCGGTCAGCGCGTCGAACCAATGGATTTCGTGCGCAAGGATCCGCCACCCGGTGAGGCCGATCCAGATCGCGGCGACCATCAGCAGGAAACCGCGCACCTGCACGTCGCGCACCAGCAGCCGCGGGTCGCGGGTCACGGCCGCGATGTAGACGTTGAACGGCAGGCTGCCCAGCAGCATGAAGACCGTTGCGGTCCAGTAGATCGGCGCACTCTGGAATTGGCCGAGCGAGGCGTCATAGGTCGAGTAGCCCGCCGTGGCGACGGTCGTCATGGCGTGGTTGAGCGCGTCGAACCCGCTCATGCCCAGCACGAAATAGAGCAGGGCACATGTCAGCGACATCAAGACGTAGATCGCGCCGATGGTGGCCGCCAGCTGTGCCGGCCGCGGAAGGATCTTGTCCGATGTGCGGTCGGTGGATTCCAGCCGGAACAGCTGCATGCCGCCGATCCGCAGGAACGGCAGCATCACGATGCCCATGGCGACGATGCCGAGGCCGCCGATCCATTGCAGCATTGAGCGCCAGACGAGAATGCCGGGCGGCAGCGTCTCCAGCCCGGTCAGCACCGTGGCACCGGTCGTCGTCAGTCCGGAGATCGCCTCGAAAAAGGCATCGACGAAATGAATTCCGAGGTCCGAGAACAGGAACGGCAATGCGGCGAACACGCTGGCCGTCAGCCATGCCATCACGGTCAGCAGGAAGCCCTGCCGCAAGGTCATGCGCCGCGGCCCCCCGTGCGAGGCGAGGATCAGCGTCCCCGCAGCAAAGAGGGTGAGCAGCGCCGAGACCGCGAAGGACTGCCAGTCCGCGTGGTTCGACGCGAGATCGACCAGCGCGGGCACGATCATCGCCACGCCGAGCACGCTCAGCAGGTAACCGATCGCGAGCGTGACGATGCCGAAGGTCATTCGGGCCGTCCTTCCACACCATGGCCCGGCGCGGCCAGCATCGTTCTGCCCTCAGACGTCCAGGTTGGCGACGTTGAGGGCGTTCTCCTGGATGAACTCGCGGCGCGGTTCCACGACGTCGCCCATGAGGCGGGAGAACATCTCGTCGGCCGTGTCGATGTGGTCCACGCGGACCTGCAGAAGGGTGCGCGCGTCCGGGTCGAGCGTGGTTTCCCAGAGCTGCTCCGGGTTCATTTCGCCCAGACCCTTGTAGCGCTGGATCTGGATGCCCTTCTCGCCGGCTTCGAGCGTCGCCTCGAGCAGCGCGAGAGGCCCATAGACCGTCGCCGCCGCGGCGCTGCCGCGCACCAGGCTCGCAGGCCGCCCGAAAACGTCTGCGAGCCCTGTCCGGAGCGCGTTGAGGCGCCGCACCTCGACGGACTTCAGGAAGCCGGTGTCGAGCATGCGCACCTCCCCCACGCCACGCACGGTGCGCGCGAAGCGGTATCCCTCGCCTTCCGTGAAGGTGCCCACCCAGCCCCGTTCGGTATCGGGGGCCAGGGTGTCGAGACGCCGCGCCACTTCCTCCGCCGCCTGTTGCGCACGTTCTGGCTCGGCCACGATGGCGGGATCGATGGCGCCACCGATCGTCGCCTGCTCGATCACCGAGCGCGACCAGTGCGGCGGGATGTTGGCAAGCGTCGCTCGCAGCTGTTGCGCCAGCGAGAGGATTTCCCGCAGGTCGGCGCCCGACCGCTGCGCCCCGTCGGCGGTGGTGAGCACCGCCCCTTCGAGGCCCTGTGCGATCAGGTAGTCCTCCATCGCGCGCTCGTCCTTCAGATAGACCTCGGACTTGCCGCGCATGACCTTGTAGAGCGGAGGTTGCGCGATGTAGAGGTACCCGGCCTCGATCAGTTCCGGCATCTGCCGGTAGAAGAAGGTCAGGAGGAGCGTCCGGATGTGCGCCCCGTCCACGTCGGCGTCGGTCATGATGACGATCTTGTGGTAGCGCAGCTTGCCGAGGTCGAAATCCTGCCGTCCGACGCCCGTTCCGAGCGCGGTGATGAGCGTCCCGATCTCCTGGCTCGACAGCATGCGGTCGAAGCGCGCCCGCTCCACGTTCAGGATCTTGCCCCTGAGCGGGAGGATCGCCTGCGTGCGCCGGTCGCGGCCCATCTGGGCGGAACCGCCTGCCGAGTCGCCCTCGACGAGGAACAGCTCGCACTTGGCCGGATCGCGCTCCTGGCAGTCCTTCAGCTTGCCGGGCAGCGAGGCCACGTCGAGTGCCGACTTGCGCCGCGTGAGTTCGCGTGCGCGCCGCGCCGCCTCACGCGCCGTGGCGGCCTCGACCACCTTGGTGACGATGATCCTGGCGTCCTGCGGATGCTCCTCGAACCATTGGCCGAGCAGTTCGTTGACCAGCGACTCCACCACCGGGCGCACCTCGGAGGAAACGAGCTTGTCCTTGGTCTGGCTGGAAAATTTCGGGTCCGGGACCTTGACCGAGAGAACGCAGGTCAGCCCCTCGCGCGCGTCGTCGCCGGTGAGCGTCACCTTCTCCTTCTTGGCGATGCCGCTTTCGGTCGCATAGCCGTTCACCTGGCGGGTGAGTGCGCCGCGGAAGCCCGCGAGATGCGTGCCGCCATCGCGCTGCGGGATGTTGTTCGTGAAGCAGAGCACGGTTTCCGCATAGGCGTTCGACCAGGACAGCGCGCAGTCGACGGAAATCCCGTCACGCTCGCCCCTGATGACGATGGGCTTGGCGATGAGCGGGGACTTGGACCGGTCGAGGTAGCGCACGAACGCCTCCACCCCGCCCTCGTAGCGCATCTCGACCGTCTTGGGTTCCGCGTGCCGGTCGTCGGTCAGCCGGATGGTGATGCCGGAGTTGAGGAACGCAAGCTCCCGCAGCCGGTGTTCCAGCACCGGAAACTCGAAATCGGTCTTGGTGAAGATCTGAGACGAGGGCAGGAACGTGACCTGCGTACCGCGCTTGCCGTCGGCGGCGCCCACGACGGCGAGCGGGGCATCGGGCTCGCCCAGCGTGAAGCGCATCATGTGCTCGTTGCCGCCGCGCCAGATCCGCAGTTCCAGCATCTCCGACAGCGCGTTCACCACGGATACGCCCACGCCGTGCAGGCCGCCCGAAACCTTGTAGGAATTCTGGTCGAATTTCCCGCCCGCATGCAGCTGCGTCATGATGACCTGCGCGGCGGAGACCCCCTCTTCCTCGTGGATCTCCGTCGGGATGCCGCGGCCGTTGTCGCGCACGGTGACCGACCCCTCGGCGTTGAGCGTCACGTCGACCGTGTCGCACCAGCCCGCCAGCGCCTCGTCGATGGCGTTGTCGACCACCTCGTAGACCATGTGATGCAGGCCCGAGCCGTCGTCGGTGTCGCCAATGTACATGCCGGGACGTTTGCGTACGGCGTCGAGGCCGCGCAGCACCTTGATCGAGCCAGCGCCATAGTCCGCTTCGTTGCGGGTGTCGTCAGTCATGCTCGCGTGGTTCCCGGTTCGTTGTTCGGCGGCGTCCGGTCAGCCGGCGCACCCTTCCCCCGAGGGGAGGGACGGCGGAGGTCCGGCCCCTTTCGAGGCCGGCGAAAAGCGGCAGGAATCGCCCCGTAAGACACATGCTTCTGTTTAGCCTGCCGTGCTGCGAAACGCCAGTTTCATCGCCCCCTTTGGCGTCAGGAGCGGGCGAGCGTTCCGGCCTCGACCTGCCAGCGCTCGGCTCCCCCCGGCAGGCTCACGAACAGCTCCGGCCCGGTGCCCGTCATCCAGACCTGCAGGCCGAGCGCGTCGAGCGTGGCGAACAGTGCGGCGCGGCGCTGCTCGTCCAGGTGGGCGGCGATCTCGTCCAGCAGCAGGATGGGCGGGGATTGCCGCGCGACGAGGCGTGCATGGCCGAGGATCAGGCCGACGAGAAGCGCCTTCTGCTCCCCGGTCGAGCAGAGATGCGCCGGCTGGCCCTTGGGCCCGTGCACGACCTCGAGGTCGCTGCGGTGGGGCCCCGACAGGGTCCGTCCCGCGCCCTGGTCCTCCCGCCGCCCGGCGGCAAGGGTTTGGGCGAAGCGGTCCTCGACGTCGGCCGCGGGGCTGGCGGCGATCTCCTGCTCCAATGCTCCGGTGAGGCCAAGCGCCGCCCAGGGGAAGCCGCCTTGCGCCCCCCCCTCGCCCACCTCGGCCGCCAGCGCGTCGACCAGCGCCCGCCGAGCCGCGGCGATTGCCGTGCCCGTCTCCGCCATCTGGCGCTCGACGGCTTCGAGCCAGCGCGGATCGGGCCGCGGGGCGGCCAGCAGGCGATTGCGCTCCCGCATCGCCTTCTCGTAGGCCGCGACGCGCGTGCCGTGGCCCGGGTCGAAGGCCAGCACCATGCGGTCGAGGAAGCGGCGCCGCCCCCCCGCGCTCTCGGCGAACAGGCGGTCCATGGCGGGCGTGAGCCAGATGAGGCGGACAGTTTCGGCAAGCCGCGTCGCCGGCACGGTCTCCCCGTCGATGCGCACGGTCCGTCGCTCGGTTTCGCCGGGGGCCGTGGATTCGACGCCGGTCGCGATCCGCACCGGCCCGCCGGGCGTGGCGAGCGTCGCCGCGACGCCCCAGGACGGGGCTGCCTGCCCTCCCGCGACGCGGGCCATCTGGGCGAGCGGCGCGCCGCGCAGGCCACGGCCGGGCGCCAGCAGCGACAGCGCTTCCAGCAGATTGGTCTTGCCCGCGCCATTGGGGCCGATCAGCGCGATCATGCGGGCCTCCGTTTCCAGCGCTGCGCGCGCATAGGACCGGAAGCCCGTCACGACGAGACGGGTGACGCGCATGCCGGGGCCTCGGCCGGGTGCGTGGGGCGTGGCGGCGGGTCCGCTCACACCCGCATCGGCATCAGGACATAGAGCGCCGTGGAGGTGCCGTCATCGTGCACGACCGTTGGCGATCCTGCGTCCTGCAGCTCGAACACGGCGGTCTCGCTGCCGATCTGGCCGGCGATTTCCAGCAGGTAGCGGGCGTTGAATCCGATCTCCATGGCATCGCCCGCATAATCCACTTCCATCTCTTCCGTGGCGCTGCCCGAGTCGGGGCTGGTGACCGAGAGCGTGAGCCGTCCGTCCTCCAGTGCCATCTTCACCGCGCGCGACTTCTCCGACGAGACGGTCGAAACCCGGTCGACCGAAGCCGAGAAGGCGGCCGTATCGACGCCGAGACGCTTGTCGTTCCCGCTTGGGATCACGCGCTGGTAGTCCGGGAAGGTGCCGTCGATCAGCTTCGACGTGAAGACGACGGAGCCCATGGAGAAGCGGATCTTGGTATCGGAGACGGCGATCGCCACGTCGCCCTCGACATCGTCGATCAACTTGCGGATCTCGCCCACGGCCTTGCGCGGGAAGATGATGCCCGGCATGCCCGCCGCGCCGTCGGGTGCAGGCAGTTCCACGCGGGCAAGGCGGTGGCCGTCGGTCGCGACCGCGCGCAGCACCGGCGCCCCGTTCACCTCCATCGTGTGCAGGTAAATGCCGTTGAGATAATAGCGCGTCTCCTCGGTCGAGATCGCGAACCGTGTCTTGTCGATGAGGGTCTTGAGCGCCGTGCCGGCCATCTGGAAACGGTGCGTCATGTCGCCCGCGCTCATCGCCGGGTAGTCGTCCTTGGGCAGCGTCGCCAGCGAGAAGCGCGAGCGCCCGGCGCGGATCTCCAGCCGCTCCGACGCGCTGTCGTGGTCGAGCGAAACCTCCGCCCCTTCCGGTAGCTTGCGCACGATGTCGTAGAGCACGTGCGCGGGCGCCGTCGTCGAACCCCCCTGCCCCACGGTCGCGGCCACCGTCTCCACCACCTCGATGTCGAGATCCGTCGCGGTCAGCGCCAGCTTGCCGTCCGATGCCTGCAGCAGGACGTTCGACAGGATCGGGATGGTGTTGCGCCGTTCTACCACGCTCTGGACGTGGGCGAGGGCTTTCAGAAGCTGCGCGCGCTCGAGCGAGATCTTCATCGGTTGACCGTCAATTGGCCGCCGGCCATGCGCGGCACACTGAAGTGCCTGGCCGGGGTCTGGGTGAGCCTGACCGACCGGACCCGTGCGCGGGCGCGCACAGGCCGGGCGGGGCCGCACTATAGCAATGCTTCTCGCGCCCCGCGACCCCTGATGCGGCTTTTCCGGCCCGCCGGCGGCAGTACGGTACGGACTGGATTCCTGCAGCGGAAACGGGCCCCTAGCCTTCCAGCATCCGCTTCAGAAGATCGACGTCCTCGGCAATTGCGGGGTCGCTGCCCAGCAGCTCCTCCACCCGGCGTACGGCGTGGATCACGGTCGTATGATCGCGGCCGCCGAACTTGCGCCCGATCTCGGGCAGAGAGCGCGTGGTCAGCGCCTTGGCAAGGTACATGGCGACCTGGCGCGGGCGGGCCACCGCGCGGGCGCGCCGCGCCGAATGCATGTCCGCGAGGCGCAGATTGTAATGCTCCGCCACGCGGCGCTGGATCTCCTCGATCGTCACGCGCCGCTCGTTCGCGCGCAGCAGGTCGCGCAGCACATCCTCGGCCATGTCCAGCGTGATCGGCCGCCCCACGAGCGTGGCGAAGGCGACGATGCGGTTGAGCGCCCCCTCCAGCTCGCGCACGTTCGACGTGATGCGGTGGGCCAGGAATTCCAGCACCGCCGGCGCGATGGAGAGGTCAGGGAAATTGCGGCGCACGGCCTCCGCCTTTACCTGGAGGATGCCCAGCCGCAGCTCGTAATCGGTCTGGTCGATGTCGGCGACGAGCCCCCAGCCGAGGCGGGAGCGGATCCGCTCCTCCATCTCGCTGAGGTCGGACGGCGACCGGTCGGCGGAGATGATGACCTGCCGGTTATGGTCGATCAGAGTGTTGAAGGTATGGAAGAACTCCTCCTGCGTGGATTCCTTGCCCGCGATGTACTGCAGGTCGTCCACCATCAGGACGTCGACTGAGCGGAACTCCTGCTTGAAGGACATCGTGTCCTTGAAGCGCAGCGCCGTGATGAAGCGGTACATGAACTGCTCGGCCGAGAGATAGAGCACCTTCCGCTCCGGCGTGCGGCGGCGGATTTCCCACGCGATGGCGTGCATGAGGTGTGTCTTGCCGAGGCCGACGCCCCCGTAGAGAAACAGGGGGTTGAACTGCACGTTCGAGGATTCCGCGACCCGGCGCGCAGCCGCGTGCGCCAGTTCGTTCGACTTGCCGACCACGAATTCTTCGAAGGTAAAGCGCGGGTCCAGCGGCGCCGACAGCCGTTCCATCGCGGCGCCCGCCCCCCCTGCCCCGCCCGTCCGGGACTCGGTCTCCGGAAGGGACAATGGCAGCACCTTTTCCGCGTTGCGGGCTGCCGCGGCCGGGCGCACGGCCACGCTGCCGTCGGCACTGTTGGATGCAAGGATGTCGACGCCCCGCACACGCGGGTTCTCGGAGGCCCAGGCACGCAGGATGGCCTCGCGAAACCTCTCCCGAACCCCGTCCCGCATGAATGCGCTCGGCGCGCCAAGCACGATGGCGCCGTCCTTGAGGCAGATGAGCGACAGCGGTGCGATCCAGCTGGCGACCGCTGCTTCCCCGATCTCTGCCTTCAGACGCGCGAGCACGCCCTGCCATTGCGTGGACAGATCGGACGTGCGTGCCAGTGCGGACTCTTGAGCCATTCGGTCGAACCTCTCCCCCTTGCCGTACTCTTGGCTGCGCTGCGTTCCGGGAGACGTGTCCTGCGCGCGCGGCCAGCGAATGGATGTGGTGGAACTAGCCTTGCCGCCAGGGAAGGCCGGAGGCTTTCCAGCCCGCGACGGTGCCACGATGGCCCTCCGCGTCGGTCGGCCCCTCGAACCCGTCGGATATGTTGATGAGACGCCCGCCCCGATGTGCACTCATCGCCTGGGCTGCCGCCATCGACCGGCCGCCCGACCGGCAAAGGAACAGCAGCGGCGCGTCTGCCGGCACCTGCTTCTCGGCGAGGGCCTTGTCCAACGTGTCCGCAAACCCGGGCGTGACCTCCATTGACGGGAAGACCTGCCACTCGAGAAGGACCGGTTGGCGTCCGGCAGAAGAAAGGTCGGGAATCCCGACAAACGTCCATTCTGCGCGGGTCCGGACATCAATGATCTGGGCGTCCGGCTCAGAATTCAGCAGGTCCCACGCTGCTGCCGCAGGAAGGTTTTCGACAGTGCCCACAAACAAGTCCCCCCGGTTCCTTCGCGCTGACCGGTCCCCTCGATCAGCATGACGGATATGACACAATGCAGCCACAGAGAAAGATCAACTATACTTTCCCATTGGGCAGATTTTGCGCGATTTGCTGAGCCGCGGCCAGTAAAACCCAGTCGTCCGCGACGGGGAGGAGTATATCACGCACCCTTGCGCGTGCAACCGGACTCTTGTCACCCGGGGGGCATTTTTTCAGTGTTGTGACGGCCCGCCCTGGTCGATACCGAATATATTGTGTTATTGGCCAGATAATGACCTATATATTGAACACAATGGTTAATGGCCGCGCTTCGCCTGGCGTGGCGGCTTTGGCCCTTAAAATTTTGAAAAACATGGATTCAAATAGAAAAGGCCCGGCAAAGCCGGGCCTTTTTATCGAACAGGCTTCGAATAGAGTCAGGCGCTCGCTCCTGCGCCAACCGCCTTCACGCGAGCGGAAAGCCGTGAGATCTTGCGCGACGCCGTGTTCTTGTGCACCACGCCCTTCGTCACCGCCCGCATCAGCTCCGGCTGGGCAGCCTGCAGCGCGGCGCGGGCCGCGTTCGCGTCGCCGGAGGCGATCGCTTCCTCGACCTTGCGGATGAAGGTGCGCATGCGCGAGCGGCGCGCCTTGTTCCGCTCCGTCCGGCGGATGGTCTGGCGGATGCGCTTCTTCGCGGAAAGGGTGTTCGCCATGAGTGTTCTCGATCCTGCGCCACCGTGCCCGGCGGCCTGTCAGCGTGACTGTTTCCGATGGGGCCGCCCGGCCGATGCCGGCTTGCCCGAAAAGCCCGAGCGCCACCCGGACGAGGTCCGGCGTGCCGCGAGGCCGCTCCTATAGCGGCGCACGGCAGGCGCTGTCAACGCCTGCCGCACGTTTCGCGGCGTCATTTGTGCTTGAAGCTCGCCTTCCGCTTCTCGGCGAAGGCGGTCATGCCTTCCTTCTGGTCCTCGGTGCCGAACATGGCGTGGAACAGCCGCCGCTCGAACCGGATGCCTTCTGCGAGCGTCGTCTCGTAGGCGCGGTTGACGCTCTCCTTGGTCATCATGGCGATGGGAAGCGAGAAGGAGGCGACCTTCTCAGCCGCCTTCACCGCCTCGTCCAGCAGGTCGTCGGCGGCAACCACGCGGGAGACGAGGCCGCAGCGCTCCGCCTCCTCGGCGTCCATCATCCGGCCCGTGAGACACAGGTCCATCGCCTTGGACTTGCCCACGAAGCGGGTGAGGCGCTGCGTTCCCCCGGCGCCCGGCATGACGCCGAGCGTGATTTCGGGCTGGCCGAATTTCGCTGTATCGGCGGCAATGATGAAGTCGCACATCATGGCCATCTCGCAGCCGCCGCCAAGCGCATAGCCCGCGACCGCGGCGATGGTCGGCTTGCGCGCGCTGGCGAGCCGCTCCCAGTTACGGGTGATGAAATCCTCGCGGTAGGTGCCGGGCCAGGACTTGCCCTGCATCTCCTTGATGTCGGCGCCCGCGGCGAAGGCCTTCGCCGAGCCGGTGACGACGATCGCGCCGATCTCGTCGTCCGCCTCGAAGGCATCGACCGCCTGCGCCATCTCGTCGACCAGTGCGGAGTTCAGCGCGTTCAGCGCCTCCGGCCGGTCCAGCGTGATGATGCCAACGCGTCCCTTGGTGTCCACCTTGATGTTCTTGTAGGCCATGTGCGGGTGTCCTCCTCTGATCGCCGGTGTTCTCCAGCGTCTCGAAGAGGTGAGTACCGGAAACCGGGGCGCAAGATCAATGCCGGCTCAGCGTTGGCAGACCGGACAGAAGAAGGTCGAGCGTCCGCTCTGCACGATGCGCGCGACGGTGCCGGGGCAGGGGGAGCCGTCGTCGCCGGAGGCCGTGCAGGCTTCGCCCTCCCGGTCGTAGACGCGGAAGCTGTGCTGGAAATAACCAAGCTCCCCGTCGGTGTGGACATAGTCGCGCAATGAGGAACCGCCTGCCGCGATGGCCTCCGCGATGACGGCGCGGATCGCGGCGGCAAGACGCTCGGCGCGGGCGCCGGGCACCGTGGCGGCAAGGCGGCGCGGCGAGATGCGCGCGCGGAAGAGCGCCTCGCACACATAGATGTTGCCGAGCCCCGCCACGATCCGCTGGTCGAGCAGCGCGGCCTTGATCGGCGTGCGCTTGCCCGCAAGCACCGCGCCGAGGTGAGCTGCGGAAAAGGCGTTGCCTGTCGGCTCCGGCCCGAGGCCCGCGAGCAGGCGGTGGGCCTCGACAGCCGCCGTCGGGCACAGGTCCATCGAGCCGAAGCGGCGGGGGTCGTTGAAGACGATGCGCGTGCCGTCCTCCATCTCCAGCATGACATGGTCGTGGGGGGAGGGGGCGTGTCCCTCTGCGCCCGTGTCCTGGTGGAAGTCGCCGAGGATGGTCCGGCCCGCCGCCGCCTCGCCGCCCGAATGGATCAGCATGCGTCCCGACATGCCGAGGTGGACGATCAGCGTCTCGCCCGTGTCGAGATCGGCGAGCAGGTATTTCGCCCGCCGTCCGAGGCGCAGGACGCGCGCGCCCGACAGACGCTCGGCGAAGCGGGGCGGGAAGGGCCAGCGCAGGTCGGGACGGCGCTGCTCTGCGCGTGCGATCACGCGCCCCTCCATGACGGGGGCGAGACCCATGCGGACCGTTTCGACCTCTGGCAACTCCGGCATGGCTTTCCTGTAGCGGTTTGCCGCGCGCTCCGCCATAGCATCGCGCGCCCGGCTCGGCTAATGTCCCGCGCCATGACGACAGACCGCTCCAGACACGGGTCCGGCGAAGACCTTGCGAGCTTCGGCTTCCGCGAGGTGCCGATCGCGGAGAAGCCGCGCCTCGTGAAGGGCGTGTTCGAGACGGTGGCCAGCCGCTACGACGTGATGAACGACGTCATGTCGCTGGGCGTCCACCGGCTTTGGAAAGACGCGATGGTCAGCTGGCTTAACCCGCGCCCAGGCGTGCGCCTGCTGGACGTGGCGGGCGGCACCGGCGACATCGCGCGCCGGGTGCTGGCGCGCGTGAAGGGGCAGGGGAGCGCCATCGTCTGCGACATGACCGACGACATGCTGGTCGCCGGACGCGCGCGCGGCGAGGCGGAGGGGATTTCCTGGGTTTGCGGCGACGCGCAGGCGCTGCCGTTGCCCGATGCGTGCATGGACGCCTACACGATCGCCTTCGGGATCCGGAACGTGGCGCGCATCGACCTGGCGCTGGCCGAGGCGCGCCGCGTGCTGCGTCCCGGCGGGCGGTTCATGTGCCTGGAGTTCTCGCACGTCGTGGTGCCGGGGCTCGACGCGCTCTACGACGCCTGGTCCTTCCACATGATCCCGCGCATGGGCGGCTGGGTCGCGGGCGAGCGGGAGCCCTACCAGTATCTCGTGGAGTCGATCCGGCGCTTTCCCACGCAGGAGCGCTTTGCGGAGATGATCGCGGACGCGGGCTTTTCGCGCGTGAAGGTGCGCAACCTGTCGGGCGGTATCGCGGCCCTGCATTCCGCCTGGGCGCTCTAGGGGCGGCCGGAGGGACCGATGCGCACGCTTCTCAGCATCTTCCGGCTGATCCGGGCAGGCCTCGTGCTTGCGCGCGCGGGCGCGTTCGACCCCGCCGCGCGGACGGAGCAGGTGCCGGCGCCTGCTCGCCTCGGCCTGCGCATCCTCATCGCGCTCGTGGGCTTGCGCCGCCCTCGTCCGGGCCATGTGCCGCGCGGGCTGGCGGATGCGCTGGAACGGCTGGGGCCGTCGTGGATCAAGCTTGGCCAGTTCCTCGCCACGCGGGCCGATCTCGTGGGGGCGGAAACGCGCGCGGAGCTCGCGCGCCTGCAGGACGCCCTGCCGCCGTTCCCGCGCAAGGCCGCGGTCGCGACCGTCGAGGATCAGCTGGGCGCGCCGATCCGGGAGCTCTTCGCCGAGTTCGGGGAGCCGGTGGCGGCGGCCTCCATCGCGCAGGTTCACCGCGCTGTCACGACGGACGGGCGCACGGTCGCGGTCAAGGTGCTGCGCCCGGGGATCGAGGACCGGTTCGCCGATGACATCCACGCCTTCTTCCTGGCCGCGCGCGTGGCGGAGACCTTTTCGAGGGAGGCGCGGCGCCTGCGCCTCGTCACCGTGGTCGAGACGCTGAAAAGCTGGGTCCGGCACGAGATGGACCTGCGACTCGAAGCGGCGGCGGCATCGGAACTGGCGGAGACGTCGGCGGGCGATGCGTTCTTCCATGTGCCGCAACCGGACTGGGCGGGCACCGCGCGCCGGGTGCTGACGCTGGAATGGATCGACGGCATCCCGCTCACCGACACGGCCGGCGTGGCGGCGGCCGGTCATGACCTGAGCGAGCTTGCGGTGCGGATCATCCGGTTGTTCCTGACGCATGCGACCCGCGACGGCTATTTCCACGGGGACATGCACCAGGGGAACCTGTTCCTCGCGGAGGACGGGACGCTCTCGGTCGTCGATTTCGGCCTGATGGGCCGCCTCGACCGTCCGACGCGGCGGTTCCTGGCCGAGATTCTCTACGGCTTCCTGGAGCGCGACTACGCCCGCGTGGCCGAGGTGCACTTCGAGGCGGGCTATGTCCCCGCCGACCGGTCGCGCGCCGCCTTCGCGCAGGCGTTGCGGGCCGTGGGCGAACCGATCTTCGGGCGCGAGGCGCGCGACATCTCCATGGGCCGCGTGCTGACGCAGCTTTTCGAGACGACGGAAGCCTTCGGCATGGAGACGCAGCCGCAGCTTCTCCTGCTGCAGAAGACCATGGTGACGGTCGAGGGGGTGGCGCGCGAACTCGATGCGGACGTGAACATGTGGGAAGCGGCCCGGCCCGTCGTCGCCGCATGGATGGTCGAGAACATCGGTCCCGAAGGCCGCCTGCGGAGCGCGGCGCGCGATGCGGGCCTGCTGATGGACGCGCTGCCGGAGATCGTGGAGGGGGCCCGGCAACTGGCGCGGGCGTCTGGACCGGACGGGCTTCGGCTGGCGTCCCCGGTTCCCGCCCATCCGCCTCGGCGCACGGCGCGCGACCTCGCCTTGCTCGCCGCCGGTGCGGGAATTGCGCTGATCGCGGCATATTTCGCGTAAGATAGAAAATACTCCACACGGCTTGCGTAAAAGCATATGCTCCGCGCTTCGAGACCGGAGGAATGGGATCGCCATGTCCGACAGGGCTGACAGGCTCGCCGGGGCCCGCGTGCTGCTGATCGTCGGCGGCGGGATCGCGGCCTACAAGACGCTCGACCTCGTCCGCCGCCTGCGCGAGCGCGGCGCGGGCGTACGCGCGATCCTGACGCGGGCGGGGGCGGAGTTCGTGACGCCGCTGTCGCTGGCGGCGCTGACCGGAGACAAGGTCTACCAGGATCTCTTCAGCCTGACCGACGAGGCCGAGATGGGCCATATCGAGCTGTCGCGCAGCGCCGATGTCCTGTTGGTGGCGCCCGCGACCGCGGACCTGATGGCGAAGATGGCGGGCGGGCAGGCGAACGATCTTGCGACGACGGCGCTGCTCGCCACCGACAAGCCGGTACTGATCGCGCCCGCCATGAACGTGCGGATGTGGGAGCATCCAGCCACGCAGCGCAATCTTGCAACGCTCGCGGCCGACGGAGTGCGTGTCGTCGGGCCGAACGACGGCGACATGGCCTGCGGCGAGTTCGGGCCGGGACGCATGGCCGAGGTGCCGGAGATCCTCGCCGCCGTCGAGGACATGCTGCGCCAGCGCTCTGGTCCTCTTTCTGGCCGCCATGTGCTCGTGACCGCGGGGCCGACGCACGAGCCGATCGACCCCGTGCGCTATCTCGCGAATCGGTCGAGCGGGCGGCAGGGCTACGCCATCGCCGCGGCGCTGGCGGCGCTTGGCGCGCGCGTGACGCTCGTCTCCGGCCCGACCGCCCTGCCGAGCCCGCCGGGCCTAGCGACCGTCCGCGTGGAAACGGCGCGCCAGATGATGACCGCGGTCGAGCAGGCGCTGCCCGCGGATGCCGCCGTCTGCTGCGCCGCCGTTGCGGACTGGCGGCCGGAAACGGTCGCGGAGAACAAGACGAAGAAGGACGGCAAGGGGCCGCAGCCGCTGAAGCTGGTGGAAAACCCCGATATTCTGGCGAGCCTCTCGGCCGCGGGCGATCTGCGCCCGGCGCTGGTGGTGGGCTTCGCGGCGGAGACGGAGACCGTCGCCGCGCACGCGAAGGCCAAGCTCGCGCGCAAGGGCTGCGACTGGATCGTTGCCAACGACGTGAGCCCGGCCACAGGCATCATGGGCGGGACCGAGAACGCCGTGCAGATCATTACCGCGAACGGGATCGAATCCTGGGAGCGCATGGGCAAGGACGCCGTGGCCCGAAGGCTCGCCGACCGTATCGCCGCGGCGCTCGGCGGAGGGAGCGGTGCGGCATGAGGGGCGTGGAGGTTGCCGTCCAGCGCCTGCCGCACGGCGCCGACCTGCCGCTGCCCGCCTACGCGACCGATGGCGCTGCGGGTCTCGACCTCATGGCGGCCTTGGGGTCCGAACGGCTGAGCATCGCGCCGGGTGACCGGGCGCGGGTGCCGACGGGTCTGGCGATGGCGATCCCGTCCGGCTACGAGGGCCAGGTGCGCCCCCGCTCGGGCCTTGCCGCGCGGGAAGGTCTGACGGTGCTGAACGCGCCCGGAACCATCGATGCCGATTACCGCGGCGAGGTGCAGGTGCTGCTGGTTAACCTCGGCGACCGGCCGGTGACGATCGCGCACGGCGACCGGATCGCGCAGCTCGTGGTGGCGCCGGTCACGCGGGCGGTGCTCGCGGAGGTGGAGACGCTGGACGGAACGGTGCGCGGCGCGGGGGGGTTCGGCTCCACGGGCGTCAGCCAGCGTGCCGGGGCGCAGGGCGAAACAGAGAGGGAGGGCTAGGCATGCGCCTGTCGCGCAAGACGCTCCATGCCATCGAGGCGGTGGTCGACGTGGCCTACAATGCCCGGCCCGAGCCGGTGCAATCCAAGGAGATCACGCGGCGCCAGGGGATCCCGCAGCGCTATCTCGAGCAGGTGATGCAGCAACTGGTCCATGCGGGCATCCTCAAGGGTGTGCGCGGACCTCGCGGGGGGTATACGCTCGCGCGCGAGCGCCGGCGCATCACCGTCGGTGAGGTGGTCCGCGTCGTCCAGGCGGACGATGTCGAGGAGGGCGGCGGCGGGTCGGAGTCCGCGCTCGCCCGTGCCGTGATCGAGCCGCTGGTGGACGAGGTCGAGGCCGAGGTGATGGCCCGGCTCGACGCCATCACCATCGAGGACCTGGTGGCGCGTGCGGAAGCCGCCCGCGTGCCGAGCGACGCCCAGCGCCGCAGCGACTTCACGATCTGAGACAGGGCCCCGCGTTGGGGCTGCAAGGAAGGGAAACGCCGTCATGACCACGGAGAAGGCCGGCCGCGGCCGCGTTTACGACTCGATCACCGAAACCGTCGGCAATACGCCGCTCGTCCGCCTGCGCCGGATCACCGCGGAGGCGGGCGCCAAGGCGGAAGTGTTGGCGAAGCTGGAATTCTTCAACCCGATGGCGAGCGTCAAGGACCGCATCGGCGTCGCCATGATCGAGGCGCTGGAGGCCGCGGGCAAGATCGGACCCGGCGCCACCATCGTCGAGCCGACGTCGGGCAACACGGGCATCGCGCTTGCCTTCGTCTGCGCGGCGCGGGGCTACCGCCTCATTCTGTGCATGCCGGAATCCATGTCGATGGAGCGGCGCAAGATGCTGGCGCTGCTGGGCGCGGAGCTGGAGCTGACCCCCGCCGACAAGGGAATGCGCGGGGCGGTGGACCGGGCGAAGGCGCTGCTGGAGGAGATCCCCGGCGCCATCATGCCGCAGCAGTTCGACAATCCGGCAAACCCGGCCATCCACGAGAAGACGACCGCGGAAGAGATCTGGAACGACACCGCCGGCAAGGTCGACGCCGTCGTCGCGGGGATCGGCACGGGCGGGACGATCACCGGCGTCGCCCGCGTGCTGAAGGCGCGCAAGCCGGATGTCCGCATCGTGGCGGTCGAGCCGGAGGATTCCGCCGTGCTGTCGGGCCGCCAGCCCGGCCCGCACAAGATCCAGGGCATCGGCGCGGGCTTCATTCCCGGCAACGTCGACCGCGGCCTGATCGACGAGGTCATCACCATCGGCAACGAGACGGCCTTCGAAACGGCCCGCCGCCTGGCGCGGACGGAGGCGATCCCCGGCGGCATCTCCTCGGGCGCGAACGTCGCGGCGGCGCTGGAACTGGCCAGCCGGCCCGACATGGCGGGCAAGACCATCGTGGTGATCATCCCGAGTTTTGCCGAGCGTTACCTGTCGACTGCATTGTTCGAGGGGTTGTAAGACTCTCCATCGGACGGAGTGTAATTGTCACGGACTCTTGACAAGACTGTCAGAGACTTTGGCAAAAGGGCGTGCGTTCCCAGTGAACGTGCGCCCTTAACACTTTATAAACGTTGATATATTTCGAGAATCACCCTTAACGGGCGCCTTGGCATGGGCATTGCTCAACCGATGGATGAGCGGACCGTCATGTTGGAGGCATAAAATGACGTTCAAGGGGGCGCTTCGGCGCATCATGCTGGCACTGCCGTTCGCCATTGCGGCGGCAGCTCCGGCGCAGGCGGCTTCTATCTCGTCGGACATCGTGTTCATCGTCGACGAGTCTGGAAGCATGGGCAGCGTGCAGGCAAACCTGCGCAACAACATGAGCTTGTTTGCGTCGATCCTGTCGGGCGGTGGCGTGGATGCGCGCTATGCGCTGGTGGGTTACGGCGACAGAGGCGTTGCGCCGCGGCTCATCACCGACTTCACCAATCCGACGGACTTCGCCACGGCGGCGAACGGCCTGCGAACCAATGGCGGGACGGAGCCGGGCTACTCGGCAATCGCGTTCGCCCTCAATCAGCTCGACGGTCAGACCGACACGCTGAGCTATCGGTCGGCTGCAGTGAAGAACATCATCATCCTGACGGACGAACCTTCGAACGGCGACGGAGGATACAGCATCGGTGGCGCCACGGTGAACGAGGCGGGCATCGATGCGCTTCTGACCCAGTTCAACGCGCTGCTGAACGGCGTGCTCTCTGGCAGCCGGACGATCGCGTCCTATGAAGACCTGATCAAGGACCACAGTGGCAACATCTTCGACCTCAACCAGTTCGGATCGAGCGATCAGACCCAGGTGGAGCTGTTCGTGGAGACATTCGCCAAGGGCAAGCTGCAGGAGATCATCGACTTCTGCACCGTGAACCCGAGCGACCCGGCTTGCCAGACGGGCGGCGGCAGCAGCGGCGGCTCCCAGGTGTCGGAGCCGGGCGTGCTGGCGCTCCTGGGCCTCGGCCTCGTCGGTCTCGCGGTGGCGCGCCGCCGCGTCTGACCGGACGCATTGCACACGGGCAGGGAAGGGGCGGCCCCATGGGGTCGCCTCTTTCCGTTTGGGCAAAGCCGCGCTAGCGTCGCGTCCCATGAATCTGACAGACGACCAGCTCGACCGATATGCCCGGCATATCATCCTGCGCGAAGTGGGCGGGGCAGGGCAGGCGCGCCTCCTCGCCTCGCGCGTGCTGGTGATCGGTGCGGGCGGCCTCGGTGCGCCGCTGCTGCTCTATCTCGCGGCGGCGGGGGTCGGCACGCTGGGCATCGTCGACGACGACGCGGTAGCGCTGTCGAACCTGCAGCGGCAGGTGATCCACGACACCGCCGCCGTGGGGCATCCCAAGACCGAGAGCGCGGCAGCGAGCCTCGCCCGCGTCAACCCGGACGTGGCCGTCGTCGCGCACGCGACCCGCATCACGGCGGAGAACGCGCCGGACCTGATCGCCGGTTACGACCTCGTTGCCGACGGCTCGGACAATTTCGCGACCCGGCACGCGGTCGCCGATGCCTGCGCGCGGGCGGGCGTGCCGCTCGTCTCCGCCGCGATCGGCCAGTTCGACGGGCAATTGTCGGTCTGGATGCCCTATGCGGCGGGACCGGAGGGCGGGCGGCTGCCCTGCTATCGCTGCCTCGTGCCGGACGAGCCGCCGCCCGGCGCCGTGCTCAATTGCGCCGAGGCAGGCGTACTGGGCGCCGTCGCGGGCGTCATGGGGACGCTGCAGGCGGTGGAGGTCATCAAGGTTCTGCTGGATCTGGGCGAGCCGTTGGCGGGCCGGTTGCTGCTCTATGATGCGCTGTCGGCGAATTTCCGCACCCTGCGCCTGCCCGCCGATCCGGGTTGCCGGTTCTGCGGCGACGGCGGTGTGCTGCGGCGGACCGGATAGGGGACCGGATCAGGCGCTGCCGCCCGCCCAGTGCGGTCCGTCGCTGAGGCGCTGCCCGTTCCGGGCAGGGTCGAGCAGGTCGCGCAGGACCGCGGCGCGACGGTTCACCTCCGCAACATCGGCGGGATGGGCGAGGGCGATCCGCGCGCCATCGCGCAGGGCTTCTCCATGGCGCAGCAGGTGCCGGCGGGCGCCGACGTCGGGCGCCGCCATCATCAGGTCCGCCAGCACCGCCATCATGTGCAGGGCGGCATTGCGGTCGCGCTCGAAATAGGGGCGCAGGCGGCCGAAGACGCTGTCGGCGAGGCCCTCGAACGTGTCGGGCCGCGCAATCACCCGGAGCTGGCCCCGGCTGTCTGTCCGCCATGGAGAAGGGGGCGCCGCCCGCACCACGTGGGTCAGCGCCGCGGACAGCCAGTCGAGGGCGGCCATGGCCGAGAACGGATCGTTGATGCCGGGGGAAAGCGCCCGCGCCGCGATCTCGACAAGCTGGTCGGCAAGCAGCCCCGAATCCTGCTCCGGCGTCCGGGTATGCGCAGTCGCGAACGCCTCGCGCACGGCGCGTACGATGGATTCGGCCTCGTCGCCGCCGGAGGCCTCGGGATCGATCCGCCTGCCGGGCCAGACATAGGCAAGGGCGTGGCCGCGTGACACGAAGTCCCCCGGCCTGCGGACAAGGCGGATGACGAGGTCGTGCCGGTTGGCACACTCCATCAGCGCCTGTTCGCTCAGCGCCGCGACATAGCCGGGCTGGAGCGCACGGACAGGGCGGGCATCTTCGGCAAGCCGGCCAGGAATCACGCTTTCGTCCGGCCCTTCCTGCGCGCCTGTGCCGATCCGCGCGGGAAAGCGGTGCCTGAGCCCGTCCAGGAGATCCAGACCCAGTTCCGCCACGACATGCGAAACGTGGATCGACCGGGGCGCGTGGTGCAGGAAATGGATGAGCATGGCCAGGCTGCCGATACCGAGGCCGAGCCCTCCCAAGATCGCAAGCCGCGGCACGAACGCCGTCTCGCCCGCGCCCGCCCCCTGCACCGCTGCAAGAGTCACGAGCCCGTAGACGAAGGTCGCGATGAAGGTTCCGAGCGAGAGCTGGTTTGCCCGGTCGCGCATGAATGTCGTCAGGATGCGCGGGCCGAACTGACCGGCGGCGAAGGCGACCGCGGCAATCAGGATGGAAAAGGTCACGCCCGCGATCCCGATCATCGAGCTTGCGACGGTCGTGAGAAGGGCGCGCGCCCCCTCGGGGCCATGGGCCGCGAAGATGCCGAAGGCATGCGCCGCCACACCGGGCAAGCGCCGGTCGGCGGTAATCAGCGCCAGTGCAAGCGCCACGGCAACGAGCGACATCAGGCTCGGCACGAACCAGTAGCTGGACCGGATGGCCTGCCAGGTCGCGGAGAGCCAGGCACGCATCGCGCCGGCTCTAGAGCATTGCCGGAATGACCCGGTCCGGGGGCGTGTGGCCGTCGACGAAGGTCTTGATGTTGATGATGACCTTCTCGCCCATGTCCATCCGCCCCTCGATCGTGGCCGAGCCCATGTGCGGCAGCAGCACGACGTTCGGAAGGGCCAGCAGCTTCGGGTTGACGGCGGGTTCGTGCTCGAACACGTCGAGGCCGGCGCCCGCGATCTCCTCCTTCGCCAGCATCCGGGTCAGCGCGTTCTCGTCGATCACCTCGCCGCGCGCGGTGTTGACGATGTAGGCGTGCGGCTGCAGCAGCTTCAGCCGGCGCGCCGACAGCAGGTGGAAGGTCGCCGGCGTGTGCGGGCAGTTGACCGAGATGATGTCCATGCGGGCGAGCATCTGGTCGAGGCTCTCCCAATAGGTCGCTTCCAGTTCTTCCTCGACCTGTGCCGCGACCCTGTGCCGGTTGTGGTAGTGGATCTGCAGGCCGAACGCCTTGGCCCGGCGCGCCACGGCGGTGCCGATCCGGCCCATGCCGACGATGCCGAGCCGCTTGCCCCAGATGCGGTGGCCGAGCAGGTGGGTCGGCGACCAGCCGGTCCATTCGCCCTTCTCCACCATCGCGATGCCCTCGCGCAGGCGGCGCGGCACGGCGAGGATGAGGGCCATGGTCATGTCGGCCGTATCCTCGGTCAGGACACCCGGCGTGTTGGTGACGGTGATGGCACGCTGGCGGGCGGTCGCCACGTCGATGTGATCGACGCCCGTGCCGAAATTCGCGATCAGCCGCAGGTTCGGGCCCGCGTGGGCGAGCACCGCGCTGTCGATCCGGTCGGTGACGGTCGGCACGAGGACATCGGCGCGCTTCACGGCCTCGCCGAGCTGTTCGCGCGTCATGGGAGCGTCGTCGAGGTTGAGTTCGGTCTCGAACAGCTCCCGCATCCGGGTCTCGATCGCATCCGGCAGCTTGCGCGTCACGATCACCAGCGGCTTCTTCGGCATCCCAGCCCGTCCTCCCTTGGCCGACATCGCTGGTCCGGCGCGCGCGTGCGCCTGGACCCCTGCGTGTTTCATCGTCCTTCCTAGCAGAGCGGCGGCGCCCGTGGGAAGCCGGGTTGCGCCCGCATCGGCGCAGGCGCGGCTGCACGTTTGCGGGGATATTTGACTTTGGGGCGCCGTCGCGACATTGCTGTGACGCGGCGAGGTGGCGGGAAGGAGCCTGCGAGGATGCGCATGCTGGGTCGAACGCTCAGGCTGGCGGTCATGACGGCTGCGCTGGCCATCGCCATGACCGGCGCGCTGGCCCTGCCGATCGGCGCCCAGACGGCGACCTCGGATGGCCCGAAGATCGGGGCGAGCACGGGTCTGCCGCTCCCCCGCTTCGTCTCCGTCAAGTCGGGAGAGGTGAACGTCCGGCGCGGCCCTGGAACGAACTACCCGATCGACTGGGTCTTTGTCCGCGCCGGCGTCCCGGTGGAAATCATCGCGGAGTCGGACCATTGGCGGAAGATCCGCGACGTCGACGGCGCGACCGGCTGGGTGCACAAGCAATTGCTGCAGGGCGACCGCATGGCGCTGATCCTCGGCGCGGTCAACGACATGATCGATTCGCCCTATGGGAACTTCGAAGTGGTGGCGCGGGTGGAAGGCGGCGTGATCGCGCGGCTGGAAGCCTGCGACACGGGCTGGTGCCGCCTGCGCATCGGCGATGTCGAGGGATGGCTGCCGAAGTCGGTGATCTACGGCGTCTACCCGGAAGAAACCTTCAAGTAGACGGCCCGGCCGCACCGCACGACCTGCCAGGCGTGCGGCGGCCTCAGCCCTTGCGGACCCGGACGACCACGTCGACGCGCGCCAGAGCCGTGCCGGACGGCGCCGGCGGAAGCCCCTCGACGCGGATCGTGCCACCCTCGATATCTTGCAGGGTGCCTTCCGATTCGAAGAAGAAGTGGTGGTGGTCCGACACGTTCGTGTCGAAATAGGTCCGCGAAGGATCCACGACGACCTGGCGCAGCAGGCCCGCTTCGGTGAACTGGTTCAGCGTGTTGTAGACGGTTGCCAGCGACACCTTGACGCCGGCTTTCAGCGCCTCGGCATGCAGGGCTTCTGCCGTGACGTGACGGTGCGGGCCGTCAAGCAGCAGCTCCGCCAGCGCCATGCGCTGGCGCGTCGGGCGCAGACCTGCATCCCGCAGTTCGGCCTCGATCCGCGCGTCGCGGGCTGCGTTGCCCTGCTGTCCTTGCGTCCGCACCTGCATTCCTGTCTTCCCAGTCTCGCCCGCCGTTGCCAGGTCGGCAGCCACGGCAAAGGCCGGTCGCCCCCTACCTTCTGACTTGTGGGGCTCCCGACCGGCATGTTACGTCACCCGGACCAGAACGTTACACGAAGTCCTGGAACGATTCAAATATGCAGATCGGCGCCAAACGCAAGCGTTTCAGCGCGTTCGGGCCTTCTGCTGAGGGTGGAGCCAAGGAAGGGGGGTCCGGAGAGGGCGGGATGAGCGAGCGCAAGGCAAGCTTCGGCTATGACGAACTGATCGCCTGCGGGCACGGTGAGCTCTTCGGACCGGGCAATTGCCGGCTGCCGCTGCCGCCCATGCTGATGTTCGACCGGATCACCCGGATTTCGGAGACGGGCGGCGACCACGGCGCGGGCTATGTGGAGGCGGAGTACGACATCACGCCGGACCGCTGGTTCTTCGAGTGCCATTTCGAGGGAGACCCGGTGATGCCGGGCTGCCTGGGCCTCGATGCTCTCTGGCAGCTTCTGGGCTTCCACCTGGGCTGGCTCGGCGCGCCGGGCCTTGGCCGCGCGCTCGGCCTGGGCGAACTGAAGTTCAAGGGCATGGTGCTGCCGACGCACAAGCGCGTAACCTACAAGGTGCATGTGAAGCGCGTGATGATGCGCCGCCTTGTCCTCGGCACGGCCGACGGGGCAGTCGAGGTGGACGGCGAGGAGATCTACACGGCGAAGGACCTGCGCGTGGGCCTGTTCAAGGCGGGCGACGCGCCGGGCGGCTGAGGGCGCGGTATACGGGCCGATAGCGGGCAGGAGTCGGGCCGGATCGCTGGCCCGGGAACGGCTCAGAGAGCAGATCAGAGAACGGGACAGCGGACCATGAGACGTGTCGTCGTAACCGGCATGGGGATCGTCTCCTCGATCGGCAACAATGTGCAGGAAGTGGTGGCGAGCCTGCGCGAGGCGCGCTCCGGCATCGTCGCGGCGCCGAGCTATACGGAGCACGGGTTCCGCTGCCAGGTGCACGGGGCGCCGACACTCGACCTCGACGCCGCGGTCGACCGCCGCGTCCGGCGGTTCATGGGCGACGGGGCGGCATGGAACTATGTCGCCATGCAGCAGGCGATCGCCGATTCGGGCCTGGAGGAGGCCGAGATCAGCCATCCGCGCACCGGCCTGGTGATGGGATCGGGCGGGCCGTCCACCCGCACCATCGTGGCCGCCGCCGACACCACGCGGGAAAAGGGGCCCAAGCGGATCGGCCCGTTCGCCGTGCCGGCCGCGATGTCGTCCACCAATTCGGCGACGCTCGCCGTGCCGTTCCACATCAAGGGCGTGAACTATTCGATCAGTTCGGCGTGTGCGACCTCGACCCATTGCATCGGCAACGCGGCCGAGCTGATCCAGTGGGGCAAGCAGGACATCATGTTCGCCGGCGGCGGCGAGGAGCTGGACTGGACGCTGTCGGTCCTGTTCGACGCCATGGGGGCGATGTCCTCGCGCTACAACGACACGCCGGCGACCGCCTCGCGCGCCTATGACAAGACGCGCGACGGCTTCGTGATCGCGGGCGGTGCGGGCACGCTGGTGCTCGAGGAGCTGGAGCACGCCAGGGCCCGCGGCGCTAAGATCTATGCCGAGGTGGTAGGGTATGGCGCGACCTCGGACGGGCACGACATGGTGCAGCCGTCCGGTGAGGGGGCGATGCGCTGCATGCAGCAGGCGCTCTCGACCGTGAAGGAAAAGGTGGACTACATCAATCCGCACGCGACCTCCACGCCGATCGGCGACCTGAAGGAGATCGAGGCGATCCGCCAGGTCTTCGGCAAAGCCGTGCCGCCGATCTCCGCGACCAAGTCGCTCACCGGCCATTCGCTGGGCGCGGCCGGGGTGCAGGAAGCCATCTACACCCTGCTGATGATGCAGAACGGGTTCATCTGCGAAAGCGCGCACATCACCGAACTCGACCCGGAATTCGACGACATGCCGATCGTCCGCACCCGCCAGGACGGGGCGGAGATCAATGTGGCGCTGTCGAACAGCTTCGGGTTCGGCGGCACGAACGGCAGCCTTGTGTTCCAGCGTTTCATCGCCTGAGGGGAACCCTGCGAATGAACGACACCAACGAAGGTCCGCGCGCGCCTGCGCCGGGCGCACTCATGGCCGGCAAGCGCGGGCTGGTGATGGGCGTGGCAAACGACCATTCGATCGCATGGGGCATCGCGCGCGCGCTGGCCGCGCACGGGGCCGAGCTTGCCTTCACCTACCAGGGCGAAGCCTTCGGCCGCCGCGTCGCGCCGCTGGCCGAGACGGTGGGCGCGCGCCTGACGCTGCCGGCGGACGTCTCCGACCCGGAGAGCCTCGACGAGGTCTTCGCCGCGCTGAAGGCGGAATGGGGCAAGATCGACTTCCTGGTCCACGCCATCGCCTATTCGGACAAGAACGAGCTGAAGGGCCGCTATGTCGACACGACGCGCGAGAACTTCCTGCGCACGCTCGACATCTCGTGCTTTTCGTTCACCGACATCGCGCGGCGCGCGGCCGACCTGATGACGGACGGCGGCGCACTCATCACGCTCACCTACCTGGGGGCGGAGCGGGTGATGCCGAACTACAACGTCATGGGCGTGGCGAAGGCTGCGCTGGAGGCGTCGGTGCGCTATCTCGCCAACGACCTGGGACCGCAGGGGATCCGGGTCAATGCGATCTCGGCCGGGCCGATGCGCACACTCGCGGGCTCCGCCATCGGGGATGCGCGCGCGGTCTTCCGCTTCAACAAGCGGCACAGCCCGCTGCGCCGGACGGTCGAACTGGAGGACGTGGGCGGCGCGGGGCTCTATCTGCTGTCGGATCTCGCGGCGGGTGTCACGGGCGAGGTGCACTTCGTCGACTCCGGCTTCAACGTCATCGGCATGCCGCACCCGCGCGACCTCGTCGACCCGGACATGGGCGCACCCAACGGGGGGTGAGGGGGTGCCCTGGGGATTGACTCCCCCTTGACTTTGTGACTCAAGGGGATCAGATTCGCTGCTACATTCCGCTAGGCTCGTAGGCGAGCATTATGTAGAAAGGGCTGCAACCTGTGTTGCGGCCCTTTCAGCATGTAGCGTCATGAAAACGGCAGTTTTGATCGACGGTGGACATCTTCGCGTTGCTGCGCGAAAGGATGGACAGGGCTACGACCCTGAGTTCGTGCGTGGATTTTCCTACGGTTTGACCGCCGACCGGGAAGTGCTGTTCCGCGTACTCTATTACGACTGCGCTCCCTATCGCGGATCGGTGCCACTTCCAATTTCCGGAAACAGGCACGAATTCAATGCTTCGGATGCCTGGCTGAAGGAGATCGCTGGATTCGACCTCTTTGCGGTTCGGCGTGGCGACCTGAAGTTCCGTGGTTTCAAGCCGAAAAGACGGGCGCAACGGGGCAGTGAGGGGCGTCCTCTGACAGATCAGGACTTCAAGCCCGATTTCGAGCAGAAGGGCGTCGACATGCGCATCGGCCTCGACATGGCCTCCTTCGCCTACGAGCGCAGCGTCGAAAGAATTATCCTCGTAAGCGCTGATACCGACTGCATTCCCGCGATGAAGCTGGTGAGAAAGGCCGGGCTCCAGGTGGTGCTGATCCAGTTGCCGGGCGCGCATCTTGCCCCGGAGCTGACGTGGCACGCGGACTTCGTGCGGACGGCAGGCTGGCCGATGGGGGCGTCTCCGCCAGTCGGCCGCGCGCAGGTATGACACTACATTCGCACGATGCGAACCGATACATGCCGCGACCATCGACACACTGAAAAGGGGACCCGCGAGGGTCCCCTTTGGCGTTGTGGAGTGCGGCCACCGGCCCGAGGGCCGGTGGCCGGGTGCAGACGTCAGTCCGCGTCCTTCTCCGCCTTCTCCTCGACGATCTCCTCGCCGGTTTCCTGGTCCACGACCTTCATCGACAGGCGGACCTTGCCGCGGTCGTCGAAGCCCAGCAGCTTCACCTTCACGATGTCGCCCTCATTGACCACGTCGGTGGTCTTGGCGACCCGCTCCTTCGCGAGCTGGGAGATGTGCACGAGGCCATCGCGCGCGCCGAAGAAGTTCACGAAGGCGCCGAAGTCGACGACCTTCACGACGCGGCCCTCGTAGATCGCGCCCACTTCCGGCTCCGCCACGATCTCGTGGATGCGCTTGCGCGCCGCGTCGATCGCCGACTTGTTCGGCGAGGCGATCTTGATCGTCCCGTCGTCGGAGATGTCGACCTTGGCGCCCGAGGTTTCCACGATGTCGCGGATGACCTTGCCGCCCGTGCCGATCACTTCGCGGATCTTGTCGACGGGGATGTTCATCACCTCGATGCGCGGGGCGTAGTCGGACAGCTGCCCGGTCCCGGCCTGCGCCTTCGTCATCTCGCCCAGGATGTGCATGCGGCCGTCCTTGGCCTGGCCAAGCGCCTTCTGCATGATGTCCTTGGTGATGCCAGCGATCTTGATGTCCATCTGCAGCGACGTCACACCCGCTTCGGTGCCGGCGACCTTGAAGTCCATGTCGCCGAGGTGGTCCTCGTCGCCGAGGATGTCGGACAGAACGGCGAAGCGGTCCTCTTCCTTGATGAGGCCCATGGCGATGCCCGCAACCGGCCGCTTCAGCGGCACGCCCGCGTCGAGCATGGCGAGCGTTCCGCCGCACACCGTCGCCATCGAGGACGAGCCGTTCGACTCCGTGATCTCGGACACGAGGCGGAGCGTGTAGGGGAACTCCTCCGGGCTCGGAAGGGCGGCGCGCAGGGCCCGCCACGCGAGCTTGCCGTGGCCGATCTCGCGGCGGCCGGGCGAACCCATGCGGCCAACCTCGCCGACCGAATAGGGCGGGAAGTTGTAGTGCAGCAGGAAGCGCTGGCGGGAATTGCCCTCGAGCGCGTCGATGATCTGCTCGTCCTCGCCCGTGCCCAGCGTCATGACGCAGAGCGCCTGCGTCTCGCCGCGGGTGAACAGCGCAGAGCCGTGCGTGCGCGGAAGCACGCCCGTCTCGCACACGATCTGGCGGACCGTGACGAGGTCGCGGCCGTCGATGCGCTTGCCGGTGTCGAGAATCTGGCCGCGCACGACGTCCTGCTCGGCCTTCTTGAAGGCGGTCTTCACCTCGCCCTCGGAAAGGGTGCCCGCCTCGAACTCGGGCGCCAGGTCGGCCATCAGCGCGTCGCGGACCGCGTCCACGCGGGCGCGGCGTTCGGTCTTGTCGACGATGGAATAGGCCTCGGCGAGACCCGCACGCACGGCGTCCTTGACGCGCGCCTGCACGTCCTTGTCGGCTGGCTGCGGCAGCGGCCAGGGCTCTTTGCCCGCCTCCTCCGCGAGGTCGATGATCATGTCGATCACCGGCTGCATCTGCTCGTGCCCGAACATCACGGCGCCGAGCATCTCGTCCTCGGACAGCTCCTGCGCCTCGGATTCGACCATCATGACCGCCTCGGCGGTGCCGGCCACGACGAGGTCGAGCTTCGACTCCGGCAGTTCGGCATAGGTCGGGTTGAGCACGAAGGCGCCGTCCTTGAAGCCGACGCGCGCGCCGCCGATCGGGCCCATGAAGGGCACGCCCGAGACGGTCAGGGCGGCGGACACCGCGACCATGGCGACCACGTCGGGGTCGTTCTCCATGTCATGGCTCAGCACGGTTGCGACGACCTGCGTCTCGTTCTTGAAGCCTTCGAAGAAGAGCGGGCGGATCGGCCGGTCGATGAGGCGCGAGGTCAGCGTCTCCTTATCCGTCGGCCGTCCTTCGCGCTTGAAGAAGCCGCCGGGGATCTTGCCGGCTGCGTAGAACTTCTCCTGGTAGTTCACGGTCAGCGGAAAGAAGTCGAGCCCCGGCTTGGGCTGCCGCGCCGCGACGACCGTCGCGAGCACCGTCGTGTCGCCATAGGTGGCGAGCACCGCGCCGTCGGCCTGCCGCGCCATGCGGCCCGTTTCCAGGGTCAGCGTGCGGCCGCCCCATTCCATTTCCTTGCGAGTAATCTTGAACATGTCTGTCCTTCCCATGGCGCCCGCCGGATTGCAGGCACCCTCGTCAATCCGGCGGCCGAACAGGTTGGACGACCGCCATCGGTGAGGCCGGGCCGGACGCATCATTGCGCCCCTGTCGCCCGGAAAGCCGCCGCGTCACCTCATGCGGCGCGGCGGAAACGACGAAAGCCCCGGCAAGGACGGGACGACCCGTCCAGGGGGGCTAGCGTCCGGATCGGCCGCCCGGGAGTGCGAGGCACGGCGGGCGGCGGGACCGGCATCAGCGGCGCAGGCCGAGACGCTGGATGATATCGGTATAACGCTGCACGTCCTTGCGCTTGAGGTAATCAAGCAGACGGCGGCGCTGGCTGACCATCTTCAGAAGGCCGCGCCGGGAGTGATTGTCCTTGGCGTGGGTCTTGAAGTGGTCGGTGAGGTTGTTGATCCGCTCGGTCAGGATCGCGACCTGCACTTCGGGCGAGCCGGTGTCGCCGGTGCCCTTGGCGAATTCCTGGATGAGCGCGGTCTTGCGCTCCGCAGTGATCGACATCGGTACTGTCCTCTCGTTCGAAGGGCTGCCCGCGAGGGGTCAGCCCAGGTTCAGGATGCGACGCGGATGGAACCGGCCTCCCGCGATCACGCCCAGCGCGAGCGGACGACCGTCCGCCAATGCCAGCGCGTCGATCTCTTCGGCCGGATCGTAGCCCGCGACGCTGATGGCCTGCCCGTGTCCCACAAGCTCGGCCAGCCTGCCGGCCAAGGCCAGCGCCGGGATGTCGTCCAGCGCGGTCTCGAGCGGCAGCAATGCGCCGGAGAGGGACCCCCCCTCCGGACCGGCGCCCTTATGGCCCAGTTGTTCCAGCGAATCCAGCGAAATCGCGTCCTCCTCGCCGAACGGCGCGACGCGGGTGCGGCGCAAGGCGACGACATGGGCGCAGGTGCCGAGCGCCGCGCCCAGATCGCGGGCGAGCGCGCGGACATAGGTGCCCTTGCCGCAGGTGACCTCCAGAACCGCGTGATCGGGGTCGGGTCGGTCCACCAGGGTCAGGGCGTCGATCTCGACCGGCCGGGCTTCCAGCACCACCTCCTCGCCGTCGCGTGCGAGGTCGTAGGCGCGCTCGCCCTCGACCTTGATCGCGGAAAAGGCGGGCGGGCGCTGCAGGATCTCACCCGTGAAGGCGGGCAGGGCCGAGCGGATCTCCGCATCGGTGGGGCGTGCGTCCGAGGTGGCGACCGTCTTGCCCTCTGCGTCGTCGGTGTTCGTCGCGATACCGAAGCGGAGGGTGAAGCGGTAGGCCTTCTCGCCCTCCATCACATAGGGCACGGTCTTGGTCGCCTCGCCCAGTGCGATGGGAAGCAGGCCGGTCGCCAGCGGGTCGAGCGTGCCGGCATGACCCGCCTTGGCCGCGTCGAACAGGTTGCGGACCTTGGCCACGGCCTGCGTGGACGTCATGCCGAGCGGCTTGTCGAGCACGATCCAGCCATGAACCGGCCGGCCCCTGTTGCGCTTGCGGCCCATGGTTCAGACGTCCTCGTCCCGCGCGTCCCCCGTGCCCCGTGGGCCGCCGCGATCGCCGATGTCGCGGCGTACCTTTTCGGAGCGCAGGATCTGGTCGATGTGGGAGGCGGTTTCGAACGAGGTGTCGGGTTCGAAATGCAGTTCGATCGCGTACTTGAGGCGCATCTCGCGCGCGAGGCGCGTGCGGATCTGCCCCGCCGCGCGCTTCAGTGCCCGGCCCGCCGCCGCCATGCCCGCGGCATCGGCACCGAGCGGTGCGAAGAACACGGTCGCATGCTTGAGGTCCGGGCTGGTGCGCACCTCGGTGATTGTGAGCGTGAGGCCGGTGAGGTCGGGGTCGTGGATCTCGCCCCGCATCAGCAGGTCGGCGATCGTGCGGCGGACGAGTTCGCCCACGCGCAACTGCCGCTGCGACGGCCCTTCGGAGGACTTGCGGTGATGACGGCTCATGTCGGTCGGGTCCCGAAATGGAGACGGCCCCGCCCGCAGTGTGCGGTTCGCGGGACCGTCCCCGGTTCCATCGGCGGGCTTACAGCGTCCGCTTGATCTTCTGCACGTCGAAGATCTCGATGACGTCGCCCGGCTGGATGTCCTGGTAGTTCTGGAAGGCCATGCCGCACTCCTGCCCGGCGTGGACCTCCTTCACCTCGTCCTTGAACCGCTTCAGCGTGGACAGCGTGCCCTCGTGGATCACCACGTTGTCGCGGATCAGTCGGACCTTGGCGTCGCGGCGGGCGACGCCCTCGGTCATGCGGCAGCCCGCGACCTTGCCGACCTTGGTGATGTTGAAGACCTCGAGGATCTCCGCATTGCCAAGGAACGTCTCGCGCAGTTCCGGCTCCAGCAGGCCCTCGAGCGCGGCCTTGAGATCGTCCACCAGGTCGTAGATGACCGAGTAGTAGCGGATCTCGGTCTTGTTCCGTTCCGCCAGGTCGCGCGCCTGCTTGTTGGCACGGACGTTGAAGCCGATGACGACGGCGTTCGATGCCTCGGCAAGCGTGACGTCGCTTTCGGTGATGCCGCCGACGCCGCCGTGCAGGACGCGCACCGCAACCTCGTCGGTGGACATCTTCTCCAGCGCGCCCTGGATCGCCTCGACCGAGCCTTGCACGTCGGCTTTGAGGACGATCGGGACCTCCTTGCGTTCGCCTTCCTTGAGCTGCGACATCATCTGGTCGAGCGACCGAATGACCGGAGCCGCCTGCGTCTCGCGCAGCTTGCGCTGGCGGTAGTCGACGATCTCGCGGGCGCGGGATTCGTTCTCCACCACGGCGAACTCGTCACCGGCATCCGGCGCGCCCGAGAGGCCGAGGATCGCAACCGGCACGGACGGTCCGGCTTCGTCGACGCGCTCTCCCCGCTCGTTCTCCATGGCGCGGACCTTGCCCCAGTGGGCACCCGCCACGACGATGTCGCCGACGCGCAGCGTGCCGCGCTGAACAAGCATGGTGCCGACCGCGCCGCGGCCCTTGTCGAGCTGCGCCTCGATCACGACGCCCTCGGCATCGCGGTCGGGGTTCGCCTTCAGCTCCAGAACCTCGCTCTGCAGGATGATCGCGTCGATGAGCTTGTCGAGGTTCATCCGCTTGAGGGCCGAAACCTCGACCTCCAGCGTGTCGCCGCCCATGCTCTCCACGACGATCTCGTGGCTCAGCAGTTCGGTGCGCACGCGGTTCGGATCGGCGCCCGGCTTGTCGATCTTGTTGATCGCCACGATGATCGGAACATTCGCGGCCTTGGCGTGCGAGATCGCCTCGATCGTCTGGGGCATGACACCGTCGTCGGCCGCGACCACCAGGACGACGATGTCCGTGACCTTTGCACCGCGCGCCCGCATCGCGGTGAATGCGGCGTGGCCCGGCGTGTCGATGAAGGTGATGCGGTCGCCCGACTCCAGCCGGACCTGGTAGGCGCCGATATGCTGGGTGATCCCGCCGGCCTCGCCGGAGACGACGTCGGTGGAGCGCAGTGCGTCGAGCAGCGAGGTCTTGCCGTGGTCGACATGGCCCATCACGGTGACGATGGGCGGCCGCGGCTTCGTGTCCTCGGCCTTGTCATCCGGGCTCTTGAAGCCGATCTCGACGTCGGCTTCGGACACGCGCTTCACGGCGTGGCCGAACTGCCCGATCACGACCTCGGCGGTGTCGGCGTCGATCGTCTGGTTGATCGTCGCCATGATGCCGAGCTTCATCAGCTCCTTCACCACGTCCGCGCCGCGTTCGGCCATCCGGTTTGCAAGTTCCTGGACGGTGATGGCGTCCGGCAGCACGACCTCGCGCGTGATCTTCTGGCGGCTTTCCAGAAGCTCCCGGTGGGCACGCCTCTCCCGCTCCCGCTGGCGGCGGAAGGACGCAAGCGAGCGCACCCGCTCATCGTCGGACTCGAAGGCGTTGGCGAGCGTCAGCTTGCGCGGGCGGCCCTTGCCGTCGGCCTTGCGCACGGCAGGTGTCGCGGATTTCACGACGGCCTTCCCGCGTCCGCGGCGAAGCTCCTCCTCCTCCTCGGCGGCGGTGCGGGCACGCGGCGGCAGCGGCGCGCGGGCCACAGGCTTCGCCGCCGGGGCAGGGGCTTCCTGCGCCGGTTCGGGCGTGGACGGCTGGGCCGCCTGCTCGGTCCGGCGATCGGCGTCTTCGGCTGCCTTGCGCTTGCTCTCTTCCTCGGCCGCGCGGCGGGTTTCCTCGTCCCGGCGGCGGGCTTCGGCCTCCTCGCGCTCGCGGCGCTGGCGTTCTTCCTCGGCGGCGCGGCGCTTCGCCTCCTCGGCGGCACGGCGCCGGGCCTCCTCCTCGGCGGAGCGCGCGGATTGCAGCGCCTTCGCGCGCGCCTCGCGCTCCTGCTCGGTCAGGGTGGGCAGCACCATCCCGCCCGACGGCTTCGGGGCCGGACGGCTTGCCTCGCCGCGGGGGGCCGGCTTGGCCACCTTCGGTTCAGACACGCGGGGCTGCGGCTCGACCGTCTTGGCAGGCGCCTCGCCCGGCACGATCCGCTTGCGCTTCTTCTCGACCACGACCGCCTTGGTCCGGCCATGAGAGAAGCTCTGGCGCACCTGTCCGGTTTCCACGCCGCGCTTCAGGCTCAAGGTCTTGCGACCCTCAGCGCCCTGCGTCTTGTCGCCTGTGTTGTTCGTTTCGCTCATACCGCTCGTCTTGGCTTTCGTCCGGAACTTCTACCGACCTTCGGGCGCGGGGGCCGTAAAACCCGCATAACGCCGCGCTTCCGTCAGGAGCCTGTCAGTCAGGCCGCCCCGGATGAGCGCAGCATGTACCACACTTTCCCGCCCCAATGCCAAACCCAATTCCTCCGCGGTAAAAACGCGCAGCAGGGGCACCCCGCGCGCCTTCCCGGCAATCTTGCGCAATCCGTCCTCCGCGCCGTCGGCGGCATGGAAGACGAGCGCCACACGTCCGGCCTGCGGCCCGGACAGAAGCGCGGACACCAGTTCGGCGCCCGCCGTGACAAGACCTGCACCGCGCGCCTGGCCCAGCAGGGCGAGACAGCGCTCACGCAAGAGGCGGGCGCAGAGGTCCGCGAGATCTGGCTGCGCCAAAACCTGGGCCTTCGCAGCGCGGGCGAACGCCTTGCGCTTCACCGCCTGCCCGACCGCCTCGCGCGTGGCCGTCACCCAAAGGCCGCGGCCCGGAAGCTTGCCCGCCAGGTCGGGCACGACTGTTCCGTCGGGCCCCGCCACGAAGCGGATCATCTCCGCCTTCGGCCGGGTCTCGCCGGTTGCGATACACCGGCGGAAGGTACCGGCCTCCTCGCCGCCGCCGCCGAACATCGCTGCCCGGCGGGCTGCCCGGGTCGTGCTGCCTGCGGTCAAGCCGTGGTGTCCTCCGCAGCGTCTTCGGCCGCGTCGCCGTCGTCTTCGCCGTCCTCGCCGAGGTCTTCGTCCCCCGGCTCGCCGCGGGCGGCGGCAGCGTCCTGCTCGGTCATCCAGCCGATGCGCACGCGCGCCTCGATGATCAGGTTCTCGGCGTCGGTCGCGTCGAGGTCGAAGCTCTCCAGCAGGCCGTCGACGCGGGTGCGCTGGCCGCCGATCTCGTCCCAGCCGCCCACAAGCTCGTCGGCGGTCAGGCCGGCGAAGTCCTCTACCGTCTTGATGCCGTCCTCGCCCAGCGCCACCAGCATCCCGGCGGTCAGGCCGGGAAGCGAGGCCAGGTCGTCGCTGACGCCCAGCTCCTTGCGCCGCGCCTCCAGCTCGGCGTCGCGGCGGGCGAGATAGTCGCGCGCGCGCTCCTGCAGGGCCTCGGCGGTCTCCTCGTCGAAACCGTCGATGGCGGTCAGCTCGTCGAGGTCGACATAGGCAACCTCCTCGGCCGAGGTGAAGCCCTCCGCCGCGAGCAGCTGGCCGATGGTCTCGTCCACATCGAGCGCCTCGACGAAGAGATCGGTACGCTCGGCGAATTCCTTCTGGCGGCGCTCCGACTCCTCGGCCTCGGTCAGGATGTCGATTTCCCAGCCGGTCAGCTGCGAGGCGAGGCGGACGTTCTGGCCGCGCCGGCCGATGGCGAGGGAGAGCTGCTCGTCCGGCACCACGACCTCGATGCGGCCCGCGTCCTCGTCGAGCACCACCTTGGCAACCTCGGCGGGCGCCAGTGCGTTCACGACGAAGGTGGCGGCGTCGGGCGACCAGGGGATGATGTCGATGCGCTCGCCCTGAAGCTCCTGCACCACGGCCTGCACGCGGCTGCCGCGCATGCCGACGCAGGCGCCGACGGGATCGATCGAGCTGTCGCGCGAGACCACCGCGATCTTGGCGCGGCTGCCCGGGTCGCGCGCGACGCCCATGATCGTGATGATGCCGTCGTAGATCTCCGGCACCTCCATGGCGAACAGCTTGCCCATGAATTCCGGCCGCGTGCGCGACAGGAAGATCTGCGGCCCGCGCGCCTCGCGCCGCACGTCGTAGACATAGGCGCGGATCCGGTCGCCGGTCTTGTAAAGCTCGCGCGGGATCATCTCGTCCCGGCGCACGATGCCCTCGCCGCGGCCGAGGTCGACGATGACGTTGCCGTACTCGACCCGCTTGACCTGGCCGTTCACGATCTCGCCGATGCGGTCCTTGTACTCGTCGTACTGGCGCTCGCGCTCGGCGTCGCGGACCTTCTGGACGATGACCTGCTTGGCGGTCTGCGCCGCGATGCGGCCGAAGTCGATGGGGGGCAGCGGCTCCGCGATGAAGTCGCCGACGATGGCGGCCGGGTTGCGGCGCTGGGCCGAGACGAGGTCGATCTCGGTGGCGTCGTTCTCCACCTTCTCCACGACCTCGCGCAGGCGCGACAGCTCGATGTTGCCGTTGCGCCGGTCGATCGTCGCCTTGATCGTGTGCTCGGCACCATAGCGGGACCGGGCGGCGCGCTGGATGGCCTCTTCCATGGCCTCGAGCACGATTTCGCGGTCGATCGATTTCTCGCGCGCGACCGCGTCCGCGATCTGCAACAGCTCCAGCCTGTTTGCGCCAACTGCCGTGGGTGCCATGTCGCCTCTACTCCTTCTCGCCGCCGGCCGCCGCCGCGCGGGTTTTCGTCGCCTCGATCAGGGCGTCGGTCAGCACGAGCTTGGCGCCCGACACGAGGTCGAGCGGCAGCGCGGCGATTTCTCCGCCGTCCAGTTCCATGCGCAGCACCGTTCCCTCGGGCCCATCCTCGAGCCCCAGGATCGTGCCGCGCCAGCGCCGGCGCCCGTCGATGGGGGACGCCGTCTCGACCTTCGCCACGTGTCCGGCATAGGCCGCGAAATCCTTGTCCCGCGTGAGCGGGCGGTCGATGCCGGGCGAGGACACCTCCAGGGCATAGCGGCCCTGGATCGGGTCCTCCACGTCGAGGATCGCCGAAAGCTCGCGTGAGAGCGCGGCGCAATCGTCGATGTTCACCGTGCCGTCTGCCCGCTCCGTCATGATCTGAAGAACGGCGCGGTCGCCGCCGGTCATGCGCACGCGCACGATCTCCAGCCCCAGCGTTTCCGCGACCGGCGCGGCAAGCTCGGCAATCTGCTGTTCGATCGGCGATGCGGCGATCCTGCGCTCCATGCGCTCCCGTCCACGGTTCGTCGGACTTGGCGGACCGGCCCCCAAGAAGAAAGCGGGCCCCGAGGGGCCCGCTTCCACAGGAAGCCGAATTTGGATCGGAGATATAAACCCGCGCGCCCTGCTTTTCAAGCCTCGCGGCGGAAGGTGAGGTAGACGGGCACGCGGCCGGCCTTGAGCGCCTTCGCCTCGTACCGCGTGCCGGGCCAGCCGGGGAAGGGCGTGCGCCAGTCGGCGGCAGTGCGCGCCAGCCAGCGGAAGCGCCTGTCGGGAACGAGTTGCTGCAGCGTCCAGCGGGCGTAATCCGGGATGTCGGTCGCCACGCAGAGCAGTGCGCCGGGCTTCATGGTGCGGGCGAGCGCATCGCGCGTATCGGCCTGCACGAAGCGGCGCTTGTGGTGACGCAGCTTCGGCCAGGGATCGGGATAGAGCAGGTCCACCTGATCGATCGCGCCGTCGGGCAGCGCGTCGAGCACGTCGCGCGCGTCCCCGTCCCACACCCGGACATTGGCAAGGCCGCCCGCCTCGATCTGCGCCAGCATCTTGGCGGCGCCGTTGAGGAAGGGTTCGCAGCCGATGAAGCCCGTGTCCGGACACTCCGCCGCGCGGGCCGCGAGGTGCTCTCCGCCGCCGAAGCCGATCTCGAGCCGCAGGCCGGTCATGGGGCGGCCGAACAGCCCAGCCGGATCGAGCGGCAGGACACGGCCCCCGGCGTCGCGGGCGACGGGCACGCGGATGCGCGGGAGGAGGGTCTCGATCAGCGCCGCCTGGCGCGGTTTCAACGGCTTGCCGACGCGCCGGCCGTGCAGCTTGCGCCGGCGCCGGTCCGGTGTCTCGGTCATGGTGCTGAGCATCCCGGTCGGGAGCGGACGGGGGCGCGGCTGCGTGCGCCGCAGCCCCCGGCGCAGATCAGGCGAAGGCGGACTTCAGCTGGTCGACGAGGTCCAGCTTCTCCCACGAGAAGCCGCCGTCGTCTTCCGGGTTGCGGCCGAAGTGGCCATAGGCAGCGGTGCGCGCATAGATCGGGCGCGACAGGCCCAGATGCTCGCGGATGCCGCGCGGCGAGAGGTCCATCAGGTCGCGCAGGACCGTTTCCAGCTTCGCCTCGTCGACCCGGCCCGTGCCGGAGAAGTCGACGTAGACCGACAGGGGTTTCGACACGCCGATCGCGTAGGAGACCTGGATCGTGCACTTCGAGGCGAGGCCCGCGGCCACAACGTTCTTGGCGAGGTAGCGGCAGGCATAGGCGGCCGAGCGGTCGACCTTGGTCGGGTCCTTGCCGGAGAACGCGCCGCCGCCGTGCGGGGCAGCGCCGCCATAGGTGTCGACGATGATCTTGCGGCCCGTGAGACCCGCGTCGCCGTCCGGCCCGCCGATCACGAAGCGGCCGGTGGGGTTCACGTAGAATTCCGGCTCCGGGCACATCCAGCCGTCGGGCAGCACGCCGCTGACGTAGGGGCGCACGAACTCGCGCACCGCCTGCTGGTCGTACTTCTCAAGGTGCTGGGTCGAGACGACGATGGAGGTCGCCCCAACCGGGCGGCCGTCCTCGTATCGCAGGGTGACCTGGCTCTTGGAATCGGGACCGAAGGGGAACTCCTCCCCGTTCGCGCGGGCGCGGTGGCGGGCTTCCGCCATGCGGCGCAGGATCAGGTGCGAATAATAGATCGGTGCCGGCATGTAGGCCGGCGTCTCGTCGCAGGCGTAGCCGAACATGATGCCCTGGTCGCCCGCGCCCTCGTCCTTGTTGCCCGTGGCGTCGACGCCGACAGCGATGTCCTGGGACTGGGCATGGAGGTAGACGTGGATGTCCGCGTTCTGCCAGTGGAAACCCGCCTGTTCGTAGCCGATGTCGCGCACGGCCATGCGGGCGACATGGGCGATCTGGTCCTTGGTGATGGTTTCAGGCCCGCGCACCTCGCCGGCCAGCACGATCCGGTTCGTCGTCGTCAGGGTTTCGCAGGCGACACGCGCATAGGGGTCGGCTGCCAGGTAGAGGTCGACAACCGCGTCGGAAATGCGGTCGCAGACCTTGTCCGGATGCCCCTCGGACACGGATTCGCTGGTGAAGAGGTAGGATTTGCGCGCCATGAACGGATCCCCTTGCCTGTCGCGGGCGGGGCCACCCCGGCCGGTCCGGGGGGCAAACGGAAATGTCGGGTGCGTCCGCCTGAAAGCGGGCCGCGCCGAATGACGCGCCGTTTTGCAGATTCAGGAACGCAGCGTCAAGCGCGACCGCAAGCCTGGCGGCGTGCAGGTGCGCTCGGGGACAAGGTCAGGCAGGGGTAGCCAGCGCTTCCACGTGCTCGACGACGGACCGCTTGAGGGCCGGATTCTCGATCCGCTGGAAGGAACGGGCGAGCCGCATGCCATCGCCGGACCGCAGGAAGTCGATCAGCTCGTCGCTGGTCTCGTCCTCGGCGAAACCGGCGGCGATCGAGAAGCCCTCGTCCGCGCCGTCGAAGAAATAGCTGACCGGAACCTCCAGGATCTGCGCGATCTCGTAAAGACGGCTCGCGCTGACGCGGTTGGTCCCCTTCTCGTATTTCTGGACCTGCTGGAAGGTCACGCCCAGCTCCTCGCCCAGCCGCTCCTGGCTGATGCGCCTGAGCGTGCGGCGCATCCGCAGGCGCATGCCCACGTAGATGTCGATGGGGTGGGGGGACTTGTCCAGCATGGCAACGGGACCCTCTGACAGTCAGGCGATGCTGTCCGCACACCGCCTGCGTGCATACGGCGCCCGTCCCCGGTCTCTTGATGCAGAAAGCATGTCCTGGCCGAAAGTCGGGCTAGAGCCGGCCGTGACGGACACACTTCCCCAAGACCGTACCGAACTCGCACACATATGTATGGAAATATGCAACACACGTCAAGCGTGTTTTTGCATACGTCTGCTCGTCCGTCGCTGGTGGCCGCGCAGGACCGCGAGCCCGATGACCACCAGCGCCGCCGCCAGTGCGGCCGGTACCGCCACGGCAGGCCCCGCTGGCCGGGGGAGCGCCGGAGGTAGCGCCACGTCGCGCGCCCCGGCCGTGGCGAGCGGGATTGCCGCGCGCAGCCGGCCATGGGAGTCGATCAGGGCGGAGACGCCGGTATTGGCCGCGCGGACCACCGGCAGGCCTTCGATCACCGCGCGCAGGCGGGCGGCCGCCAGATGCTGGTACGGTCCGGTCGTTGTTCCGAACCAGGCGTCGTTGGTCACGTTCACGATGGCGCGAGGCCGGTCCTGTCCGCTGGCGATCCGGCCGCCGAACAGGATCTCGTAGCAGACGAGTGGCGCCACCAGCGTTTGCGAGGAGCCGGCGCGCAGGAGGCCCTGCCGGTCGCCGCCGGGCGTGAAGCCGCCCCGGATGCCGGTCAGCTGGGTGATGCCGATGGCTTCCATCAGCGGTTGCAGCGGCAGGTACTCCCCGAACGGCACCAGGTGTGCCTTGTCGTACACGGCGGCAATCCGGCCATCGGGTGCGATCGACATGACGCTGTTGAAGAAGGTGCGCACGTCGTCCGCGCCCTCTTCCATCCGCTGCTGTCCGGTGACGAGCCAGGCGCCGCCGAGGGTGGCAGCAATGGCCTCCAGCGCCTCGGGCGTCCGGTCGAGCAGGAAGGGCAGCGCGCTTTCCGGCCAGACGACCATATCCACGCCCTCGAACCCGGGTGCGCCGGCGCCGCGCGTGGCGTCCAGGTACTGCGCGAAGATCTGCCGACGCTGCTCCGGCGCCCATTTCATCTTCTGCGGGATGTTGGGCTGGACGATGCGGACGACCGGTGCGTCCGGATCGGCTGCGCCCGCGCCGCCTGCCGGCAGCCGCCAGTATCCGAAGCCTGCCTGGGCTCCCAGCAACAGCGCGGGCAGCAGGAGCGCGGCCGCCCGGCGCGCGGGCGACGCCTCAGCCACAAGCAGGAGTGCCGGCAGCAGTGCCAGCCCCAGCGTCCACGCGGTCAGCCCGTCGAGGCCCAGAAGGGCCGCCGTCTGCATCATCGGGTCCGAGCCCGCCCACACATGGGCGGGCAGGTTCCAGGGAAAGCCGGTGAGGATGCGCATGCGCAGCGCCTCGGCGAGAACCAGCGCGCCCCAGAGGGCGGCAAGGCGCATCGCCGGCGTCCGGCCCGCCCAGGCTGCAAGCCCCGCCGCGGCGCCCCAGAACAGCGCGAGCCCCGCGGGCAGGCCCGCGACGGCGACCGGCAGCAGGATGGCGAAGCGTTCCGCATCCACGAGGAATGCCTCGCCGATCCAGAAGAGGCCCGCAACGAAATAGCCGAAGCCGAACAGCCATCCCGCCAGGGCCGCCGCGCGTACAGGCCGCGGCCCTGCAGCGGAGGCCTCGATCGAGAGCGCGAGCAGGGGCCAGCAGAGGAAGATCAGCGGCCAGGCGAACGCGGGCGCCAGCGCCAGCGCCAGCAGCGCGCCCGCAAGGAGCGGGACAAGCGCACGTACGAAGCGCCCCTGTCCGGCGAGGATGCGGACAGGCGGCACCAGAGGCGCGGATCGGGTCGCGGTCAGAGACATGCGAGGCAACGGCGTGCGTATGGCGTGTGCACGTCAGGTGCGCACGGGCGGGCCGTCGCTCTCCGCACCCGGCCGGGCCTCCGGATCGGCGGGAGCGACAGATCCGCCGGATGCCCCCTCGGCAGGCGTGCGGCAGATGACCAGGCGCTTGATGCGGCGCGGATCGGCGTCGACGACCTCGAACTCCAGGCCGCCTTCGTGGCTGATGACCTCGCCGCGCTGCGGCACCCGGCCTGCCAGCGAGAAGACGAGGCCGCCCAGCGTGTCGACGTCCTCCTCCTTCTCGTGCGGCACGAGGTCGATGCCCACCAGTGGCTCGAACTCCTCGATCGGCGTGCGCGCGTCGGCCTCGAACGTGCCGTCGGGACGGGAGATCACCATCGGGTCCTCGTCCTCGTCATGCTCGTCCTCGATCTCGCCGACGATCTGCTCGACCAGGTCCTCGATGGTGACGAGGCCGTCGGTTCCGCCGTACTCGTCCACCACGATGGCAAGGTGGATGCGCGTGGTCTGCATCTTCAGAAGAAGGTCCACGACGGGCATGGAGGGCGGCACGAACAGAACTTCGCGGCGCAGCCGGTTGAGTGCGAAGGGCTTGCCGGACGATGTACCGCCGCCCCGCACATAGGGGATCAGGTCCTTGATGTGGACGATACCCACCGGGTGGTCGAGCGTGCGCCGGTAGATCGGCATGCGCGAGTGCGCCTCTTCCTCGAAGAGTGCGAGCACCTCGTCGAGGTTCGCGTCCTCCTCGACCGCGACGATGTCGGCGCGCGGTACCATGACGTCGTCGACCCGCATGCTGCGCAGCGCCAGCACGTTGAGGAGCATGGTCCGCTCCTCGGGCTTCAGAGAATGGTCGCCGGCTTCGCCCAGGGCGTCCTCGAGGCTTTCGCGCAAGCCTGCCTCGCCGCCGCGGCCGATGAGGCGGCCGAAGAAGCCTGCCATTCCGCTGCGTCCGTGGCCGTTGGTCCGGCCGCTACGCTCCGTGTCCGACGATGTCCAGCGATCCCCCTCGCGGGGACTTCGATCCGAGTTCGAGTCCGTCATGTCCGTGTCCGCGCGTGCGCGGACGTATCCTCCGGTTCCGTGTCGCCGCCATAGGGGTCGGGAAGCCCCAGGCCGGCGAGGATGTCTATTTCGAGGCCTTCCATCTCCCGCGCCTCGTCGTCCGTGATGTGATCATACCCCAGAAGATGAAGGGTTCCATGAACGCACAGATGGACGAAGTGGTGCGGCAGCGTCTTGCCCTGCGCCGCTGCCTCCCGCGCGATGGTCTCGCGCGCCAGAATCACGTCGCCGAGCGGAAAGCCCGTCTCTGCCTTCAGATCGTGCGGCAGGGCGCCCGCGTCAAGCGTGCCGCCCGATGACAGTGCGCGCGCCGCCGGGGCAGCGAGCGTCGGGAAGGAGAGCACGTTCGTCGGCCCGTCCTTGCCGCGCCATTCGGAATTGAGGCCTGCGATCTCCGCGTCGGAGGTGAGCAGCACCGACACCTCCACGTCCTGCGCGCCCGCGCCGAGCAGGCGGTCGAGCACGGCGCCCACCGCGGACCGCACCAGCGATTCGGCGTCGGCACAGGCGTCGTGCCCGGTCCAGGCGGGATCCTCGATCGCGATATCGACGGGCACTGTGCCTTTTCCTGCGTGCTTCAGGGCTTGCGGTCGAGCAGGCCACGCTCGGCCGCCGTGTAGGCCTGCACGATGCGCGTGACCAGCGGGTGACGGACCACGTCGCGCTCCCCGAACTCGACGATGCCGATGCCATCGACGCCGCCCAGCGTGGCCAGCGCATCCTTCAGCCCCGATTTCGAGCCGAGCGGCAGGTCCACCTGGCTAGGATCGCCGGTGATCGCCATGCGGCTGTTCTCCCCCATGCGGGTCAGGAACATCTTCATCTGGACGGGCGTGCAGTTCTGCGCCTCGTCGAGGATGACGAAGGCATTGGCGAGCGTGCGCCCGCGCATGAAGGCGAGGGGAGCCACCTCGATCTCGCCGCTTTCGAGGCGCTTCACCACCTCCTCGGCGGGCAGCATGTCGTAGAGCGCGTCGTAGAGCGGCCGCAGATAGGGGTCGATCTTCTCGCGCATGTCGCCGGGCAGGAAGCCCAGCCGCTCCCCCGCCTCGACGGCCGGGCGCGACAGGATGATCCGGTCGACCTTGCGCTCGAGATAGAAGGAGACCGCGAGCGCGACCGCCAGATAGGTCTTGCCCGTGCCCGCCGGCCCGATGCCGAACACGAGTTCGTTGGTCTTCAGCGCCTCGATATAGGCGCCCTGCGTGCCCGAGCGCGGCAGGATGCGGCGCTTCTTCGTGACGATGAGGTCGAGACCCCGGCCCGCGCCGTGCGCGCTGGCGCCGCCTTGCACGAGGCGGATCGCGCCGTCGACCTCGCCCGCGTCGATGCGCTGCCCGCCTGCGCGCCGGTCATAGAGCGCGTTGAGCGCGTCTGCCGCCTGCCCCCGGTCCGATGCCGCGCCCTGGATCGCGACGCGGTTGCCGCGGGTGGACACGGTCACGCCGAATGCCTTTTCCAGGCGGACGAGGTTCGCGTGATGCTCGCCCATCACATCGGCGAGCAGCCGGTTGTCCTCGAACTCCAGAAGCGTGGTATCGCCGGGCTCGTCGACGGGGGTGACCAAGGGGGCCTCAGGCGGCAAGGCCGGAGGGGCGCGCCGCGCGCCGTCCGGCAAGGCTGCGGGCGGTGACGCCGGTGATCTCGACGTCGACGATCTGGCCGGCCAGCTCTGCCGGCGCGTCCAGGTGCACGGGCTGGAGATAGGGGCTGCGGCCCGTCATCTGCCCGGCATGTCGCCCCGGCTTCTCGATCAGCACGGGCAGGGTGCGGCCGACCTGGGCGGCGTTGAAGGCGTCCTGCTGTTCCGCGAGCAGGGCCTGGAGGCGCTGCAACCGCTCCCCCTTCACGGCCTCCGGCACCTGGCCGGGCAGGGCCGCGGCGGGCGTTCCGGGGCGCGCGCTGTAGGCGAAGGAGAAGGCGCTGGCGTAGTTCACCTCGCGCACCAGCGCCATCGTCGCCTCGAAGTCGGCGTCCGTCTCTCCGGGGAAGCCCACGATGAAGTCGCCCGACAGCGCGATGTCGGGCCGCGCGGCGCGGATCTTTTCCACGAGGCGCAGGTAGTGCTCCGCGGTATGGCCGCGGTTCATGGCCTTCAGGATACGGTCCGAGCCCGATTGCACCGGCAAATGGAGATAGGGCATCAGCGCCGCCACATCCCCGTGCGCCGCGATCAGCGCGTCGTCCATGTCGCGCGGGTGCGAGGTCGTGTAGCGGATGCGCGCGAGGCCGGGGATCTCCGCCAGCCGGCGGGCGAGGTCGCCCAGCGGCACCGGGCGGCCGTCGGCATCGGCGCCGTGATAGGCGTTGACGTTCTGGCCGAGCAGCGTGATCTCCCGCGCGCCCTTGGCCACCAGCGCTTCCGCCTCCGCCACGATCTGCGCGACGGGGCGCGAATACTCCGCCCCGCGGGTATAGGGCACGACGCAGAAGGTGCAGAACTTGTCGCAGCCCTCCTGCACGGCGAGGAATGCTGTCACGCCGTCAACCGACACCTCGCGCGGCAGGGCGTCGAACTTCTCCTGTGCCGGAAACTCCGTCGCCAGCACCTCGCCGCGCGCCCGCGCGACGCGGGCCAGCAGTTCGGGCAGCTGATGATAGCTCTGCGGTCCGAAGACCATGTCGACCACGGGGGCGCGGCGGGTGATCTCCTCCCCCTCGGCCTGCGCGACGCAGCCCGCGACGGCCACGACCATGTCCTGGCCGGCGTCCTGGCGTGTCTGCTTCATCTGGCGGATGCGGCCAAGCTCCGAATAGACCTTTTCGGCCGCCTTCTCCCGGATGTGGCAGGTGTTGAGGATGACGAGGTCCGCGTCGTCCGGTCGGTCCGTCGCCGCATATCCGAGTGGCGCCAGGAGATCCGCCATGCGGGCGGAGTCGTAGACGTTCATCTGGCAGCCATAGGTCTTGATGAACAGGGACTTGGCCATGCGCAACGTCTGTTGTCCGGCAGGTTCGGGAGCGGTCATGTTTCGTTCGCGACCGTAGCAGCGCGCGGGCGGGAGTCAAGAAGCCCGTCGTCCGCGGCTTTCGGCAGTGTTTCCGCGCGACCGGAGAGCAGCGCCCGCAGGCCCCGGCGCACGTCCGTCTCGCACCGCCGGGCAAGTCGCTTGCGGTCGCCCGTTTCCGCTGGGTCGACCGGCGGATGCACGTGGATTTCCACGTCCATCGGCCCGGCCTTCAGCCAGTCCCAGAGGTGGGGCGCAAGGTCCATGTCGCCGTACCAGGCGACGATCGGCCTGTAGGTCCGGCCCATTGGCAGGCCGTGCAGGCGGGTGTATGCGACCGAGACCGGCTGGACGCAGGGCGCAGGCGTGCCCGACAGTTCCACCGCGCCGAACAGCGCCGTGCGGAAGGGCAGGACGCGGTTGCCGTCGTTCGAGGTGCCCTCGGCGAAGAGCACCAGCCGGTCGCCGGCGTCGAGCCGCGCGCGGATCTCGTCGCGCTGACGGCCCGTGTGGTTGCGCCGGGTGCGGTCGACAAAGACGGTGCGCTGCAGCCGGGCGAGCGTGCCGAAGAAGGGCCATGTCCCCACCTCGCCCTTGGCGATGAACGACAGCTCCGTCAGCGCCGAGAGGGTGACGATGTCGACCCAGCTCTGGTGGTTCGCGACGATCAGCACGGGCCCGGGCGCGACCGGCGCGCCCGTCACGCGCATCCGCAGTCCGAAAAGGCGCAACAGCGACCGGTGGTAGAGGTGCGGGATGCGCACCTTGGCGCGGCCCGGCAGGCGCAGCGCAGCCCATTGGACCGGCATCAGCGCCAGGGTCCAGGCGGCGAACAGGCTCAACAGCGTGATTGCCCGCAGACGTCCCAAGCGCGTGCTCCCCCTCCCGAACGGCCGGTCCGGCCGTCATCCGGGCGCGGCCCCCGCGTCGGGAAGCGCTGCGCCATCCAGATCCGGAAGAGAGAGGTGCCGCCCTGCGCGGGCGCGGTCAAGGGGGTAGCGGGCAGGTGGGGAGGGGGCCGCACCCGGTCCGGCCCGCCTCCAACCCAAGGCCGCGCCTACTTGCGGCCGAGGCCGATCTTCTTGGCCAGTTCCTGCCGCTTCTTGGCGTAGTTCGGCGCGACCATGGGGTAGTCCTTGGCCAGGCCCCACTTTTCCCGGTATTGCTCCGGCGACAGGTTGTAGGCGCTCTTGAGGTGACGCTTCAGCATCTTCAGCTTGCGCCCGTCTTCGAGGCAGATGATGTAGTCCGGCGTGATCGACTTCTTGATCGGGACCGCAGGCTCCAGCGGGGCGGCGGGCTCCTCGGCCGCCGCGGAACCGTTGGCCGACAGGCGGGCAAGCGCCTGGTGCACTTCCTGGATCATGATGGGCAGATCGCCCGTCGCGACAGAATTGTTCGCCACGTGAGAGGCGACGATTTCGACGGTCAGTTCCAGGATGGAGCTGTTCTGGGCAACGGTTGCGTCCATGAGGGAGCCTCGATTACGAAGAGGGAGCCGATTCGTTTTTGTTTTTATAGCGTCTGAACTCTCCTTCCAAGGGCAAACTTTCGAAAAAGAAAAACCGTGAGTTGTTCAAGCTTCTGCCGCCAGGGGCAGCGAGGCGGACAGGATATGCGCGTCGGCCGGATCGGGGCGGCCCTTGACATAGTAGTTCTTGCGCCGGCCCGTTAACGCCAGGCCAGCCGAAGAGTAGAGTGCCAGCGCCGAACCATTGTCTGCCGCGACCTCGAGAAAAAGCCGCCGCGCGCCGCGCGCATAGGCCGCGGTACAGGCCGCGCGAAGCAGAGTGGCCCCGCCGCCACGCCCGCGCCGGTCCGGTTGCACGCAGATGGTGAGCAGTTCCGCCTCGTCGAGGACGGTACGGACGAGCGCGAACCCGGCCAGAGTCTCCGCCTCCTGCAGAGCGACCGCCGCGCACCCCTCCCCGGCGGCAAGTCCTGCGATGGCGGTCGCGGTCCAGGGATCTTCGGGAAAGCTGAGGGCGTGAAGCCGTGCAAGCGCCGCAGCGGTCTCCGGCTCCGTCGCGTCGACCTCGACGGGGATGAGCCGCTCAGGCCGGGAGGGTGGCATCGGGCGCGCGCAGGTAGAGCGGGTCGGGCGCCCGGTGCGCCCCGGGGCGCAGGGCGGCGCAAAGGCCGACATGGCCTGCGTCATAGGAGACGTCGGCACGCCATGTGAAGCGGGCCGGATCTCCGCCCGTGGCCGCGAGCGCCGCGGCGATGAGCGGTGCGCCAGTGCCCGCAACGAATCCGCCCGGCTGGTGCACCGCGAGTGCGCGCGCCGCATCTTCGGGCGGTACGGCCCGGGGGTCTGAGAAGGGCGCCCCGCCGCCGTCGAAGGCCTGGACATAGACCTCGCCGCGCCGCGCGTCGAAGGCGACGGTCCCGGGCTCTCCCGGCGCTTGCACCCAGGCGGCGGCATGGAGTGCGTCGAGCGTACCGATCCCGATCACGGCCACGCCGTGCGGCAGGGCAAGACCGCGCGCGAAGGCAACCGCCGTCCGGATTCCGGAAAACCCACCCGGTCCGACTGTCACGGCGATGGCGGCGATGCCGGAGAGCGTGAGACCCGCAGCCGTCAGCGCTTCCGCGGCAAGGTCCGGCAGCCGTTCCGCCGCCGCGCGCGTGGCTTGCGCGCTGGCGAGCGCGCGGACCGCGCCCCCTGTCACGACCGCGGCGGAAACGTCGCCCTGCGCGCTGTCGAGTGCAAGGATGGGTCCCTGCGGTACCGCGTGCCCCATCGCCAGGATCACAGGATCTGGCAGGCGTCGGCGAAGCCGAGCCGCGGGTTGCGCGGATGCAGCTTCTCCGGCACGCCGTGGCCGATGTTGACGAGGAAGTTCGACCGGATCGCGGTTCCCGCAAAGAAAGCCTCGTCCACGCCCGCCTTGTCGAAGCCCGACATAGGTCCGCAATCGAGACCCAGCGCGCGCGCCGCGACGATCAGGTAGGCCCCCTGCAACGTCCCGTTCCGGAAGGCCGTCTCGGCGATGACGCCGTCGTTGCCGGTGAACCAGCTGCGTGCATCCTGGTGCGGAAACAGCTCCGGCAAACGGTCGTAGAAGGCCATGTCGTGCGCGACGATGGCCGTGACCGGCGCCGCCATCGTCTTCGCGCGGTTTCCGGACGACAGGTGCGGGCTCAGCCTCTCCTTCGCTTCCGCGCTCTTCACGAAGACGAAGCGTGCGGGCGAGCAATTGGCGCTGGTCGGCCCCTGCTTCAGAAGCTCGTAGAGCGCGTGCAGCGTCGCGTCGCTGACATCGCGCTCCTGCCAGTGGCTGTGCGTGCGCGCGGTGCGGAAGATCGCGTCCAGCGCCGCGTCGGGGATCGGTCGGGTCATGCGGGTCACGCTAGCTTCGTGCCTTTCGTCCGGCGGGGATCAGACCTGCTCGACCGCGACGACCTCGGGCACATAGTGGCGCAGCATGTTCTCGATGCCGTTCTTCAGCGTGATGGTCGAGGACGGGCAGCCCGCGCATGCGCCCTGCATGTGCAGGTAGACCACGCCGTTCTTGAAGCCGTGGAACACGATGTCGCCGCCGTCGGCCGCCACCGCCGGCCGCACGCGGCTGTCCAGAAGCTCGGTGATCTGCTCGACGATCTCGGCGTCCTCGCCCTCGTGCTGGGCGTGGCCGCTCATCGCCGCGCCGCCCGCAGCTTCCATGACCGGGCGTCCGGACGTGAAATGGTCCATGATCGCGCCGAGGATCGCGGGCTTGATGTGATGCCATTCCGCATCGCCCTTCGTCACCGTGATGAAGTCCCCGCCGAGCATCACGCCGGTCACGCCGTCGACCTCGAACAGGCGCTGGGCGAGCGGGGAGGGGGCCGCGGCATCCGCCGTCGGGAAGTTCGCGGTGCCCTGGCCCAGCACCTCGCGGCCGGGCAGGAACTTCAGCGTGGCCGGGTTCGGCGTCGTTTCGGTCTGGATGAACATGGGGTCTGCCTCGTCTTCAGGGCCGCAGGGCGCGCGCAGATATCACGCTCTGCCGCCCGGTTGAATGGGTCGTCGCCGGTAACATGGCGCGCACGGCCCCCCGCTTCAAGCGATGGCGGCCGCAAGGTCGCGCACCCCCGTCAGGCGATGGCGTCGATTTCCTCGCGGCTGAGCGTGCCCGGCACGACGGTCACCGGCACCGGCAGCGTGCCCGACATCTGGCCCGCGAGCGCGCTGACCAGCGGCCCCGGCCCCTCCTTGCTGTCGCCCGCGCCCAGCACGAGGACGGCGATCGCGGGGTCCTCGGCGATCTGGGCCAGCAGTTCCTCGCGGGTCTTGCCTTCCCGGATCACGAATTCCGGCATCATGCCCGTCAGCGCCTGAACTTCGGAAGCGAGCGTGCGCAGCAGGCTCTCCGCCTCCTCCCGCGCCTCCTCGCGCATCAGGTCCTCGACCGACATCCAGTGCTGGAAGTCGCCCGGCTCCAGGACGCGCAGCATGACGAGGCCGCCCTGCGTATGCTCCGCCCGGCGCGCGGCGAACCGCAGCGCCACGCGGCATTCCGGCGTGTCGTCGACGACGACCATGAACTTGCGGACATGACCCGCGCGCGGGGGGCGGTTCTCGGACATGGGCGCGATGGTGGCAGGGGCGGGCGCGTGCGTCCAGCCTGTCGTGAGGCCGGGTGCGCGCGCCCTTGTCCCTCAGCTCCGGCGCGAACGCACGAAGCCGATCACGTCGTAGACCTCGTCGAGGATCGGCTGGGCGATGGCGTCTGCGCGGTCCGCGCCGCGTGCCAGCACGGCGTCGATCTCTGCCGGGTCGGCGGCGAGGCGGCGTGCCTCCGCCGCGATGGGGGCCAGGTGATCGACCGCGACCTCGGCGAGCTTCGGCTTGAACTCCGCAAAGCCCTTGCCCGCGAACTCCCTCAGCACGTCGGCGCGGGAGGTGCCCGCAAGCGCGGCGTAGATGCCGACGAGGTTGGCCGCTTCCGGCCGCTCCTTCAGCTCGTCCAGCGTCTCCGGCAGGGGGGCCGGATCGGTGCGCGCCTTGCGGAACTTCTGCGCGATGGTGTCGGCGTCGTCGGTCAGGTTGATGCGGGAATAGTCGGAAGGGTCGGACTTCGACATCTTCTTCGACCCGTCGCGCAGCGACATGACGCGCGCCGCCTCGCCAAGGATCAGCGGTTCGGGCAGCGGGAAGAAGTCCGGCACGTTCCAGTCGTTGTTGAACTTGGCCGCAATGTCGCGCGACAGCTCCAGATGCTGCTTCTGGTCCTCGCCCACGGGCACGTGGGTCGCGCGGTAGGCGAGGATGTCGGCGGCCATCAGGTTCGGATAGGCATAGAGGCCGACGCTGGCGTTCTCGCGGTTCTTGCCCGCCTTCTCCTTGAACTGGGTCATGCGGTTCAGCCAGCCGAGCCGCGCCACGCAGTTGAAGATCCACGCAAGCTCGGCGTGCGCGGGCACCTGGCTCTGGTTGAAGAGGATGTTCTTCTCCGGATCGAGGCCGCACGCCATGAACGCCGCTGCGACCGAGCGGATCGCGTCCTTAAGCTCCTTCGGATCCTGCCAGACCGTGATCGCGTGCAGGTCCACGACGCAATAGAGACATTCGTGCTGGTGCTGCAGGGCGACGAACTGCCGGATCGCGCCGAGGTAGTTGCCGAGGTGCAAATTGCCCGTGGGCTGGACACCGGAAAACACGCGGGGGGTATGGCTGGTCATGCTCGGTCCCGGAGATGCGGGGTGCGCGGATGGCCGGTCGACGGCTGCCGCGCGCGCCGGTTGCGAAAGGCCCGCGCCTTATGCCTTGGCGGCTGCGCCGCGGTCAAGCGGAGGGGGAGGCGGGCGGGCGCGGGCGGCGCTTCAGGCTGGCCTTGAGCTCGCCGACGTCCGCGGCCCTGAGCAGGAGCGCCAGCCCGGCATAGAGCCCGACGCCCGCGGCGACGAGAGCCGCCAGCGCGCCCGCACGCCCCGCGCCGCCCAGCCCGCCCCAGTCGCCCGGCCACAGCGCGGCGAGCCCCACGGCCCCGGCCATCAGCACGCTCGCCAGCAGCAGGCGCGGCAGGCGACGCTTCAGGCGTTCATCCGGCGAGAACCCGCCCCGCCGCGTGAGCGTCAGCAGCAGCAGCCCTGCGTTCAGCGCGGAGGCCACCACCGTCGCCGCCGCGATGCCGACATGGCCCAGCACGGGGAAGAGCGCGAGCGAGACGGCGATGTTCACCGCCACGCTCCAGCCCGCGTAGCGCATCGGCGTGCGCGTGTCCTCGCGCGCGAAATAGGCAGGCTGGAACACCTTGATGAGGACGAAGGCCGGCAAGCCCACCGCGTAGACCGCGAGCGCGGCGGCGGTCGCGGCGGCGTCGGCGGCGTCGAAATTCCCCCGCTCGAACAGCGTGCGCACCACGGGCAGGGAAAGCGTCGCAAGCGCGAAGGCCGCTGGCAGCGTCAGCAACATGGCGAATTCGCACGCACGGTTCTGGATGCGTACCGCGCCCGTCTCGTCGCCCTGGCCGAGGCGGCGGGCGATGTCCGGCAGCAGCACGATGCCGATGGCGACCCCGATCAGCCCCAGCGGGAACTGGTAGACCCGGTCGGCGTAATAGAGGAACGCCCGCGCCCCGTCCTGGAAGGACGCGATGGCGCCCCCCACCACGATGTTGATCTGCGTGATCCCGCCCGCGATCACGCCGGGCACCATCAGCTTCAGGAACCGCCGCGCGTCGGGTGTCAGGCGTGGCGCGCGCAGGCGCAGCGCATATCCTGCCTTGCCCGCCGCGCGCACCACCAGCAGCAATTGCGCGAGCCCCGAGACAAGCACGCCCCACACAAGCGCGTCGCCGGCTGCAACCTCGCTCCACGCAGCGAAGCTGAGTGCCGCGATGGCGAAGACATTCAGCAGGATCGGCGCTGCCGCCGCCACCGCGAACCGGCCGGTGGCGTTCAGGATGCCGGAGTAGAGCGCGACCAGCGACACGAAGGCGAGATAGGGGAACAGCACGCGGGCATAGGCGACGGTCAGCGCGAACTTGCCGTCCTCCGCCGCGGGCGTGCCCACGACCGTGTCGAAGCTGGCAGGCAGGCCCGCCCCGGTCAGCCAGCCCACCACGCGCGTCGCAATCTCGGCGGAAAAGCCCGGCGCCAGCACATAGACGACCCACGGCATCGCGGCGAGCGCCAGCGCGGTCAGCCCGACGAGCCAGGCGAGCAGCAGGCTCAGCGCTTCCTCCGCGAAGCTGCGGGCGTGGTCCGCGTCGCCCGCGCCAAGCCTGCGGGAGAACATGGGCACGAAGGCCGCGTTGAACGCGCCCTCCGCGAACAGGCGGCGAAACAGGTTGGGGAACTGGAAAGCGGTGACGAAGGCATCCGCCACCGGCCCCGCGCCCAGCGCAGCTGCCACCATGATGTCGCGCACGAAGCCCAGCACGCGCGAGACGAGCGTCATGCCGCTGACGGCGGCGGCGGAGCGCAACAGGGCCATGGGGCGTCGGAACCTCGGCGAAGCGGGTGTGGCGGGTCCGCACCATAGCGCGCGGGCGCGTCCGCGGAAACCGTCGCGGCGGGGCGCCCGCTGGCACCGCTGGCTGCGCTCAGGCGGCTTTCTTCGGCTTGGGCTTCTCGGTTATCGCGCCCAGCATCTCCGTCTCGATGGCGCGGATCTTCGCCTCGCTCGTCACTTTCAGGCCGAACATGTCCTTCACGTAGAAGACGTCGACTGCCCGTTCCCCATAGGTCGCGATGTGCGCCGAGGAAACCGAAAGGTTGAGCCGGACGAGCGCCCGCGTCAGGTCGTAGAGGAGGCCGACCCGGTCTCGCGCGTTTACCTCCAGCACCGTGTGGGTGTCGGAGGCGTTGTTGTCGACCAGGACCTGTGGGGCCACCGTGAACGCCTGCTCGCGAGTGCGCCGCTTGCGCTTCTGCTGCAGCACCTCGGGCACCACGGTGCCGCCCGCCAGCACCTTGCGGATCGTCTGTTCGATCCGGTCGAGCCGCAGGTCTTCCAGCACCGCCTCGCCGCCCTGGTCCTGCACCCAGAAGGTGTCGACCGCCATGCCGTCGTGCGAGGTGAAGATCTTCGCGTCCACGATGGTGGTGGAGGCGAGCGAGAGCGCGCCCGCGATGCGCGCGAAGATGCCCGGATGGTCCGGCATGACCACGCTGATGCGGGTGACGTCGCGGAAGGTGTCGGGCTCGGCGGCGAAGCCGAACGCCTCCGGTCCCGATCCGGCTTCCCGCATCAGCCGCGCGTGGCTCTCCTGCGTGTCCGTGTCGAGGATCAGCCAGTAGGCGTCGTAGTGGCGGCCGAGATAGGCCTCGCGGTCCTGCGCCGGCCAGTCGGAGAGCCGCTCGGCCAGCGCTGCCTTTGCCTGAGCCACGCGCGCGGTGCGGCTTTCCTTCGTATGGCCGCCCTGGATGACCGCCTCCGCCTCGTAATAGAGCTGGCGCAGAAGCTCCCCCTTCCAGCCGTTCCACACGCCGGGCCCGACCGCGCGGATGTCGGCGACCGTGAGGCACAGCAGCAGGCGCAGACGCTCCGGCGATTGCACGATCTCGGCGAAGTCGCGTGCGGTCTTGGGGTCGGTCACGTCGCGCTTCTGGGCATAATCCGACATGACGAGATGGTTCTCGACCAGCCAGGCGACCGTCTCGGTCTCCGCGTCCGACATGCCGAGCCGCGGGCACAGCTTGCGCGCGATCTTCGCGCCCACGGTGGAGTGGTCCTGCGGCCGCCCCTTGGCGATGTCGTGCAGGAACAGCGAGACATAGAGAACCGCCCGCGACAGCACGCCCTGGATGATCTTGCTGGCGAGCGGGTGGTCCTCCACCAGTTCCTGCTTCTCGATGCGCGAGAGGATGCCGATGGTGCGGATCAGGTGCTCGTCCACCGTGTAGTGGTGGTACATGTTGAACTGCATCAGCGCGACGATGCGCCCGAAGTCGAGCACGAAGCGGCCGAGCACGCCCGCCTCGTTCATCCGCCTGAGCGCCGTCTCCGGATCCTTCCGCGAGGTCATGATCTCGAGGAACAGCCGGTTCGCCTCGGGGTTTTCCCGCAAGTCGGCGTTGACCAGCTTCAGCGACCGGCGCACCAGTTGCAGCGCGTTCGGATGGATGTCGAGGCCGGCCTCGTCGGCCACGTGGAAGAGGCGGATCAGGTTGACCGGGTCGGCCTCGAACGTGTCGTGCCCCGCCGCGTCGAGGCGGCCGCCGCGCACCACGAAGTTCTCGATCCGGCGTTCGGCGGGCTTGCGGAAGATCGCGGGCAGCAATCGGCCCAGGCGGGGTTCGGGCTTCGTCTGCTGCTCCTCCAGCGCGGCGCAGAAGATGCGGGTCAGGTCGCCCACGTCCTTCGCCACGGTGAAATAGTGCTTCATGAAGCGTTCCACCGCGCGCGTGCCGCCATGGTCTCGGTAGCCCAGCCGGTGCGCCATCTCCGTCTGCACGTCGAAGGTCAGCCGCTCCTCCGCGCGCCCGGTGAGCAGGTGGAGGTGGCAGCGCACCGTCCACAGGAACCGGATCGCCTTGATGAACAGGCGGTATTCCTCGCGCCGGAACACGCCATGCTCGATCAGCGCCTCCGCATCGCGGGTGTTGTAGAGATACTTGCCGATCCAGAAGAGCGTCTGCAGGTCGCGCAAGCCTCCCTTGCCGTCCTTGATGTTGGGCTCCACGACATAGCGCGCGTCGCCCATCGCCCGGTGGCGGGCGTCGCGTTCGGCCAGCTTGGCGGTCACGAACTCCGGCCCGGTCTTCGAGAACAGCTCCTTCCACAGCCGCTCCTTGAGCGTGGCGGACAGGTCCGCGTCGCCGGTGATGTGGCGGGCTTCCAGCACGGCGGTGCGGATCGTGATGTCCTCGCGTGCGAGCCGGATGCATTCGTCGGTCGAGCGCACGGCCTGCCCGACCTTCAGCTTCAGGTCCCACAGCAGGTAGAGCAGGTATTCCACCACGCTCTCGCCCCAGGAGGTCTGCTTGTAGGGGAAGAGGAACAAGAGGTCGATGTCGGACCCCGGCGCCAGCGTCCCGCGCCCGTAGCCGCCCGTCGCCAGCACGGCGATGCGTTCGGCGTCCGTCGGGTTGTGCGGCGGGAAGACGCGCGTGGTGATGACGCGGAACCCTTCCGCCACCATGGCGTCCATGGCCTCCGCAAGATCGCGCGCCACGGCAAGGCCTGCGCTGCGCTCGTTGGTCAAGCGCAGGGCGGCGTCGGCAAGCGCCTGCTCGCGTGTGGCCGCAAGCTCCGCCAGCAGGCGTGCGCGGACCGCGCTCGCGTCCGCGATGTCGGCCAGGGCGGCGTCGATCCGGGCGCCGAGCGTCTGCGGTGTCGCGGGCGGGGCGGCCATGGCGGGGTCGGTGTGGGTGTCCATCGGGCTCGGCTCGTCACTCGCAAGGGCTTGGACAGGGACGTTGGTTGCGAAACTCCGCTCCAGATACCTAGCACGGATGCGCCGTGCGTCGCGTCCCCGAAATCGGCGATATGGGGTCTCGGGGCGCGCGTGTCAGCAGTCCTCGTTCAGTCCGGCAGCAGGTCGCGCAGGCGGTAGAGCAGGTCGATCGCCTCGCGCGGGGTCAGGTCGTCGACTGCGGCCTCGCGCAGCGCGGCCTCGACGGCGGACGGTCTGGAGGCGGCCTGCGCCGGGCGCGGCGGGGCGGCGGAGAAGAGCGGCAGGTCGTCGAGAAGCGCCTCGGTCGCCCCCCCGCTGCCGGCGCTTGCAGTATGGCCGGCGGTAGGGCCGCCCTGTTCGAGGCGCGCCAGCACTTCTCGCGCGCGGGCAAGCACGCTTTCCGGCAGGCCCGCGAGGCGTGCGACCGCAAGGCCATAGGACCGGTCGGCAGCTCCCTCCGCCACCTCGTGCAGGAAGACGACCTGGCCCTCCCACTCCTTCACGCGGACGGTGAGCGTGCCGAGCGAGGCGAGCCGCCTGGCGAGCGAGACAAGCTCGTGGTAGTGCGTGGCGAAGAGCGCCCGGCAGCGGTTGACCTCGTGCAGGTGCTCGATGGACGCCCAGGCGAGCGACAGCCCGTCCCATGTCGCCGTGCCCCGGCCCAGCTCGTCGAGGATCACGAAGGACCGCGGGCCCGCCTGGTTCAGGATCGCCGCCGCCTCGACCATCTCCACCATGAAGGTGGAGCGCCCGCGGGCAAGGTCGTCGGCCGCGCCCACCCGGCTGAACAGCCGGTCGACGACGCCGATCCGGGCGCGGGCCGCGGGCACGTGCATGCCCGCCTGCGCCATCAGCGCGACGATGGCGTTCTGCCGCAGATAGGTCGACTTGCCCGCCATGTTCGGGCCGGTCAGCAGCCACAGGCGGGGCGCCTCGCCGTCCCGTTCGCCGCCCGCCATGTGGCAGTCGTTGGCGACGAAGGGGCCTGCGCCCTGCGCCTCGAGCGCGGCCTCGACGACCGGGTGGCGTCCGCCCTTCACCTCGAAGGCGAGGCTCGTGTCGACCGTGGGGCGCACGTGGCCGCGTTCCGCCGAGAGGGCAGCAGCCGCCGCCGCCACATCGATGCGGGCGAGCGCGTCGGCAGCCTCCGCGATGGTACGGGCGTGGCCTCCGACCTCCGCCACCAGCGCATCGAACAGTTCGCGTTCCAGCGCCAGCGCCTGGTCGCCCGCGCGCACGATCTTCTGCTCGAGTTCGGCAAGCTCGACTGTGGAAAACCGCACCGCGTTCGCCATGGTCTGCCGGTGGCGGAACGTCTCGGCATGGCCGCCCTGCATCAGCTTGTCGCCGTGCGCCGCCGTGACCTCGATATGATAGCCCAGCACATTGTTGTGCTTGACCTTCAGGCCCGCGATGCCGGTTTCGGCGCGGTAGCGGCCTTCCAGCGCCGCGATTACCCGGCGGCTCTCGCTCGCCAGCGTGCGCAACTCGTCGAGGCCCGCGTGGACGCCCCGCGCGATGAAACCGCCGTCGCGCGCCGTGGGCGGCAGATCGACGGCCAGCATCTCCCGCAGCCTGTCGACGAGCGCCCCGTGCCCGTCGAGCGCGCGGACCGCATGGCCAAGTTCGTCGGGCAGGCCGCGGCCCCCCTCCCGCAGGCGCAGGGCCAACGCGCCGCCCGCCGCCAGCGCATCGCGCACCGCCGCGAGGTCGCGCGGGCCGCCCCGGCCGAGCGAAAGCCGCGTCATGGCGCGCTCCACGTCCGGCGCGCCCTTCAGGATCGCGCGCACGTCGGCGCGCAGCGTGGGCTCGTCCAGGAAGGGGGCGATGGCGTCGTGGCGCGCGGCGATCGCTACCGGATCGGTCAACGGCGCGGCGAGCCTGCTTGCGAAGAGCCGCGCGCCCGCGCCCGTCACGGTGCGGTCGAGCGTGGCGACGAGGCTGCCGGCCTTCGCGCCCGTGAGTGTCCGGTCGATCTCGAGGTTCCGGCGCGTGGCGGCGTCGATGGCCATGGTCGCGCCGCCCGTCTCCCGCACCGGCGGGCGCAGCACCGGCATCCGGCCGCGTTGGGTCAGCAGCACATAGTCGAGCAGTGCGCCCAGCGCGCCCGTCTCGGCCTGCGTGAACGCGCCGAAGCCGTCGAGCGCGGCCACGCCATATTGCTCCCGCGCCGTGCGCGCGCCGGTCTCCGCCTCGAAGCGCTGCGGCGGCAGCAATGTCAGCGCCGCCTCGCACGCGGTCACGGCCTCGGCCACGGCGTCCTCGTCGGCTATCCGCTCCGACGCCAGAAGCTCCCGCGGCGCGATCCGGGCGAGCGCGGTAGCAAGTCCCGCCGCTGCGACGGGTGCGGTGCGCACCTCGCCCGTGGACAGGTCGAGCCAGGCGAGCGCCGCTTCGTCCGCGCCGCGCCGCCAGTTGAAGGCCGCGAGGTAATTGTGCGCGCGCGCGTCGAGCAGCGTGTCCTCGGTCAGCGTTCCGGGGGTTACCACGCGGACGATCTCGCGCCGCACGACCGCCTTGGAGCCGCGCTTCCTCGCCTCCGCCGGGTCCTCGGTCTGCTCGGCGATGGCGACGCGGAAGCCCTGCCGGATCAGCCGTTCGAGATAGGATTCCGCGGCATGGACCGGAACGCCGCACATGGGGATGTCCTCGCCGAGGTGCTTGCCGCGTTTCGTCAGCGCGATGTCCAGCGCAGCGGCCGCCTTCTCCGCGTCCTCGAAGAACAACTCGTAGAAGTCGCCCATGCGGTAGAACAGCAGGCAATCCGGCGCCTGGGCCCGGATTTCCAGGTACTGCGCCATCATGGGCGTCGCCTCGGGCGGGCTGGCGGACATCGGGCTCGCGGACACTCCGGCTGGACGGGGCGGAAAGCAGGCTCTTTCGCTTGCCAGAACCGCCGCCTGCGTTCAAGCGCCATCGCGTGCGCCCGGGCCGCCGCAACACGGGGTCGACAGGTCAGCATTACTGATCTATGCAAGACATGGCAGAACTTCCGGGGTTCAAGTCATGCAGCAAGCAGAACCTCTCCTGAGCTATCCCAATATTGTCGCGATCGGCGCGGGCTGGGCGCAGCTGGCCGTAGCGGCGCTGGCCGTTCTCGCCGCCTTCATCGCGTGGCGCGAGCTGCGCGAGATCCGCCATGCGCGCGAGCAGTCCCTCAACATCGCCCGCGCGGACTTCCTGCTGGAACTCGATGGCCGGTGGGAGGCGCCGGACATGCGCGAGGCGCGCGAGCTGTTCGCGCAGATCAACGAGGAGATCCGTGGCGAGGTGGCCGCGCAGGCGCTACACGGTAACGACAGCGCCCGCCAGGCGCGCATGTGCACGGCCTGGCTGGAGCGGTTGCGCAAGCTCCGCACCAGCGACGCGAAGAGCTACAACACACTGATGCGGCTGTGCAATTTCTTCGAGACGGTGGGCGTGATGGTCGCGCGCGGCTATGTCAGCGAGCGCGATCTGGACGCCCTGCTGCGCGGGCCCATCCTGCATGTGGGCGCGACGTTCCGGGGGCACATTCAGGAGCGCGAAAAGGAAACGGGCGTGGTCGCAGGTCTCTACGAACACGCCCTCAAGCTCAGCGACAGGATTTCCCGGCTGAACGCCTAGACCATCGGGATATAGAACATCGCGTGCTCCCTCGCCGATGGCCGGCACGCGCGGCGCGTGCCCATGTTCATCGGCATCTTCTGCAGAGAAGATATAGCCTTATGCTTGGAAATATCAAGCTGAAGGCGAAAGGCCGGCGTCTCGGGCGCCCCCGTCGCATCACGCATGGCGCAGGCGCGCGCCATGCGCTATCACCGCAAGGATACACTCAAGTTCCGTCCAGAGTCAGAGGATCCGATCAGATGGCCGAACAGCGGCAACGCTTCACCGACGAAGAGGCGCTGCGTTTCCACGCGCGGGGCAAGCCCGGCAAGCTGGAGATCAACCCCACCAAGCCGATGGCGACCCAGCGCGACCTGTCGCTGGCCTACAGCCCCGGCGTGGCCGTGCCGGTCCGCGCCATCGCGGAAAACCCCGATGCGGCCTTCGACTACACCGCGCGCGGCAACATGGTGGCGGTCATCTCGAACGGTACGGCGATCCTCGGCCTCGGCAACCTGGGGGCGCTCGCCTCCAAGCCGGTGATGGAGGGCAAGGCGGTCCTCTTCAAGCGGTTCGCCGACGTCGATTCCATCGACCTCGAAGTCGACACGGAGGACGCCGACGAGTTCATCAATTGCGTGCGCTATCTCGGCCCGTCGTTCGGCGGCATCAACCTCGAGGACATCAAGGCGCCGGAGTGCTTCATCATCGAGGAGCGCCTGCGCGAACTGATGAACATTCCGGTCTTCCACGACGACCAGCACGGCACGGCGATCATCTGCGCCGCCGGCCTCATCAACGCCCTGCGGCTGACGGGCCGCGCGATCTCGGAAACGCGCATGGTCATGAACGGCGCGGGCGCCGCGGGCATCGCGTGTCTCGAGCTCATCAAGGCAATGGGCGCCGACCCCGCGAAGATCCTGCTCTGCGACACCAAGGGCGTCGTGTACCGCGGCCGGACCGAGGGCATGAACCAGTGGAAGTCCGCCCATGCCGTCGAGACGGCGGCGCGCACGCTGGAGGAGGCGCTGGAGGGCGCCGACGTGTTCCTCGGCCTGTCGGCCAAGGGGGCCGTCACCCAGGAGATGGTCGCCAGCATGGCCGAGCGGCCGATCCTCTTCGCCATGGCGAACCCGGACCCCGAGATCACGCCGGAGGACGTGTTCGAGGTGCGCCCCGACGCGATCGTTGCCACCGGGCGGTCCGACTATCCCAACCAGGTCAACAACGTCCTGGGCTTTCCCTACATCTTCCGCGGCGCGCTGGACGTCCGCGCCACCACGATCAACGAGGCGATGAAGATCGCTGCGGCACGCGCGCTGGCCGAGCTTGCGCGCGAGGACGTGCCGGACGAGGTGGCGCTCGCCTACTCCGGCCCGCGGCCGAAGTTCGGGCCGGGCTACATCATCCCGGTCCCGTTCGATCCCCGCCTTATCCAGAAGGTGCCGCTCGCGGTTGCGCGGGCGGCGATGGACACCGGCGTGGCGCGCAAGCCCATCGTCGACATGGAAGCCTACGAGGCGTCGCTCGCCGCGCGCCTCGATCCCACCGCGGCCTCGCTGCAGGGCATCATCGCCAAGGTCCAGCGCAATCCGAAGCGCATCGTCTTCGCCGAGGGCGAGGAGGAAACGGTGATCCGTGCCGCGGTGTCGTTCCGCAACGCAGGGCTGGGCACGCCCGTGCTTGTCGGGCGCGAGGAAACGGTGCGCGCGGTCATGGAGCAGATCGGCGTCGACCGGCCGGAGGAATTCGAGATCCACAACGCCCGGCTGTCGGCCGACAATGCCCGCTACACCGACTTCCTCTACGAGCGGCTGCGCCGGCGCGGCCATCTCTACCGGGACTGTCAGCGTCTGGTGAACCAGGACCGCAACGTGTTCGGCGCGCTGATGGTCGCCTGCGGCGATGCGGACGGCATGGTGACCGGCGTCACCCGGAACACGTCGGTGGCGCTGGAGGACGTGCGCAAGGTGATGGACCCGATGCGCGGGCGCCGGCTGATGGGTGTGACGCTCGCCATCGCGCGCGGGCGCACGGTACTTGTCGCGGACACGCTGGTGAACGAGATGCCGGACTCGCGCACCCTCTCGACCATCGCGATCCAGGCCGCCGAGGTTGCCCGCCGCCTGGGGTTCGAGCCGCGCGTGGCCTTCCTCAGCTACTCGACCTTCGGCCATCCCTCCGGCGAGCGTGCGGAGAAGATGCGCGAGGCCGTGCAATGGCTGGAGGACCAGGGCGTCGATTTCGAGTTCGACGGCGAGATGTCTGCCGAGGTGGCGCTCGACGCCGACCTGATGCGCAAGCTCTACCCGTTCTCGCGCCTGACCGATTCGGCGAACGTGCTGATCATGCCGGCGATCCATTCCGCGGCGATCTCGACCAAGCTCCTCCAGAAGCTTGGCGGGGCCACGCTGATCGGACCTCTGCTGATCGGCCTCGAGCGGCCGGTCCAGGTGGCCCGGATGGGTGCCACCGTGTCCGATCTCGTGAACCTTGCGGCGCTGACGGCCTACGACATGTCCTGAGGAGCCGTGGGCGGTAGGGCCGCTGCGGCCCTACCGCCTGATGCTGCCCGTTTCGAGGTTCAGCCGCGGCTGCGCGCAGCTACGCCTTCCCGGTCGAAATGGCTGTAGTATCGTTCGGGGATGCGGTCGACCGGCAGGATGATGAACACGTCGGTCGTGCCGAACTGGTAGTCGACGACGGCGCCGTCGCCGATATGGGCGCCGAGCCGCAGATACCCCTTGATCAGGGGCGGGAGGGCATTGAGCGCCGTCTTCAGGTCGACCTCTTCTTTCGGCATCCGGTCCATCGGTACGTAGCGCGCATCCAGTGCGCGCACGCGCCAGTCGGCAGGCGCCAGGAACTCGTGATGCAGGAACGACAGCGGCAAGGCCAGATTGTCCGGATCGGTTCCGGCGAGCGAGGCGCAGCCGAACATCACGTCGACGCCATGCTCGAACATGTAGCCGGTGATGCCGCGCCAGAGCAGCTGGATCGTCGCGTTCGTTCGGTAGGGCCGCGCGACGCAGGAGCGGCCAAGCTCCATCAGCGAAAGGCCCTCGGCCGCCTTCTTCAGCAGCGGCGCCAGGTCATACTCGTCGGCGGAGTAGAACCCGCCATGCTGCTTTGCCACGGCATGCCGCAGCAGCCGGTAGGTGCCCACGACGCGGGCGTCCCGCGTCTCGGCCGCCTCGTCGATCACGAGCAGGTGGTCGCAGAATTCGTCGTAGCGGTCGAAATCGCGCCGCGCCGTCGCCATCTCGGCCGAGGGCGTGGCGGCCATTTCCTCGTAGAAGACGGTGTAGCGCAGGCGCTGCGCCGCATGCACCTCCTCCTCGCTTACGGCAAGGCGAACCACGAGGGGGCCGGATGTCGCAAGGACACGCACCGGGGCCTGCCGTCTCTCAAGCTTGGTCTGCGCCGCAGCCGTTACCCGGCGCAGCAGTTGGCTCGCGTTGCGCACTCATTCCTCGCAGGCTGACCCTCTCGGCTCATATTCCGCGACGACTATGACACTTTTGTAGGGCGATTGGCTAGGCGGCGTCCCTTGCCGCGCGTGCGAGCGCGGCCTTGAAGGTTTCGCGGTCCATCGGCTTCGACAGATGGTCGGTCATGCCTGCGGCAAGGCATCTTGCCCGGTCCGACTGGTCGCCGTTCGCAGTGAGCGCGATGATCGGCACACGGCCTCGCGGGCCCGGGAGCCGCCGGATCTGGCGGGTCGCCTCGAACCCGTCGAGGCGCGGCATCTGCAGGTCCATCAGGATCAGGTCGAAATCGTCCGCGCCGGCACGCGCCACCGCTTCCAGACCGTTCTCGACGTGGGCCACGACATGGCCCTCGCGCTCCAGAAGCGTGCGCGAGAGCAGCGCGTTGATCTGGTTGTCCTCGGCAAGCAGGATGTTCAGGGGGCGCGGCGTTTCCGGCTCGGTGCCCGTGCCCGGCGCAGCCGCCGGGCCAGCCGCCTCGGCGCCGAGCCTGCGGGCGAGCGCCTGCTGACGGACGGGCTTCACGAGATAGCCGTCGAAGCCTGCGCGTGCGATCCAGGACAGGTCGTCACGCTCCTCCGGCGAGAGCAGCGCATGGATGACGAGCTCTGCATCGCGCCGTGCTGCACCACGCGCGCGCTCGACCATGTGGCCGGCGTCTGCACGGCTGCGCCCGGCAACGTCCAGCAGCAGCACGTCGTAGCCTCCGTGATGGGCATAGGCCTCGGCGATGGCGCGGTCCATCTCGGCTGTCGCCACGCCGTCTGCGCGCCCGGCGTCGAGCGCGGCCAGCTGACCGCGCAGACCGGCGCGCAGCACCGCCGAATCGCTGGCGACCAGAACGTGCGTCCGGGCCAGCGGGCTGCGGCCGCGGCGTTCGGCCGGCGTGCCGCCCAGGATCGCGGTCGCACGGAACCGGCTGCCACCGGTCTTGCGCGGCTCGACCGTGATGGCGCCGCCCATGGCCTCGAGGATCCGGCGGCTGATCGACAGTCCGAGGCCCAGCCCGTCGAAGCTGCGGTCATACCCGGCGTCGGCCTGGAAGAAGTCGTCGAATATCCGGGCGCGGACATCTTCGGCGAGGCCGATGCCCGTGTCCTCGACGCGAATGGCAAGCCGCATCTGCCCGGGCAGAAGGGGCGTGGTTGCAAGTTCGGGCGGCCCGTCCTCGCGGGCGATGGCCACATGTACGACGACGCCGCCGCGCTCGGTGAACTTGATCCCGTTCTCGATCAGGTTGAGCAGCACCTGCCGCAGCCGTGCACAGTCGCCGATGGCCGTGCGGGGCACGTCCGGCTCGATCACGGAGACAAGCTCGAGACCGCGGGAGTAGGCGCGCGGCTCGAGCATCTCGACCGCGCTTTCGACGGTGCGAACGAGGTCGAAGCTGTCGCGGGCAAGCGTGAACCGCTGCCCGTCCGCAAGGCCGGAGAAGGCCAGGAGGTCCTCGAGCAGGGTTGACAGTGCCTCCGCCGATTCCCTGGCCGCGTCGGCGTATGTCCTCTGTTCCGGCGTGAGATCGGTGTCGAGCAGGAGGCCGGTCATACCGGTCATACCGTTGAGCGGGGTGCGCACCTCGTGCCCCAGGGTCGCGAGGAACATGCGTGCCGACCGCTCGGCCCGTGCTGCCGCGGTGCGGTTGCGCGGGTGCAGGGCCAGTCCCGCGGCCGCTGCTGCCGCCGCCGCCGCGATCCACAAGGCAGGGCCGGTCCCGATCAGTCCGGCAGCGCCCGCCAGTGCCACAGCCGAGGCGCCTGCCGCAAACGCCGGCACGCCGGCGTTTCCGGTACGCCGCAGCCAGTCCCCGGCCCGCACGGCACCAGCCGCGTGCGTTGCGGCTGCATTGTCCTCGCTCATCCTGCCGTCCCCGAATGATCCATATGGCTGCGCGCGCGTGGCGCACCTTTCCCATCGGAACACTAGGCGCAGGATGGTTTACGAACTCTCAAACGCTCAGGCGAGGGCCGTCACCCGGTAGCCCAGCGCCTCCGCCACGTGCAGGCGCGTCGGCGGGCGGTCCGGGTCGTGAGCTGGGTCGAGATCGGCGAGCGTCCGCGCGACGCGCAGCACCCGCATGTAGCCGCGGGCGGTCAGGCGGAATTGCACCGCAGCCTCCTCCAGCAGCTTCACCCCTGCCGGATCGGGTTTCGCGGCGGCGTCGAGAACCTGCCCCTCGGCTTCCGCATTGGTTCGGATGCGCACCGGTCCGGCCGCATTGCGGTAGCGCCTGCGCTGGATGTCGCGGGCCCGCGCGATTCGCGCAGCAGCCTCCGCGCTACCCTCCGCCGCCGGCGGCAGCGCCAGGTCCGCCGCGCTCACGGGCGGCACCTCGATGCGCAGGTCGAAGCGGTCCAGCAGCGGTCCCGACAACCGTGCCTGGTAGTCGCGCGCGCACTTCGGCGCCCGGCCGCAGGCGAGCGCCGGGTCGCCAAGGTGGCCGCAGCGGCAGGGGTTCATGGCCGCGACCAGCTGCACCCGCGAGGGATAGGTCACGTGCGCATTGGCGCGGGCGACCTCGGTCCGCCCGGTTTCCAGCGGCTGGCGCAGGCTGTCGAGCACGACCCGGTTGAACTCCGGCAGCTCGTCGAGGAACAGCACGCCCAGATGTGCGAGCGAGACCTCCCCCGGCAGGGCGCGCCGTCCGCCGCCGACCATCGCCGCCTGGCTCGCCGAATGGTGCGGCGCGCGGTAGGGCCGGGTGCGCGAGATACGCCCGCCCTCCAGCAGGCCCGCGACCGAGGCGATCATGCTCACCTCCAGCGCCTCGGACGGGTCGAGCGGCGGCAGCAGGCCGGGGAGGCGCGCCGCCAGCATCGACTTGCCCGACCCGGGCGGACCGAGCATCAGCAGGTTGTGCCCGCCGGCCGCGGCGACCTCCAACGCGCGCCTGGCACTTTCCTGGCCCTTGATGTCGCGCAGGTCGAGCTGCGCGCGCCCGTCCGTGACCGCGCCGGGCGCCGGTCGCGACAGCACCTGCGTGCCGCGCAGGTGGTTCAGCAGGGCAAGGAGCGAGGGCGCGGCCACGATGTCGAGGTCCCCGGCCCACGCCGCCTCCGGCCCGCAGGCGGCGGGACAGACGATGCCGCGGTCCTGCTGCAGGGCGCTGACGGCGGCAGGCAGCACGCCCGCCACCGGCGCGATGCGGCCGTCGAGGCCCAGTTCGCCCAGGACCAGGTGCGACTGTCCGGCTTCCGAGGGCGCCGCGCCCGCCGCGATCATCACGCCGAGCGCGATAGGCAGGTCGTAGTGGCTCCCCTCCTTGGGCAGGTCGGCGGGGGCGAGGTTCACCGTGATGCGCTTCGGCGGCAGCGCGAGGCCGATGGCGCCGAGTGCCGCGCGCACCCGCTCGCGCGCTTCCGACACGGCCTTGTCTGCAAGGCCCACGATGGCGAAGGCGGGCAGGCCGCTGGTGATCTGCACCTGCACCTCGACCGGCACCGCCTCGATCCCCTGGAACGCAACCGTGTGGACGTGCGCCGTCATGATGCCCCGCTGTCATCCCGCAACTCGCGTAAAGCGCGAGCACGAGTGTATTCATGCACGCTTCGGGTGCCAGAGAAAAGGCAGAGAGCGTGGCCCTACCGCGCAGTATGGCGGCGGATGAAGCGGCCAGCCTCGGCGAGTGCGGTCCGCGCCTCCGGCAGGACGTGCCGGAAGTAGGGCCAGGCATGCGGCATGTTCGGCCACAGGTCGAGGGTCACGTCGACGCCCGCCTCGCGCAGCCGGTCCGCCAGCCTGCGGGAATCGTCCAGCAGGATCTCCGTCGTCCCGGCCTGTACGAGGACGGGCGGCAGACCCTCCATCGCGCCGAACAAGGGCGAACAGGGGGCGGCGTCGAGACGGCCGCGCGGTACGTAGAGGCGGGCGGCCTCTGCCGCGAAATGCGGGCTCAGCATCGGGTCGGCGGCGGCGTTCTTCCGCATGCTCTCGCCGCTGCCGGTGAGATCGGTCCAGGGCGAGAAGAGGACGGCGCATGCCGGTCCGGGAAGCCCGGCGTCCCGGATCGCCTGCATCGCCGCAAGCGCAAGGCCGCCGCCCGCACTGTCGCCGGCAATGGCTACGCCCTGCGGCGGCAGTCCCGCCTCCAGCAGGCCTTTCCATGCGGCCACCACGTCCTCGACCGCGGCGGGGCAGGGATGCTCCGGCGCAAGCCGGTAGTCGGCGGCAAACAGCCGCGCGCCCGCGGCCTTCGCCAGCCGCCATGTGAGCGGCCGGTGTGTGCGTGGCGAGCCGCAGACATAGCCGCCGCCATGCAGGTAAAGGATGGCCGGCGTCTCGAGCGCCGGACCCGTCTCGACCCACTCGCCGGGCACGCCGCCGATCCGGGCGGGCAGGATGCGCACCTCCGGTGGCGGCGGCGGCAGGATACGGACGTCGCGGTCCATCTTGGCCCGGACCCAGCCGACGCCACGGTCGGGTTTCAGTCCGCGCTTGATGGTCCAGCGCAGATAGGCGCGCAGAAGGGGTGCCTGCCAGCTCACGCCGCCGACTTCGCCGCCACCCGGCCTTCCACTGCATCCCAGATCAGGGCCGCGATATTGGTGCCGTCGAACCGCTCGATCTCCTGGATGCCGGTGGGCGACGTCACGTTGATCTCGGTCAGCCAGTCGCCGATCACGTCGATGCCGACGAAGACAAGGCCGCGCGTCTTCAGTTCCGGCCCGATGCGGGCGCAGATCTCCCGGTCGCGGGCGCTCATCTCCACGGGCTCGGCCCTGCCGCCGACGTGCATGTTGGAGCGTGCGTCGCCTGCCGCGGGCACGCGGTTGATCGCGCCCGCCGCCACGCCGTCGACGAGCACGATGCGCTTGTCGCCCTTGCGCACCTCCGGCAGGAAGCGCTGCACGATCACGGGCTCGCGGCTCATGCCCATGAACAGCTCCAGCAGCGCGTTCAGGTTCGCATCGGATTCCGGCAGGTGGAAGACACCCGCGCCGCCATTGCCGTAAAGCGGCTTCACGATGATGTCGCCATGCTCCTCGCGGAACGACCTTATGGTCATGGGATCGCGTGAGATGAGCGTCGGCGGCATCAGGTCCGGGAAGCGCGTCACGAACAGCTTCTCCGGGGCGTTGCGCACTTCGGCCGGGTCGTTGACCACCAGCGTTTCGCCATGGACCTGCTCCAGCAGGTGGGTCGCCGTGATGTAGGCCATGTCGAAGGGCGGATCCTGGCGCATCAGCACGACATCGGTGTCGCGGCCGAGGTCGAGCAGCGCGTCCTCCCCGAAGCTCACATGGTTGCCGATCTCGCGGCGGACCTCGATCCGGCGGGCTTGCGCGATGACGCGGCCGGCCCGGTAGCTCAGCGCATCCGGCAGGTAGTACCAGAGGGTATGACTGCGCTCCTGCGCCTCCAGCGCGAGGCGAAAGGTGGAATCGCCGCGGATGTCGATCCCCTCGATCGGGTCCATCTGGATGGCGACGCGCAGTCCGGCCCTACCGGCTGCGCGCGATTGGTCCTGGCTCATCTCTGCGTGGTTCCTCTTCGGGCGGGCCGCGCCATATCCGCCGGGCCCGCGTGATCCCGGACATGGGCCAAGTCATACGCCCGCGCAAGCCTTCGCATCAATCGGGAAGAGGGTCTGCCACCCCGCTGGGAGGCCGGGATCAGCCCTGCGGCCGCGCCACCGGTTGCGGCTGGCGCGACGGGTCGTCGACCGGCACCACGTAGGAGACGACCTTCTGTACGCCTGCGATGCGGCTTGCATGGCCGGTGACGCGCGCCTCCTCCTCCGGACTGCGCGAGATGCCGATCAGGTAGACCGTGCCGTTCACCGTCTCGACCGTGTAGTTGATGCTGCGGACGTTCTCGTCGAACAGCAGCTTGGTGCGCAACTGCGCCGTGATCCAGGCGTCCTTGGCGAAATCCACGATGCCGGAGCTGTCGCCCACCTGGATCTCGTTGATGACGTTCTTCACGCCGGGGGTCGTCCACGCCATGCGGGCGACCTCGATCCGGTCCTCCGGCAGGGGGACGGAGCCTGCCAGCAACACGCGGCCCTCCACCACCTCGATCTCGACGCCCGAGAACACGCCCTCGCGCGGCGATTCGAGCAGCTTGCCGTTGAGTTCGAGCTTGATGCGCGTGTCGTCGAAGGCATCGCCGACGGTGCGCTCCTGCGCGACGGCGACGCCGCCGGCCGCTGCGCCTCCGAAAACGACCGGCGCGCAGCCGCCGAGCAGGGACGTCCCCGCAAGCAGGAGCGGCAGGGCCAGGAGGGCCAGGGTGTGTCTGATGCGCCGCGCGCGCCCGGTCTCGGTCATCTCGATCTCCCGCAGGCAGCCTGATTCGTCATTCGCGCCAAGCGTCGGAAAGGTGGCGCACGCGCATCCACTTGTCCACGCTCACGACGTCGAAGCGCATGTCTGCCCCGGCGAGCCGGGCATCGCGCGCGATGAGCGACGCCGCCGCCCGGGCCAGCCGATGGCGCTGCCGCGGCGTGACGGCGGCCAGCGCCTCCGCATGGGTCGGACGCCGCTTGACCTCGACGACGAGGACGAGGTTGCCGCGCATGGCGACGAGGTCGATCTCGCCCACGGATGTGCGCACGCGGCGCGCCAGCACGCGGAAACCCTTGAGCCGCAGAAGCCACGCGGCCAGCATCTCGGCCAGCCGCCCGGCCCGTTCGGCCCGGACTTTCGCCCGCGGCGCTTCAGCGGGGGAGGGCGAGGGCGCGGGCATAGAGGTCGCGCATGGGCATGCCCGTCTCGGCGGCGATCTGGCGCGCCGCGCCCTTCACGCCCAGGTTCGGGACCAGTTCGGCGAGCCGGGCATCGAGGCTCTCTGCATCGGGGGCTTCCGTCTCCCCGGGCGGGCCGACGACGACGACGATCTCGCCCTTGGGCGGCCCCGCCTCGGCATAGTGCGCCGCGAGATCCGCGAGCGTGCCGCGGCGCACCTCCTCGTGCAGCTTGGTCAACTCGCGCGCGACCGCGGCCTCCCGGTCGCCCAGTACCCCGGCCATGGCGGCAAGGGAGGCGGCAAGGCGCGGCCCGCTCTCGTAGAAGACGAGGGTCGCCTGGTGGCCGGCAAGATCGCGAAGCGCACGTTCCCGCGCTCCCGCCTTCGCCGGCAGGAAGCCCGCGAAGGTCACCCGGTCGGTGGGCAGGCCCGCGCTGACGAGACCTGCAAGCAACGCCGAGGCCCCCGGCACCGGGATCACGCGATGGCCCGCCTCGAGCACGGCGCGCACCAGCTTGTAGCCGGGATCGGAGACGAGCGGCGTGCCCGCGTCGCTGACCAGCGCGACCGCCTCCCCCGCAGCAAGGCGGGCCAGCAGTTTCGGCCGCGCGGCTGCCGCATTGTGGTCGTGATAGGGCGTGAGCGTCGTGCGGATGCCGTAAGCGGCGAGCAGGCGGCCGGTCATGCGCGTGTCCTCGCATGCGATGACGGCGGCCGAGGCCAGCGTGTCGAGCGCACGCAAGCTCACGTCGCGCAGGTTGCCGATGGGGGTCGCCACCACGTGCAGCCCTGCGTCGAGTGGGGTTCTGCGCCACACCGGGGCGCCTGGGGCGCGCGCGGCTTCCGCCTCCGGTTGTGTCTCGGGGGCCTCGGGCTTAGTCTGTCGCACGCCAAGGGGTTCCATGTTACGCGGGTTACGTACGAAGGGGAGTATAGACCGATGGCTCAGACGAACGGCCAGCGCAATTTCGCGCCGCTGCTTGCGCGGGCGGCGAAACTCGGCGCCGTCCTGGCCGCGGCTGCGGTCCTGACAGCGGGATGCGCGCAGCGCACGGCACCCCCGGCCCCCGTTCAGTCCGGTTCGACCGGGGTCATCCTTCAGGATACCCGGCCCGCCAGCGAGCTACCGGCGCAGCTACCCGCGGCAGACGCCGCCACCCGCGATACGCCGGTGCAGGTTGCCGTCCTGTTGCCGACCGGCGCGCCGCAGCCGGGTGTGCAGCGGGTGGCCCGGGCGTTGGCCAATGCGGCGCAACTTGCGGCGAACGACCTGAACGAGCCGCGCCTGCAGCTCGCCTTCTACGACACGGGCGGGACCGCCGATGGCGCCAGCGCCGCGGCCCGTACGGCCCTCGACCGAGGGGCGGAGCTGATTCTCGGGCCGCTTTTCTCCCACTCCGTGCAGGCCGCCGGCCCGCTCGCAGCCAGCTATGGCGTGAACGTGATCGCCTTCTCGACCGACAGCACGGTCGCCGGCAACAACGTCTTCCTGCTGAGCTTCCTGCCGGAGGACGAGGTGGCGCGCGTCGTCTCGTACGCGGTGTCGCAGGGCTTCCGGCAGATCGGCAGCCTGACACCGGAAACTGCTTACGGCGCGCGCGTGGCGCAGGCGCTGACCGGCATCGCGCCGCGCGCCGGCGCGCTCGTGACCGCGTCGGCGACGTATCCGCCGGACCCGCAGGAGATGGCTGCGCCCGTGGAAGGGTTCGCGGCCCAGACCTGGCAGGCCGCCCTGATCCCCGAGAATGCGCTTGCCGTGCGCTCCGTCGTGGCGTTGCTGCCCTATTACGACGTCGATCTCGACGCGGTGCGGCTGCTCGGCACGGGGCTCTGGTCCGATCCGAACGTCCTGCAGGACCCGCTGATGCACGGCGGCTGGTTCGCGACGCCGCAGCCGGAGTACCGCGACGTGTTCGAGCGGCGCTACCGGGCCGCCTATGGCGAGGCGCCGCCGCGGATCGGTTCGCTCGCCTATGACGCGGTGTCTCTGGCGGGTGCGCTGATCCGTACCGGGATGGCGCAGCCCTTCGCCTACGAGGTGCTGGCCGACCAGGAAGGCTTCGCCGGCGTCGACGGCATCTTCCGCTTCAATGCGCAGGGTCTTGCCGAACGCGGGCTGGCGGTCATGGAGATCACGGCCGACGGCTTCAAGGTGGTCAGCCCCGCGCCCGACACTTTCGCGCCGCCTTCCTTCTGAACGGAAACGGTCAGACGAGCAGGTCGCGCAGGATCGCGTTGAGCAACGGGCGGCCTTTCCCCGTCACCGAGAGCGTGTCGCCCGCAACCCTGACGAGGCCGTCGGCCAGCAAGGGCTCCAGCCGCCGCGGGCTCATGGGCGCCCCGGCCAGCGCGGCATAGCGCCGGAGCGAGATGCCCTCCATCAGGCGCAAGCCCATGATCGCCACCTCCTCGGCCTGTTCGGCGGGCGGGATTGTGGCTTCGGCGCAGATGCCGTGGCCCAGCCGCTCGACCGCGTCGAGCCAGGCTTCGGGCGCGGTGTGCGCCTCGGTCGCGTGCAGCGCGCCGCCCACGTCGATGCGCCCGTGCGCACCCGGCCCCACGCCCAGGTAGCGACCGTGCCGCCAGTAGACGAGGTTGTGCCGCCCCTCAGCGCCGGGTGCGGCATGGTTCGACACCTCGTAGGCCGGAAGCCCGGCCGCGGCCGTAACCTCCTGCGTGATCTCGTAGAGCGCGGCGGCCGCCGCGTCGTCCGGCACCTGCAGCTTGCCGCGCCGGTACAGTTCGGCAAAGCGCGTGCCGGGCTCGATCGTCAGCTGGTAGAGCGACAGGTGGTCGGCGGCCATGGCGAGCGCTTGCGCAAGTTCGCGCCGCCAGTCGTCCGGCGTCTGGCCGGGCCTGGCGTAGATCAGGTCGAAGGAGATGCGCGGGAAGGTCGCGCGGGCGAGGTCGAAGGCTGCGCGCGCCTCCGCTGAGGTGTGCAGACGGCCGAGCCGCTTCAGGCTCTCGTCGTCGAGCGCCTGGATGCCCATGGAGAGCCGGTTCACGCCCGCCTCGCGATAGCCGCGGAAGCGTTCGGCCTCGACGCTCGTCGGATTGGCCTCGAGCGTGATCTCTGCGCCATCCTCCAGCCCGAAAAGGCTGCGGGCGCAGTCGATGACGCCGCCCACCACCTCCGGCGCCATCAGCGAAGGCGTGCCGCCCCCGAAGAAGATAGAGGCAAGCGGCCGGCGCGGGGTGCGGTCGGCCTGCACCTCCAGGTCGCGTATCAGCGCGCGCGCCCAGCGAACCTGGTCGACGCTCTCGCGCACATGACTGTTGAAATCGCAATAGGGACACTTGGCCGCGCAGAACGGCCAGTGGACGTAGAGCGCGAGCCCCGCTTCCCCGGCGTTGCGCGGCGGGCGCTCAGCCGCGCCGGAAGCAGGCGTCGACGAGTTGGGCAAAGGCGCGTGCGCGGTGGCTGCGGGCATGTTTCTCCTGCGGCTCCATCTCGCCGAAGGTGCGGGTGTCGTCCTCCGGCTGGAACATCGGGTCGTATCCGAAGCCGCGGTCGCCGCGCGGCGGCCACACTGCGCGCCCGTCGACCGTGCCCCGGAAGCTCTCGATATGGCCATCGGGCCAGGCGAGCGCCAGTACGCAGACGAATTGCGCGCCGTCGGGCGCATCCGCGCCCTTCTCCGCCATAGCCGCGTGGACCTTCTCCATGGCCACGCGGAAGTCCTTGGACGGCCCCGCCCAGCGTGCCGAATAGATGCCCGGATCGCCGCCCAGCGCATCGACGCAGAAGCCCGAATCGTCGGCGAGCGCGGGCAGGTTCGCGGCCTGTGCCGCCGCCAGCGCCTTCAGCTCCGCGTTCGCCTCGAACGTGGTGCCGGTCTCCTCCGGCTCCGGCAGGCCTAGGTCGCCCGCCGAGATCACCTCCGCGCCCAGGGGCTCCAGAAGCTCCGCGATCTCGCGCACCTTGCCCGGGTTGTGGCTGGCGATGACCAGCCGGCCGCCCTCGAACTGCCGCCGCGCCATGTCCGCCTCCCTCAGCCGAGGCCGAGTGCGTCGCGCTGCAGCGCCACGAGCCGGCCGATCCCGTCGCGCGCCAGTGCCAGCATGGAAAGGAACTCCGCCTCGCTGAATGGCGCGCCCTCCGCGGTGCCCTGGATCTCGACGATGCCGCCGGCGCCCGTGAGCACGAAATTGGCGTCCGTTTCCGCGCTCGAATCCTCCGGATAGTCGAGGTCGAGCACGGGCGTGCCCTCGTAGATGCCGCAGGACACCGCCGCCACGTGATCGGTCAGCGGCATACGCGCCAGCACGCCGCCCTGGACGAGTGGCGCAAGCGCCTGGTGCAGCGCGACGAACGCGCCGGTGATGGAGGCCGTGCGCGTGCCGCCGTCGGCCTGCAGCACATCGCAGTCGAGCGTGATCTGCCGCTCCCCCAGCCCCTTGAGGTCGGTGACCGCGCGCAGCGACCGGCCGATCAGGCGCTGGATCTCCTGCGTGCGGCCCGACTGCTTGCCGGTGGCGGCCTCGCGCCGCATCCGAGTGTTGGTGGCGCGCGGCAGCATGCCGTACTCCGCCGTCACCCATCCCTGGCCGGTGTTCTTGAGGAAGGGGGGCACGCGCTCTTCCACCGTGGCGGTGCACAGCACGTGCGTGTCGCCGAACGCGACGAGGCAGGAGCCTTCCGCATGGCGGGCGTAGCCGGGCGTCAGGCTGATCTCGCGAAGCTGGTCGGGCGCGCGGCCGGAGGGGCGCATGGCGGGTCTCCTCGATGAACGGGTGCGGGAACGCTTGGCGACGGTCTAGCGGGCGCAGACGCCGGCGTCAAAGGGCATGGGCCGCGCCGCCGAACCGGTCGCCGGGTCCGCGCCGAAGGATTGACCGCACGCGCGGCCATGCCTAACTGACGGATGTCCGCATGTCTCAGCGGGCGAGGAGCGTTTCGAGGGACAGGGTCACCGGCACCGCCATGAGGCTCAGGACACCGGCCAGCATCGAGGAATTGCGCGACCGCCCGCGCGAGATCTTCCGGCATATCGTCGAGTCCTACCTCGATACCGGCGCGCCCGTGGGCTCGCGTACCCTTTCCCACGCGCTCTCGATGCCCTTGTCGGCCGCCTCGATCCGCAATGTCATGCAGGATCTCGAGGCGATGGGCCTGCTCTACTCACCGCATACCAGCGCGGGCCGGATGCCGACGGAGATCGGGCTGCGGCTCTTCGTCGACGGGCTGCTGGAAGTGGGCGACCTGACGGACGAGGAGCGCACCTCCATCGACGCCAAGGTGGCCGCGCGCGGGCACACCTACGAGGACTTGCTGACAGAGGCGATCTCCATGCTCTCGGGCCTGTCGCGCTGCGCCGGCCTCGTGATGTCGCCGAAGGTCGACTCCGCGCTCCGGCATATCGAGTTCGTGCCGCTCAACGCCCGTTCCGCGCTCGTCGTGCTGGTGACGGCCGAGGGCATGGTGGAAAACCGTGTCGTCGATCTGCCGCCCGGCCTGCCGCCCTCTGCGCTGATCGAGGCGGGTAACTACCTCAACGCGCGGATCGCGGGCCGCACGCTGGAGGATGCGCGCCGCGTCCTCGACGGCGAGATCGAGGAGGCCAAGAAGGCGCTCGACGCGCTGACCGCAGCCGTGGTGGAAACGGGCCTTGCGACCTGGGTCGGCAGCAGCAGCGGAGAAGCGGCGGAAACGGCGAAGCTCCTGGTGCGCGGGCAGTCGAACCTGCTCGAGGACATCCAGATGGCGGACGATCTCGACCGCATCCGGCTGCTGTTCGAGGAGCTGGAAACCAAGACCGAGCTTGTGCGCCTCCTGGAACTCGCCCGCGACGCCGACGGCGTGAAGATCTACATCGGGTCGGAGACCAAGCTCTTTTCGCTCTCCGGCTCCTCGCTCGTCGTCGCGCCCTACCGCAACGCGCAGCAGCGTGTCATCGGGGCGATCGGCGTCATCGGGCCGACGCGCATCAATTATGCCCGCATCGTGCCCATGGTGGATTATACCGCGCGTGTGGTAAGCCGCCTTCTCGCGCGCGACTGATCAGCAGAAGAGAGTGACCGCATGACCGATCCCCGCAGCAAGTCGACCGAAACCCATGCCGCCGAAGCTCAGGAAGGCATGACGGGCGCGGATGCGCCTGCGGCCGACGCGGCCGCGCTGGCCGAGCGGGTGGCCGCGGCGGAGGCCGAGGCGGCGGAGCTGAAGGACCGGCTCCTGCGCACCATGGCGGACGCGGAGAACGTGCGCCGCCGGGCCGAGCGGGAGAAGGCCGACGCCCTGAAATACGGCGGCGCGAAACTCGCCCGCGACCTGCTGACCGTGGCCGACAACCTGCGCCGCGCTCTCGACGCTGCGCCGCAGGACCTGCCCGCGGAGGTCGAGGGTCTCTTCTCCGGCATCGAGGCGACCGAGCGCGAGCTGATGGCGGTGTTCGAGCGGCACGGCATCACCCGGCTCGACCCGACGGGGGAGAAGTTCGACCCGAACCTGCACCAGGCGATGGTGGAGATCCCCAGCGCCGACCACGCCCCCGGCACCGTCGTGCAGACCATGCAGGCGGGCTTCCTGATGGAGGGACGCCTCCTGCGTCCCGCCATGGTCGGCATCGCCAAGGCCCCGCCCGCGCCACAGGGGGCGTGAGGGCGGAACGTTCGTTTACGGTCGCGTCACGCGCCTGAGCGTCAGGTTCACCCGGCCGAGGTCCGGGCAGAGGGTGGAGCTGTCCGGCACCACCCGGTCGATGCCGTGGAAGGCGAGGCGGGCCGCACCCTCCAGCACCAGAACGTCGCCGCTGTCGAGCCAGAAGCTCGCCGTCGGGTCCTTGCGCTCCGTACCGCCCAACCGGAAGCGCGCACGGTCGCCCAGCGAGATGGACACGACGGGTGCATCGAACGTCTCCTCGTCGCGGTCCTGGTGCAGGCCCATGCGCGCGCCCGGGCCGTAGAGGTTGACGAGGCACGCCTCGGGATCGTGGCGGTAGCGCGCCACCTCCCGCCAGACGGCGAGGATCGCCTCCGGGATCGGCGGCCAGGGTTCGCCCGTCACTGGATGCGCCGGCTGGTAGCGGTAGCCGCCCGTGCGGTCCGACACCCAGCCGAGCGGGCCGAAATTCGTCATCCACACGCTGAACGGCTTTCCCGTGCGCGGCATCTCCGGCCGGAAGGGCGGGGCGGCAGCCATTCCCGCACGCACCTCCGCCAGCATGCGGCCCTGCTCCTTACGGCTGAGAAAGCCGTCAAGTTTCCTGACGCCCGTCAGCATGGCTTACGCTTTCCGATTCGTGCGGCTAGGGCAAACGCGCCAGTCTGTGTGGAAAACTGCGCTCTGCACGCATGCGGCGAATCTGGCCCGAGAGTTGCATCCAAGTGGGTCGGTTTCGTAACCGCGTCAACAATTTTAAGATTTGGGAACCAGTCAAAATGACCCTGAAAACTCTCACCGCCGCGGCGGCCCTGTCCTTGGCGTTTGCCATTCCGACGATCGCGTCGGCCGCGCCCGTTCTCGACGGCGGCTGGTCGTTCGACGAGATCCCCGCCGCGTTCACGGACTCGACCGAGTCGCCGATCTCCCTGTCGCTGGCCGGCCCCGCGGTGTTCCGCATCACGGACTCCTTCATCACCGGTGACACTTACTACGTCTACGACTTCGGTACGCTGATCCTGACGACGACGTTCCAGGCCTTCGCCAGCGGTTTCGGCGACGATGCCTCCGCCGACAGCGCGTGGACCAGCGCCTCCTGGTCGTCGGGCGAGGTGGCGCTGTCCGCCGGCAGCCACGAGATCACGATCCAGGGCGACGGTGTCGCCGGCACGCCGGCCGGCTTCTACACCCGCCTCGACAGCGCGCAGGTGTCGGAGCCTGCGGTGCTCGGCCTGCTCGGCCTCGGCCTCGTCGGTGTCTGGGCCGCGCGCCGCCGCGCCGCCTGATCCGGCAACATTCACGATTTGCGCGACGGCGCCCCTCGGGGCGCCGTTTGCCGTTTCCGCAGCAGCATGGCAGCACTGTGGCGCACTTGCCACGGCTCGCCGGTTGCGGCTCCACGGGCCCCCGCCTATATACCCCGCATCATTGGAGTCCACGACCCGCGAACGGGCGGGGGCGTGCCGGGTGCCGAGCGGGTCCGGTACGCTCGCTGAGCATCAAAAGGGTATGAGCACATGGCCAAAGTCATCGGCATCGACCTCGGGACCACGAACTCCTGCATCGCCATCATGGACGGCAAGTCGCCGAAAGTGATCGAGAATGCGGAAGGCGCGCGCACGACGCCGTCGATGGTCGCCTTCACGGAGGACGGCGAGACGCTGGTCGGCCAGCCGGCCAAGCGGCAGGGGGTCACCAATCCGGAGCACACCTTCTTCGCGGTCAAGCGCCTGATCGGACGGCGCTACGACGACCCGATGGTGGAGAAGGACAAGAAGCTCGTCCCCTACAAGATCGTGAAGGGCGGCAACGGCGACGCCTGGGTCGAGACGCGCGGCAAGGAAATGGCGCCTTCGCAGGTTTCCGCGCTCGTGCTGCAGAAGATGAAGGAGACGGCGGAAGCCTATCTCGGCGAGACGGTCGACAAGGCCGTCATCACGGTTCCCGCCTATTTCAACGACGCCCAGCGCCAGGCGACCAAGGACGCGGGCAAGATCGCGGGCCTCGAGGTTCTGCGCATCATCAACGAGCCGACGGCGGCAGCGCTCGCCTACGGTCTCGACAAGAACGACGGCAAGACCATCGCGGTCTACGACCTCGGCGGCGGCACGTTCGACATCTCGATCCTCGAGATCGGCGACGGCGTGTTCGAGGTGAAGGCGACGAACGGCGACACCTTCCTCGGCGGCGAGGACTTCGACATGCGCCTCGTCGACTATCTCGCCGACGAGTTCAGGAAGGAGAACGGCATCGACCTGCGCGGCGACAAGCTCGCCCTCCAGCGCCTCAAGGAGGCCGCGGAGAAGGCGAAGATCGAGCTGTCGTCGGCCCAGCAGACCGAGATCAACCTGCCCTTCATCACCGCCGACCAGTCCGGGCCGAAGCATCTCACGATGAAGCTCACCCGCGCCAAGCTCGAGGCGCTGGTCGACGACTTCATCCAGCGCACGCTGGAGCCCTGCAAGAAAGCGCTGGCCGACGCCGGCATCAGCGCGGGCGAGATCGACGAGGTCGTGCTCGTCGGCGGCATGACGCGGATGCCCAAGGTGCAGGCCGCGGTGAAGACCTTCTTCGGGCGCGAGCCGCACAAGGGCGTGAACCCGGACGAGGTCGTGGCCATCGGCGCGGCGATCCAGGCCGGCGTTCTGCAGGGCGACGTGAAGGACGTCCTCCTGCTCGACGTGACGCCCCTGTCGCTCGGCATCGAGACGCTGGGCGGCGTGTTCACGCGCCTCATCGACCGCAACACGACGATCCCGACCAAGAAGAGCCAGGTCTTCTCCACCGCCGAGGACAACCAGAACGCGGTCACCATCCGCGTGTTCCAGGGCGAGCGCGAGATGGCCGCGGACAACAAGATGCTCGGCCAGTTCGACCTGATGGGTATTCCGCCCGCACCGCGCGGCGTTCCGCAGATCGAGGTGACGTTCGACATCGACGCCAACGGCATCGTCAACGTCTCGGCCAAGGACAAGGGCACGGGCAAGGAGCAGCAGATCCGCATCCAGGCCTCTGGCGGCCTCTCCGACGCCGACATCGAGAAGATGGTCAAGGAGGCCGAGGAGAACCGCGACACCGACCGCAAGAAGCGCGAACTGGTCGAGGCGAAGAACCAGGCCGAGGGGCTCGTCCACCAGACCGAGAAGCAACTCGAGGAATATGGCGGGCGTCTCGGCGAGGCGGACCGCACCGCGATCCAGGACGCCGTGACGGCGCTCAAGGAGGCCGCGGGCGGCGACGACCTCGACGACATCCAGGCCAAGACGCAGGCGCTTGCCCAGGCGGCGATGAAGCTCGGCGAGGTGCTCTACGCCAACAAGGACGAGGACGCCTCTTCCGGCGGCGGAGAGCAGCAAGACGATGCCTCCGCCAGCGACGAGGGCGTCGTCGATGCGGAGTTCGAGGAAGTGAAGGACGACAAGTCCGACAAGAACGCCTGACCCGGCGGAGACGCCGGTTCCGGGACAGGCCCCGCCGGTGATCGCATGGATCTGGCGGGGCCTCTTGGAACCACGAGCGAACGAGCGTCGACTGAACCATGGAAAAACGGGACTACTACAAGGTCCTCGGCGTCTCGCGCGATGCCTCCGCGGAGGAGCTGAAGAAGGCCTACCGCGGGCGTGCGAAGGAGTTGCACCCCGACCGCAACCGCGACGACCCCGAGGCGGAACGCAAGTTCAAGGAACTCAACGAGGCCTATGACGTCCTGAAGGACGCCCAGAAGCGCGCGGCCTACGACCAGTTCGGCCACGCGGCGTTCGAGGGCGGCATGGGCGCTGGCCCCGGCGGCTTCGGTGCGGGTGCGGCGGGTGCGCGCGGCGGCGCGGACTTCTCCTCCGCCTTCGCAGACGTGTTCGACGACCTGTTCGGGGAGTTCATGGGGCGCGGCCGTGCGCGCGGCGACGGCCGGGCGCGCGGGTCGGACCTGCGCTACAACCTCCGCATCACGCTGGAGGAGGCCTACAACGGCAAGTCCGCGCAGATCCGCGTGCCGGGCTCGGTCTCCTGCGAGGTGTGCAGCGGCTCCGGCGCCGAGGCGGGCTCCCAGCCCGTCACCTGCCCGACCTGCTCCGGCATGGGCAAGGTGCGCGCCCAGCAGGGCTTCTTCACGATCGAACGGACCTGCCCGACCTGCAACGGCCTCGGCCGCATCATCAAGAACCCGTGCAAGGCGTGCTCGGGGTCGGGCCGCGTGGAGCGGGAGCGCACGCTCAACGTCACGATTCCGAAGGGGGTGGAGGAGGGCACGCGCATCCGGCTCTCCGGCGAGGGCGAGGCCGGCGTGCGCGGCGGGCCTGCCGGCGATCTCTACATCTTCCTCGAGATCGCGCCGCACGACCTCTTCCGGCGGGAGGGTGCGGACCTGCACTGCCGCGTTCCCGTGCCGATGACGACAGCGGCGCTTGGCGGCAAGATCGAGGTGCCGAGCATCGACGGTGGGCGCGTGCGCGTGGAAATCCCTGCGGGCACCCAGTCGGGCCGCCAGTTCCGGCTGCGCGGCAAGGGCATGCCGCATCTGCGCGGCGGGCGCCATGGCGACCAGTACATCGAATGCGTGGTCGAAACCCCGGTCAACCTGACCCGCCGCCAGCGTGAGCTGCTGGAGGAGTTCGACAAGGAAGGGCGCGACAACAGCCCGCAGTCCACGGGCTTCTTCGCCAGGGTGAAGGAGTTCTGGGACGGCATGAAGGACTGAGGCCTGCGCGTTTTTCCGCTTCCGGGCGCTCGGCTTAGAAGCTATGCCTGCGGCGTGATCCGTCATTCGAGGACGAATGTATGCGTGAGATAATCCGGGAACGGCGCAGGGCCCTGAAACGCGACGTGCAGTTCGTCGGCGCGATGATCAAGTCTCCGGTCAAGACCGGAGGCGTCGCGCCGTCGGGCCGCCGCCTGGCGCGCGCCATGGCTGCCGCCGCGTCCGCGGACCGTGCCGGCGTGATCGTGGAGCTTGGCCCCGGAACCGGCCCGGTCACGGCGGCCCTGCTCGCCAGCGGCATCGCGCCGGAGCGCCTCGTCCTCGTCGAGTTCAACCCGGAGTTCTGCCGCCTCCTGCGCCAGCGCTTTCCCGGCGTCCGCGTGATCGAGGGCGACGCCTATGGCATCAAGAAGACGCTTGAGGGCGTGGTGGAGGGGCCGGTCGCGTCCGTCGTCTCCAGCCTGCCGCTGATGACCCGTCCGCGTCAGGTGCGCCGCGCGCTGGTCGAGGATTGTGCCGAGCTGATGGGACCGGGCGGCATCTTCGTCCAGTTCACCTACTCCCGCGGCTCGCCGGTGCGCGACTTGCCGGACGGCTTCGACATCCATGGCGGGCGGCGCGTCTGGCTCAATGTCTGGCCTGCGCGCGTCTGGACCTACGCGCGGCGTGCGGACGCCTGACCGCTTTACCCCACGCTCTGCCGGTGCTACCTCCCCCGCGGGATGACCGTTTGCGCGGGTGAGGAGGGCTTGTCATGGCAGACGTACGAATCGCGGTGGCCGGGGCGAGCGGCCGCATGGGCCGCACGTTTCTCGAAACCGTTCTCGATACGGACGGGGCCGTGCTCTCCGGCGCGATCGAGCGGCCGGGGCACGATCTTCTCGGCACCGACGCCGGCCGCCTGATCGGCCGGCCGGACACGGGCGTCCCGCTGACCGACGATGCGCTCGACGTGCTGGTGCAGAGTGATGCGCTGCTCGACTTCACCGCGCCTGCAGCGACCGTCGAGTTCGCGGGCCTTGCCGCGCAGGCGCGCATCGTCCATGTGATCGGCACGACCGGCTTTTCCGCCGACGACGAGAAGAAGATCGCCGCAGCCGCCCGTCACGCGACCATCGTCAAGTCGGGCAACATGAGCCTCGGCGTGAACCTCCTGCAGGCGCTGATCCGCAAGGTTGCGGCCACGCTCGATGCCGACTGGGACGTGGAGGTCGTTGAGATGCACCACCGGCACAAGGTCGACGCGCCGTCGGGCACCGCCCTGATGTTCGCAGAGGCTGCTGCCGAGGGCCGCGGCGTACGCCTGGGCGAGGTCGCCGACCGCGGCCGCGACGGGCACACGGGCGCGCGCGTGCGCGGTCACATCGGCCTTGCGGCCTTGCGCGGCGGCAATGTCGTGGGCGAGCACACGACGATCTTCGCGGCGGACGACGAGCGGATCGAGCTGCGCCACATCGCGGCCGACCGCCGCATCTTCGCGCGCGGCGCGGTCAAGGCGGCGCTGTGGGGGCAGGGCCGGCCGCCCGGCATCTACACCATGGCGGACGTGCTCGGCATCGACTTCTGAACGCAAGGGGCGCGTCACGCCGCGCCCGCTTCCGTCCGTTCGTCGGCGCGTGCAGCTTCCATGGCGAGCAGCGCCCGCTTGGTCTTCAGGCCCCAGTGATATCCTGCGAGCGCGCCGGTCCCCCGTAGCACCCTGTGACAGGGGATGAGGTAGGAGACCGGGTTGCGCCCGACGGCGGTGCCGACCGCGCGGACGGCTTTCGCGTCGCCAAGGTGTTGCGCGATCCGCGCATAGGTCGTGACCGCGCCCGGCGGGATACGCAACAGCGCCTCCCACACCCGGACCTGGAAGTTCGTGCCCATGACGTGCAGGCGCAGGGGCGCGCCTGCCGTGTCGCTGAAGATCTCCGCGATGCGCGCCGCCGCCCCCTCGTCGTCGCGCGCCATGCGCGCATGCGGCCAGCGGGCCCCCATGTCGTCGAGCGCCACCTCCCGCCCCATCTCCAGCGTGAAGCCCATGCCGCATATGCCGCGCTCGGTCCAGCAGACGATCGCCTCGCCGAAGGGCGTGGACGCATAGCCGAAGCGGATGACGAGCCCCTCTCCGCCGCGCTTGAACTCGCCCGGGGTCATGGCGTCGAGCGTGACGAACAGGTCGTGCAGCCGCGACGGACCCGAAAGGCCGGCGTCGAAGGCCGCGTCCATGACGCTCGCCGACCGGTCGAGGCGCTGCTTGGCGTGGTCGAGCGTGAGATAGGCCACGAACCTCCTCGGACTGACGCCGGTCCAGCGCGTGAACAGCCGCTGGAAGTGCCAGGGCGACAGGCCCGCCGCCTCTGCCGCCTCATCCAGCATCGGCTGTTCCGTGTAGTGTTCCTCAAGCCAGGCGATCGCCCGGCCGATGCGGGCGAAGGCCTCGGCGCTGTCGGCCAGATCGTCGGCCAGGTTGTCGGACAGCCTATCCGGCTGCGTGTCGGGTGCAGTCATGGCGGGTCTCTCCATCCTTGCCCGCCAGTCTAGGGCGCAGGCGTGCCGCCGCGACACCCGGTTCTTGCGGTCAGATCGGGTTTCCAGCCGCGCGGGCCCGGCCCAGCGCATCCTCGAGCGCGGCGAAGAAGTCGCGCCGTTCCTCGGCGTTCATGAAGCGCCCGAGCTCCACCGCCACCGTGCCCTGTGTCAGCCGGATGCGCGGATCGTCCTTGCGCACCTCCTCCAGTGCGAGGCGGACCCAGTAGGGCTGGAAGTCCCACCGCTCCACCCGCCCGCCGGGGTGCACCCGGTGCACACGCAGGCGCGCGGGGCGCAGTTCCACCGTCTCGTGCAGGCGGCCGTTGCGGAAGCTCGTCCGGAACGCCCACCAGATTGCCAGCACATCGAGGCCGTAGAAGCCGAGGATCGGCCACGCGCCCAGCACCGTGTAGAAAAGCCCTGCGCCGAAGCTGATCGCCGAGATGAAGACCATCAGCACGATGAAGCCCTTGGGGCCCAGGGAGCGGTGCGGTCGCAACGTCGCGTCGAACACGATCTCGCCCGCGCTCTCGGTCCAGTCCTCATCCCGGTCGGGGATCATTGCCGCCGTTTCCGTCATGGGGCGTAAATGTAGCTTTCCGTGTCCCGCCCGGCAAAGGGACTTCGCGTCGCGGGGGCCGTGGGCTAGTCTCGCGGCCCATGAGCAAGACGCCCGCACCCTCCCGCCCGAGGTCCCCGAAAGCGCCGAAGACCGCCGCTGCGAAGCGCAAGGCGGGCAAGCGCGTCAAGGCGCCGCCCCGCATGTCGCCCGAGGCGGTGGAGGAGATGTTCCGCCGCTTCTCCGACGCGATGCCAGAGCCGAAGACGGAGCTTGAGTACCACAATCCCTACACGCTGCTGGTCGCCGTGGTGCTCTCGGCCCAGGCGACCGACAAGGGCGTGAACAAGGCGACGCGCGGCCTTTTCGCCATGGCCGACACGCCGCAGGCCATGCTCGACCTCGGCGAGGACCGGGTGCGCGACGCGATCAAGACCATCGGCCTCTTCCGCAACAAGGCGAAGAACGTGATCGCGCTGTCGCGCACGCTGGTCGATGAGCATGACGGCCAGGTGCCGCGCGACCGTGCCCAGCTCGAGGCGTTGCCGGGCGTCGGACGAAAGACGGCGAACGTGGTGCTGAACGTCGCCTTCGGGGAGCCGACGATGGCGGTCGACACGCACATCTTCCGGGTCGGCAACCGCACGGGGCTGGCGCCGGGCAAGACGCCGCTCGACGTGGAAATGGGGCTGCTCGCGGCCATACCGCAGCCCTACCTGCAGCACGCCCACCACTGGCTGATCCTGCACGGGCGCTACACCTGCCTCGCGCGCAGCCCGAAGTGCGGGGTCTGCCCGGTCGCCGACCTTTGCCTCTACCCGGACAAGACGGCGACCTGACCGGGGTCGTGTCAGAGGTTCGTGCGGACGAAGATACGCTCCGGCACGTTGCGGATAATCGCCATGATCGGCCACCAGAACCAGGGCAGGTAGGCCTCGGCCTTGCCCTTGGCGACCGCGCGGTCGATCCCGGCGGCGATGGTTGTGGGGCTCGCCCAAAGGGCACCCTTGTTCTCGAACGCCGCCGTCATCGGCGTGTCCACGAAGCCGGGCTTGATCGTGACCACGCGCACACCCTTCGAGGCCATGCGGTGGCGCAGGCCCTGCAGGAAGATCGCGACCGCACCCTTCGCCGCACCATAGACATAGTTGGACTTCCGCCCCCGGTCGCCCGCGACCGAGCCGATGACGGCGATTGCGCCCATGGCCTGCGCCTCGAACACCGGTGCAAGGCGCGTCAGCAGGTCGATGACGCTCAGCGCGTTCGTCTCGAGCTCCGCCCGCGCCGCATCCGCGCTCGCCTCGCAGGCTTGCTGGTCGGGCAGGCTGCCGTGGGCGATCAGCGCCACGTCGATATGGCCGAGCGCCGCCACCGCCCCCTCCACGAGTGCGGCGAGGCTTGCCGGATCGCCCGCGTCGAAGGCGGCGGTATCCACGCCTGCGGCCCCGCGTGCGGCGAGGTCCGCGGCGACGCGCGCGAGTTTGTCCTCGTCACGGCCCGCCACGAACAGCCGGTCGCCACGCTCGGCATGGATGCGGGCGTAGGCTTCCGCGATGGCGGAAGTTGCGCCGACGATCAGGATGTTGCTCATGCTACTACCCGTTTTCCCTCAAAGACCCAGCCGGTCCGATTGCAGCGAGCGGAAGACGCCCAGCGCACCGTAGCGCGCGCGCACTTCCTGAAAGGTTTCCCAGCGCGGATAGGAGGCGCGGAAGGTGGCCGCGCTCATCCGCGCGTCCTTTGCGAGGTAGAGCCGCCCGCCATGCGCCACGACCATGTCGTCCAGCCGGTCGAGCAGCGCGAAGTCGTCGTCGCGCACGGGGAAGTCGAGCGCGAGCGTGTAGCCCTCCATGGGGAAGGACAGCGGGTTGGCGTTGCCCGGTCCGAACGCCTTCAGGACCGCGAGGAAGGAGCCGCGGCCGCTGTCCGCGATCCGCAAGAGGATGGCGGCCAGCGCGTCGCGCCCCGCGGCCTTCGGCAGCACGAACTGGTATTGCAGGAAGCCTCTCGACCCATAGGCCCGGTTCCAGCCGCCGATCCCGTCGAGCGGGTAGAAATAGGGCTCAAAGGGGACGATGGCCGTGCGGTCCGGCGTGCGGACGCGGCGGTAGTAGAGCGCGTTGAACGCCTTCATGGTCATGCGGTTCAGCAGCACGCCAGGCAGGTCGAAGGGCAGGGACAGACGCGCCCGCGCCAGGCGCGGCACGCCGCCGCCGCCGGCATGTTCGCCAAGCATCACGAGGGAGCGGCCGAGCGCGTCGCCGGTCGCGAGGCAGTCGATCCACGCGACGGAGTAGGTGGCGTCGGCGTGGGTCTCGAACAGGCCGAGGCAGGCATCGAGGTTCTCGGCCTTCAGCGTCCGGGCGCGGATCATGCCGCTCGCCACCGGCATCAGGCGCAGCGTCGCGGCGAGGATCACGCCCGTCAGGCCCATGCCGCCGCAGGTCGCGGCGAACAGGTCGGCGTGCCTCTCCCGCGACGCGACGACGACCGAGCCGTCGGCCAGCAGGATCTCGACGGCCTGCACATGGTCGCTGAAGCTGCCCGCGCCGTGATGGTTCTTGCCGTGCACGTCGCTGGCGATGGCGCCGCCGATGCTGACGTGTTTCGTGCCCGGCGTGACCGGCGGGAACCAGCCGCGCGGCAGGAACACCCGCAGCAGGTCGGCAATGCTGACGCCCGCCTCGCACGTGACGGTGCCGGTCGCGGGGTCGAAGGCGCGGAACCGGTCGAGCGCGCCGGTCTCCAGAACCCGCCCTCCCAGCGCGCTGTCGCCATAGCTGCGCCCCAGGCCGCGGGCGATCATCCCGCCGTCGCTCCGTGCGGCGGCCAGCGCCGTGCGCGCGGCGTCCGTGTCGGCGGCCCTTGTCGGGCGGCCTTGCGCGCGCGGATAACGCCCCCAGCCGCTGAGCAGCATCGGCTCAGCCCCCCTCTGGCGCACGAAAGACGAAACGCCTGTCGAGCCGGTACTTGATCGCGTAGCCGATGGCGAGGCCCACCGCCGCGCCCAGATAGCGCATGGTCTTGTCGCCGTCCCAGAGCATGTGAAACGCCGCCTCCGTGCCCCAGAAGATCAGCGTCGTGACGACGCCCGTGCCCGTGTAGAGCAGGAAGGTCGCCCCGTCATGGGCACGCGAGCGGGGCCGGAAACCGAATATATAGGTCTTGTCGAGAAGGTACTTGGTGACGAGGCCGACCGCCGTTCCGGCGAGCACGGAGGCGACGAGGCCCACGGTATCTGTGCGCAGGCGGATCACGATATCCTGCGTCACGATGTTGGCGAGCGTGGCAATCGCGGCGAACGCCGTGTAAAGGACAAGGATGCGCCATCGATTCCCGGCGGGGTTGTGCCGCCGCGAGTCGCCCTGCGTCCCAGATCTGGTTCCGGTCGGGTTCAAGATGACGTCAGACCTCACGACTGTACTCGGTGGACTTGCGCGGCTGATCCGGCCGCGGCAGTGGGTGAAGAACACCTTTGTCCTGACCCCGCTGGTGTTCTCCGGCCAGTTCAACGTGCCGGAGCAGATCGAGCATGCGCTGCTCGCGTTCGTGCTGTTCTGCGTGGCGTCCTCGGCAACCTACATCCTCAACGACATTCTCGATATCGAGCGGGACCGTGCGCACCCGAAGAAGCGCTACACCCGCCCCCTTGCGGCCGGCGAGGTGACCATCCCGCAGGCGCTCGTCGCGATGGGCGTGCTCTACGCGATCCTGCTCGCAGGCTTTCTCGTTCAGCCCCTCGTCACTCTGGTCATTCTTGGTTATCTGGCCGTTAACGTCGGGTACACGATCGCGCTGAAGCACGAGCCGGTTATCGATATCTTCGTCATCTCCAGCGGCTTCGTCCTGCGCGTCTATGCGGGCGCGGTCGCGCTCAGCGTGCCCGTGTCGCCGTGGATGTTCGTCACCACGCTGTGCCTCGCGCTCTATCTCGCCTCGATCAAGCGGCGCCAGGAGCTGATCCAGAGCGGGGCGGAGGGCCGCCAGGTGCTCGGCCGCTATTCCGTGCCGCTGATCGACCGGTTCGCAGAGATGGCGGCCACCGGTGCGCTCGTGTTCTACAGCCTGTTCGTGGTCACGGCGCGGCCCGAACTGGTGGTGAGCATTCCCTTCGTGCTCTACGGCATCTACCGCTACTGGTACGTGGTCGAGATTCTCGAAAGCGGGGAGAGCCCGACCGACGCCCTGCTCGCCGACAAGCAGTTGATCGTGACCGTGCTGCTGTGGATCGGCACCTGCGCCTGGATCATCCTGAAGGGCGACCTGAGCCTCTGACCGGTCAGGCCGCGGCGGCTGCGGGGTGGGCGGCCTCGCGCGTGCGCGCCTCGGCCAGCGCGCGGTGCACGGTGACGGCGAAGAGCGCCAGCAGCGCGAAGAAGCCGAGCTGCAGGTTCGCAGCCTTGACCCCGAAGATCATCAGGAATGGTGCGAAATAGGCGAACAGCAGGACGGCCTTCTCCGCCCGGCTCGCCCCCGCCCGCGCCATGTGCGTCGCGGCGATGACGAGGGGCACGGAAACGATCGCGAATTCGTAGTCGAAGAGGTAGGGCGTCATCAGCAGCGTCGCGAGCACCAGCACAGCGACGCTCAGCGGTCCCGGTCCGGCCTTGCGCCACACCGCGATGGCGGTCAGGGCGGCCGCCGCGGCCAGCGTCCAGTGCGCCGCGTAGGCAAGCCCCTCCGGCACGCCCAGGAGGCGCAGCGTCACGAACAGGCTGGGGATCTTCTCCCACGGCAGGAAACCCGACTCCAGCAACGTGCCCACGAGCGGCATGTTGTCGAGGAAGGCCCGCCACAGGTCGAGCCCGAAGGCGAGTGTCGCCCCGCCCGCAAAGACAAGTGTCGTCGCCGCCGCGGCGGCGAAGGTCCGCCATTGCCCGGTGACGATCAGCGCGAAGGGGATGAGCAGCCCCAGTTGCGGCTTGTAGGCGAGCAGGCCGATCAGCACGCCTGCAAGCACCGGCCGGCGTCCGATCGTCAGCGCGATGCCGGCGAACAGCGCCGCCGACAGCATCGAGTTCTGGCCGTGGAAGACGCACATCCACGTGCCGCCCGCGGCCAGCACCAGCATGACCGCGCCCTTCTGGTCGAGCAGGCGGGAGACCGTCAGCAGGTAAGCCGCGAGCGTCAGCCCCGTGAACAGGAGGTAGGACGCGAAATAGGGTACCAGCGCCAGCGGCGCGACCAGAAGCTGGTAGGTCGGCGGATAATGCCAGAGGAAGATCGAGGTGTTCTGCGGTACCGCCACCTGCTGCGCCGCCAGGATCTCATAGGCATCGAACGCCGCCTCCGGGCGTCCTTCGAGCGTCAGGTGCCCCGCGCTCCAGAAGGTGATGAAGTCATACCCCAGCGGCTTTCCCCACGGGTCGATGCCGCCCGAGGACGCCATCACCAGCGCGATCGCGCTCACCAGGTAGGCGGCGGCGAAGATCCAGGGATAGACGCGCATGCGGTCGGCGTCGAACAGGGGCGCAGGAATCGGGGCCATCCGGGAGACTCGCAGGGTTGTTGCACCGGTTCCCGGCATCCTGCACGCACAGGGTTGCCAAACGATTGAAGGGCCAGACCTAAAGAACAAACGACATATGTATATAGAAAGATTCTACTTGAACTTGGAGGAAAGAAGGTCCATTTACGCCTCCGAACACAGGAGTTTGGAGGAGACGACCCCATGCGACCGATCTTTACCTCGCTGATCGCCGGCGCGGCCCTGGCCGCGACGACGCTGACCGGCGCGCTCGCCGAGACGCGCTTCGGCCCGCTGCTGACGCCGGCGGAGCTTGCCGCCGCGCAGGACACGCTGAACCCGCTGGTGCTCGACATCCGTGCGGGCGAGGGCGGCTATGACGCCGGCCATATCCCGGGTGCGGTTTCGGCGCCTTACGGCAAGTTCCGTGGGCCCGCGGAAAACCCGGGCCAGCTTCTGTCGGAGGAGGCGCTGACCGGTCTGCTGCGCAGCCTCGGCGTGACCGCTGACCGCCCGGTCGTGGTCGTGCACCAGGGCAAGGACGAGACGGACTTCGGTGCCGCCGCCCGCGTCTACTGGACGCTCAAGTCGTCGGGCGTGAGCCAACTCGCGATCCTGAACGGCGGCGTCAACGCCTGGACCGCCGATGGCCGCGGCCTGAGCACCGAGGCGACCCAGCCGGTGCCGAGCGACATCACGGTCAGCTTCAGCACCGAATGGCTCGCCACGCGCGACGAAGTCAAGGCCGTGGTCGACGGCAAGACGCAAGCGACCCTGATCGACGCGCGGCCCGAGGCGTTCTACAAGGGCGAGACGCAGCACAAGGCCGCGAAGCAGCCCGGCACCCTGCCGCACGCCCAGATCTTCACCCATTCCAACTGGTTCGCGTCGGGGCCGGCCATCGTCGATCCGGCAGCAGCCGGGGCGCTCGCCGCCAACGCCGGGCTCAAGGGTGACGAGACGCTCGTGTCCTTCTGCAACACCGGCCACTGGGCCGCGACCAACTGGTTCGCGCTGAGCGAGCTGGCGGGCATCGAGGGCGTGAAGCTCTACCCGGAATCGCTCGTCGGCTGGTCGAACGCCGGTCTGCCGATGGACAATGTCCCGGGCCGCTTCACGCACCTGTGGTCCACGGTGAAGAGCTGGTTCTGATCCGATGACGGCCGTACCGGGCACTGTTGTCCGACCGACGATCGCTCCCCGCCTGCTGCTTGCGGCGGGGGGCGTCGCCCTTGTTGTGGCGGTCGCCGCGATGGCCGGGGCCCGGTACGGTCTGCTGCTTGCCGTGGGCCTCGGCTTCGGCATCGCGCTCGAGGGCCTGCGGTTCGGCTTCGCGGGGCCGTGGCGGGCGTTCATCCTTCGGCGGGAGCCTGCCGGGCTTATCGCCCAGCTCATCGCCATCGGGCTCACGGCCGCCGTCGCCATGCCGCTGATCGCGGCCAATCCGGGCGAACTGGTGGGCGCACATGCGCCCGTCGGAGTCGCCATGATCGGCGGGGCCTTCGTCTTCGGCCTCGCCATGCAGATCGTGCTCGGCTGCGGTTCGGGTACGCTCGTGAACGCGGGCAGCGGCAACCCGGTCGGCGCGCTGGCGCTGCCCTTCTTCGCCATCGGAAGCTTCGCGGGTGCGTGGAACCTCGACTGGTGGATCGGCCTCGGCACGGCGCCGGTCGTCACGGCGAGCAGCCTCTTCGGCCCGATGGGCGGATTGGCCGCGACGCTCGCCGCGTTGGCGGCCGTCGGGGCCTTCGCTGTCTGGCGGGCCGCACCGGGCACGGCGCGCCTGCCCCGGCGTCTGTGGATCGCGGCGCTCGCGGTTGCGGGGCTTGCACTGCTGAACCTCGTGATCTCCGGCCAGCCCTGGGGCGTGGTCTACGGCCTCGGCCTCTGGGTTGCGAAGGGGGCGCACGCCGCCGGGGCGGACCTTGCCGCTTCTGCGTTCTGGGCCGCGCCCGCGAACGCGGAGCGTGTGGCGGAGAGCCTGCTGACCGACGTCACTTCGCTCACCAATATCGGGATTCTCGGAGGCGCGTTCCTGGTGGCCGCGTGGCGAGGCGGCCTTGCGCAGCCGATCCCGGCCCTGCCCGCGCGGGCGTGGATCGCGACGGTCGTCGCGGGGCTGCTGCTGGGCTATTCCTCGCGTCTGGCCTTCGGGTGCAATGTCGGGGCCTTCTTCAGCGGCATCTCGACGGGCAGCCTGCACGGCTGGGCCTGGTTCGCCGCCGCGTTCCTCGGCTCCATCGCGGGTGTGCAGCTGCGGCCCTGGCTCGGCTTCGAGGGGAGGGCGCGGCCATGACCCGGCGCCTTGTCGTATTGCTGCTGGCGGCGGCGGGGATCGGGCTTCTGGCCCTCGACCTCGCGGGCAGCCGTCCGCTCAATCCCTTCACGGCTCCGCCGGCGCTGGCGCTCGGCTCGGGCCAGGCGGCGGGCGGTGCGCACTGCTCGGCCGCACCGGGGCGCTAGTAAGGGATCCGCTCCCCCGACCAGTCGAAGAGGCCGCCCGTGTCCTCCGGCCGCGCGGCCTCGATTACCTTCAGCAGCTTTTCTGCCGAGAAATCGGGCGTGAACAGCTTGTCGTCCGCCACAAAGGTCTGGAACGGCTTCGACAGCGCGGTATCGACCGTGCCCGGTTGCAGGCCGAGGACGATGCCGCCGGGCCGCTTGCGCGCAAGTTCGATGGAGAGCGTCTTCAGAAGCATGTTCAGCGCCGCCTTGGACGCGCGATAGGCGTACCATCCGCCTCGCCGGTTGTCGGAGATCGAGCCGACGCGCGCCGACAGTGCCGCGAAGACCGACCGTCCCTCGCGCGGCAGAAGAGGCAGGAAGTGCTTGGCGACGAGTGCCGGTCCCGTCGCATTGACGGCGAAGGCCCGCGCAAGACGTTCCGCGTCGAGCGCGCGCCAATCCTTCTCCGGCTGCATGTCCGGCCCGTCGTGCAGCAGACCCGTCGCCACGAAGACGAGGTCGAGCGGCCCATCCGCGCCCGCCGCCCGTGCCGCCGCCGCGATGCTTGCCTCGTCGGCGAGGTCGAGCGTGCCGGCCACGACCTTCGGATGGGGCGCGATGGCGCCCGTGCGCGCGAAGGCGTGGATGCGGCCGTAGCGTGGATCTTCGGCCAGCAGCGCCAGAATTGCCGCCCCGATGCCGCCGCCTGCCCCGATCACCGCCGCGCTCCGTGTTTCCGTCTGCCCTGTCACCGCCGCCTCCGGACATGAAGAACCCGGGCCGCGAGCGGCCCGGGTCGGTCATGTGGAGCGCGGCTCCGCGCCGGCAAGCGGCAGGCTGTCACGCCACCCGCAGCATGGTTGCCGCTTCCGCCGGCTTTGCGTGCTCTCCCGCGGCGGGGGCGATCTTTTCCGGCGCCTTGCCCTCGATAAGGCCGCGGTGGAGGGCGACGACCGCTCCGTCGAAGTCCGGCTCGTCGACGATGACCTGCATGTCGACCTTGCGCATGTGGTCGTGCAGGCCGAGCGGCTTGATGCCCGCGGCCTTGAGGCAGGCAAGACCCGTCAGCGCCACGTCGAGGCCCGTCAGGTCGCGGCCGATGGCCGAGATGATCGCCACCTTGCGCGAGGTGATCGAGGCCGAGGGGTAGACCTGCGACAGGTCCGCCTCGACCCGCTTCACGGCCTTCATGGAGCCTTCGAGGAAGTGCGTGATCGTGTTCGCGTTCGAGCTTTTCGACACGATGCGCACCTTGTGGCGCTTCAGCGCCTCCAGGATCGCCGCGTCATAGCCCTTCACGCCGACCATGTCCTGTTCGAAGAACTCGAAGGCGAAGACGCCCTTGAGGCCCGTGACGATCTCCACGCCCGGCTCCGTCGCCTCGAGGTCGGCGCGGATCACCGTACCCATGTGGTCGGCCTCGAAGATGTTGCGGACGCGCAGCGGGATGTTCGCCTGGCGCAGGCCCTTCGCCGCGCGGGGGTGGATCGCCTCCATCCCCATGTTCGACAGCTGGTCGGCCACGTCGTAGTTCGTCTCGCCGATGGGCCGCACCGCGTCCTCGCCGACCAGGTTGGGGTCGGCGGAGGAGAGGTGGAACTCCTTGTGGATGATCGCTTCGGATGCACCCGTGATGACGGCGATGCGCGACAGTGTGACCTCGGTGTAGCCGCGGTCGAAGCTGCGCATCAACTGCTCGCGGCACTGCGCATAACCCGTGACGATGGGCAATTCGCTGCCGAGGTCCACTTCGGCGAAGGCGCTGCGGATGCGCTCGTCGAAGTCCGGCTGGTCGTCCTCGCGCCAGCCCGTAAGGTCGATGAAGCGCGCGTTGACGCCGTGCTGTTGCAGGAGCAGCGTGGTGTTGTAAGCCGATTGCGCCTCGCCCAGGGCGGACAGCATCTCGCGCACCGTGAACAGGTGCTCGTCGAGCCGGAAATGGCCGTAGGAGCACAGCCGGTTCAGGTCGATCAGGCAGCTGCGCACGCCCTCGATCCGCTCCTTGATGAAGGTGTCGGCGCTGCGGCGCGCGGCCTTGTCCTCGAAGATCTCGGCGTTGATCTCCAGCATGCGGTCGGCCACCCGCGACAGCGCGTCGCCCCAGGACCAGTCCCGCTCGGAACTCGCAAAGAGCGCATAGACGCCCGGCTCGCCGGTCTTCTTGTGCTCCAGCAGCGCATTGGTCATGCCCGCATAGGCCGAGACGACGAAGATCCGGTTGTAGATCTCCTCGGTCCGGCGGTTTCCGATCAGGATGTTGTTCAGCAGCGTCTCGGTCTCCACCATGGAGGTGCCGCCGATCTTTTCGACAGTATGTGCCATGTACTCCGGTCCCGGCCTTGCGGCCTCGGTGATTGGGTTACGCAATGGGGTGCGGCTCGTCGTCCGCGAAGGCCGGCCCGTCAGAGCGGGGCGTCCTCCAGCGCGTAGGAGCCGTCTTCCTTGTGCACTTCCTTGCCTGTCACCGGCGGGTTGAAGCAGCACGCCATCACCATCTCGGTCTTGCCGCGCAGGATGTGCTTGTCGTGCTTGTCGAGCGCGTACATCACACCGGGCTTGATCGGATGCACCTCGCCGGTCGCGCAGTCCTCGATCGAACCCTCGCCGGAGATGCAATAGACCGACTCGAAATGGTTCTTGTAGTGGAAGTTCAGCTCCGTGCCCGCGTAGATCGTGGTGATGTGGAAGCTGAAGCCCATATTGTCGTCCTTCAGCAGGAGGCGGACACTGTCCCACCCGTCCGAGAAGATGTGACGATTGGTGTCTTTGGCTTTGTTGAAGTCGCGAACGATCATCGATTTACTTGTCCTTAAGTCTTGCTATTCCTGCGCCGGTGTGCGGGGGTGTCGCCTCACTCGGCGGCGTCGCGCGCCTCGCCCTTGCCGCAAACGGCGGCGAAGGCCCGTTCCACGATGTCGAGGCCGGCGTCGAGCTGCGCGCGCGGGATAGTCAGCGGGCAGAGCACCTTGACCACCTCGTCATGGGCGCCCGACGTCTCGATGATGAGGCCCTCCTCGAAGCAGGCGCGGCACACCTTGCCCGCGGTCTCGCCGTCGCCCGCGTCAATGCCGCGCATCATGCCGCGGCCCTTGGTCGAGAAGCCGTGCGCGTCGGCGATCGTCTCAAGCCGCGCAGCCAGGTGGTCGCCCTTGGCCTGCACCTCCTTCTGGAAGGCGTCGTCGCTCCAGAACTTCTCGATGGCAACGCGCGCGGTCACGAAGGCGTGGTTGTTGCCGCGGAAGGTGCCATTGTGCTCCGCCGGGCCGAAGATGTCGTGCTCCGGCTTGATCATCACCATGGCGAAGGGCAGGCCCATGCCCGACAGCGACTTCGCCAGCGTCACGATATCGGGCGAGATGCCCATCTCCTCGAAGGAGAAGAAGGTGCCCGTGCGGCCGCAACCTGCCTGGATGTCGTCGACGATCAAGAGCGCGCCATGCTTGCGGGCGATCGCCTCCAGCTTGCGCATCCATTCCGCGGACGCGACGTTGAGGCCGCCTTCGCCCTGCACCGGCTCGACCAGGATGGCCGCCGGCTTGTCGAAGCCGCTCGACGGGTCGTCCAGCATCTGCGCCAGCATGTCGGCGGCGTCGATGCCGTCGCCGAAATAGCCGTCGTAGGGCGCCCGGTCGACGCCGGCCAGCTCCGAGGACGCGCCTCCGCGGTGGTAGCTGTTGGCGGTCGAGGCGAGCGCCCCCATGGTCACGCCGTGGAAGCCGTGGGTGAAGGCCACGGTCTTGTGGCGGCCGGTGACCTTGCGGGCGAGTTTCAGTGCCGCCTCGACGGCGTTCGCGCCCGTGGGGCCGGTGAACATCAGCCGATAGTCCATGCCGCGCGGCTTCAGGATCTTTTCCTCGAACGTGGCGAGGAAGCGCTCCTTGGCGTCGGTGTGCATGTCGAGGCCGTGCGCGATGCCGCCCTCGGTGATGTAGTCGACGAGCGCGGCGCGCATGTCGGGGTCGTTGTGGCCGTAGTTCAGCGAGGAGCAGCCGGCCAGGAAGTCGATGTGGGCGCGGCCGTCCACGTCGAAGATCGTCGCGTTCTCGGCGCGGCCGAACTTGCGGGGAAAGCTGCGGCAATAGCTGCGCACCTGCGATTCGACGCGGTCGAACGTTGCGGTGTCGGCAGCCTTGGACGGATGGAGCGGGGTCGTGGACATGGGATGCCTCGATTCGGTGTCGGGTGAAACGTCGGGGTGAAGCCGCCCGTTCCACGCCGCCCGGTGACGGCGCGTGGAGGGCGGGCGATGCGCGGCGTGCCTTCAGGCCGCGCGGACGACTTCCAGCGGCTTGGGCTGCTCGAACGGGCCGATGGTGACCAGGTGTTCGGTCGCATGCGCCCCGTCGAAGTGGTTGTCGCGGGTGAAGTGCGGGCGGCGGGTCAGCACCGTTCCGAGTTTTTCCGCGACCGAGCCGAACAGCGCCCAGGACGCCTGGTTGTCGGCCGTGATCGTGCTTCGGATGCGCCGCACCTCTGCACACGCGGGCCGGTGCAGCAGCGACAGGATCAGCTTCTTCGCAAGGCCGCGGCCGCGCGCCTTCTCCGACACGCAGACCTGCCAGATGAACAGCACGTCTGGTTCCTGCGGAGGAATGTAGCCTGAGACCCAGCCGACGATCTCACCGTCCATCTCCGCCACCGCGCAGGTGTCGGCGAAGTGCGTGCACTGCAAGAGGTTGCAGTACATGGAGTTGTCGTCGAGCGTGCTTTCCTTCACGAGGGCCCAGATCTGCGCGCCGTCTCCCTCTTCCGGCATGCGGAAGCGGATCTCGTCCTTCGGCGGTGTCGTCGTGCTCGTCTGGATCTGTGCAAGGTGCATGAGAGGGGTCCCGGCGTTGTTTTTGATGGCTCGTTATTTAGCAACGACAAACTAAATGTCAACCCATGGAAGAGGGCAGTTCGCCCGGCTGCCAGCTTGGGAAAATATCTAAAAAACATGAATTAAAGCAAGGAGTTCGTGTGATTTGCGCGCGGAAGGAAGGTTTTGAAAGACGCGATAAAGACTGGAAATTCGCCGTAATGGCTCTTATTTAGTTTGCATGACAAAAATGTTGCAACCCTTGCGGCTCCCGACCGGATCGCTAGGATCGGCGGCGCTTGCCACTGCCGGAACAGGCGAGGAGACGACGGGCGTGGAGGACAGGACACGGGCCGCCCTGACGGCCATGCGGCGCATCCTGCGCATGACGGAATCCAATGCGAAGGCGGTGCAGCAGCAGACCGGTCTCAGCACGTCCCAGCTCGTCCTCCTGCAGCTTCTCGAGGAGCGCGGCGAGCAGACCGCGGGCGAGCTTGCCTCCGGCATGGGCATCACACAGGCAACCCTGACCGCGCTCATCCACAAGCTGGAGGGCCGCGCCCTCATCGTGCGCAAGAAGGGCGAGACGGACCGCCGCCAGGTCTGGATCTCGTTGACGGGTGCCGGCCGTGCGATCCTGCAGGCCGCGCCCGACGGCGCGCACGAGAAGTTCATCGCGCGGTTCGAGGACCTGCCCGATTGGGAAAAGGCGTTCCTCGTCGCAGCGCTCGAGCGCTCGGCAGCGCTTCTCGGCGCGGAAGGGATGGACGCTGCCCCGGTCCTCGATGCTGGCGCGCTCGACCGCGACCGCACACCGCTGCACGACGCCTGAGGCGTGCTGCTCAGGCCGGGACGGGCAGCGTGTTCGCGTCCTTCACGGCTTCCATCACCACATAGGTGTGGGTCTGCTGGACGTGCGGCAGGCGCGAGATGACATCGCCCAGCAGCCGTCGGTATTCCGCGATGTCGCGGGTGCGCACCTTCAGCAGATAGTCGAAGTCGCCCGCGATCATGTGGCAGGACTGCACCTGCGGCACGCGGCGCACGGCGGCGTTGAAGGCTTCCAGCTCGTCCGCCGTTGTCCCCGCGAGCACCACCTGCACGATCACGACATGATCGGCGTCCAGCGCAGCGGGATCGAGGTCCGCCCGGTAGCCGCGGATGATCCCCGCGGCCTCCAGCTTGCGGACCCGGTCGGCGCAAGGCGTCTTGGTCAGGTTCACGCGGCGGGCCAGTTCAACCATCGGGATGCGGGCGTCTTCCTGGAGGACGCGAAGGATGGCGCGGTCGATACGGTCCATGTGTTCACCGGAACTTCGTCTGCATATGTGCTCTGAAAAGGCATTTTGCCTGTTTTGTCTCGAAAATTGGAGACATTTCCTGACCAGTTTTCGGCAATATCCAGTCACAAGGACATATCCGCTCCGGGGGTGCAATCGATGGATCTGAATTCTGCCCGCCGCGCCGTCGACGAGGCCTTTTTCGCCGACGAAACCGATGCCGTCCGGGACCGGCTGGCCCGGCATGGGCTCGATGCCGCCGCGCGCGCCCGGATTTCCGCGCGTGCCGCCGGGCTCGTCCGCACGATCCGCGCCGATCCCGACCCGAACCTGCTGGAAAGCTTCCTTGCCGAGTACGGTCTCTCGACCGACGAGGGCGTGGCCCTCATGTGCCTTGCCGAGGCCTATCTGCGCGTGCCGGACGCACCCACGCTCGACGCGCTGATCCGCGACAAGATCGGCGGCGCCGACTGGTCGAAACATTCCGGCGAGACGGATTCCCTGCTCGTGAACGCATCGACCTGGGCGCTGATGCTGACGGGCCGCATCTATGGCGGCGGCGAGGAGGGCGGACGGCCGGAGCAACAGGTCGCGGGCACGCTGCGCCGCCTCGTGCAGCGGCTGGGCGAACCGGTCGTGCGGACCGCCGTCGGCCAGGCGATGAAGGCCATGGGCCAGCAGTTCGTGCTCGGCCGCAGCATCGGCGAGGCCCTGAAGCGCGGCCAGCCGATGCGCGAGAAGGGCTATGCCTACTCATACGACATGTTGGGGGAGGCGGCGCGCACCGACCGCGATGCGCGGCGTTATTTCCGTGCCTATGCCGACGCGATCAGCGCGATCTCGAAGGCCGCCGACGCCCGCGCCCCGGCGCAGGCCAATCCCGGCATCTCGGTGAAGCTCTCCGCCCTGCATCCGCGCTACGAATATGTGCAGCGTGCGCGCGTCATGGCCGAGCTTGTGCCGCGCCTGTCCGCCCTCATCGAGATGGCGCGCAACGCCAACATCGGCTTCAACGTCGACGCCGAGGAGGCCGACCGCCTGTCGCTCTCGCTCGAGGTGATAGAGGCCGCGCTGGACAATGCCGACCTCAAGGGCTGGGACGGCTTCGGCATCGTCGTGCAGTCCTACTCCAAGCAGGCGATGGCCGTGCTCGACTGGGTCGTGGCGCTCGCCCGGACCCATGACCGGCGCATCGCGGTGCGCCTCGTGAAGGGCGCCTATTGGGACATGGAGGTGAAGAACGCCCAGGTTCAGGGCATGCCCTGCTATCCGACCTGGACGCGCAAGACCTCGACCGACGTCTCCTACCTTGCGTGCACGCGCAAGCTCTTCGACCACGCGGACAAGCTCTATCCGCAGTTCGCGACCCACAACGCCCACACCGCCGCCGCGATCCTCGAGATGGCCGGCAAGGATGCCGCGCCCGATCTCTTCGAGTTCCAGCGTCTACATGGCATGGGCGAGGCGCTGCACGACCTGCTGATGGCCGAAACGGGGAGACGCTGCCGGATCTATGCGCCGGTCGGCGTGCACGAGGACCTGCTCGCCTATCTCGTCCGCCGCCTGCTGGAGAACGGCGCCAACTCCTCCTTCGTCAACCAGCTGCTCGACGAGGACGTGGACCCAGAGGACCTGACCCGCGATCCGGTGGGCGAGACCGAGCGGCTCAACAGCATTCCCCATCCGCATATCCCGCTGCCGCCCGACCTCTACGGGCCGGAGCGGTGCAACGCGAAGGGCTGGAACCTCAACCAGCCGCTGATGGCCGAGGCACTGGACCGCGACATGGCCGCCTTCCGTGCCCATGCCTGGGAGGCGTTCCCGCTCATCGCGGGCGAGGCGGTCGAGACGGCACCCCAGCCCGTGCGCAATCCCGCAAACCTCGAGGAGGTCGTGGGCACGGTGCACGAGGCCGATGCCGAACTTGCCGCCCGCGCGGTCGAAGCCACGGCGGCCGCCTTCCCGGCCTGGCGCGACCGGCCGGCGGAGGAACGTGCCGCCATCCTCGACCGCATCGCCGGCCTCTACGAGGACCACGCGCCGGAACTGATCGCGCTCGCGACGCGGGAGGCGGGCAAGACCCGGCTCGACGGCGTGCTGGAGGTGCGGGAGGCCGTGGACTTCTGCCGCTACTATGCGATGCGGGCGCGCCAGACCATGGCGCGAGGCGAGCGGACGGGCCGCGGCGTGTTCGTCTGCATCTCGCCGTGGAACTTCCCGCTCGCGATCTACACGGGCCAGATCGCGGCGGCGCTCGTTTCCGGCAATGCTGTCGTGGCCAAGCCCGCGGAGCAGACGCCGCTCATCGCCGCGCGCGCGGCCCAGTTGATGTATGCCGCGGGCGTGCCGCGCGAGGTGCTGGCGTTCCTGCCGGGGCAGGGGGCGGAGGTGGGCGCGGCGCTCACCGCCGATCCGCGCATCGCGGGCGTGTGCTTCACGGGGTCCACCGAGACCGCCGTGCGCATCGATCGGGCGATGGCCGCGTCAGCCCACCCGCGGGTGCCTCTGATCGCGGAGACGGGCGGCCTCAACGCGATGATCGTCGATTCTACCGCGCTGCCCGAGGCAGCGGTCCGCGACATCGTCAACGGCGCGTTCCAGAGCGCGGGCCAGCGCTGTTCGGCCTGCCGGGCGCTCTTCGTGCAGAAGGACATCGCGGACAAGCTGCTGGAGATGCTCGAGGGCGCGACGCAGGAGCTTGGCGTGGGGGACCCGTGGTCGCCCGCGACCGACGTCGGCCCCGTCATCGACGAGGAGGCGCGCAGCACCATCGAGGACCACGTAAAGGCGTTCGGCGGCAAGGGACGGCTGCTCTTCCGCCACCGCATGGAGGGGGCGCCCCGCCAGGGCCGCTTCGTCGCCCCGGCGGCCATCCGCCTCGACCGGTTCGAGGAGCTCGAGCGCGAGATCTTCGGACCCGTCCTGCACGTGCTGGAGTTCGAGGCGGGCGACCTGCCCGGCGTGATCGATGCGATCAACGCGCGCGGCTATGGGCTGACCTTCGGCATCCACTCACGCCTCGACGACCGCGTGGAATGGGTCGCCCGGCGCATCCGGGCCGGCAACATCTACGTCAACCGCAACCAGATCGGCGCGGTCGTCGGCGTGCAGCCGTTCGGCGGCGAGGGGCTGTCAGGCACTGGCCCCAAGGCTGGCGGCCCGCACTATCTGGACCGCTTCACCGTGCCCGCATCGTCCTTGATGCCACCGCATGTTCCCGCCGCGCCGGAGGATGCGACCCGGGTGGACACGCTCGACCCTGCTGCGTTCGCCGATATGGCGGCCGATGCGGCGCCGGTCTGGGATGCGCGCGCGGATCGGCTGGTCGTGCTCGACCGGGCCGTGGCGGCTTTGCCGGAGGACTGGCAGGCTGCGGCGCTCGGCGTGCTGGACGGCGTGCGCCCGGCGCTCGGACCCGCAGAGCCGCTGCCGGGGCCCACGGGCGAGAGCAATCACCTGACGCTGCACGGGCGCGGGCTTGCGCTCTGCCTCGGCGGCGGGGCGGAGCCGGTGGGCGCGCTGCTCACCCAGGCGCTGATGGCACTGGCGGCGGGCAATGCGGTGGCGGTTCCGGCGGGCGAAGGCGGTGCGCGCCTTGCCGCAGCCCTGCGGAAGGGCGGCGTGCCAGCGGGCGTCATCGCGGCTGTCGCGATTGACGATCCGGCGGAGACTGCCGGGACGATGCCGCGCCTGGGCCTCGTTGCGCTCGAAGGCGAGGGCGGGGAGGTTGGTGGGGTGCGCGCCGCGCTCGCCGCCCGCGAGGGGGTGCGCGTGGCTTTCGTCAGCCTCTCCGAGGGTGTGGAGCGGTTTGCGACCGAGCGCGTCGTCAGCATCGACACGACGGCGTCGGGAGGAAACGCGACACTTCTGACCCTGCCAGATGCGTGAGTATTGGTTAAGAAATGGCAGGGTTTTTAACCCATTAATTTAATGAGGAATTAATTCGGCATCGCTGGAGTCTCTCCTACGAAGCACAATTCGGGAAGGAGAAATACCATGCGCAATGGAACTGGACTGCTGAAGGTCTCGGCTACGGCCCTCTCCCTGCTGCTCGCGCCGGCCGTCGTCACGATTGGCGGCCTCGGGGACATCGCAGCTGCCAAGGGCGGCGGCGGTGGCGGTGGCGGAGGTGGCGGAGCCGGGGGGCCTGGCGGCGGTGGCGGTCCCGGTGGCCCCGGCGGGGATTCCGGCGGCCCGGGCAACGGCAATGGGAACGGTCCGGGGGGTGCAGGCGCCGCCGGCAGCGCCGATTCCGCCGACGCCGGAACGGGACCGGGCAACTCCGGCAATGCGCCGGGCCACAGTGGAACGGGACCGGGCCATGGCGCGGCAACCTCGGCAGCCGCAACCAATCCCGAGACGACTGGCATCGACAAGGCCATGGACGTGGTCGGAACGACGCCCGCCAGCGCCCAGGCGACCGCCAGCCTCTCGGCCGTGGCCGCGGCCCGCAGCGAGGCGGAGGACGAGGACACCGAGGAGGACGTCGCCGAGGACGAGACGGACGAGGAAACCGACGTCACCGACGAGGAAACCACCGAGGAAACGGACGAGGAGACCGACGTTTCCGACGAAACCGACACCGAGGACGACAGCATGAGCCTGTCGGAAGCGGTCGACAACATGGCAGCCGATCTCGAGACCGCGGCCAGCACCGTGTTCGGCGACTGATCGCGGCGCGCTCGCACGGCCGCGTGAGGGCCCGCCCCGCAAAGGGCGGGCCCTTCTTCTGTCCGGGACCCATGCGGCGCGATGGACGACGGGGCCTGCCCTTGTATGCGGCGCGAAAAGGGAGTACCAAGCCGCCAAAGCTGACGTAAGCGTCAACCAAGGGTCTCCCCATGAAGCGCGCCCTCGCCCTCATCATCGTGGGCCTCCTGATCGTGGCCGCGATCGGTGGGGCTGCATATTTCCACTATGTGAAGAAGCCGGAGATCATCCAGGGCTTCGTCTCCTCCATGCAGCCGCCCGCGCCCGCGGTGACGGCGGCGGAGGCCCGCACGGTGACGTGGACGCCGCGCATCCCCGCGATCGGGACCTTCCGCGCCAACCAGGGAATCGAGGTCGCGCCGCAGGTCGGCGGCGTGATCCGGGAGATCAATTTCAACTCCGGCCAACCGGTCCAGGCGGGCGAGGTGATCGTGCGCCTCGACGATTCGACCGAGCAGGCGGACCTGAAGTCGGCGGAGGCGGAGCTGAAGCGCGCGAGCCTCGACCTCGAGCGCCAGCGCGAGCTGCTGCAGCGGGGCAACACCGCGCGCACCACCTATGACTCGGCATTGGCTGCCCGCGACGTGGCCGCCGCCGCGGTCGAGCGCACGCGCGCGCTCATCGCGCAGAAGACCATCGTGGCGCCGTTTTCGGGCCGGCTCGGCCTGCGCAAGGTGGACCTCGGCGCCTATGTGTCGCCGGGCACGGCGCTCGTGACGCTGCAGCAGTCCGATCCCATCCTCGTCGATTTCCCGGTGCCGGAGCAGTACGTGGGCGACGTTTCCGTGGGCCAGGCGGTCGAGATCAGCGTCGATGCCTTCGGCGCGCGCACCTTCGCGGGCAAGGTCGCCTCGCTCGATGCGCGCGTGTCGCAGGAGACGCGCTCGATCACCGTCCGCGCCGAAGTCCCGAACCGGGAGCGGCTGCTGCTCCCCGGCATGTTCGCCAACATCCGCATCCTCTCTGGCGATCCCGTGGCCCAGGTCGTGGTGCCGCGCACGGCGGTCAGCTACTCGCTCTATGGCGACGAGGTCTATGTCGTCGTTCCCGACAGCGACGCGCCGCGCGCCGGGGGCGAGCCGCAGCCGGTCAAGGTGGAGCGGCGTTTCGTCCGGCTGGGCGACACGCGCGAGTCCGAAGTCGCGGTCATGGAGGGCGTCAGCGCGGGCGAGCGGGTGGTGACCTCCGGCCAGACGCGGCTTCAGCCCGGCATGCGCGTGCGGGTCGACAACGAGAACGCACTCGAGCGGCCCGCAGAGCGGCCGCGGCAATAGGCGGCGGACATGAGCTTCACCGACATCTTCATCCGCCGTCCCGTCCTCGCGACGGTGGTGAGCCTTCTGATCCTGCTGTTGGGCCTGCAGGCGCTGTCGAAGCTGCAGATCCGGCAGTACCCGGAACTGTCGAACACGACCATCACCATAACCACGACCTATCCGGGCGCGAACGCGGACGTCATCAAGGGCTTCATCACGACGCCCATCGAGCAGGCGGTGTCCAATACCGAGGGGCTGGACACGCTGGTTTCGACCTCGCAGCAGAACGTCTCGACGGTCACGCTCAACCTGCGCCTCAACGCCGACCCGGACCGGGCGGTCGCCGACGTGCTGTCGAAGGTGAACCAGGTCGCGGGCGTGCTGCCGGACGAGGCGAACGATCCCGTCGTCGTGAAGCAGACGGGGGAGGGCTTCGCGCTCCTCTACATGTCGTTCACGTCGGCGCAGATGTCCGCGCCGCAGATCACGGATTACCTCACCCGCGTGGTTCAGCCGGCGCTGCAGACGCTCGACGGGGTGGCCAATGCGGAAATCCTCGGCGGCCAGACCTTCGCCATGCGCATCTGGCTCGACCCGCAGCGCATGTCGGCGCTCGGCGTCACGCCGAACGACATCCGCCAGGCGCTGCTCGCCAACAACTTCACGACGGCGGCGGGCCAGATCAAGGGCGACTTCGTCCAGACGAGCATCAATGCGGAAACCTCGCTGGCGAGCGCGGATGCGTTCTCGCGCCTCGTGGTCGCGACGCGGGGCGACGCACTCATCCGCCTCGGCAATGTCGCGCGCATCGAGCTTGGGCCACAGGCTGTCGATTCCTCCTCCGTGTTCGACGGGCTGAAGGCGGTGTTCATCGGCATCTATGCGACGCCGACGGCCAATCCGCTGACCGTGATCGAGAACGTGCGCGCCGAGTTTCCCCGGATCCAGGCGAACCTGCCCGAGGCGATGGAGTCGGCCATTGCCTACGACTCGACCGAGTTCATCCGCGCGTCCATCGACGAGGTGGTCAAGACGCTGGCCGAAGCCGCGCTGATCGTGATCGTGGTGATCTTCCTGTTCCTCGGCAATCTGCGCTCGACCGTCATCCCGATCGTGACGATCCCGCTGTCGCTGGTCGGCGTGATGATCATGCTTCTGGCGCTCGGCTATTCGATCAACCTGCTGACGTTGCTGGCTCTGGTGCTGGCCATCGGCCTCGTCGTCGACGACGCCATCGTGGTGGTGGAGAACATCCATCGGCACATCGAGGAGGGCAAGACGCCCATCGACGCTGCCCTCATCGGCGCGCGCGAGATCGCCGGGCCGGTGATCGCCATGACGATCACGCTCGCCGCGGTCTATGCCCCCATCGGCTTCGTGTCGGGCCTGACCGGCGCGCTGTTCCGGGAGTTCGCCTTCACGCTGGCCGGTTCGGTGATCGTCTCCGGCGTGATCGCGCTGACGCTGTCGCCCATGATGTGCTCGCGCCTGCTGACCTCGAAGACCAGCGACGGGCGCTTCGTGCGCTTCCTGGACCGGATGTTCGAGGCCTTGCGCCGCGCTTACGAGCGCCGCCTGCACCGGACACTGAATTTCCGCGCCATGACGATGCTCGTCCTTGCGGGCGTCCTCGCGCTGACCGGGCTGCTCTACGTCACGACGCCGTCGGAACTGGCACCGGAGGAGGACCAGGGCATCCTCTTCACGCTGGTAGAGACGCCGCAATACGCCAACCTCGACTATCTGGAGCAGCAGACGGACGCGCTCTACAAGGTGTTCCGGGAGATACCGGAGACGTCGAACGTGTTCGTGCTCAATGGCTCGGCGGGCGTGCACCAGGCCTTCGCAGGCATGTTGCTCAAGCCCTGGGGGGAGCGGGAGCGCAGCCAGAAGGAGGTTCTGTCGGAGCTTCAGCCCAAGCTCGCGACGGTGCCGGGCGCCTCGGTGCTGGCCTTCTCGCCGCCGGCGCTGCCGGGCTCGTCCGGCGGCCCGCCGGTGCAGTTCGTCATCACCACGACGGCGGGCTACGACCAGCTTGCCCGCGTGCTCGACGACCTGAAGCAGGCGGCGCAGGAGAGCGGCCTGTTCATCTTCTTCGACGGCGACCTGCAGTTCGACACGCCGCAGATCCGGGTCGAGATCGACAGCGACAAGGCCAACAGCCTCGGCGTCAGCATGCGCGACGTGGGCGGCTCGCTCGCGACCCTGCTTGGCGGCAACTACGTCAACCGCTTCAATCTCTACGGCCGGTCCTACGAGGTGATCCCGCAGGTGCCGCGCGACTACCGGCTGACGGAGGACTGGATCGGCCGCTACGAGGTGCGCACGCAGAGCGGCGAACTCGTCCCGCTGTCGACGGTCGCAACCATCTCGCGCACGGTCGAGCCCAATGCCCTGCGCACCTTCCAGCAGCTCAATTCCGCGACGCTGCAGGGTGTGCCCTTCCCGGGCCGCACCATGGGCGAGGTGCTGGACTTCCTCGACAACCACGCAGAGACGAATTTTCCAGAAGGGTTCACCTGGGACTATGCCGGCGAGGCGCGCCAATACGTGCAGGAAGGCAGCACGCTGGTCATCACCTTCGCCTTCGCGCTGATTGTGATCTACCTCGTGCTCGCGGCGCAGTTCGAGAGCTTCCGCGATCCCTTCATCATCCTGATCGCGTTGCCGACCTCGATCTTCGGGGCGTTGCTGCCGCTCAACCTCGGCGGCGTGATGGGGATGCTCAGCGTCAACATCTACACGCAGATCGGGCTCGTGACCCTGATCGGGCTGATCTCGAAACACGGCATCCTGATGGTGGAATTCGCCAACCGCCTGCAGGCCGAACAGGGGATGGACCGGCGTGCCGCCATCGAACATGCGGCGGGCGTGCGCCTGCGCCCGATCCTGATGACGACGGCGGCGATGGTGGTCGCCATGGTGCCCCTGCTGATCGCGTCGGGGGCGGGGGCGCGCTCGCGCTTCGACATCGGCATCGTGATCGCGGCGGGCATGACCATCGGGACGCTGTTCACGCTGTTCGTGACGCCGGCTGTCTACACGCTGATCGCGCGCGACCATGCAAAGGCGGTTGCACGCGCCGCGGCGGCGGACCGGGGGGATTCCGCCCGCTGACCGTCCGCCGGAGAGGGCGGGCGCGTCAGTGACGCGCCTCCCATTCCTGGATCTGCTCCAAGGCGTCCTCGCGGGCGACTCCGTAGCGTTCCTGGATGCGCCCGGCGAGCTTCTCGCGGCTGCCCCGGGCGAACTCGAGGTCGTCCTCGGTCAGCTTGGCCCACTCCTGCCGCAGGGCACCCTTGATCTGCGTCCATTTGCCTTCGATCTGGTCGAGGTTCATCATGTTGCCTCCTTCATGCTGCGGACTGCCCGGGCAACGCGGGGCTGGCGCGGAAGGTTCCCTGAACGCGTTGCCGGGTGCGGTGCGGCTGACGGAATCCGGACCTGCCTTCCTTTGAGCGGAGCGATGGCGCGTGACGCAAGACCGACACATCCTGGCCCCGGCTCCCCGCCGTCCGGAACGCCGGCCGGATATGCCCGTCCAGACCGAGGGGGCGGAACACGATGACGCTCTGCCGGGCGCCGTGGCGGAGGTGGCGCACCTGCGCACGCTGATGGCCGAGATGGACCACCGCATGAAGAACCTGCTCGCCCGGGTGCAGGCGATCGTCAGCCATTCGGCGCGCGGTGCGGAGAATGTGCAGGAGCTGGCTGCCACGGTGAACGGACGCATTGCGGCACTGGCCCGCGTGCAGGGTGCGTTGACGGCGGATGGTGCGCAAGGCGTCGCGCTGCGCGCACTGGCAGAGGCGGAGGCACAGCCTTTCGGGCGCGAGCGCGTGTGTATCTCCGGTCCGGCCGTGTCCCTGCCGGCGCGGGCCGGGCAGGCGGTCGCGCTCCTGCTCCACGAGCTGATGACCAATGCGGCGAAATATGGCGCGCTCAGTGTCCCCGGCGGCCAGGTCGATATCGGATGGACGCTGGCAGACGGCCGCCTCACGCTCGATTGGCGGGAGACGGGCGGCCCTGCGGTCACGCCACCCGCCCGCACTGGCTTCGGCTCGGACCTCGTTCGCCGTGTCGTTCCCTCGGAAACAGGCGGGCACGTTTCGCTCGAGTACCGGCCCGAGGGCTTGACCGCACGCCTGGACATCCCTGACAGCGGCGCCGTCGCGGACGCGGGGGAGCGGTGGCAAGCCCCGGCAGCGGGGCCGGGTCCGGAAGGGGTGCCGGAGGCGCGCCCGCTGCGTGTTTTGCTGCTCGAGGACGAGGTGCTGATCGCGATGGATCTTCAGGCAATGCTCGAAGAGGGCGGGCACACCGTTATCGGCCCCGTCGAGACGGTGCGGGACGCGCTGGCGCGTCTCGACGCGGATCGCGTGGACGCCGCGGTGCTGGATCTTCACCTGGGCGACGCCTCCTCTGTCGAGGTGGCGCAGGCACTGGCCGCGCGGGGCATCCCGTTTCTCTTCGCCACCGGCGCTGCGGGACGCGCCAACCTTCCCGCGGGCTTCGCGGATCGCCCGGTGCTCGTGAAGCCGTTCGACGGGCCCGCGCTGCGCGATGCGCTGGCGAAGGTCGCTGCCGCCTCCTAGGGCGCCGGCGCCTCGGCGGGGGCTTCGGCCGTGGTATCGGGAAGGCGGAACGTCAGGATGGCGCGCCATTCCTGCGGTGTCACCTCGGCGCTATTGCGTCCGCCGACCTGCCGGGCGAATCCTTCCATCAGCCTCCGGCCGAGCCCCGGTAGCGGGACGTCGCTGCGGGTCTCGCCGCTGCGGGTGTTTGCGACGGTCAGCGTGATTTCGCCGTCCGGAGCGCGCTTCAGGGTGACGCGCAGCACCCCGCTCTCGCCGTTCTGCCAGTTGTAGGCAAAGGCATTGGTCAGCGCTTCGGCCACGAACAACGAGACGGGCACGGCCCGGTCGGGGTCGATCATCACGGGGTCGATGTCCGTCTCGACCCGGACGTTCGCGCCGTCCGGCGCGTGCGTGCGATGGAAATGCGCGACCAGGTCGGGCAGGACCCGCGCGAGGTCGAGACGGTGCAGCCCCTCCGCCTCGTAGAGGCTCCGATGCACCAGGGCCAGCGCGTTGAGCCGTCCCTGCATGGTCGACAGGGCATCGCGCGCCTCCTCGGAGTCGACATGGCGTATCTGCAGGTTCACGAGGCTCGCCACGATCTGGAGGTTGTTCTTGACCCGGTGATAGACCTCGCGCAGCAGCGCCTTCTGCTCATCGAGCGCAGCGCGCAAGTGCTCCTCGCGCTCGTCCAGCGCTTCCGCCATGGCATTCATCGTGCCGCCGAGCAGCCTGAACTCCTGCGGCGCCTCGTCCATGGGGCCGGTGCGCAATGCCAGCTTGCCCTTGGAATAGGCCCGCGTGATGCGTTGCAGATAGACCACCCAGCGCACGACGAACCGGTCGATTGCGTACCAGGCGACAGCCAGCGCGATCGTCCACATCAGGAACGGCATGGCGAGCGTCGCGGCGAAGCGCATGTTGAAGCCGACCCGCGCCACCGGGTTCGTGGCGCGGATCAGAAGGAAGAGATCGCGCTCGAACAGCGGCGCGATCCCGTAGAGATAGCCTGCCTCGCCCGTCCGCATCTCGTCGACGACGCGCGCGCCGCGCGCGAAGGGGTTCTGTTCCTCGACGACGTCTGCCAGCCAGGACAACTCGCGGCCCACGTCCCCGTCCCCGGCGATCACGCGCCCCGCCCGGTCGACGATGGCGGTGACCACCGGATCGCCGCTTTCCGGGCGGCGCAGCAGCAGGCGCAGGAACTCCGCCCGGATCGCGGCGGATGCAGCGCCTGCAAATTCCTGGGCCTCGTCGATCACCGGATGAATCGCGAGGACGATGCCGTCGTCCTCTTCGGCCCCTGCCAGCCGGCTCGACAGGACGAAGCGCCGCTCGCTGCGGACCGTTTGCAGTTCCGGACCGCCCGCCAGTGCGACAGGGAGGGACGTTTCGGGATAGTGGCAGCGGACATCGCCTGCCGGGCCGATGGCGGCCAGTGCCGCATAGCGGTCCCGGTGAGGGGTCTGCGCCAGCCGGCCGGCGCACGCCGCGTCAGGCAGCGCCGCCAGGTTCTGCGCCGCCAGCGCTGCGAGCAGGACCTGGGTCTGGGAGAAGAAGTCCCGCGCGCCGGTCGCTGACAGCAGTGCCTCCTGCAGGATCTCGCGCTTGGCGGTTTCGGCCGCGAGGTGGAGATTGGAGACCGACTGCGCGACCGAGAGCACCGCGGCCGGAAACATCGAGAGCGCGAGCAGCACCACGACGCGGACGCGGATGCTGGCGAGGACGCCCCTGCCCATGCGTCAGACGGACGCGGCGGCGACCGCGGCCTCCATCGTCCCGTCGTCGCCGAGATCGCTCTCCGGGTCCAGGCCGAGGCTCTCGACCAGCCGCTGGCGCGCGCGGTTGACGCGGCTTTTCACGGTGCCCACGGCGCAACCGCAGATCTCGGCCGCCTCCTCGTAGGAAAATCCCGAGGCAGCGACGAGGATCAGGGCCTCGCGCTGCTCGTCGCCGATTTCCGCCAATGCCTGCGAGAAATCGCTGAGATCCATCGCATCGAGCTGTGCCGGCCGCGAGGCCAGCTTGCGTGCATGTTCGCCGTCGCTGTCGGCCACTTCGCGCCAACGCCGCCGCCCGTCGGAATAGAAGGTGTTCCGCAGGATCGTGAAGAGCCAGGCCTTCAGGTTCGTCCCGTCACGGAACTTGTCGAGGTTGGACAGCGCCTTGACGAGAGTGTCCTGCACGAGGTCGTCGGCGCGCGCGGGATCGTGCGCCAGCGAGCGGGCGAAGGCGCGCAGGTTGGGCAGCAGCGCAATGATCTCGTCCCGGACCGTGATGTCTGTCATCGGCCGGCCCTGCCTTCCTGCTCTTCGATCTGCTTCAGAAGATCGAGGAAGCGCTCGGGAATCGGTTCGTCGGCGACCTGCCCGTAGACCTGCCGAAGCTGGCGGGCGATCAGCTCTTCCTTGCCGGAGCGCTCGGCGCGGTGCGGCGTGCGCTCTCCCGATGCTCCATGCCGTTCGTTTTGCGTCATGCCGTCCTGCCTGCCCAATCTGTCCGCCGGTGACATCGGCGGGTCGCGGTGAACCGATAGCCTAACGCATCCCGGGGGAAATGGTTCCCGGCCGGGAACGGAATCGCGCAGGCGCGCGTTGACAGGTCAGGATCGAACCCGAACAGCAACCCTCGAGGGGGGATACCCGATGTCTCTCGCACAGAAGATCGCGCCGCACCTGCCCTATCTGCGGCGCTATGCCCGGGCGCTGACCGGCCGGCAGGACAGCGGTGACGCTTATGTGGCCGCGGTCCTCGAGGCGATCGTTGCAAGTCCCGACGTCTTCCCGGCCGTTACGGATGCACGCCTCGGCCTCTACCGGCTTTTGCACGCGATCTGGGATACGGCCCGTGTGGAGGTGCCGGAGCCGGCCGCCACGGCGCCGGCGGCACGCGAGGCGCGCGCAAACAGGCGATTGTCCGCATTGACCCCGCGCTCGCGGCAGGCGTTGCTGCTCACGGCGCTGGAAGGATTCGGTCATGCCGACGCGGCCTTCGTCCTCGACGTGGACGAAGACGTGGTGGGCGCACTCCTGCGAGACGCCATCGCAGAGATCGACCGCCAGGTCGCGACCCGCGTCCTCATCATCGAGGACGAGCCGATCATCGCCATGGACATCGAGTCGATCGTGCGCGGGCTCGGCCATGACATCGTGGGCGTTGCCGCGACCCGCCGCGACGCGGTGACGATGGCGCGCTCGGAGCGTCCGGGCCTCGTCCTGGCCGACATCCAGCTTGCCGACGGTTCCTCGGGCATCGACGCGGTGCACGATATCCTTGGCGAGTTCGAAGTGCCGGTGATCTTCATCACGGCCTATCCGGACCGGCTGCTGACAGGTGAGCGTCCGGAACCGACGTTCCTCATCACCAAACCGTTTCACACGGACACGGTGCGCGCGGCGGTCAGCCAGGCCCTTTTCTTCGAATCGACGGCCCAGCCTGCCTGAGCGGGGCCCCTGGACCGCGGAACCGCTCCCCGCCCGGTGCGTTGTCGGAGGGTATCTGAACGAAACGGAAGGGAGGGCAATGTGATCTGGATCCTGATGTGCCTCGCCGCCGTCCTCGTCGCGGCAATCCTCGGTATGGGGGGGCTTGCGGACCAGCCCGTCGCGCTGGCCCAGATCGCGGTCTATGCGCTGCTTGTCGGTCTTGTCATGGCGCTCGTCTCCAACATGGTGCGCAACGATCCCCGCGACCGCGAGGAACGTCAGTGACTGCGGCACCGGGCGCGCCCGCGGCATGAAAAAGGCGGTGCCGTACCGGCACCGCCGCCCTGGTCCGCCGAAGGCAGACGCCGCGGTTCAGCCCGCGCCGCCCTCCAGTTCGCGCCGCGCAAGGCGCACGTCGCGCAGCATGTCTGCCTCGCCCCCGGCCATGTTCTCGCCCGCGGCAACCTGCAGCTGGTAGGCCTCGCGCTCCCATTGGCTGAGGATGTCGGCGCGGTCCTGAAGGCTCAGGTCGTCCCTGGCGAGAACCTCTCGCGGGTGGTCGAAATGTCCGGTCGGATCGAGCTTGGCATCGGCAAGATCGAATGGCTTGCGGGGCATGTCCTGCGACATGGGGGCCTCCTCTCGTCTGCATGAAGGGTTGATGAAGAACAACGACTGCAGCGGGGATGCGGTTCCCCCCTTGCCCCCTCCGCATGGCGGGGTTGCATGGCGCCTCGGGGCGTCCGAGGATTGATGCCTCGCCGGGAGCGGTCCATAAGCGCATGCAGGGTGAGAGTGGCCGCCGTGGGAAAGGGCGCATGATCGAACATCTGCTCAAGCGGAACGCCGACTGGGCCGCGGAACGGATCGCGGAGCAGCCGGATTACTTTGCCGCCCTGTCCAAGCTGCAGACGCCGGAATACTTCTGGATCGGCTGTTCCGACAGCCGTGTGCCGGCGAACGTGATCACCGGCCTGGCGCCGGGCGAGGTGTTCGTGCACCGCAACGTGGCCAATGTCGTGCACCGGGCGGACATCAACGTGCTGTCCACGCTTCAGTTCGCGGTCGAGGTGCTGAAGGTCCGGCACGTCATCGTCTGCGGGCACTACGGGTGCGGCGGCGTTCATGCCGCGGTCGACGGGCGGCGTCATGGGCTCATCGACTACTGGTTGCGTCCCATCCAGGAAATTGCCACGCGGAACGAGGCCGAGCTGTCCCCCCTCGATGCGGCAGCGCGTCACAACCGGCTGTGCGAACTGAACGTGATCGACCAGGTGCGCTCGGTCTGCGAGACGCCGATCGTGCTCGACGCCTGGGCGCGCGGCCAGGACCTGAATGTCCACGGATGGTGCTACGGCCTCGACGACGGCAGGATCCGCGACCTGCACTGCACCCGGTCGGGGGTCTGAGACGACCGCGGCCCTGCCCTGCCTTCGCCCAGCTACTTGACCTGCAACCTTGGCGGGCTCCAAGCTGTTGCAGTGCGAAAAGCCGGTCAGAAGCGGAGAAGCAGGGTGGCACACGTCTTCGACGAGATGGGGGGGTGGGGCGACGCCTGCCGTCCGCAGTATGAGATGGTGCGGCGCTGGCTGGAGGCGATGCCTCCCGATGTCGTTCGCCTGAAGCGGGCGGAGGCGGAGCATCTCTTTCGCCGCATCGGCATCACCTTCGCCGTCTACACCGAGGGCGGCGACCCGGAGCGGCTGATCCCCTTCGACATCATCCCGCGGGTGCTGGATGCGTCCGAATGGGCCCTGCTGCAGCGCGGCCTCGAACAGCGCGTGAAGGCGCTCAACGCGTTCCTCCACGACGTCTACCACGACCGCGAGATCGTGCGCGCGGGCCACGTGCCGGAGGCGCTCGTCTACGGAAACCCGAGCTTCCTGCCTGTCATGAAGGGGCTGGAGGTGCCCCGCCGCGTCTACACGCACATCGCGGGTATCGACATGGTGCGCACGGGGGCCGACGAGTTCTACGTGCTCGAAGACAATTGCCGCACCCCCTCCGGCGTCTCCTACATGATCGAGAACCGGGAGGTGATGATGCGCCTGTTCCCGGAACTGTTCGCCCGCAACCTGATCGAGCCGGTTTCGCATTATCCCGAGCAATTGCTGGAGACACTGCGTACGGTCGCGCCGCGCAACTGCGACCACGAGCCGACGGTCGCGCTGCTGACGCCCGGTTCCTACAACTCGGCCTATTACGAGCACTCCTTTCTCGCCGACGAGATGGGCGTGGAACTGGTCGAGGGGCCCGACCTCTTCGTCGAGGGCGACATCGTCTACATGCGCACGACGTCGGGTCCGAAGCGCGTGGACGTGATCTACCGCCGGATCGACGACGATTACCTCGATCCGCGCGTCTTCAAGCCGGAGTCGGTGCTGGGCGTGCCGGGCCTCGTCGACGCCTATGCGAAGGGCAACGTCACGGTCGCCAACGCCGTGGGCGCGGGCATCGCCGACGACAAGGCCGTCTACATGTACGTGCCGGAGATGGTGCGCTTCTATCTCGGCGAGGAGCCGATCCTGAAGAACGTGCCGACCTGGAACTGCGCCAAGCCGGACGAACTGTCCCATGTCCTCGACAATCTGGACCAGCTGGTGGTGAAGATGGTGCATGGTTCGGGCGGCTACGGGATGCTTGTCGGTCCGACCGCCTCCAAGGCGGAGCGGGAGGCGTTCGCCGCCCAGCTCAAGGCGCGCCCGCACGACTACATCGCGCAGCCGACGCTCGCGCTGTCGACATGCCCGACGTTCGTCGACAGCGGGGTCGCGCCCCGCCACGTCGACCTGCGCCCCTTCGTGCTGGTGGGCGAGGAGGTGAACATCGTGCCGGGCGGCCTTACGCGCGTCGCGCTGCGCGAAGGTTCGCTCGTCGTCAATTCCAGCCAGGGCGGCGGCACAAAGGACACCTGGGTCCTGAGCCCGCGGAGCCTGTCCGCCGGGGAGGGTGCGTGATGCTGAGCCGGACCGCAAACAGCCTCTACTGGCTCGCCCGCTATGTCGAGCGGATGGATTTCGTGGCGCGGATGCTCGAGGTCGGCCTGCGCATGGGCAGCATGAGCGGGACCTCGCGCGATTCGGAGTGGACATCGACCCTGATCGCAACCGGCTGCGAGCCCGGGTTCCGCGCGACCGGCCGCCCGCTCAGCGCCGACGGCGTCATCCCCTATCTCGCGCGCGACCCGGACAACCCCTCGAGCATCCTGTCCTGCATCTCGACCGCGCGGGCAAACGCGCGCGCGGTGCGCACCGCGCTGACCAAGGACATGTGGGACGCCGTCAACGAGACCTGGCTCGAGGCGCAGGCGCTCGGCGACGCCGACTTCACCCAGACCGGCATTGCCCGCGTGCTCGACTGGGCCAAGCGGCGCGCGCTGCAGTTCAACGGCGCCTACAAGAACACGATGCTGCGCTCGGACGCCTATTACTTCACGCAGCTCGGGACCTATGTGGAGCGGGCCGACGACACCGCGCGGATCCTCGACGTGAAATACCATGTGCTGCTGCCGAGCCACGAGCCCGTGGGCGGCGCGCTGGACTATCACCACTGGACGGCGCTTCTGCGGGCGGTTTCGGCGCTCAGGGCCTATCACTGGGTCTACAAGGACCGCATCAAGCCGTGGAACGTGGCGGAACTTCTGGTGCTGCGGCCGGAGATGCCGCGTTCCATGCGGGCCTCCTTCGACCAGATCGTGGTCAACCTGGACCTTCTGACCGGCGAGATGAACACACGCGGCGGGGAGCCGCACCGGCTGGCGTCGGAGCTGCACGCGCGGCTGAAGTACGCCCGGATCGACGACATCTTCACGGCCGGCCTGCACGAGGTGCTGACCGACTACATCAACCGGACGGCGCGGCTCGACAGCGAGATCCGACGGTTCTTCCTGATGTAGGTGCCGGCGTGGGGGTGGGTTGCGCAAGGCCCCGCTGGCGCGGCGTTCGCGTTTGCGCTATTGGCCTTGTCCGATAAGTGTTTTCGGTCGCGCAGGGCCAGTCCCGTGATCTCGTCTCTTCCCAGCGGCCGCGTACCGGCCGCCCCTGCCCGTGCAGGAGCTTCCGCCATGACCTATTGCGTTGCGCTGCATCTTCGCGACGGCCTTGTCCTGCTGTCAGACACGCGAACGAATGCAGGCGTCGACCACATCTCGACCTTCGGCAAGATGCACCTGTTCGAGAAGCCGGGCGAGCGGGTGATGGCCATGCTGACGGCGGGCAATCTCGCCCTCAGCCAGGCGATCGTGAACATGCTGGCCGAGGGGCTGGAGGACGAGGCGACCGGCAAGGTGGAAACGCTGATGAGCGTGCCGACCATGTTCCGCGCCGCCCAGCTTGTCGGGCGCGCGGTGCGCGAGGCCTTCCGGATCGACGGCGAGGCGCTGAAGGAACAGGGCGTGCCCTTCGACGTGTCCCTGCTGCTCGGCGGGCAGATCGCGGGGCGGACCATGCGCCTCTTCCAGATCTACGCGGCCGGCAATTTCATCGAGGCGACGGCGGACACGCCCTTCCTGCAGATCGGCGAGCACAAGTACGGCAAGCCGATTCTCGACCGCGCCGTGACCTTCGACACCGACATCTACGACGGGGTGAAGCTCGCGCTCATTTCCATGGATTCGACGCTGCGTTCGAACCTGACCGTCGGCATGCCGATCGACCTTCTGGTAATCCGGCGCGACGCGGCGCAGGTGGAACTGCGCCGGCGGATCATGGAGGACGACGCCTATTTCCGCATGATCAGCGACAGCTGGTCGGAGGCGCTCAGGGCTGCGCACCGCGCGATCCCGCGGCCCGACTGGAGCTGACCGGCCTGCGCGGGCGGTAAGCCGCCGTCCGCGGGTATCCTGAAGAGGCGGCCAGACCGCCCGAACCGGCCCGCCAATGGGCCAGCACAAGGGGGATGAAATGACGAAACCCGCGCGCACCGGCGCCGAGATCCTTGTCGACGCGCTGATCGGCCACGGCGCCGACCACGCCTTCTGCGTGCCGGGCGAGAGCTTCCTCGCCGTGCTCGACGCCTTCGTGGGCCGCGACATCGGCGTGACCGTCTGCCGCCACGAAAGCGGCGCGGCCATCATGGCCGAGGCGGCGGGCAAGATGACCGGCAAGCCCGGCATCGCGTTCGTCACCCGCGGTCCGGGCGCGACCAATGCGAGCGCGGGCGTGCACATCGCCTTCCAGGACTCCACGCCGATGATCCTGTTCATCGGTCAGGTCGGCCGCGATCAGCGCGACCGGGAAGCATTCCAGGAGGTCGACTACCGCGCCATGTTCGGCCCGCTGGCCAAGTGGGCGGCCGAGATCGACGACCCTGCCCGCGTGCCCGAATATGTGAGCCGCGCCTTCCACATCGCCGTCTCGGGCCGGCCGGGCCCGGTCGTGCTGGCGCTGCCGGAGGACATGCTGCGCGAGCATGCGGAGGTGAGCGACGTGCGCCCGGCCCGCCCGGTCGCGGCGCACCCGGCGAGCGCGGACATGGACACGCTGGCCGACCTGCTCTCGCGCGCCGAACGGCCCTTCGTGATCGCGGGAGGCGGCGGCTGGGACGGCAATGCCGCCCGCGACCTGCGCGCCTTCGCCGAAGCGTGGGAACTGCCCGTCGGCCTGTCGCTGCGCTGCCAGGACTACATGTCCGGCGACAGCGCGTCCTATGCCGGCCACGTCGGCATCGGCATCGACCCGCAGCTCGCCGCCCGGGTGCGGGATGCCGACGTCCTGCTCGTCCTCGGCGCGCGGCTGGGGGAGATGACGACCTCGGGCTACACGCTCGTCACCCCGCCCGATCCCCAGCAGGTGCTGATACACGCCCACGCCTCGGCCGACGAGATCGGCCATGTCTACCGCCCCGCGCTCGGGCTCGCGGCGGGCGCGAAGGCGATGACGGCGGCGCTGGCGAACCTCGCTCCGCCGCGCGCGCGTCTCTGGGCGGAGCGGACGAAGGCGGCACGCGCGGGCTTCCTCGCCTGGTCGCAGCCGGTGCCGAACGCAGGTCCCGTGCAGATGGCCGAGGTCGTGCGCACCGTGGGCGAGATGGTGCCGGAGGATGCCATCGTCTCCAACGGGGCCGGCAACTACACCGCCTGGGTCCACCGCTTCCACCGCTTCCGGCACTGGCGCACGCAGCTTGCGCCGACCAGTGGGTCGATGGGCTACGGCCTGCCTGCCGCGGTCGGCGCAAAGCGCATCGCGCCGGAGCGGACCGTGGTCAATTTCGCGGGCGACGGCTGCTTCCTGATGACCGGGCAGGAAATGGCGACCGCGGCGCGGTACGGGCTGGGCCTCGTCACCGTGGTCGTCAACAATTCCATGTACGGCACGATCCGCATGCACCAGGAGAAGGCCTATCCCGGCCGGGTCAGCGCGACGGAGCTGACGAATCCGGATTTTGCCGCGCTCGCCCGTGCCTATGGCGGCCATGGCGAGACGGTGGTGCGGACGGAGGAGTTCGCCCCCGCCTTCCGGCGCGCGCTCGACAGCGGCGGACCGGCGATCGTGGAGATCAGGCTGGACCCGGAGGCGATCCTGCCCGCGAAGACGCTGGCCGACATCCGGGGCACCCAGGCGCGCTGACGGTCCGTTGCAGGAGGGCCTGCGCAAAGGGGCGGGCCGCGGCGTCCTGACACTACCCTTCGCGGGCGCGCGCGGGTAGGGTGCGCGCGTTTGGCGTCGTGGAGTGCCCCGATGAGCGTTTCGACCCTGCTGTTCGTACTGCTTGCCGCCCTGATGACACTGGGCGCGGTGGCGGCTCTCCTGGTGCCGTTGCGGCGGCGCGAGGCCCATGTGCGTGCGCACGATGCAAGCAGCGCCGAGGTCTATCGCGATCAGATCGCCCAGGTGGAGCGTGACAGGGCGGCGGGTCTTGTCTCCGAGCGCGAGGCTGCCGAGGCGCGTGCCGAGATCGGCCGCCGCCTGCTGGCCGCGTCGGAGGCCGGCGGGGGCGAGGGGCGTGCGCCCGCCGGCCATGGGCGCATGCATCGTGCCGTGGCTGGCGCCGTGATGGCGCTTGTGCCTGTTGTCGCCGTGGGCGGCTATCTGTGGCTTGGCGCCCCCGGCTTGCCTGCGCAGCCCTTTGCCACCCGCGTCGCCGAAGACCCGGGCGCTGCCAGCCGCGAGGAGGTTGTGCAACTGGCGGAACGGATCGAGGCGCGGCTTGCCGAGCATCCGGGCGAGCAAACCGGCTGGCTGCTGCTCGCCCGGACCCGCCTCGCGCTGCAAGAGCCGGACGCCGCGGTCGAAGCCTACCGGCGCGCGCTCGCACTGCAGCAGGGGCCCGCGCCCGACCTGCTCGCCGAATATGGCGAGACGCTCGTGACGGTCGCCCAGGGCGAGGTGACGGACGAGGCCGCGGCGGCCTTCCGTTCCGCGCTCGACGCCGATCCGGAAAGCCGGCCTGCCTTGTGGCATCTCGGCCGCCGTGCCGCGGCTGCCGAGGACTTCGATGCCGTCCGCGGCTATTGGGGCCGCCTGCTCGACACGCTGGAGGAGGGGGCGCCCGGCCGGGCGCAGCTTGCAGAGGCGCTGTCGCGCCTGCCGGGCGGCGACGGGCGTTCCGGGTCCGCGCAGTGAATTACCGCCACGCCTTCCACGCGGGCAATTTCGCCGATGTGCTGAAGCATGCGGGACTGCTCTCCGCGCTCGACCGCATGGGCGCGAAGGACAAGCCGCTCTGCGTGCTCGACACCCACGCCGGGCGCGGCCGCTACGAACTCGATAGCGCCGAAGCCGCGCGCAGCCCCGAATGGAAAGACGGCATCGCGCGCGTGATGGCCGCCGCGCGCGAGGGGGCGGACCTGCCCGCAGCCGTGCGCCGTCTGGCCGATGCGGTCGCAGCGTTGAACGCCGATGGGCTGACGGTCTATCCGGGCTCGCCACTGCTCGTGGCGGACCGGCTGCGGCCGCAGGATCGCGCGGTCTTCGTGGAGCGGCAGGAGGGGGAGGCGGCGGCGCTCTCCGCCCTGATGCGTGGGCGCCGCGGGGTGGAGGTGCGCGCCGAGGACGGCTGGGCGGCGCTCCTCAGCCTCGTGCCGCCGCCGGAGCGGCGGGGGCTGGTGCTGATCGACCCGCCCTTCGAGGACCGGCGAGAGTTCCAGACGCTTTCGAGGCGCCTGGCGCAGGCGGTGCGGCGCTGGCCGACGGGTGTCTTTCTCGTCTGGTATCCGGTCAAGGACCGCGACGCCGCGCGCGCCTTCGAGGCGGCGGCCGCCGACGCCGCGCAGCGCGAGATCGCCATCGCAGAACTGGTGCGCGACACGGACCCGCGTGCGGCGGGGCTTGCATCTGCGGCCCTGCTGGCCGTCAATCCTCCCTGGGGGTGGGCGGAAGAGACCGCCGCCGCGCTCGCCTGGCTTGCCGCGCATCTTGGCGCGGGTGCGGGCGGCGGGTGGCGCTTCGACCATCGCAGGGAGGATGGAACATGGGATACGCGGGCGACGATCTGATCCGGCTGAGTGCCGTCACCGTGCGCGACCTGCTGATCGCGCGCGAAGTGAGCCCCCTCGACCTCGTCGAGGCGGTGGCGGCCCGCATCGCGGCGGTGGAGCCCGCGATCAACGCGCTGCCGACCCTGTGCCTCGACCGGGCGCGCGACCATGCCCGCCGCATCATGGCCGGGACCGCGCGGGAGGGGCTGCTGTGCGGCCTGCCGATCGCGGTCAAGGACCTGAACCCGGTCGCGGGCGTGCGCACCACCTGGGGCTCGCCGATCTTCAGGGATCACGTTCCGGCAAAGAGCGACGCGCTCGTCTCCACGCTCGAAGACCAGGGCGGCATCGTCGTCGCCAAGTCGAACACGCCAGAGTTTGGGGCGGGCGCCAGCACCTTCAACGAGGTGTTCGGGCGCACCCGCAACCCATGGAACACCGCCATGTCGGTCGCCGGTTCCTCTGGCGGGTCGGCGGCGGCGCTGGCGGCGGGCGAGGTGTGGGGCGCGACCGGCTCCGACCTCGGCGGTTCGCTCAGGACGCCGGCGAGCTTCAACGGCATCGTCGGCCTGCGCACGACACCGGGCCGGGTGCCGCGCGCACCCGTGCCGCAGCCGTTCAGCCCGCTGTTCGTCGAGGGGCCGATGGGCAGGTCGGTGGAGGACGTGGCGCTTCTGCTCGACGCCATGAGCCATCCGCACGCCGACGATCCGCTGTCCCTGCCCGCACCGGGCCGCACCGTGCTGGAGGCCGTGCGCACCGGCGCGCCGCCGAAGCGCGTGGCGTTCAGCCCGGACCTCGGCCTCGGTCCCGTATCGTCGGAGGTGCGCGAGATCTGCGCCGCCGCCGCCCGGCGGTTCCAGGAGATGGGCGCGGTCGTGGAAGAGGTCTCGCCCGATCTGACCGGCGCGAAGGATGCGTTCCAGACGCTGCGCGCGCTGTGGTTCGCCGCCGAGATGGCGGAGCATTACCGCGACCGGCGCGACATGCTGAAACCCGATATCGTCTGGAACATCGAGCGCGGCCTGAAGCTCACGGCGGAGGAGATCGGCCAGGCGGAACTCGCCCGCGGCCGGGTGTGGCACGAGATGGCGCGCTTCTTCGAGACCTATGACGTGCTGCTCGCGCCTGCCGCCGTCGTGCCGCCCTTCGCGGTCGAGACGCGCTACGTGGAGGAGGTCGAAGGACACCGCTTCGACAATTATGTGGACTGGCTGGCGATCACCTTCGCGATCTCGGTGACGAGTTGCCCGGCCGCCTCGGTGCCAGCGGGACTGACGAAGGACGGCTTGCCCGTGGGCCTGCAGATCGTCGGCCCGCGCATGGGAGAGGCCGGGATCCTGACCGCGGCCCGCCATCTCGAGGGGGCGATGGGCCTCAACCGGATGCTGCCGCGCGACCCCGCCGCCTGACGCTGGATGCACGGCCCGTTTCCGGCTATCCAGTGAGTTGAGCGAGCGGAGGGAACGGCAAGGCATGGGCGACGGCACGATCTATCTGGGGCGCGGCGAGAAGGTTCAGGCGCTGGCGCTGAAATACGCCAACCGGCACGGGCTGATCGCAGGCGCCACGGGCACCGGCAAGACCGTCAGCCTGCAGATCATGGCGGAAGGGTTCTCGGCGGCGGGCGTGCCGGTCTTCATGGCGGACGTGAAGGGCGACCTCGCCGGCCTGTCGCGCGCCGGAAAGCCCGAGGACAAGGTGGCGCCCAAGCTTGTCGAGCGGGCGAAGACGATCGGCCTCGACGACTATGGCTTCGACGCCTTCCCGGTCGTCTTCTGGGACCTGTTCGGGGAGCAGGGGCACCCGATCCGCACGACGATCAGCGAGATGGGCCCGCTGCTGCTGTCGCGCCTGCTCGACCTCAACGACACGCAGGAAGGCGTGCTGAACATCGCCTTCCGCGTCGCCGACGAGCAGGGTCTCCTGCTGCTCGACCTGAAGGACCTGCGCGCGCTTCTGCAGCACGTGGCGGAGAACGCGGCCAGCCTGACCACGACCTATGGCAATGTCTCGGCGGCGAGCGTGGGCGCGATCCAGCGCCGCCTGCTGGTGCTCGAGAACCAGGGCGCGGCGCACTTCTTCGGGGAGCCGGCGCTCGAACTCGCCGATCTCATGCGCACGACGCAGGACGGGCGCGGCGTCGTCTCGATCCTCGCCGCCGACCGCCTGATGCAGAGCCCCCGCCTCTACGCGACCTTCCTGCTGTGGCTCCTGTCGGAACTGTTCGAGGACCTGCCGGAGGTGGGCGACCCGGACAAGCCGAAGCTCGTCTTCTTCTTCGACGAGGCGCACCTGCTGTTCGACGATGCGCCCGCCGCGCTCGTTGACAAGGTGGAGCAAGTGGTGCGCCTCATACGGTCGAAGGGGGTAGGCGTCTATTTCGTGACGCAGAATCCCATCGACGTGCCGGACACGGTGCTGGGCCAGCTCGGCAACCGGGTGCAGCACGCGCTGCGCGCCTTCACCCCGCGCGACCAGAAGGCGGTGCGCGCGGCGGCCGAGACGTTCCGCCCGAACCCGGCCTTCAAGGTCGCGGATGTCATCACCGAACTGGGCGTGGGCGAGGCGCTCGTCTCCACGCTCGAGGCCAAGGGTATCCCCGGCATCGTCGACCGCACGCTGATCCGGCCGCCATCGTCGCGCCTCGGCCCCGTCAGCGCGGCGGAGCGGACGGAAACGATTGGCCATTCCCCCGTCGCCGGGCGCTACGACACCACGATCGACCGCGTGTCGGCCTCGGAAATGCTCGAGGCGCGGGCAAAGCAGGTGGCGGAGACGGAGGCCCGGGCGCAGGAGGTGGAGCGCAGTACCGCCGAACGCCGCCGCTACGACGTCGACCTGCCGCCGAAGCGCACGACGGCGCGTACCTCCTCCTCCCGGAGGCAGAGCACCGGCGAGGCCATGATGAAATCGGTCGCCCGAAGCATCGGTACCCAGCTCGGCCGGCAGATCGTGCGCGGCATCCTGGGCGGCCTGTTCCGCGGGCGCTAGGCCGTCACGGCGTCTTCGGGCCGAGGTAGGGCGCGACCGCTTTCCCCTCCGGCCCGACAGGAGACGGGACCTGGTTGCTGACCGGCGCGAGCGTCCGCAGATAGGCGACGAGAGCCGCCGCATCGTCCGGCGTCAGCGCGGAATAGGCGTGATAGGGCATGATCGGGGCAAGGATGCGCCCGTCGGGCCGCACGCCCGTCGTGATCGCCGTCACCATCTGCTCCGCCGTCCAGGACCCGAGGCCGGTGGCCGCGTCCGGGGTCAGGTTCGGCGGGTAGAAGATACCGAGGCCCGGAATCTCGAAGCCGATTTCCGATCCGGCGAGCGCGCGCGTCATGTCCGGCGTTCCTGCCAGCACACCCGGCGTGTGGCAGCCGCCGCAATCCATGATCTGCGCCAGATACGCGCCGCGGTCGAGGTCCGCCGCAGACGCGCCCATGTTTGCGCCCACCGTCCCGCCAAGGACCGCGAGCGACATGACCGCGCCTGCGGTCATGCGTCCTGCTGTCATGAGTCCGCCCCTCCCCGAGCAGAAAAGGCCGCCCTCTTCCGGGGCGGCCTTTTCACATTATGACGGGGGCGTCAGTGACGCCAGAGGTCCGCTCAGTAGGTCATGGTCGGCGGCAGTTCCTTCGCCTGGGCAACCCACGATTCGACCTGCTTCAGGGAGGGAAGCTGGCGCACGAGCTTCCTGGCCGCGTTCACCTCCGCCATCTTGGCGTGCAGGTTGTCGGCCTTGCGGTTGCGCAGTTCCTTGACCGTGTCGACGCCGGCCTTCTCGAGCAGTTCCGAATACTCCTCGCCCACGCCCTTGATGCGCATGAGGTCGGCCATGTTGCACCAGTCGCGGATCTTCGCCTCGTCGATGCCGGTCTTCTCCGCGAGTGCCTTGCGGCCCTTCGGGTCTGCACCGGCCTTGAGCAGCGCTCCGGTCGTTGTGATGCCCGCGGTCTTCAGCTTGGCTCCGAAGGCCGGGCCGATACCCTCGATCGTCTCGATGCTGTAGCTGCTCATGAGGTGCGTTCCCCCTGGTCGAAATGTGAGCTGACGTCCCGGACAGAATCTCCTGCCGGACACACGCGGGGAATGAGACGCCATCGCAACGACTATTGCAAGAGTTGCAGGCCGTTCCCGCCGGCTGCAAAGCGCCTTGCCGTGCCCGGGGGCGCCGGATACTTCAGGATGCAGTCATCCGCCCCCGTCACCGCCGAGGACAGCCACGCATCATGCGCGATCTTCATCTCCCGGGCCGATCAACCGTCCATGCGCGCAACGGCATGTGCGCGACGTCTCATCCCCTTGCGGCGCTGGCCGCCGTCGACGTGCTGCGCCGCGGCGGAAATGCATACGATGCGGCTGTCGCGGCGAGCGCCGTGCTGTGCGTGGTCGAGCCCATGTCGACGGGTGTGGGCGGCGACTGCTTCGTGCTCGCCGCGCCCGGCGGCGGGAACCGGCTGATCGGCCTCAACGGGTCGGGCCGCGCGCCCAGGGCAGCCGACGCCGCGGCGCTGCGCGCAGAGGGGATGGAGACCATCTCCATCGACTCCATCCACTCGGTGACCGTCCCCGGCGCGGTGGACGCCTGGGAGCGGCTGATCGCGGCGCACGGCACGATGGCGCTCGGTGACCTGCTGGCACCCGCGATCGCCCATGCCGAGGAGGGCTTCCCGGTCTCGCCGCGCGTGGCGCGCGACTGGAAGCTGGGCGAGGCGCGGCTCAGGCGCCAGGCGGGCGGGGCGGACGTGCTGCTGCCGGGCGGCGCCGCGCCCGCGTGCGGCGACATCGTGCGCTTCCCGCGGCTTGCCCGGACGCTGCGCGCGATCGCGGAGAAGGGGCGTGCAGGCTTCTACGAGGGCGAGGTGGCGCAAAGCATGGTCGCCTTCCTGCGTGCCCATGGCGGGGTGCACACGCTCGACGATTTCGCGGCGACCGAGGCGACCTGGGTCGAGCCGGTCCGTACCTCCTACCGTGGCTACCAGCTTGCGGAACTGCCGCCGAACGGACATGGCGTGACGGCGCTGATGATGCTGAAGACGCTGGAGGGCTTCGACCTCGCCGCGCTCGACCCGTCGGGCGCCGACCGCATCCATCTGGAGGCGGAGGCCGCCCGTCTCGCCTTCGACGTGCGCGACGGCCACGTGGCCGACCCGGACTTCGCCGCGGTGCCGATGGATCACCTGCTGAGCGACCGGCTGGCCGACGAGATGCGCGCCCGCATCGACATGGAGCGGGCGATGACCGGTATCGCGCCCTTTACCGGGCCGATCTACCGCGACACGGTCTATGTCTCGGTGGTCGACCGCGACCTGAACGCCGTGTCCTTCATCAACTCGATCTATTTCCAGTTCGGGTCGGGCTTCGCCGATCCGGGAACGGGCGTGAACTTCCAGAACCGCGGCGCGGGTTTCCGGCTTGAGGAAGGGCACCCCAACGTGCTGCAGGGCGGCAAACGGCCGTTGCACACCATCATTCCCGCCATGCTGATGCAGGATGGCCGCGCGGTCATGTGCTACGGCGTCATGGGCGGGGCCTATCAGCCCGTGGGCCACGTCCACGTCGCCACCAACATCGTCGATTACGGCATGGACGTGCAGGAGGCGATCGACCACGCCCGCAGCTTCCATGTCGCAGGCCGGCTGGAACTGGAACGCGGCATCGACGATCACGTGGCCGACCAGCTGGCGGCGAAGGGCCATCCCATCGGACGCCCCGACAATCCGTGGGGAGGCGGCCAGGCGATCTGGATCGACCATGCCCGCGGCGCGCTGATCGGCGGTTCCGACCCGCGCAAGGACGGTGCCGCGCTCGGTTGGTAGGGCCCGTCGCCGCGTCCTGCTGAATGGCAAACACGCATTAACCGTCCCTTTAGCGGTCCCCGCGTATGAGTGGAGCCCGGACAGGGTGCGCGTCTGCGGCGCGCGCCTTCCGGTCCCGGTACGGAGAGAAGGGGTCCAAGGCGCGTGTCGGACAAGGCAGAAAGCCCGGTTGCATCGGCTGATCCCGCGCAGGCCGGGGGCGAATGGCTCGCCGCCACCATGCCGCGCCTGGGTGAGGCGGCCTATTGCTGGAACCTCGATACGGACGAAATCGCCTGGACGCCTGGCGTGCGGGAGTTGCTGGCGCTGGACGACGCGGACCTGATCGCAACGGGCGAAGGCTTCCTTGGGCGTGTCGAGGATGCGGCCCGTCTGGCCCGCCCGGCACAGATCGCCGAGATGCAGGCGAGCGGTGCGTCGCTCGAACTCGAATACCGGTTCCAATCCACCTCCCGCCAGCCGCTGTGGCTGGAGGAGCGGCTGATCTGGACGGCCGGACCCGGCGAGAAGGGGTCGCTGCGCGGCGTCCTGCGCAACGTCAGCGACCGCAAGCGGCGCGAGGCGCGGCTCGACTATCTCGCGTCCAACGACGATCTGACGGGCCTTCTGAACCGTACGCGGCTGCGCGAACGGCTGGCGCACGTGCTGGCCTACGCGCTGCGGTTCAAGGCGCCGTGCGCCTTCTTCATCATTGCCATCGACAATCTGACGCGCGTCAACGAGGCCTATGGGTTCGACGTGGCCGACGAGATGATCGTCGCCATCTGCCGCCGCCTCGAAGGCGTGCTGCGCGCCGGCGACATCCTCGGGCGCGTCGGCAGCGCGAAGTTCGGCGTGATCCTGCCGGACTGCGGCGAAGCCGACATGCCGCGGGCGGCCGAACGCCTGCTGGCGGTGATCCGCGACGAGGTGTTCGAGACGCGCGCCGGCCCGGTTTCCGCCACCGTCTCGATCGGCGGCGTGTCCCTGCCCGGCTTCGCGCGGACGACGCACGACGCCATCTCCTTCGCCGAGGAAGCCCTCGACCAGGCCAAGCACGCGGGCCGCGACACCTTCGTTCCCTACCAGGCGAACTTCCAGGTCCAGTCGGGCCGCAAGCGCAACATCTCCGTCGCGAACCAGATCCTTTCGGCGCTCAAGGAAGGCCGGATGCAGCTTGCCTTCCAGCCCATCGTGGATGCCCGGACCGGCGAGCGGCGTTTCTACGAGTGCCTCGCGCGCCTGATGAAGTCCGACGGCACGCCGATCCCGGCGGCGGAGTTCATTCCGGTGGCGGAGAAACTGGGGCTCGTCCGGCTGATCGATCGCCGGGTGGCGGAACTGGCCATCGAGACCTTGCATGAACTGCCGACGCTGACCACGACGATCAACGTATCCGGCATGACCGCTATGGACGTGAACTGGCTGCGCCGCTTCATCGACCTCGTGCGTGCGCACCGCGAGGTCGCGCCCCGGCTGACGGTGGAGATCACCGAGACGATCGCGATCCACGACATCGAGGATTCCGTGCGGTTCGTCGCAGCGCTGCGCGAACTGGGCTGTGGCGTGGCGATCGACGATTTCGGGGCGGGCTACACCTCGTTCCGCAACCTCAAGGCCGTTCCGGTCGACCTCGTGAAGATCGACGGCACCTTCATCCGCGGCATCCACCAGCAGCCCGACAACCGCGTCTTCGTGCGCGCGCTGATGGACCTTGCACGGAACTTCAACGTGAAGGTCGTGGGCGAGATGGTGGGCGAGCCGGAAGAAGCGCAGGTCCTGGCCGGCATGGGCGTCGACTATCTGCAGGGCTTCCTATACGGCAAGCCCGAACTCGGACGCCCGGCCACGCCGGAAACGCTGATCAGCACGCCGCGCAACGTGGCGCGCTGACCACGGCTGCGGCCAGCACCGTCAGTCCGGCTTCTTCGCCAGCGACTTCAGCTGCTCCTGCATCTCGGCGATCTGGGCGCGCAGTTCCCGCAGGTCGTCCGAGCGGGGCGGCTCCGCCTCCCCGGCCGGTTCGTCCGCCTTCGGCGCCTGTGTCTGTCCCTTGGCAGCAAAGGGTGAGAACATCGCCATGGCGCGCTCCACCATCGCCATGTTCTGCCGCGTCATCTCTTCCATCTGCTTGAAGGGCAATCCCGCGCCGCCGAATGCGCTGCTGAGCTGCTGGCGCATCTGCTCCTGGTGGCGGGCGAAGGTGTCGATGCTGGCCTCGAGGTAGCCGGGTACGACGGCCTGCAGATTGTCGCCGTAGAACTGGATGAGCTGGCGCAGGAAGCGGATGGGCAGAAGGTTCTCCCCCTTCGCCTCTTCCTCGAAGATGATCTGGGTCAGCACCGAGCGGGTGATGTCTTCCGACGTCTTCGCGTCATAGACGACGAAATCGACACCGTCCTTCACCATCTGGCAAAGATGATCCAGTGTCACGTAGCTCGACGTGGCGGTGTTGTAGAGGCGCCGGTTCGCATACTTCTTGATGATGACCGGCTCGCCGTCTTTCGTCTTCTGTGCGCTCACAACCGAATTCCACCCTCGATACGGATGCCGATGCCCCGACGGGCATGGTCCTTCTTGTTGCGTTGCCGCAGACCGCGTTGCGGGAAGCTTATGCGCATTGCGGCGGCTCTCGCAAGCGCAGCATCGCTGTACGCCGGGCACGGGGGAAATACGGGGATGAAGCGCGCGGCCCGAACGTCTAGTCTTCCGCGGCAGAGACATCCTGCTGCGCCAGCGAACGGACCCCATGCCCCAACGCCGCACTCCGCCCGACGGCGACGCCGAGAGCACCGCGCGCACCGCGCGCGGCAGCGGCGCCGTCCCCGACCCCCAGGAGGTTGCCCGCCGGTACCACGATCTCTTTGCGGAGAATGTCGAGCGCATCGCCGCCCGGCGGACACGAGGGGCAGACGAGGCGCGCGATGACTGACGCGCCCGAAGTGCCGGCCCAGCTTCTCCCGGCGGCAGCAATGCTGGCGGGGGTCTGGCCGATGCTTGCGGCCATGGCGGCGCCCATGGCGGCGGGGCCGGGCTTTCCCTGGCAGGAAGGTCTCGACGAGGACGCGCGCCGCCTTGCCGCCGATATCGGCGGCGTGGGGCACGATGCGTTCCGGGCGGCCGTCATCGGCGAGGCTGCATCGCGGACGCTGACCCATGTCGCGGGCATGTCCCGGCTTGCCGAGCTTGGCAGCCTGCCTCCAACGCCACCCCGTCCCGTGCTCTGGCAGCGGGGACCTGCGCGTCTCCTCGATCATGGCGGCGAGGGCGTGCCGGTCCTGATCGTGCCGTCGCTCATAAACAGCGCCCGCATCCTGGATCTCGCACCCGGCGACAGCCTGATCGAGGCGATCCGGGCTGCGGGCCTGCGTCCGCTCCTGCTCGACTGGGGGCGGCCCGGTATCGGCGAGGCTGGGCTCGACCTCGCGGCGCACGTGGAGACCTGCATCCTGCCCGCACTCGCAAGGGCGCGGGATCTCGGAGGCGGGCGCGCAGGGCTGCTCGGCTATTGCCTCGGGGGTACGCTGGCGGCCGCTGCCGCAGCGCACCCCAGGGGCAGGCCGGATGCGCTTGCCCTGCTCGCGCCCTTGTGGACCGCGACGGCGGACCGGCCGGACTGGCTGGCGGCCTTGGCGGATGTCGCCTGCGCCATGTGGCCGGAGGGGCGGCCCGTGCCGCCGGGATTGCTGCCGGGGGAGGTTGTGGCGTGGCTGATGGCGGCGTTCCAGCCGACGCGCGCGCTCGACCGCTACCGCCTGCTGGCCGAGGCTGCACCGGGCGACGCCCAGGCGCGCCGCGTTGCCCGGCTGGAGGTATGGGCGGGTACGCCGGTGCCGCTTGCCATGCCGGCCGCGGCGGATGTCCTCGCAGGCTTCTTCGGGCGCGACATGGCGGCGCGCGGACGCTGGCGCGTCGGGAGCCGCACCGTGGAGCCGTCGGAGATCGGCGCGCCCACGCTGATCGCCCTCGCCGGGCGGGACGTGATCGTGCCGCCCGCGGCGGCCGCGGGGCTCGCTGCAACCATTCCCGGGGCGGTGACGTTCACCGTCGAAACGGGTCACGTCGGGCTGGTGGCGGGCCGTCGCGCGGCGACGGATGTACACGGCCGGGTCGCGGCCCATCTCGCGCGGTACCTGGGCAGCGGCTGAGCGGTCCTCGCGGCCCTGCGACTTTCGGCGACTACGTAGAATGCTGCATTGCACATGTCACGGTTCGGCGTCTAAGTGAGCGGCAGAGGGGCAGCGACGGCAAACCTGCGCGCGTGTTAGAGTCCGCCCGACACACACAAACCATCCGCGGCCCATCCCGGTGGGCGCGCAATCCGCACCTGAGGGAGGAAACGCCATGTCCGACATCGTCATCGTCAGCGCCGCGCGCACGCCGGTCGGCAGCTTCAACGGCGCGTTCGCGTCGGTGCCTGCCCACGACCTCGGCACCGTCGCCATCGGCGCGGTGCTGGAGCGTGCCGGCGTTGCCGCGGAAGAGGTGAACGAGGTCATCCTCGGGCAGGTGCTGACCGCGGGCCAGGGCCAGAACCCGGCACGCCAGGCCGCGATCAATGCTGGCGTGCCGAAGGAGGCGGCGGCATGGGGCATCAACCAGGTGTGCGGCTCCGGCCTCCGCGCGGTTGCCATCGGCATGCAGCAGATCGCCTGCGGCGACGCAAATGTGGTGATCGCGGGCGGCCAGGAGAGCATGTCGCTGTCGACGCACTGCGCCTATCTGCGTGCCGGTCAGAAGATGGGCGACCTGAAACTGGTCGACACCATGATCAAGGACGGCCTGTGGGACGCCTTCAACGGCTACCACATGGGCTCGACCGCGGAGAATGTCGCCCGCCAGTGGCAGATCACGCGCGAACAGCAGGACACGTTCGCGGTCGCCTCGCAGAACAAGGCCGAAGCCGCTCAGAAGGCAGGCAGGTTCCAGGACGAGATCGCGCCGGTGACGGTCAAGGGCCGCAAGGGCGACACGGTCGTGGACGCCGACGAATACATCCGCCACGGGGCGACGCTCGACGCAATGACCAAGCTGCGCCCGGCGTTCGAGAAGGACGGAACGGTGACGGCGGCCAACGCCTCGGGCATCAACGACGGGGCCGCTGCGGTTCTGCTGATGCGCGCCGACGAGGCGGCGCGGCGCGGGCTCACGCCGCTTGCGCGCATCGCGTCGTGGGCAACCGCCGGCGTCGACCCGGCGATCATGGGCACCGGCCCGATCCCGGCGTCGCGCAAGGCGCTGGAAAAGGCCGGCTGGTCGGTCGACGACCTCGACCTGGTCGAGGCGAACGAGGCCTTCGCCGCCCAGGCCTGCGCGGTCAACAAGGACATGGGCTGGGATCCGGAGAAGGTGAACGTCAACGGCGGCGCCATCGCCATCGGCCACCCGATCGGCGCCTCCGGCTGCCGCGTGCTGGTCACGCTGCTGCACGAGATGGCGCGCCGCGACGCGAAGAAGGGCCTCGCCACGCTGTGCATCGGCGGCGGCATGGGGGTCGCGCTGACGGTGGAGCGCGGCTGACGCAGTTGGAATGAGGGTCACGCGGACGGCGCCCGGGTGCCCGTCCGCGGCCCGTTCGCACGAAGATCGGAATGAAGGCCGGACCAACCGGCCCCGGTAAACGGTTCAGGGATCGGCACGCAAACACGGCAAAGGGGTCGAGGCATGGCACGGACGGCATTGGTGACGGGCGGCACGCGGGGCATCGGCGCGGCGATCTCGCGCGGGCTGAAGGCAGCGGGCTTCCAGGTGGCGGCGAACTACGCCGGCAACGACGAGAAGGCGGCCGCGTTCAAGGCGGAGACCGGGATCGAGGTCTTCAAGTTCGACGTGGGCGACCACGACGCCTGCGCCGCCGGCATCAAGGCGGTGGAGGAGGCGCTGGGCCCGGTCGACGTGCTCGTCAACAACGCCGGGATCACGCGCGACGGCTGGTTCCACAAGATGGACGCCGCGCAATGGTCGGCGGTGATCCGCACGAACCTCGATTCCATGTTCTTCGTGACGCGCCCGGTGATCGACGGCATGCGCGCGCGCGGCTTCGGGCGCATCGTCAACATCTCCTCGATCAACGGGCAGAAGGGCCAGATCGGGCAGGTGAACTATTCCGCGGCGAAGGCGGGCGTCATCGGCTTCACCAAGGCGCTTGCGCTGGAGAACGCGCGCAAGGGCATCACGGTCAACTGTATCTGCCCGGGCTACATCGACACCGACATGGTGGCGGCGGTTCCGGAAAAGGTGCTCGAGGGCATCATAGCGACGATCCCGGCCGGCCGTCTCGGCAAGGCGGAGGAAATCGCGTCCATGGTGGCCTATCTCGCCTCCGAGGATGCGGCCTTCGTCACGGGTGCCGTGATGACCGTGAATGGCGGCCAGTACATCGCCAACGCCTGAGGGCGCTGCACAAGGGCGACGACGCGTATTAAACCTCTGCGCCGGAAACCGGCGGCGGAGAGCATCATGAGCAAGGGACGCGCGACGGCGGTGGGCTTCACCGCCGTCCTCATGTGGGCGCTACTCGCGCTGTTCACCGCGGCGAGCGGGCAGGTTCCGCCCTTCCAGCTTGCCGCGATGACCTTCCTCGTCGGAGGCACGATCGGCCTTGCCCGCATGGCCACGCGCGCCGAGGCGCGGGCGGCGCTGCGCCAGCCGCCCGTCGTCTGGGCGCTCGGGATCGGCGGGCTCTTCGGCTATCACGCGCTCTATTTCACTGCGCTGAGGAACGCCCCACCGGTGGAGGCGGGGTTGATCGCCTATCTCTGGCCGCTGCTGATCGTCGTCTGCTCGGCCCTGCTGCCGGGGGAGCGGCTGCGCGTCCATCACGTGGCGGGTGCACTCCTGGGGCTCGGCGGGGCGGCGCTGATCGTGACGAAGGGGCAAAGCCTGTCGCTCGATCCTGCGTATGCGACGGGTTACCTCGCTGCGCTGGGCTGCGCGGGGACATGGACCGCCTATTCGCTGCTGTCGCGCCGGTTCTCGGCAGTGCCGACGGACACGGTCACGGGTTTCTGCCTTGCGACGTCCGTTCTGGCGGCGGCCGCGCATCTTCTGGTCGAGGAGACGGTCTGGCCGGACGGCACCGGCGAATGGCTCGCGGTCCTCGCGCTCGGCCTGGCGCCGGTGGGCCTTGCCTTCTATGCGTGGGATTTCGGCTGCAAGCACGGCGACATACAGGTGCTGGGGGCGAGCGCCTATGCCGCGCCGCTGCTCTCGACGCTGGTGCTGATCCTCGCCGGATATGCCGGGGCGACGTGGCCTGTCGCAGGGGCTGCGCTGCTGATCAGCGGCGGCGCGGCGCTCGCGGCGAAGGACCTGATCGCGGGCCGTGCTCAGCCGCCCGGCTGACGCGGGCGCGGAAACCAGTCCTCGGGCGCCATCTCGAAGCCCGAAAACTCGAACCCCGGCGAAACCGTGCATCCGACGAGCGTCCAGCGCCCCAGGCTCTCCGCCGTCTGCCAGGCGTGCGGCGGAACCACGATCTGCGGACGTTGCCCCGTGGCGAGGCCCGGCCCCAGATGATGTGCCGCCGCGTCCTGGCCGTTTTCCGAGATCGTGAGGACGAGCGGCGCGCCCGCGTACCAGTGCCAGACCTCGGCGGCGTCCACCCGGTGCCAGCGGCTGACCTCGCCCGCTTCCAGCAGGTAATAGATCGCCGTCCCCGCGGCGCGCGCTCCCCCGGCCGCCGTGGCGCGCCACGTCTCGCGGTAGTGCCCGCCCTCCGGGTGCGGCTCAAGGCCGAGCAGCGCGACCACCTCCCGCGCGGTCAGGTCCCGCATCTCAGAAGGCGTCCTTGCGCGCGCGGGTCTCGGCGAACACGGCGACGAGGTCCGCGCCTGGCAGCCCCAGCGTCTTCTGCAGGTCCGGGCTGGCTGGCCGCAGGAAGGGGTTGGTCGCCTTCTCCAGCCCCATCGTCGTGGGCACCGTCGGCACGCCGCGGGCCCGCGCGGCCTCCACCTCCGCCGCCCGGCTCCTGAGGATTGCATTGTCCGGTTCGACCGAGAGCGCGAACTTCGCGTTCGAGAGCGTGTATTCGTGCGCGCAATAGATCGCCGTGTCGTCGGGCATCGCCATCAGCTTTTGCAGCGAGGCCCACATCTGCGCGGGCGTGCCCTCGAACAGGCGTCCGCAGCCCATGGCGAACAGCGTGTCGCCGACGAAGGCGGCCTTCGCCTCGCGGAACCAGTAGGCGATGTGTCCGCGCGTGTGGCCCGGCACGTCGAAGACGGTCGCCTCGGCATGGCCCAGCGCCACCGTGTCCCCGTCGCCGACCTCGACATCGATGCCCGGGATGCGCTCGCGGTCGGCGCGCGGGCCGACGATCGTGCAGCCATGGCGCGCCTTGAGCGCCCGGTTGCCGCCCACGTGATCGGGGTGATGGTGGGTATTGAGGATATGCGTGAGGGCGAGGCCGCGCTCCTTCAGCCGCTTCTCCACCGCGCCAGCGTCCGCAGGGTCGACGACGGCGGTCACGCCCGAGGTCGGCTCGTGCAGCAGGAAGATGTAATTGTCACTGAGGGCCGGGATCAGTTCGACCTGGAGTCCCGTTGTCTTTTCGCCGTTGGCGGTCATGGTCATCTCGTCTCCGCTTGGCCCGGACGGGATCGGGCGGCAGTCTGTTCAGCTTTTCCTGCCAACCTAGAGATCGGGCGGGAGCGTTTCAAATCCCGCGTGCGCGGGTACACTCGGTCGGACCATGCATCTCGACGTCATCGACCTCATGGCGTTCTACCGGACGCCGCTTGGCCTGATCGCCCGTGCGCAACTTCGGCGCAAGGTGCGCGGGATGTGGCCGCGCGTGAAGGGCGAGTCGGTGCTGGGCCTCGGGTTTGCGACCCCGCTGCTGCGTCCCTTCCGAGACGAAGCGGTGCGGGTGATGGCGCTGATGCCGGCGGCGCAGGGCGTCTTCCACTGGCCGCCCGAGGGGCGCAACTGCACGGCGCTGGTGGAGGAGACGCGGCTTCCCCTGCACGATGCGAGCGTCGAGCGGGTGCTGCTTCTGCACGCGGTCGAGACGGCGGACCAGGCGCCCGCGCTGCTGTCGGAGGTTTGGCGCGTGCTGACCGCGGGCGGCGAGGCCATCATCATCGTGCCGAACCGCCGGGGGCTCTGGGCGCGGGCGGAGACGACGCCCTTCGGCTATGGCCGCCCGTTCAGCCGCGGGCAGCTCGACCGGCTGTTGCGCGATGCCCAGCTTGCGGTCGAGGCGTGGGACACGATCCTGTACGTGCCGCCTACGCGGTTGCGCATGGTGCTGCGGTCTGCGGCGGCGTGGGAAGGCGCGGGCCAGCGCCTCTGGCCCGCGTTCGGGGGGCTGCATGTCGTCCGCGTGACCAAGCAGGTCTATGCCCGCCGGCCGCGCGGCACGCCGGCGACCGCGCGCCGCCCGGTGATCGCGATTCCCGGGCTCGCCGCGCCGCAGCCCATGCCCACGCCCCGTTCAGCGGCGGGTGAGGAGGAAGATGGCCTGTTCGCCCGTGAGGTTCACATGGCCCCGCGGTGAGCGCGTCAGCCGAGGACGGCCGCGCGTGTTCAGCGTGTAGGCGGTTTCGATCCGCACGCCCATCTCGTCGCACAGGCCCACGAAGTCACGGATGGTGCAGAGGTGGATGTTGTCGGTCGCGTACCAAGGCTCGTCCAGCGCCTCGGTCATCGGCATCGTGCCCTTGAAGAGCAGATGCAGCCGCACCTTCCAGTAACCGAAATTGGGGAAGGAGACGATGGCGCGGGTGCCCACGCGCAGCATCTCCTCCAGCATGCGCCGCGGATCGGTCATGGCCTGCAGCGCCTGGCTTAGGATGACGTAGTCGAAGGCGCCGTCGGGATAGTCGGCGATATAGACCTCGGCGTCGCCCTGGATGACCGACAGCCCCCGCGCCACGGCTGACCCCACCTCGTCCTGGTCGATCTCGATGCCGCGCCCGCGCACCTGCTTCTCCCGGCGCAGCAGGTCGAGCAGCAGCCCGTCGCCGCAGCCGATGTCGAGCACGCGCGCGCCCGCGCTCACCATGCCGGAGATGATGCGGAAGTCGTGCCGCTCGCTGCGATGGACGATCCCGCTCACAGGCCCCGCGCCTCCGCCGCCGACTGAAGGAAACCGCGCAGGGTCCGGAACATCTCCGGCTCGTCGAGCAGGAAGGCGTCGTGCCCGCGGTCGGTCTCGATCTCCACGAAGCTGACGTCGGCGGCGACCGCGTTCAGTGCCTGCACGATGCGCCGGCTCTCGACCGTCGGGAACAGCCAGTCGGAGGTGAAGGAGATCACGCAGAAGCGCGTCTCGGTCCCCTTGAAGGCGTCGGCCAGCACGCCGCCGTGATCCGCCGCGAGGTCGAAATAATCCATTGCCCGCGTGATGTAGAGATAGGAGTTGGCGTCGAACCGGTCGACGAAGGTGATGCCCTGGTGGCGCAGGTAGCTTTCCACCTGGAAGTCCGCGTCGAAGCCGAACGACAGCGCCTCCCGGTCCTGCAGGTTGCGGCCGAACTTCCGGTGCAGCGCCACCTCGGACAGGTAGGTGATGTGCGCGGTCATGCGCGCGACCGCGAGGCCCTTCTGCGGCGAGGTCCCGTGTGCGAGATACTCGCCCCCGTGCCAGTCCGGGTCCGCCATGATCGCCTGGCGCCCGACCTCGTGGAAGGCGATGTTCTGGGCCGAGTGCCGGGCGGCGGTCGCGATGGGAGCGGCAGCGAACACCCGGTCCCCGTAATCCGACGCCCATTGCAGCACCTGCATGCCGCCCATGGAGCCGCCGATCGCGCAGAAGAGATCGGGGATGCCGAGGTGGTCGAGCAGCATGGCCTGGCCGCGCACCATGTCGGCGATGGTGATGACCGGAAAGCGGATGCCCCACGGCTTGCCGGTCGCGGGATCGGTCTCGCGCGGGCCGGTCGTGCCCATGCAGCCGCCGATCACGTTCGGGCAGATGATGAAATAGCGGTCGGTGTCGAGCGGCTTGCCCGGGCCGATGATCGTCTCCCACCAGCCGGGCTTGCCGGTGATCGGATGCCGGCTCGCGGCATATTGGTCCCCGGTCAGCGCATGGCAGACCAGCACCGCGTTCGTGCGCTCCGCGTTGAGCGTGCCATAGGTCTCGTACGCCATCGTCACCGGCGCCAGGTCAATTCCCGACGACAGCTTCAACGGCGTTTCCACGGAAAAGGTGACCTTGTCGGACGACCGTTCCATCGAGCCCTCGTTCCCGCCGCGCGGCCCCTGCCCGCGCACCGCCGGTAGCTAGGAAGCCGGTTGCCCGGGTGTCAACGTTTTCTTTGATTTAAGAGGCCCCAGGGCGTAATGATGCCCGCCTGTTCGGCCAACAGATCATCAGGCAATCGAGATGGCGGAAACATCTGCGGCGCTGGAGCGTGCGCGGCACGAAATCGACCGGATCGACGACGCGCTTCATTCCCTGCTGATGGAGCGGGTGGAGCTTGTGTCCGAGATTGCTCGCGCGAAAACTTCGGGCGGGGCTGCGCCGGCCCGCGTGGCCCTGCGCCCGGCGCGGGAAGCGCAGGTGCTGCGCCGCCTGCTGGCGCGGCATGCAGGCGTGCTGCCTTTCGACGTGGTGGCGCGCATCTGGCGGGAGATGATGGCGGCCTTCACCCGCCTTCAGGGTCCGTTCTCCGTCGCCGTTGCGGGCGGCAGCGAGCCGATGGCCTATTGGGATCTCGCGCGGTTCTACTATGGCGCGGCGACGCCGATGTCGCTCGCCACGTCCGCGCTGGCCGCGGTTCAGCTGGTCGGCCAGGGCGGCGGCATGATCGCGATCGTCCCGGTGAGCGGCGACGACGCCGGTCCCCCCTGGTGGGTGCATCTGGGGGAAGGGCCGGATCAGCCGCGCGTGCTCGTCCGCCTGCCGCTGGTGCGCGGCACCGACGTTACGCGCGATCATCCGTCCGCCTACACGGTTGCCATCGCGCCACTGGAGCCGAGCGGCGACGACCTGACGCTCGTGGCCGTGGCGACGGCGGGCGACGTGACGCGCGCGCGCGTCGTCGCGACCTTCGAGGGGGCGGGGTTCGCCGCCCGCACGCTGGAACTGGCGGAGGAACCGGGCAGCGACGAGCGCATCCATCTGGTCGAGCTGGACGGCTTCTTCGCCAGCGGGCAGGACCCGCGGTTTGGCGTTCTGAAGCCGCGGCCGCGCGGGCTGATCCGCGACATTCGGGTGGTCGGGGCCTTCGCGCGCGGGATCGAGCCGGTGGAGAACGAGGCGGCGGCCGCGACGGGCGCAGCTCTAGGGGACGACAAGCGATGACGGATGGCGGTTCGGCCGGCGCGGGGCGCGCCCCCGCAGCCCGGCCCGGCGTGATGGAGATCAGCGCCTATGTGGGCGGCGCAAGCGGCGCGGCGGGGGCCGCGCGCACGGTAAAGCTCTCCTCCAACGAATGCGCCTGGGGGCCAAGCCCGAAGGCGGTCGAGGCTTTCGAGGCGGCCTCGAAGAAGCTCTACCGCTATCCGGACGGCGGCGCGGCAGACCTGCGCGCGGCAATTGCACGGCGCTTCGGCCTCGACGCCTCGCGGATCGTCTGCGGCGCCGGCTCGGACGAGATCATCTCGCTGCTCTGCCAGGCCTATCTGGCGCCAGGTGACGAGGCGCTCTACAGCGCGCACGGGTTCCTGATGTACCGCATCTCGACGCTGGCGGCGGGCGGCGTGCCGGTGACCGCGCCGGAAACCGACCTGCACGCGGACGTCGACGCCCTTCTGGCGAAAGTGACGGACCGCACGCGGATCGTCTTCCTTGCCAACCCGAACAATCCGACCGGCACCTACCTGCCGGCGGCCGAGGTGCGCCGCCTGCATGCCGGTCTCAGGCCGGACATCCTGCTCGTGCTCGATGCGGCCTATGCGGAGTTCGTGCGGCGGAACGATTACGAAGCCGGGATCGAGATGGTGGCGACCTCTGAAAACGTCGTCATGACGCGCACCTTCTCCAAGCTCTATGGGCTCGCCGGCCTGCGGGTCGGCTGGGCCTATTGCCCGGAGGGGGTGGCCGACGTCCTGAATCGCGTGCGCGGGCCGTTCAACGTCAACCTTCCAGCGCAGGCGGCCGCCGTTGCCGCGCTCGCCGACACGGGCTGGGCGGACAAGGTCGCGACCGAGACGATCCGCCTGCGGGGCCTTGCGGCGGAACGCCTCGCGGCGCTCGGCCTGACGGTCACGCCGTCGGAGGGGAACTTCCTCCTCGTCCATTTTCCGGTGACGGCAGGCCGCACGGCGCAGGACGCCGACGCGTTCCTGCAGCGCGAGGGCGTCATCGTGCGGCGCATGGAGGGCTACGGCCTGCCCGGCGCGCTGCGCATCTCCATCGGCACCGAGGAGGAGACCGCGGCCTGTCTCGACGCGGTTGCGCGCTTCGTGGAGGGCTGGGGTGGCTGAGGCCGGCCCCATGTTCGGCCGCGTCGCGCTGATCGGCCTCGGGTTGATCGGCTCCTCGCTCGGCCACGCCATGCGCCGCGGCAGCATCGCGGGCGAAATCGTCGGTGCGGCGCGCACGGCGGAGACCCGCGAGGCTGCCCTGCGCCTCGGTTTCATCGACCGGGGCTGCAAGACGGCGGCGGAGGCGGTCGCTGGCGCCGATCTCGTGATCCTGTGCACGCCCGTGGGCACCTATGGCGCGCTCGCCGCCGAGATTGCGCCGGCGCTGGCGCCGGGCGCCATCGTGACCGACGTGGGCTCGGTCAAGATGTCGGTGATCCGCGACATCGGCCCGCATATACCAAAAGGCGTGCATTTCGTGCCCGGCCATCCCATCGCCGGTACGGAGCAGTCGGGACCGGAGGCGGGCTTCGCGCACCTGTTCGACGGGCGCTGGACCATCCTGACGCCGACGGCGGTCGCGGATCCCGATGCGCTGGCCCGGCTGACGGCGTTCTGGACGGCGTGCGGCGCGAAGGTCGAGGTGATGGACCCGGAGCGCCACGACATGGTGCTCGCCATCACCAGCCATTTGCCGCACCTGATCGCCTACAACATCGTCGGCACGGCAGCGCACCTGGAGACGGTGACGGAGTCGGAGGTCATCAAGTTCTCCGCGGGCGGTTTCCGCGACTTCACGCGGCTCGCGGCATCCGATCCGACCATGTGGCGCGACGTGTTCCTGAACAACCGCGAAGCGGTGCTGGAGATGCTGGGCCGCTTCACCGAGGACCTGATCTCGCTGCAGCGGGCGATCCGCTACCGGGACGGCCAGGCGCTCTACGACCTCTTTTCCTACACGCGCCAGGTGCGCCGCGAGATCATCGAGGCCGGGCAGGAGACGCCGCTCGCCGACTTCGGCCGCCATCCGGGGGCCGACACGCACGTTCCGAACGCCCGTGGCGGTGCCGCGCGCAAGGGAAAGGCCTCAGAATAGCGGCGGCAGGGTCGCGATCCGCATCGGCCCCAGAAAGGCGACGCCGCCGGACATGTGGATGCTGACCGGGACACGGCCCTCTGCATCCGCGCCGATCGCGCCGAGCAGACCAAGCGCCGTGCGCAGGTTGGCGGCGGTTTCGGCCCGCAGAGCGCCCGCGGCAACCAGCCGGTCCAGCGTCTCCTCGTGACCCGCGATGCGCAGGGCGAGCGTCCCGGCCGGACGCCGCTCGGCATCGAGCATCAGCCGGCCCGTCCCGGCGACGGACAGCGGCCCCCAGTCGAAGGCGAGGTCTAGCACCTCGGCACTGATCGGACGGCCCGCCCGGATGCGCGCGCCAAGGCTTGCCAGGTCTTCCGGGTGCGACAGGCCCTCGAAGCGCAGGAAGGCCGACGCCCGCCCGATGTGCGTGCCGAGCCCCAGCCGCGCGATGTTCCCCGCGTGGACCTCGATGGCTTCGAGGCTTGCCCCGGCGCGCAGGCCCGGACGCTCCGCCCCCGGCTCGGCCGGATAGGCTTCGGCCAGCGCACGCCCTACCTGCGCGACCGGCCCCTCGGGTGCGGCGAGCGCGACGTCTCGGTAGTCCACGATCACGCGGCCGAGGTGCGCGCCGTCGCGCCGTGCGCTTGCCAGCGCCGTTTCAGGCGCGGCGGTCAGTGCGAAGGGAATGGGGCCACCCCGCCACTCGAAGGCCTGGTCGCCGTCGGCCTCGGCAATGGCATGGTACAGGTTCCAGGGCTGGAGATAGACGGTCAGCGCCGGGACCTGCCACGACCAGAGGTGCCCGTCCGCAGCGCCCGCCGCCGCGTTCTCGATGCCGATGGCAAGGCGGTAGGGGAAGCCTTCCACCTCGACCGCGCCGTAATCGAGCGCGACCGCGCCATGCGTGCCGCGGGCAGCGGCCAGCCGTTCGCCCGCGCGGTTGGCGAGCGTATTCCAATAGACCGTGTAGCCGGCGATGGCCGCAGCGACGGCGCCGATCAGCAGGAAATAGCGCAAGACAGTCTTTCCCCTTTCCGCCGGGGGGTGAACGGAGCGTCGGGCTTCGTTATAGAGGATGCTCGGCAAGCGGGCGAGATCGGGGCGAACGGAAACGGCCAGGCGTCATGTCGCATATCCACCAGGGCTTCTGGGTCTTCGGATACGGCTCGCTCATGTGGCGGCCGGGGTTTTCGTTCGTGGAGCGGCGGCGCGCGCGGCTCGACGGCTTCGCGCGCGCCTTCTGCCTGTCCTCGGTCCGCTACCGCGGTACGCCGGAGCGGCCGGGGCTCGTCCTTGGCCTCGACGAGGGCGCATCGTGCGAGGGCGTCGCCTACCGTGTCGCACGCGAACACGCGGAAGCGACCCATGCCTATCTCCGCGAGCGGGAGATGGTGACCTATGCCTATCGCGAGGCCTGGCTGCCGCTGACGCTGCACCCCGAACATGCGGGTGAGACGGTGGAGGCGCTGTGCTATGTCGTGCGGCGCGACCATCCGCAATATGCGGGCGGCCTCGACCTGGAGGCGCAGGCCCGCCGCATCGCGGGCTGCCGCGGACCCGCGGGACCCAATGCGGACTATCTTTTCAACACGGTCGCGCACCTGCGCGAAATGGGCGTCGAGGAACCGGCGCTCATCGCGCTCGAGGCGCGTGTGCGGGCCCATATTGCCGAGGGCTGTACGGACGAAGGGACCTGACCTGGCTCCGGCCCCGGCCTAGCTGCACTTGGAATGCCCGCAATTGAGGCAGGTCGCGCAGCCCTCCTGCCGAGCGAGCGCGCGCGCCCCGCATTTCGGGCAGGGTGGAAGCGCATTTGCCGGCGCGTCGACACGGGGCGAGGGGAGATCGGCGTCCCCGATATCGCCGCCGGCCGCATAGGCCGCGCGCAGGCCCGCCACGTCGGCCTCCCCGTCCGCCGCGAGGAAGCCGATCGCGCGCATGTGCTTCTCGATCACGGTGCCGATGGCCGCCAGCAGCGAGGGCACGTAGCGCCCCTCCATCCATTGCCCGCCGCGCGGATCGAACACCGCCTTCAGCTCCTCCACCACGAAGGAGACGTCGCCGCCGCGCCGGAACACCGCCGAGATCATGCGCGTCAGCGCGACGGTCCAGGCGTAATGCTCCATGTTCTTGGAGTTGATGAAGATCTCGAACGGCACGCGGCGCCCCTCGCGCACGATGTCGTTCAGCGTGATGTAGATCGCATGGTCGCTGTCGGGCCAGCGCAGCTTGTAGGTGTGCCCCTCCAGCGCGCCGGGCCGCTCCAGCGGCTTCGTCATCCAGACGACGGACCCGTGCCGGTCTCCCGGCGCAGGCGCATCGGGCGCACCGGACGAGGGGTGGGCCTCCGCCGCCGGCTGCGGCGCGGGGTCCGCCGACAGGACCGCGCCGGTGACGGGATTCGGGCGGTAGGTCGTGCAGCCCTTGCAGCCCGTGTCGTAGGCCAGCAGGTAGACGTCCTTGAAGTCATCGAACGAGATGTCCTCGGGGCAGTTGATGGTCTTGGAGATCGAGCTGTCGACATGGGCCTGCGCGGCGGCCTGCATGCGCACATGGTCGGCGGGCGCAAGCTCCAGCGCAGTGACGAAATAATCGGGAAGGGCTGCGTCCGCACCGAACATGCGGCGGTAGAGCGCGTAGGCGTAGCTCTCCACCCGCTCGGTCCGGGCGCTGCCGTCGGGCTCCAGCACGCGGCGGGTGTAGGAATGGCTGAACGCGGGCTCTATCCCGCTCGACACATTGCCGGCGAACAGCGAGATCGTGCCCGTCGGCGCGATCGAGGTGACGAGCGCGTTGCGGATGCCGTGCGCGGCGATCGCGTCGCGCACGTCGGCGTCGAGCGCCTGGACGGTGGGGCTTTCCAGATAGGCGTCGCCGTCGAAGAGCGGAAAGGAGCCCTTCTCTCGCGCGAGATCGACGGAGGCGAGATAGGCCGCCCGCTGCACGCGCGCCAGCCAGCGCCCGCTCACCTCGGCCGCCTGCGCCGTCCCGTAGCGCACACGTACCATGGCCAGCGCATCGGCGAGACCCGTCACGCCGAGACCGATGCGCCGCTTCGCGCGTGCCTCCTGCGCCTGCGCTGGCAGCGGGAAGCGCGAAACGTCGATCACATTGTCCATCATGCGCACGGCAACGCGGACGAGATCGTCGAGGGCGTCCTCGTCGAGGTGCGCCCCTTCCCCGAACGGGTCGGCGACAAGGCGCGAGAGGTTCACCGAGCCCAGCAGGCACGCGCCATAGGGGGGCAGCGGCTGCTCCCCGCACGGGTTGGTGGCGCGGATCGTCTCGCAATAGGCGAGGTTGTTCATCCGGTTGATGCGGTCGATGAAGATGACGCCCGGCTCCGCCACGTCATAGGTCGCGCGCATGATCCGGTCCCACAGCGCGCGGGCCTTCACGGTACGGAAGGTCACACCCTCGAACACGAGCGGCCAGTCGGCGTCGGCGCGCACCGCCTCCATGAAGGCGTCCGAGATCAGCACCGACAGGTTGAACATGCGCAGGCGCGCGGGGTCGCGCTTGGCCTCCACGAACGCCTCGATATCCGGATGGTCGCAGGAGAGCGTGGCCATCATCGCGCCGCGCCGCGACCCCGCGGACATGATGGTGCGGCACATGGCGTCCCACACATCCATGAAGGACACGGGGCCCGATGCGTCCGCGCCCACGCCGCGCACGGGCGCCCCGCGCGGGCGGATGGTGGAGAAGTCGTAGCCGATGCCGCCGCCCTGCTGCATGGTCAGCGCGGCTTCCTTCAGATGGTCGAAGATCCCGCCCATGTCGTCGGGGATCGTGCCCATGACGAAGCAGTTGAAGAGCGTGACCGACCGGTCCGTGCCCGCGCCTGCGAGAATCCGGCCCGCCGGGAGATAGCGGAAGTCCGTAAGCGCCTCGAGAAAGCGGGTCCGCCAGCGGTCCCGCGCGTTCGTCGCCTCGGCCTCCGCCAGCGCGGCAGCAACCCGCGCCCAGGTGTCCGACACGTCCTGGTCGACCGGCGTGCCGTCGGCAGCCTTCAGCCGGTATTTCAGGTCCCAGATGTGCCGGGCGATGGGGGCATCGAAACTCATGCGCGGTGCGGCTCCCTGCCGGTGGCGCTGCTGGCCGGGCTGAAAAGATAGGCCCGGCCGCGCGTATCGTCAACAAAAGTTCCGTTTTCGTTCACGCCTTGCGGGTTTCGGCGCGGGCCTCCGCGACGAGGCGGCCCACGGCCTCTTCTGTCACCGTTTCGAGCCGGGTGCGGAACTCGGCCTCCTCCAGGCCCGCGGGGATCGGGGGCAGGAATTCGATGACGCAGGTACCGGGATGGCGGATCAGGCTGCGCCGCGGCCAGAAGAGACCCGAGTTGAGCGCCGCGGGCACGCACGCGCGGCCCGTCTCGCGGTAAAGGGTCCAGATGCCGCGCTTGTAGTGCGGTTCGCCGTCGACCGGCATGCGGTGGCCTTCGGGGAAGATCAGCACGTCCCGGCCATGGTCGAGGCGGTCGGCGGCGTCCCGCGTCATCTTCAGGACCGCACGCCCGCCGCCCTTGCGGTCGACGACGATAAGTCCCGCCTTGCGCACGACGGGACCGACCAGCGGGATCAGCGTCAGTTCCTTCTTCAGGATGATCGCCGGGTCGTGGAGGATGCCGAAATAGGCCATCGTCTCCAGCATCGACTGGTGCTTGGAGGCGATCAGCACGCCGCCCCGGGCGACGTGTTCGCGCCCGCGCACCTCCAGCCGGATGCCCGCGATCTTCTCCATGCCCCAGGTGCCGGCCCGTCCCCACATCCGGAAACCGCGGCGCATGTGGCGCCCGGGCAGGAAAACCGCGGGCACGTGCAAGAGGACAAGGCCCACGGTCAGCCCGTAGAGGTACAGCTGAAAGGCAAGCGAGCGAAGCAGCGTCATGGGCGCGCGGTCTCCAGGGGCGGGCGGATCACAAGGCCCGGCGCAGGCGGGCGAGCACGGTCAGCCGGGCAGTTCCCCAGGCCACGAGCGCAGCCAGCAGCGGTGTGGCCGCAACCGCCAGGCTCTCCGCCCAGCCGAACTCCAGTTCCGGCAGGAAGCCGGCCATCGCGGTATCGGGAACCGTGAAGACCAGCGCGCCGATCAGGGCGATCGCCATTGCGGCCCCCGCCGCGCCGCCGATCAGGCCGAGTTCGAGGAAGCGCCGCTCGAACGCGCGCGCGATGAAGCCGTCGTGCGCGCCCATCAGGTGCAGGACGTCGACGATCTCGCGGTGGGCGGCGAGGGTCGCCCGCGTTGCAAATACGACGATGGCCGTGCCGGCGACGGCGATCAGCAGCGTGATCGTCAGTGCAACCGTACGTGCCGTCCGGGCAAGCGTGGCGAGCGAGGCGCGGGCGCCGGCGTGCGTGTCGGCCCGTGCGCCCGGAACCTCGGCAAGCGCCGCCGCCAGAACGCCTTGCGCGTCGTCCGAGCCCGGTTCGAGCCGCACGGCGATCAGTTGCGGCATCGGCAGGCTTCCGAGGTCCACGCCCTCTCCGAGCCAGGGGGCGAGCAAGGCCTCCGCATCCGTCTTCGGCACCTCCTCCGCCCAGACGACGCCGGGTGCGGCTGCCAGCGCGGCGATGGCACGCGCGCGTTGTTCTGCCGGATCGAGACCTTCGACCGGAAGAAGCTCGACGGTCGCGCTTCCATCGAGCGCTGCGCTCCAGCGGTCCGCGGCACCAGAGAGCGCCAGGCCTGCGACCAGTGCGAGCGTGCCCAGCGCGCAGATTGCCGCGATGACGATAAGCAGGAAGCGGATCTCCCCTCCCCGCGGCACGATGGGGGCAGTGCCGGCCTGGATGCGCCGCGACAGACTGGACAGGAGGATGGGCAGGCGGGTCATGGCTGCACCTCCTCCGCGACAGGGGAAAGTTGCGCTTCCGCGGGCACGGCAAGGCGGCCGTCGCGCAGCGCAAGCACCGAGGCTGCGAACCGCTCGATCAGGGTCGTGTCATGCGTGGCGATCAGGACGGTCGTGCCGAGGCGGTTCAGTTCGACGAACAGCCGCATCAGGCGCCGTCCGATCTCCGGATCGACGTTGCCCGTCGGCTCGTCGGCGAGGATCAGGTCGGGCCGCCCGATCACCGCGCGGGCGATGGCGACCCGCTGCTGTTCGCCGCCGGAGAGCGTCGAAGGAAGCGCGTCCATCCGGTCGCCGAGGCCGACCCATGTCAGAAGCTCGCGCACGTCGTCGAGATGCTCTTCCAGCCGCGCCCCCTGGATGCGCAGCGGCAGCGCGACATTGTCGAGGGCGGAGAGGTGCGGCAGGAGCCGGAAGTCCTGGAAGATGACACCGATTCGCCGCCGGATCCGCGGCAGGCCGCTGCGTGGCAGCGTGCCCATGTCCTCGCCGAACATCTCCACGCGGCCGCGCGACGGCCGGTGCGCAAGATAGAGAAGCTTCAGGAGCGACGTCTTGCCCGCACCGGACGGGCCGGTGAGGAAATGCATGGAGCCGGGGCTCAGGCGGAAGTTCAGGCCGCTCAGAACCTCCGGCCCGTCGCCGTAGCGCAGTGCGACGTCCTCGAACCGAACCAAAGCGCCAGCCGCCTCCCCCAGCGTCACCGTTCCGAGCGTTGTACCGGAGCGGGGGGGCGGTGGGAAGGGCCGGGCAAGGAACGGCCCCCTGCAGGTCGCTTTGTGGACAAGCGGCGCTGCGCGACCTTATAAGCGAAGAACCTCGAATGACGGGCTGTCGATGATTCTCACCTGCCCTGCCTGCGCCACGCGCTACCTCGCCGACGACGCCTCCATCGGGCCGTCGGGGCGCATGGTGCGCTGTGCAAGCTGCGGCCACACCTGGCACCAGGCCCCGCCGATCGAGCCGGCCGTCGATCCGGACGAGGGGTTCGACATGCCGATCGACGCGGCCGATGCGGCTGCCGCCGCCACGGCGGCGGAGGAGACCGCACCCGCGGCGGAGGCGGAGGAAGGCAGCGGGGCAGGCGTCGTGCTGGGGTGGGTGCTGCTGCTGGCGCTGACGGCGGCGGTCCTGTCCGGCGCCTACGTGTTCCGCGACCGGATCGTCGAGGCCGTACCCCAGACGGAGCGGCTCTATGCGCTGGTCGGCCTCTCGCCCAATCCGACGGGTCTCGAACTGCTCAGCCCGTATTTCGAGCGGTCGATGAAGAACGGTGAGCCGGTGCTGACCGTATTCGGCGAAGTGGTGAACGTGTCGACGCGGACAGTCACGGTGCCGCCGATTCGCGTGAGCCTGCGCGACGCGGCCAACGCGGAAGTGTTCGCCTGGACGAAGACGCTCGACCAGCCGGAACTCGTTCCCGGCGCAACCGCGAGCTTTGCAACCTCGATCGCCAACCCGCCGCTCGAGGCTGTCGACGTGCGTATCGAGATCACGCGGCCCGACGCGAAGTGACGCCGGGCTGCGGCGCTCAGAAACGCTCCAGCAGCCGCCTCAGATACTCCAGTTCCTCTCCCGGGCGGTCCTGTTCGGCCGCGCGGCGGCGCAGTTCCTGAAGGATTTCCCTTACGGTCTGCAATGCCCGCTCGTCGGGAACGCGCACGCTGTCGCCGTCGTCGGGCCCGCGCTGGGCGCGCGGACGGCCGAGGGGATCCTGCTCCTGCCCGTTGCGGCCGGTGCCGCGCTGCTGCGCCTGCCCCTGTCCGCCGTCCTGTTGCTGCTGCATCCGGTCCATCAGTTGCTGGGCGAGCGACTGAGCCCCGTCCCGCAACTGGTCGATGGCGTCGCGCTGGTGGCCGAGGGCGCGGCCCCTGTCGTTCTCGCTGAGCCCGTCCGTGGCGCCGCGCATCGACCCTTCCGCCTCCCCCAGCGCCTGCGGAAGGTCCGCGCCCGCCTCGCCGAGCCGCGACAGAAGCTCACCCAGTTGCCGGCGCAACGCATCCTGGTCCTGCGCCATGCCGCCCATGCCGCTTCCGGGCCGGGGGCGGCCCTGCTGGCCCTCGCCGCCCTGCTGCTCGCCCTGCTGCATCTGGCCCTGGCCCTGGCGCTCTCCGCGCTGGGTCCGGTCCATCAGGCGCTGCTGTTCCGTGATGATGTCCGACAGCTCCTGCAGCGCCTCGTTCATCTGCTGGTCCTGACCCTGCATCGGCTGGGGGATGCCGGCCTGCAGGTTCTCCATCATGCGGCGCAGCTCGTTCAGAAGCTGCTGTGCGGACTCGCGTGCGCCGGAGCGCGCCATGTCCTCGATGGCGTCGAGCATCCGTTCGAGCTGGTTCTGGTCGACCATGCGGTTCGGGTCGACGGGCTGCATCGCCTGCGGCGGAATCTCGCCGCGCTGCAGCGCCTCCATCATCTGGCGGGCCATTTCCTGCATGTAGCGGTTCATGGCTTCGCGCAGCTGGTCCATGAGACGGGAGATTTCCTCGTCCGAGGCACCTTCCTGCAGCGCGCGCTCCAGCGCCTCCTGTGCGGCGCGCAGGTCGGCCAGCGCCATGCTGGCGTCCCCCTCCTCGAGCGCGAGCGCGATCTCCCACAGCATCGCCTGGACGGAGGCGAGCCCTTCCGGCGACCGGTCGGCGCGCAGGCGCGCCGCCGCGACCGCAATGCCCAGGCCCGGCGTCACCCGCTCGAACAGGCCGTCGGGATAGAGCAGGATCGCGTCGAGCGCCGCGGCCACCTTGTCGCGCCGCTCCGGCGAAAGCGTCAGGACCTTCCGCTGCTCGACCAGTGCACGGGCTACCTCGTGCATGAAGACCCGCTCGGGCAGGACCATGGACACGGGGTCGGACAGGCCCGTGTTGCCGCCGCCGTCGCGTGCCAAGATCTGCACGGTGACCGGCAGGCCGGCGAACGGATGGGGCGTCAGGTCGCGGAACGTCTCCCCCGTCACCGCCGTGCGCTCGCCGGAGTAGGGAAGCGGTATGACGAGCGGGTCCGCCGCCTCGGCATTGTCGAGCGAAATGCGCGCTTCCAGCCGCTCCACGCCATAATCGTCCTCGGCCGCGTAGACGAAGCGCAGGGCGTAGTTCTGGGTGATGCCGATCTCCTCCCGGAACCGCACCTCTGGCGCCCGGTCGGGGGTGATCGCGAAGGCCTGGGCGAAGCGCGGCATGCCTGCTTCCGTGACCGTGACCGTGCCGTCCGCGGTGAGCGAGAGGCGGGTCTCCCGGATGCTTGTCTCGGTGGCAGGGGCCGAGGCGTTCGCGTCGGCCTCGACCGGCTCCTGCCCCGGCGCGTCGAGTGCGACCTCTCCGCCGCCGGAAACGCGGAGCGTCAGGACGCTGCCCGCGGGCACGTCCAGAATGTCGGGGATCGCCGCGTCTCCGGCGGTGAGAAAGACCGGTGCGACGCGCGTGTAGGCGGGCGGCGTGACCCAGGCGTCGACGTGCGCCGGCGGCGGGGCCGGCAGACGCAGGTCGATGTCCAGCGCACGGGCAAGGCGCGTTGGCGCGTCGGCGCCCGCGACGAAGAGGCCGGCAGCCAGCGCCAGCACGACCGCGCCGCGCAGGGCGAGCGGATCGCGCCGCGCCGCATCCGGGCGCGGGGCTCCGGCGCGTGCGCGCGCCGCGGCCTTGCGGGCGCGCTCCAGATGCGCAGCCCAGAGCGCGCTGGCAGCACCCTCGGCGCCGCCGACCGGGGTGTCGGCGAGCGTGGCGAGCGGACGGTGGGGCAAGCGGCCCGCAGTCTCCAGCCGCCTGAGCGCCATCTCGCGCGTCGGCCATCTCATGCGGGCAAGACCGCGGAGGGCAAGACCGATTGCGGCCAGCGCCAGAAGGGCGAGCAGGCCGATGTGGGCCCAGAGCGGCAAGACGGCGAACACGTCGAACAGCGCAAGCGCCAGCCCGAGGCCGACGACCAGCGCCGCGGGCATCAGCGCGGGCCACAGCGCCTCCCAGCCGAGCGCGAGGCGCGCCTGGGCGAGCCGCCAGCCGAGGCGGCGGGGCAGGTCGGGTTCCGGACGCGGTTCGGTGGCCATGGCGTGCCCCGTTCTTCCTGTCTCGCGCGCAGAACGGGGCCGCGGGAACGGTGCGGCTCAGTCCTCGCTCAACCAGTCTGGCACTCTATCACGCGCCAGCATCTCGTCATAAGTTGGGCGAACGCGGACAATTGACCAGTCCTCTGCGTTCACGAGCACTTCCGGGACGAGGGGGCGGGAGTTGTATTCCGAGGCCATCACCGCGCCATAGGCGCCCGCGCTGCGGAAGGCGACGAGGTCGCCCGCGGCCAGTTCCGGCACGCTGCGCGCCTTGGCGAAGGTGTCGCCCGTCTCGCACACAGGCCCCACCACGTCATAGGGGACCGCCGGCCCGCGCCCGCCCTCGGCGACGGGAACGATGTCGTGGTGCGCCTCGTACATCGCCGGGCGGACGAGGTCGTTCATCGCCGCGTCGAGGATCAGGAAGCGCCGTCCCTCGCCCTGCTTCACATAGATCGTGCGCGACACCAGGACGCCCGCGTTGCCGACGATCAGACGGCCCGGCTCGAACATCAGGCGGCAGCCGAGATGGCCCACCGTGTCGATGACCATGTCGGCATAGGCGTCCGGCGAGGGCGGCACTTCGTTGCCCGCGACATAGGGGATGCCGAGACCGCCGCCCAGGTCGAGGTGGCGGATCGCGTGCCCGTCGGCGCGGAGCGCCGTGACAAGGTCCGCGGCGCGCGCATAGGCCGCGCGGAAGGGTTCGAGGTCGGTCAGTTGCGAGCCGATGTGCAGGTCGACACCCGTCACCGAAAGGCCGGGCAGGCGGGCTGCATGGGCGTAGATTTCCCGCGCCCGCGCGATGGGGATGCCGAACTTGTTCTCCGACTTTCCGGTCGAGATCTTGTGGTGGGTCTTCGCGTCCACGTCCGGGTTGACGCGCAGCGAGACGGGCGCCGTCATGCCCCTGGAGACGGCGACCTCCGAGAGGGCCTCCAGTTCCGGCTCCGACTCCACGTTGAACTGGCATATGCCGGCGTCGAGGGTGGCCGCCATCTCCTCCCGCGTCTTGCCGACGCCGGAGAAGACGATGCGGCCCGGCGGCACGCCCGCGGCCAGCGCGCGGCGCAACTCCCCGCCGGAGACGATGTCGCAGCCCGCCCCTTCGCGTGCCAGCGTCGCCAGCACTGCGAGGTTCGAATTGGCCTTCATGGCGTAGGCGACGAGCGTGTCCTCATGGCCCGGCCGCCGCGTGAACGCCTGCGCGAAGACGCGGTAGTGCCGCACCAGCGTCGCGGTCGAATAGACATAGACGGGGGTGCCCACTGCCTCGGCGATGGCGTCGAGCGGTACGTCCTCGGCATGAAGCCGCCCGCCGCGATAGGTGAAATGGTCCATGTCCGGTCAGGCTCGCGTTTCGGGCAGGGGAAGCGCGCCGGTCTTCGGCGCCTCCTTCTTCGTATCGGGGGTGGGCGGCGGTTCGAGCGGTCCCTTGCGCCCGCAGGCGGAGACCCCGAGCGCCAGTGCGAGAACGAGGATGAGCGGCAGTGCCGTGCGTCCCGTCATGTCACACGCCCTCCCGCGCCAGCACGTCGCGCCAGTGCGCGATTTCGGCCCGCACGTTCTGGGGCGCCGTGCCGCCGAAACTCGTCCGGCTGGCGACCGAGCTTTCGACCGTCAGCACCTCGAAGATGTCCGCCGTGATGCGCGGCTCCACCCCCTGCAGGTCGGCGAGCGCGAGGGCCGCGAGGTCGCAGCCCTTCGCTTCCGCCAGCGCGACGATGCGGCCCGTCACGTGATGGGCATCGCGGAACGGCAGGCCCAACACGCGCACCAGCCAGTCGGCGAGGTCGGTCGCCGTGGCGAAACCGGCGCCGGCGGCCGCGGCCATCTTCTCCGCCACCGGTGTCATGTCGGCGACCATGCCTGCCGTCGCTTCCAGGCAAAGCTCGATGGTGTCGGCGGCGTCGAACAGCGCCTCCTTGTCTTCCTGCATGTCCTTGGAATAGGTGAGCGGCAAGCCCTTCATCAGCACCAGCAGCGTGTTCAGCTGGCCGATCACGCGGCCAGACTTGCCGCGCACGAGCTCGGCGGCATCCGGGTTCTTCTTCTGCGGCATGATGGAGGACCCGGTCGTCCAGCGGTCCGACAGCTTCACGAAGCCGAACTGCGGCGTCATCCAGATCACGATCTCCTCCGCCAGGCGCGACAGGTTGACCGCGCAGATCGCCGCCGCCGACAGGAATTCGAGCGCGAAGTCGCGCGCCGACACGCTGTCGAGCGAGTTGCGCGTCGGCCCGTCGAAGCCCAGCGCCTTGGCCGTCATGTGCCGGTCGATCGGGAAGCTGGTGCCGGCGAGTGCCGCCGCCCCGAGCGGGCAGCGGTTCATCCGCGCGCGGGCGTCGATGAAGCGGGCCCGGTCGCGGTCCAGCATGTTCACATAGGCGAGCATGTGGTGGCCGAAGGTCACGGGCTGCGCGCTCTGCAGATGGGTGAAGCCCGGCATGACGGTGTCGGCGTGCGCCTCGGCCTGTGCCAGAAGCGCGCGCTGCAGCTTCAGGATCTGCGCCGCGGTGCGGTCGCACGCCTCGCGCACGAAGAGGCGGAAGTCGACCGCCACCTGGTCGTTGCGCGAGCGCGCGGTGTGCAGCCGGCCCGCGGGAGCGCCCACGATCTCCTTCAGCCGCGCCTCGATGTTCATGTGAATGTCTTCGAGGGCGGTCGAATAGGCGAAGGTGCCATCCGCGATCTCGCGCTCGACCTGCGCCAGGCCCGCGTGGATCGCGTCGCGGTCGGCCGCCGTGATGATGCCGCACGCCGCGAGCATGTCGGAATGGGCCCGGCTGCCCGCGATGTCCTGCGCCGCCAGCCGCCGGTCCACGTCGATCGAGGCGTTGATCGCCTCCATCACCGCGTCGGGCGAGGTAGAAAACCGTCCGCCCCACATCATATTGCTGGAGGATGCGCCGCCTTGCGCCTCACGTACGGGGGTGGCTGTTGCCTTGTTTTCGTCCATGCCGTCGCGGATCCTTTCGGGATCGGAAATCGGGAGGTGCCAGATGCGTCGAACGCTGCTTGCCGGGATCGGGGCCACGATGGGCCTTTTCGCGCTTGCCCTATACGGCACATGGGGCGGGCCTGTCCACGCGGGCGCGCGCGACCTCGCCACGGGCGAGGTGGAGGGATTCGTCGTCCATGACGCGCCGCAGGCGGTTCCGGCAGGGGAGTTCACGGACGCGGGCGGCGGCACGCTGAGCTTCGCCGACTTCCGCGGCAAGGTCGTGCTCGTCAATTTCTGGGCGACATGGTGCGGGCCGTGCCGGGAGGAGATGCCGGCGCTCGACCGCCTTCAGGGCGCGCTCGGCGGGCGGGACTTCCAGGTGGTCGCCATCTCCACCGACCGGCAGGGCGCGTCGGTGGCGCAGCCTTTCCTCGACGAGATCGGGGCGAAGAACCTTGCGCTTTATCTCGATCAGCGCGGCTCGCTTGCCCGCGCACTCGGCCTGCGCGGCTTGCCTGCGACGCTGCTGCTCGACGGCGAGGGCCGCGAGGTCGGCCGCATGTTCGGCCCGGCGGAGTGGGATTCGCACGACGCCCTGCGCCTGATCCGGTACTTCATCGACCGGCTTGAGCCGTCGCCGACCAAGGCAACGGACGCGGGCAACGCACGCACCGCGTCATGACGCGAATCGGGCGGACCCCGGAAAAGGGCCCGCCCGCCATGTCGGTCCGAAATCGGGCGCGTCAGCGCGTCGGCACCGGCTCCTCGCCGCGATAGTCGTAGAAGCCCCGCTTCGTCTTCTGGCCGAGCCAGCCCGCCTCGACATATTTCACCAGCAGCGGGCAGGGACGGTACTTGCTGTCCGCCAGCCCCTCGTAGAGCACCTGCATGATCGAGAGGCAGGTGTCGAGGCCGATGAAGTCGGCCAGCTGAAGCGGTCCCATCGGGTGATTGGCGCCGAGCCGCATGGCGGTGTCGATCGCCTCGACGTTCCCCACGCCCTCGTACAGCGTGTAGACCGCCTCGTTGATCATCGGCAGCAGGATGCGGTTCACGATGAAGGCGGGGAAGTCCTCCGCGTTCGCGGTGGTCTTGCCGAGCCCCTGCACGAAGTCCCGCATCGTGACGAAGGTTTCCTCCTCCGTCGCGATGCCGCGGATCAGTTCGACCAACTGCATCAGCGGCACCGGGTTCATGAAGTGCACGCCCATGAAGCGTTCCGGGCGGTCGGTGCAGGAGGCAAGCCGCGTGATCGAGATCGACGAGGTGTTCGTCGCGATCATCGCCTTTGGGCCGAGCGAGGGGCACAGCTCCTCGAAGATCTTGCGCTTGACGGCTTCGTTCTCGGTCGCTGCCTCGATCACCATGTCGGCGTCCCCGAACGGCGCGTTCTCGAGGATCGGCGTGATGCGGGCCAGCGCCTCCGACACCTGTCCCTGCCCGATCAGGCCCTTGGCGGCCTGGCGGGCAAGGTTGCGCTCGATCGTCTTGAGCCCGGCATCCAGGCGGTCCTGGCTGATATCCTTGAGCAGCACCCGATGGCCGGCGACCGCACACACGTGCGCGATGCCGTTGCCCATCTGGCCCGCGCCGATGACGCCGACCGTTCTTGCCGTCATGCGATCCGTCTCCTTCGTGGGGCCGGGCTCAATACCCGGCCTTTTCCAGTTCCTGCTCAAGCTCCGGCACGGCCTGGAAGAGGTCCGCAACCAGGCCATAGTCGGCGACCTGGAAGATCGGGGCTTCCTCGTCCTTGTTGATCGCGACGATGACCTTGGAGTCCTTCATGCCCGCGAGATGCTGGATCGCGCCGGAAATGCCGACGGCGATGTAAAGCTCCGGCGCGACGACCTTGCCGGTCTGGCCGACCTGCAGCTCGTTGGGCACGAAGCCCGCATCGACGGCCGCGCGGCTCGCACCCACGGCGGCGCCCAGCTTGTCGGCGATCTTCTCCAGCATGACGAAATTGTCGCCCGACTGCATGCCGCGGCCGCCGGAGATGACGATCTTCGCCGCCGACAGTTCGGGCCGCGAGCTTTCCGACAGCTTGTCCTCGACCCAGCTCGACAGGCCCGGATCCTCCGCCGCGTCGACGCTCTCGACGCTTGCCGAGCCGCCTTCGCCCGCAGCCGCGAACGAGGTCGGGCGCACGGTGATCACCTTCTTGGCGTCCGTCGAGGTGACGGTCAGCATGGCGTTGCCGGCATAGATCGGCCGCACGAAGGTGTCGGCCGACTCCACCGCGATGATGTCGGAAACCTGCATCACGTCGAGCAGGGCCGCCACCCGCGGCATGAAATTCTTGCCCGTCGTCATGGTCGAGGCGACGAGATTGTCGTAGCCACCGGCCAGCTTGACGATCAGGGCGGCCATTGGTTCGGCCAGCATGTGCGCGTATTGCCCGCCCTCGGCCAGCAGCACCTTGGCCACGCCGTCGAGCTTTGCGGCGGCGTCGGCCACGGCCTTGCAGCCTTCGCCGGCGACCAGCACATGGACGTCGCCGCCCAGCGCCTTCGCCGCGGTGACCACCTTGGCGGTCGCTTCGTTCAGGGTTTCGTTGTCGTGATCGGCAATGACGAGGCTTGCCATGGTCAGATTACCCCCGCCTCATTCTTCAGTTTCTGCACAAGTTCCGCGACGCTCTCGACCTTGATGCCGGCCTGGCGCTGCGGCGGCTCGGTCACCTTCACGGTCTTGAGGCGCGGCGCGACGTCGACGCCCAGGTCGGCGGGCGACGTCTCGTCGATCGGCTTCTTCTTCGCCTTCATGATGTTCGGCAGCGAGGCGTAGCGCGGCTCGTTCAGGCGCAGGTCGGTGGTGACGATCGCCGGCAGCGCGATCTCGACCGTCTGCAGGCCGCCGTCTACCTCGCGGGTGACCGCGGCCTTGCCGTCCGCGATCTCCACCGCCGAGGCGAACGTGCCCTGCGACCAGCCCACCAGCGCCGCCAGCATCTGGCCCGTCTGGTTGCTGTCGTCGTCGATCGCCTGCTTGCCGAGGATGACCAGCTGCGGCTCTTCCCTGGCGACAAGTTCCTTGAGGATCTTGGCCACGCCCAGCGGCTCGACCTGGTCGTCCGTCTTCACAAGAATGCCGCGATCGGCGCCCATCGCAAGCGCGGTCCGGATCGTTTCCGATGCCTGCTGTGGGCCGACGGAAACGACGACGATTTCGCTCGCCGTGCCGGCCTCCTTCATGCGGATCGCCTGTTCCACCGCGATCTCGTCGAAGGGGTTCATCGACATCTTGACGTTGGCGAGTTCCACCCCGGTCTGATCCGCCTTGACGCGGATCTTCACGTTGTAATCGACAACCCGCTTGACGGGCACCAGAACCTTCATCAGCCGCTCTCTCGCTTGCGTCCCTAGCCTATGCCGCGCTGATGCGCGGCGCTCCCGCCGGGCCGCCCATGATGGTCAGATGGGCGATCCGCCTCGTTTTTGTGCAGCGCGAAACGCTACAAGCCGCCCGGCGCGCCTGTCAATCGACGGTTTCGCAGGGGCGGGTCCCGCCGCGCTGGGTGCGGCGCAACCGCCACGCTCAGGTCCGGTTGGCCCCCGGCACCCAGAGCACATCTGCAGCCCCCTGGTCGTTGACGTGACGGCCGAGCACGAAGAGATAGTCCGACAGCCGGTTGACGTAGCGCACCGCGGCGGGGTTGACCGGATCGCGTTCCGCGAGTGCGACGATGCACCGCTCGGCCCGGCGCGTGACCGTGCGGGCCTGGTGCAGGTAGGCCGCCGCCATCGTGCCGCCCGGCAGGATGAAGGAGCGCAGCGGGGCGAGGTCGGCGTTCAGCGCGTCGATCTCCCGCTCCAGCCGGACGACCTGTGCGTCGGTGACGCGCAGGGGCTCGTATTCCAGCGGCTCGTCCGTCTCCGGCGTGCAGAGATCGGCGCCGAGGTCGAAGAGGTCGTTCTGGATCCGCATCAGCGCGGCGTCCACCTCGGCAGCGTCGGGCAGGGTGTCGATATGCTGGCGCACGATGCCGAGGATGGCGTTCGCCTCGTCCACGGTGCCATAGGCCTCGATCCGCAGGTCGTACTTGCGGACCCGCTGCCCGGTCCCCAGCCCGGTCTCGCCCGCATCGCCCGTGCGCGTGTAGATCTTGTTCAGAACGACCATCGGTGTCTTGCCTCCCTCGGGGGTGCGCCGCGCCGGCGTCAGTCGAACCAGGTCGGCCCGCGGCCACCCAGCCAGATCGCCGCCATGATGAGCAGGATGGCGGCGAACTGGAGCGCCACGCGCATCCGCATCAGCTTGTTGGAGCGGCTGCGGTTCTCTGCGCCCCGGCGGAACAGCGTGACCAGTCCGAGCAGGACCATGAGCGCTGTTGCGCCCATGGCCACCGGGATCAGGATGTGCAGAAGGTTTTCCATGCGCCACCGATATAGTGCATGGACGCGGCTGGGAAGCCCCGGCTATAGGCCTACGCGCCGGACCTTTTGCCGCGGCGGGCGAGCGCGAGGCCCGCCAGCCCCAGCAGCAGCAGCGCGATCGGCGCCGGTTCGGGGACCGGCGTGCCGCCGGAGGACGTGCTGCCCCCAGACGAGGTGCTGCCGCCAGAGGTCGTGCTGCCCGAGGACGCTCCGGACGAGGTCGCTCCGGACGAGGTCGCGCCGGAGGAGGTCGCGCCCGAGGATGCGCCGGACGAGGTGGCGCCGCCGGACGTGGACCAGCCGCCCGAAGTCGAGGACCCGCCAGAGGCCGACCAGCCGCCGGAGGTGGAGGAGCCGCCGGACGTGGACCAGCCGCCGGAGGTTGACATGCCGCCCGAGGTCGACCAGCCGCCGGAGGTCGAGGAGCCGCCCGACGAACCGGACCCGCCGGACGAACCGCCTATAAAGACCGGCGGATAGAGGCCCCAGGCGCCGACATAGGGCAGGAGACGCGGCGCGCCGAGCACGAGCGGATCGGCCGGGGGCAGCGGGTTTTCCTCGCCCAGAACTACCGGGTCGGGATCGACCGGCGGGAAGGTCGAGACGGCAATGTCCATGCCGACGTGCGTGAACTCGCCCGAGCGGGTCTTGTCCGTGGTCATGCCCCACAGCCAGAAGATCATGTCCCGGCCTTCGCGATAGACGCCATTGTAGGGGCCCATCGCCATCTCCCAGAACTCCATGGTGTGAAGCTCGTCGGTGATGACGTTGCCCTGGGCGTCGCGCGTCTGGATGCGCACGGGCAGCTCGCCCGAGATGAAATTGGTCGGCCGGGTGCGCCGCGTACCGTCCCATCCCGCGCCGTCCAGATCCCACTCGCCGGAGAATTTCCGCGACTGCCGCCCGATGGTCAGCTTCCCGCCTTCGAGGAAGGTCATCTCGCCCGTGCGCCCTTCGTAGGCGTTGATGCCGATGAGCGGAACGACCGGGGCGCCAGCGATGCGCACCTCCGAGCCGTCGATCACCAGCCGCATCCGGGTATCGGCCAGCCGGTACAGGCGGGCGCCGGCGATGTTCGTGCGCGAGGGCGTTTCGTGCAGGATCGAGAAGCGGGTCTTCGCCTTCGAATTGTTCGACGTGAGGGAGTGGGCGAACCGTTCGTAACGGGCGGTGGGGTCGAATGTCTCGCGCGAGGGCAGTTGCGAATCGGGGCGCGCGGGCTTGACCGCGCCGATCGTCGTGACTGGCTGCATCGTCGCCGCAACCGGCGCCTCCGCGTGGGTCAGGATCGGTTGTGCGGTCACGGTGCCGACGGCTTCCGCCGGCGTGGCGACCGGTCTCGGCGCCGGCGCCCCCAGCGCGGCAGGCGCCTTGGCCACCTTGGGTGCGGCGCCCACGGCCTGGGCGACCCGGGCCGCCGAGGAGGCGTCGGGCACGATCGTGGTCTGCGCAGCAAGCGGGCCCGCAGGCACAAGGCACAGGACGAGGGCAGCCGTCATCGCCCGCGCGACAACGTCGGCACCACCCAGAATCCGCTCGATCTTCTTATGGCCAAACAACACGGTCGTGCTCCTTGCAAGCAACGCGAAGCCCGTTGCCCGCAGCAAGTTGTATGCCATGAAGATTAGCATTCCACGAACGGAAATCGCGGCGAGTCTTGACGAAACTCGCCGCGATTGACCCAAAATGCTACACAAATCCCGAGCCAGACCATCCGCGTCCCGGAGGCGGACAGGCCCCGCGGCCGGGGCTCAGGCCTCCAGCAGCCGCCGGGCAATGACCTGCGCCTGGATCTCGGCCGCGCCCTCGAAGATGTTGAGGATCCGGGCGTCGCACAGAACCCGGCTCACCGGGTACTCCAGCGCGAAGCCGTTGCCGCCATGGATCTGCAGCGCATTGTCGGCGTTGGCCCAGGCGACGCGCGCGCCCAGCAGCTTCGCCATGCCGGCCTCCAGGTCGCAGCGCCGGCCCGCGTCCTTCTCGCGCGCGGAGAAATAGGTGAGCTGGCGCGCGATCATGGTCTCGACCGCCGCCCAGGCGAGCTTGCCGTGGACGCGCGGGAAGGCGGAGAGCGGCTTGCCGAACTGCTTGCGGTCGCGGGCATAGGCGCGGCCGAGCTCGAGCGCGCACTGCGCGACGCCGACGGCGCGGGCGGCGGTCTGGATGCGCGCGCTCTCGAAGGTCTGCATAAGCTGCTTGAAACCCTGCCCCTCGCGCTCGCCCAGCAGGTTCGCGGCCGGAACCTCGAACCCGTCGAAGCCGATCTCGTACTCCTTCATGCCGCGGTAGCCGAGCACCTCGATCTCGCCGCCGCTCATGCCCGGCGCGGGGAAGGGGTCGGCGTCCGTGCCGCGCGGCTTCTCCGCGAGGAACATCGAGAGACCGCGATAGTCGGTGCTCCCGGGATCGGTGCGGACCATCAGCGTCATCATGTCGGCACGCGCCGCGTGGGTGATCCAGGTCTTGTTGCCGGTCACCCGGTAGACGTCGCCTTCGCGCACCGCGCGGGTGCGCAGGCTGCCGAGGTCGGAGCCGGTGTTCGGCTCGGTGAAGACGGCGGTCGGGATGATCTCGCCGCTTGCGAGCTTCGGCAGGAAGTGGGTCTTCTGCGCATCCGTGCCGCCCGACAGGATCAGCTCCGCCGCGATCTCCGAGCGCGTGCCGAGCGAGCCCACGCCGATATAGCCGCGGCTCAGTTCCTCCGACACGACGCACATCGCCATCTTGCCGAGGCCGAGGCCGCCGAACTCCTCCGGAATGGTCAGGCCGAAGACGCCCAGCTCCGACATCTCGCCGATCAGCTCGATCGGGATCAGCTCGTCGCGCAAGTGCCAGCCATGGGCGTGCGGCACGACCTTCTCCTCGGAGAAGCGGCGGAACTGGTCGCGGATCATCGCGATGTCCTCGTCCTCGCCGGCATCGCCGACGGTGGTGCCGGAGCCTTCCTCCATAAGCTCGTAGATGCGCGCGCGCGCGGCCGCCGTATTGCCGCCCTGCGCCAGCGCGCGGGTTGCGGGCGTGGCGAAGGCGCCAAGCGCCTGCTCGCCCACCAGGTCGCGGGCGCGCACGATCTCGCCCTGCGACATCGGGATGCCGCCCAGCATCTGCGAGAGATATTCGCCGAAGGCCGCCTGCAGCATCAGCTGCTCGATCTCGCCGAACTTGCCCGTTTCCTTCAGGCGCAGCGCCCAGCCCTGCATCTGGCGCAGGCTTTCCACATAGGTGGCGAGCCAGGCGAGGCCGTGGGCGAGGAACTGTTCCCGCTCGATCAGCGTGCCGGAGATCTTGTCGCCCTCGCTGACCCGCGCACGGACATTGGTGCGGGCGGCGGCGAGCAGGGCGTCGGCTGCCTCGACGGCGGCGGCCGTCTTGCCCAGGAGATCGTCCATCACCGGCGACCCGCCGGTTTCGAAGGCTTCGGCAACGGACATCGGGCGTGCTCCCTCGGCTGTTCTGAACTCTTGTGCAGCGTGTTTGCGTCCTACATGCACCAAGCGCCCCCTCCCGTCGAGGGAAGAGGCGCCGGGCGCAGTGTCGCAGGGCCATGCGCGCCGCGCATGGGCACTCAGGCCGCAGGGGTCAGCCCCAGGCGGCCTCGACCGCGTCCTCGAGCGTGCGCATCCCCGGATACTTGGCGGACACGAGCACGGACATGTTGCCGGGCTTGTGTTCGTTCCGCCACATCTTGGTGTGGGCGCGCGGGATCTCCTCCCACGGGAACACCTCGGACATGCAGGGGTCGAGGCGGCGCTCCAGCATCAGCTGGTTGGCCTGGCTCGCCTGGTAGAGGTTGGCGAAGTGGCTGCCCTGCACGCGCTTCTGGTGCATCCAGACGTAGCGCGCGTCGAACGTCAGGTTGAAGCCCGTGGTGCCGGCGCAGAACACGACCATGCCGCCTCGCTTCACCACGAAGCACGAGACGGGGAAGGTCGCCTCGCCCGGATGCTCGAACACGAAGTCGACATTGTTGCCCTTGCCCGTGATCTCCCAGATCGCCGCGCCGAAGCGGCGGGCTTCCTTGAACCACTCCCGGTACTCGGGCGAATTCACCTTGGGCATCTGGCCCCAGCAGTTGAAGTCCTTGCGGTTGATCACGCCCTTGGCGCCGAGACCGAGCACGAAGTCGCGCTTGTCCTCCTCGGAGATGATGCCGATGGCGTTCGCGCCGGCGGTGTTGATGAGCTGGATCGCGTAGGAGCCGAGGCCGCCCGACGCGCCCCACACCAGCACGTTGTGGCCGGGCCGCAGGATGTGCGGACGGTGGCCGAACAGCATCCGGTAGGCGGTCGCCAGCGTCAGCGTGTAGCAGGCCGCTTCCTCCCATGTCAGGTGCTGCGGCCGCTTCATCAGCTGCTGGGCCTGCACGCGCGCGAACTGGGCGAAGGAGCCGTCCGGCGTCTCGTAGCCCCAGATGCGCTGGGTGGGCGAGAACATCGGGTCGCCGCCGTTACACTCCTCGTCGTCGCCGTCGTCCTGGTTGCAGTGCACCACGACCTCGTCGCCGACCTTCCAGCGCTTCACCTTAGACCCGACCGCCCAGACGATGCCCGAGGCGTCGGAGCCCGCAACGTGGTAGGGCTGCCTGTGGACGTCGAAGACGGAAATCGGCTCGCCCAGGCCCGCCCAGACGCCGTTGTAGTTGACGCCCGCGGCCATCACGAGGACCAGGACCTCGTTCGCCTCGATCTCCGGAACGTCCACGACCTCGACCTGCATGGCCTGCTCGGGCGGGCCCTGCCGCTCCCGCCGGATCGCCCAGGCGTACATCTGCTTGGGCACATGGCCCATGGGCGGGATCTCGCCGACCTCGTAGAGGTCTTTCTTCACGCCCCAGCCCGTGCCTTCGTCCATGTTCTCGACCGCTGCCATGTTTCCCGTCCGCTGCAGTGCGTTCAGTAGATCCGTCCAGAAGTGGCCGATAATGCGCTCTGCGCAGTTAACCACTCATTGACCGGCCTCTGACGCAATTATGTTGCGTTTTAATGCCATCCCTGATGAAACTCGTTTCGTGTCCGCGCTGCAAGTGCGATTTTGCATTGCGGCAATCCGGATGCAAGGCTAGCAGCCGGTCCGGGTCCTGTCAGTCCGCCTTTTTGCCGGGGTGGAGGCAGCGCCTGGGGGTGTTATCCGAACGCGGAGACTGGAAGCGGAGACGGCACGGGATGACGACGCGCGACAAGCCCTGGATGATGCGGACCTATGCAGGCCATTCGACGGCCGCGGCGTCCAACGCGCTCTACAAGCAGAACCTCGCCAAGGGGCAGACGGGGCTTTCCATCGCCTTCGACCTGCCGACGCAGACCGGCTACGACGCCGATCACGCGCTGGCCCGCGGCGAGGTGGGCAAGGTCGGCGTTCCCATCTCCCACATCGGCGACATGCGCACGCTGCTGGGCGGCATCCCGCTCGGCGAGATGAACACCTCCATGACGATCAACGCCACCGCGCCGTGGCTGCTCGCGCTCTACATCGCGCTGGCCGACGAGCAGGGCGTACCGCGCGCGTCCCTGCAGGGCACCACGCAGAACGACGTGTTGAAGGAGTATCTGTCGCGCGGGACCTATGTCCTGCCGCCGGCGGCGTCGATGAAGCTGACCACGGACGTGATCGCCTTCACCTATTCGCAGGTTCCGAAGTGGAACCCGACGAATGTCTGCTCCTACCATCTGCAGGAGGCAGGCGCGACGCCGGCGCTGGAGTTGTCGTTCGCGCTGGCCATCGGGTGCGCCGTGCTCGATGCCGTGAAGGACAGCGGGCAGGTGCCGGACGCCGACTTCGCGCGCGTGGTCGGCCGCATCTCCTTCTTCGTGAACGCGGGCATCCGCTTCATCGAGGAAATGTGCAAGATGCGTGCGTTCGTGGACCTGTGGGACGAGATCTGCCGCGACCGCTACGGCATCGCGGAGGAGAAGTACCGGCGCTTCCGTTACGGCGTGCAGGTGAACTCGCTGGGCCTCACCGAAAGCCAGCCGGAGAACAATGTCTACCGCGTGCTGCTGGAAATGCTGGCCGTGGTGCTGTCGAAGAAGGCGCGCGCCCGCGCCGTGCAGCTTCCGGCCTGGAACGAAGCGCTGGGCCTGCCGCGCCCGTGGGACCAGCAATGGTCGCTGCGCCTGCAGCAGATCGTGGCCTACGAGACGGACCTGCTCGAATACGAGGACATCTTCGACAACAATCCCGTCATCGACGCGAAGGTCGAGGCGCTGAAGGCGGAAGCGCGCGCAGAACTTGCCCGCATCGACGAGATGGGCGGCGCGGTCGCCGCCATCGACACCGCCTACATGAAGCGAAAACTGGTGGAGGCGAACACCGCGCGGCTTGCGCGGATCGAGGCGGGCGCGCAGGTCGTGATCGGCGTCAACCGGTTCACGGAGACCGAGCCCTCGCCGCTGTCGACCGGGGACGGGGCGATCCTGACCGTCGATCACGGTGTCGAGGAGGAGCAGGTCGCCGCGCTGAAGCACTGGCGCGAGACGCGCGATGCCGATGCAGTCGCTGCCGCGCTTGCGACGCTGGAAGCCGCCGCGCGCGAGGGCCGCAACATCATGGAGCCGTCCATCGGCTGTGCGAAGGTGGGCGTCACCACGGGCGAGTGGGGCGACGTGATGCGCCGCGTCCACGGCGAATACCGGGCGCCCACGGGCGTCGGCAAGGCCGCGCGCACGGATGCAGCAGGCGAGATCGCGGCCGTGCGTGCGCGCGTGAGCGACGTTTCGGACAGACTCGGCCGGCGGATCAAGATGCTGGTTGGCAAGCCCGGTCTCGACGGGCACTCGAACGGGGCGGAACAGATCGCCGTGCGCGCCCGCGACTGCGGGTTCGAGGTGGTCTACGAGGGCATCCGCCTGACGCCCGCGCAGATCGTCAACGCCGCGCTGGAGGAAGGCGTGCACGTCGTCGGCCTGTCGATCCTGTCGGGGTCGCACGTGCCGCTGGTGACCGACGTGATGGAGCGGATGCGGGCGCAGGGCCTGCCGGACGTGCCCGTCGTGGTCGGCGGCATCATCCCGCCCGAGGATGCGCAGGCGCTGCGCGCGATCGGGGTCGCGGGGGTCTACACGCCGAAGGACTTCGACCTGACGCGGATCATGTCGGACATCGTCGATATCGTCGACGCCAGGACGCAAGAGGCCGCCTGACGCATCTTTTCTGCCGAGGGGGGGAGCCGTTAACCATGCTGTCCCATTGCGGGACAGCCCCCTTGTCGCTTACAATCATTTTTAGTGATTTGAGCGCATTGCGAAGGGGGCGTCCGCATGACGCGGCGCATGGGACAGAACGCAGCAGCGCGGCGAGGCGGGCAAGGGGCGGCCGGCGAGGGAGAGCCTGCGCCGGCGGGCGTTTCCGGCGAGTGTGCGCCCTCACGCGGTCTGCCCGCCACGCTTCCCCGTGCGCGCGGAGGGGCGGCGGCCCGGGTGGTCGACCTCGCCCGCCTTGATCCTATGGACCTTGCCGTCATGCGCCGCGTGCTGGATGGCGGGGAGAGTTACCTGCGCGCAGGCCGTGCGCTGGGTCTCACCTATGACGAGGTGCTGGCGCGTATCGCCCGCGTACGTGCCGCGCTGAGCGGCCTCGATCGGGGGCTGGTGCCGCCGTCTCCCTTCGGGCGGCTTGTGCTTGCCTATGCAGACAACCGGCTCGACACGCTGCGGGCGCGCCAGATTGCGCGCTGGCTCCGCGACCGGCCCGAGCACCGGGCGGAGGTGGAAAGCTGGCGCGACCAGAACCGCCTCCTGCGCGAGGCCTTCGAGGCCGAGCGGGAACTGGCCCCCGCCCGGCCCCGGCGGCGGCTGCGGCCGGGTGTGCGCGCGCCGCGGGTGGGTGCACGGCTGACCTGACGCCGGGCGGGCTTCCCAGGGGCGCGCTGACCCACTAGACATGCGCGCCCATGGACATGATCACCGGCCCCATCCTGACCATCGTCGGCCCCGTCTTCGGGGTGATCGGTCTCGGCTATGCCGCGACGAGGGCGGGCCTTTTCAGGGACGCATGGATCGACGGCCTGTCGGCCTATGTCTTCCGGTTCGCGATCCCGCTGCTGCTGTTTTCCAGCATGGCGCGTCTCGATCTCGCCGAGGTGTTCGAGCCGGACCTGCTGATCGCCTATTACACCGGCGCTTTCCTGACCTTCATCGTGGTCGGCCTGATCGCGCGCCGGCTGTTCCGGCGGCCGCTGGACCATGCGGTGACGATCGGCATGGGCGGCACGTTCTCGAATGCGGTGCTCGTCGGTTTGCCAATGACCATAGTGGCGTTCGGAGAGGCGGGCGCGGCCAAGATCATCCTGCTGATCGCGTTTCACGGGCCCCTGCTGCTGACCGTGACCGCGATCCTCATGGCCTTCGCCCGGGGGCGCGAGGCGGGCGGCGCGCAGGCGAAGATCGGCGCGATCCTCATGGAGACCGCGCGCGACATGGTGCGCAACCCGGTGCTCATCGGCGTCTTTACGGGCCTGGCGTGGAACTTGACCGGCTGGCCGCTCACCGGCGTTCCCGCAACGATCATCGAGAAGTTCGCGGCGACGGCGGGAACCTGCGCGCTGTTCGCGGGCGGGGCGTCGCTGACGCGCTATGCCATCGCGCGCTCGGTACCGGTGGCGGCCATGATGTCGGCAGGCAAGCTGATCCTGCTGCCCGCCATCGTGGCGGCGCTCTGCCTTGTCGTGTTCCGCGTACCGATGGAGAGCGCCCGCGTGGCGATCCTGATGGCGGCGATGCCTGCGGGCGTGAACACCTTCCTCGTCGCCAACTACTACAAGGCCGCCGAGGGTGCCGCGTCGAGCGCCATGGTGCTGTCGACGCTCCTCTCTGTGGTCACGGTGTCGGTGGTGCTGATCCTGCTGGGTGCGGGCTGAAGCCGAGCCGGGCGCGCACCTGTGCCGCCGTGACCCCTCGCGCACGCAGGTCGCCCAGCGTCTCCCCGCCCCGGCGCTTGGCGAGGCGTTCGCCGCCCTCGTCGCGGATCAGCCGGTGATGGTGATAGCGCGGAACGGGCAGCCCCAGCAGATCCTGCAGGACACGCTGCACCGGGGTTGCGAAAAAGAGGTCCTGACCGCGCGTAACCAGCGTCACACCTTGGAGCGCATCGTCGACGACGACGGAGAGATGATAGCTCGTCGGCACATCCTTGCGCGCAACCACGACGTCGCCGAGCGTTGCGGCCAGCGCCGCGTGCCCTGCCGCGATCTCCCCGCCGCCCCCGACGGGCGGGGTGCCGGTCTCGACAAAGCGGACAGGCCCCGTCAGCGCCATGGCGCGGGCGAGGTCGAGGCGCAGCGCGTGCGGGCGGCCCTCCGCAAGCCGGGCGTGCGCCTCCACCGCGGACAGGTGTCGGCAGGTGCCCGGATAGATGATGCCCTCCGGTCCGTGCGGGGCGTCGAGCACGCCCTCGATGTCGCGTCGCGTACAGAAGCAGGGATAGAGAACGCCCAGGCCCTCGAGTCGGTCCAGTGCCGCCCGGTAACCCTCGAAATGATCCGACTGGCGGCGCACCGGCGTCTCCCACTCAAGGCCCAGCCAGGCGAGGTCGTGGAAGATGGCCGCCTCGAACTCCGGCCGGGCGCGGGAGGTGTCTATGTCCTCGATGCGCACCAGGAAGCGCCCGCCGTGCGCGACGTCGGCGAGCGCTGCCGCGGTCAGCGCGGCGAAGGCGTGGCCGAGGTGCAGCGGGCCGTTGGGCGAGGGGGCGAAGCGCGTCGTCTCTGGCATGGCGGGCGCGAGACTGGCGCGGGCGGCAGGCCAAGGCAAGCGCCGGCAGCGAACGCGCGCTGCCGCCGCCTGTCCGGTCTTGCGGCTCAGTACTGGTAGTTGCCGTAATACTCCGTCCGGAGCGGCAGGCCGACCTCCTGGCGCAACGGGTTCTCGACCGTGTCGATGACCCTGTTCTCCTCGGCGTCGAACACGTCGGAGTAGGGCGGTGCCCCCTCGGCCTGATTGGCGCCGGAGTAGACACCGTTCAGGTGACCGAGTTCATGCGCGATGGTCACGAACATCGGCATCGGGATCACGGTGCCGTCGGCCTGTTCGTAGGTCGTGCCGTCGGGATTGGCGGCGTAGGCCCCGTCGAGCACCACGGCATTGCCGCTGACATTGCCGTTGTCGTCGCGGAACTGCCCGGAGAAGTTGGCGTTGCCTTCCAGCACGTAGAGGGGGGTGTTGCCTGCTGCCGCCCCAAGCTGGGTGAGTTGCGCCCTGCCCGTCGCGGTCGCCGCCAGCGTGTCGAGCTGCGCCGAAACCGCGGCCTGGAAGGCGGGGGAGCCCCCGATGTTCACCTCGGGCACGCCGGGTATGTCGCTGGTCCACAGGCCGACGCTTGCGTTCTGCGGGGCAAGCTGGGTCTGGGCCATCACGGCGCCGTCCTCGCCGACGAGGTTGCCGAGCATCGTGGGGCTCGGCGCGCTGCTGACGCCGAGCCCGGGCGCTGCTGCCGGGTCGGACAGGGTGAAAGGGGCCTCCGGGGCTGCGAAGGCCGTGGCGTCGGGGGCGATCGATTGGGAAGCGGCAATGGCCATGGGTTCACTCTCCTGTCGGGATGCATGAGGAAGGGGAGGACCGTTCAAGATCGCGCCATTACACTGGGGGCGATCCGGCATGAATGTGTTCCAAACAGAAACATTAACCATAGATGCAAGTCAATCAGGGTTTACATAAAGCGAATGGGCACGCGGCTTGATACCCCGGACGACCTCGCCCGTGCGGTTGCGGACCTCGCCTCGCGCGACATCCATCTCGCCCGCGCGGTGGAGGTGGCGGGACCGCCACGTCTGCGGGCGCAGCCGCAAGGATTTCCCGCGCTGCTCCGCATCATCACCGAGCAGCAATTGTCGGTCGCCAGCGCGAAGGCGATCTGGGCGCGCATCGAGGCGGGCCTTGCGCCGCTGACGCCGGAGGCCCTGCTCGCCCGCGACGAGGCCGCCTTGCGGGCCATGGGCTTCTCCGGACAGAAGGTGCGCTATGCCCGCGATCTGGCCGAGGCGCTGGTGGCGGGGCGCCTCGACCTCGCGGCGCTTCACGAGGCGGAGGAGGAGGAGGCGGTTGCCGCCCTCACCTCGGTCAAGGGGATCGGGCGCTGGACCGCGGAGATCTACCTGCTGTTCGGCCTGCGCCGGGCGGACATCATGCCCGCGGGCGACCTCGCGCTGCAGGCCGGGTTGCAGGCGCTGCACGGCCTCGACGCGCGTCCCGCCGAAGCCGACCTGCGCCAGATCGCGGAGGCATGGCGGCCCTGGCGCGGTGCGGCGGCACTGACGCTGTGGACCTACTACAGGCATGTGAAGGGTTTGCCCCCCGCCGCGCCTGACGATAAGGCTTGAGGCGCGTCCATGCCGAGAGAGAGGTACGAGAGCCAGATGACCGCCGAGACTCCCACGCTGACCGGTCCGATCGTCGAACCTGCCGACGGCCAGCCGCCGCGCCGCCTCGTCGTGCTGATCCACGGCTATGGCGCGGACGGGCAGGACCTGATCGGGCTCGCCCCGCACCTGCAGCGCATCCTGCCCGACGCCCTGTTCGTCGCGCCGAACGGGCCAGACCGCTGCGGAGTGAACCCGATGGGCTACCAATGGTTCCCGATCCCGTGGATGGACGGCTCGAGCGAGCAGGCGATGGCGCAGGGTTTCGTGCGGGCGGCCGCCGCGCTCGACGCCTTCCTCGATGCGCAGATGGCAGAGCACGGCCTTACGGAAGCACAGACCGCGCTGATCGGCTTCAGCCAGGGCACGATGATGAGCCTGCACATCGGTCCGCGCCGGGCGCGCCAGCTTGCGGGCATCGTGGGCTTCTCAGGACGGCTGGTGGATGGCGAGGGGCTGAAGCAGGCCGCCGTGACACATCCGCCGGTGCTGCTCGTTCATGGCGACATGGACGAGATGATCCCGGTCAAGGCGATGGAGGATGCGCGCGACGGTCTCGCCGCCGCCGGCATCCCGGTGCGCTGGCACGTCTCGCGCGGGATCGGCCACGGCATCGGCCCCGACGGGTTCGAGCAGGCGGCGCGGTTCCTCGCCGGTCTCGACTGGTAGGCGTGGCAAATCCTGTGGGCAGAGGGCGGACAATTCGCTATATAAAGGGGAGGTGTCACGGCACTGTCGTTATCCCGGCTTAGGAGAGGGTCCATGACGGCAAGGAGAGGCACATGACGGTTCACGTGGACCCGCCGAAGCCCGACGGGTGCCCCGCGCTGGTGCTCAACGCCGATTTCCGGCCGCTCTCCTACTTTCCCCTTTCGCTCTGGAGCTGGCAGGACGCCGTCAAGGCGGTGTTCCTCGACCGTGTCAACATTGTCTCGGAGTACGAGACGACGATCCGCTCCCCCTCCTTCGCCATGCGGCTGCCGAGCGTCGTGTCGCTCAAGGAATACGTCCGGCCGGCGGAGCATCCGGCCTTCACCCGCTTCAACGTGTTCCTGCGCGACGGGTTTTCCTGCCAGTACTGCGGTTCGGTGGAGGATCTGACCTTCGATCACCTGATCCCGCGCTCGCGCGGCGGGCGGACGACCTGGGACAATGTCGTCGCGGCCTGCGCGCCCTGCAATCTGCGCAAGGGCAACCACCTGGCACAGGAATGCGGGATGCTGCCCCGGCAATGGCCGTTCGAGCCGAACATCCATCAACTGCAGAAGAACGGCCGGCGCTTCCCGCCCAACTACCTGCACGAAAGCTGGATCGATTACCTTTACTGGGATGTCGAGCTCGATCCCTGAGGTGTGCTAGGAAGCCTATCTCCGGTTTGCGCAAGCGAGGGGTGCGGCGCCCATGTTCCAATCGTTCATCGTCATCGACGACTTCTACCAGAACCCCGACGAGGTGCGCGGCGTCGCGCTGGAGAAATGCACCTTTAACGAGGCCGGGCGCGGTATCTACCCGGGCCGGAACTCGAAAGAGTTCGTCATGCCTCCGAACGCCGACCAGATGTTCAGCCAGATCCTGCGCGAGCCGGTGGTCGGCCGCCGCGACATCGCGCACGGCAAGATGCGCATCGCGCTGAAGGGCGACGAGCGGATCGCCAAGGTGCACGTGGACGACGGCTGCTCCTGGGCCGGGATCGTCTACCTGACGCGCGACGAGGACATCCCCGCAGGCTCTGGCGAACAGGGGGCAGGCACCCAGTTCTTCCGGCACAAGGCGACAGGCAGCGACCGCGCGCCCCTGACCGATCGGGAAGCGCAGGAGAAGTTCGGCGTCCCGACCGCGGTTGAGGCCCTGAAGAAGGTGATCGGCAAGGACGGCCGCGACATGTCCAAGTGGGACCATGTCCTGACCCTGCCGATGAAATACAACCGCTGCGTCCTGTTCCGCCCGTGGTTCTGGCACACGAGCGGGATCGAGTTCGGCGACCGGATCGAGAACGGCCGCCTTGTCCAGCTTCTGTTCTTCAAGCCGCCGCAGGGCGCGAAGGTCCAGACGGTCCCGGTTGCGGGGCGCTGAGGCCCGGCGCAGGGCTCAGACCCGCTCGCTGATCCGGATGGCGGCGCGGCAGCCCGCCTTGATGACGGAAGAGAGCAGGCCGTAGCCCGGCGCCTGCTCCGCGCCTTCCTCGAGTGCGGTGTGGCGGTGCCCGGCCTCGTCGTCGCGGAACTGTTCCAGCGTGGCTTTCAGGTCCGCCTCGTCCTCGCCGAGGCTGTCGATCTGTGCCTGATAGTGATCCTCGATCACCTCTTCGACGGCAGCCGTGCAGGCCATCGCCGCCTTCTCGCCCATCAGCGCGGTGGCCGCGCCCAGTGCGAACCCCGCCACGTTCCATAGCGGCATCAGCGCGGTCGGGCGCACGCCCCGTTCCGGCAGCAGGCGGTTGAAGGTAGCGAGGTGATGCTCCTCCCCCGCCGCCATCTCGCGGACGCGCGCCGCGGTGATGCGGGTGCGCGGCGCGCGGCCGAGAACCGCGAGCTGTCCCTCGTAGATGCGGACCGCGCCATGTTCGCCGGCGTGGTCGACGCGCAGGATGCGGGCGAGCTTCTCCGCGGATCCCGGATTGCCCGGCAGCGGCACGGGGCCGCGGGGTTGGGGTGCGGTGTCGTCGGTCATGTGCGGCGCCCTCCGGCCGATGCGCGGAATGCAAGCAGAGCGAACCCCGCCAGCGCGACGGAGAATAGGGCGTTCCAGCCCGCAAGCGAAATTCCGAACAGCGCCCACGGCACTTCGTCGCACCGCACGACGCGGGTCTGCGCCATCAGTTGCGCCCGAAGGCTGTCAAGACTGCCGCCGGATGCCGCCCCGCTGCAATCGGTGGGGCCGGTCCAGAAGCCGTACTCCACGCCCGCGTGAAACACCCCGATGGCGCCGGACACGGCGACGGCCGCCGCCACGAGGAGGAGTGCGCCGCGCGCCTGCGCCGGGCGCCCGCCGAGTGTCAGCGCGCCAAGCAGGCCGAGCACGATGGCGACGCCATGCGGCCAGCGTTGCCAGATACACATCTTGCAGGGCGGCAGGCCGCCGTACTCCTGGAACAGCAGCGCGCCGCCCAGCAGCGCGGCGGAGCCGAGCGCCACGAGCAGGAGCGCGAGGCGGGGAGGGGCGGAAAGCAGCGTCATGCGCATGATCCTGGCGCGTTGCGGTCCGGCTGGCCAGCGGGCGGCTTGCCGCAGCCTGCCTTTAGAAGAGATAGCGGATCGCGACGAACCCGCCCAGCAGAAGCACGAAGAAGATCGTGGTCAGCAATCCCAGGCGCGCCTCGATGAAGGTGCGGATCGGGCGGCCGAACTTCCACAGCAGCGCGGCCACGAGGAAGAACCGCAGGCCGCGCGACAGCACGCTCGCGACCATGAAGACCACGAGGTCGAGCGTCATCGCCCCGCTCATGATCGTGATCACCTTGTAGGGAAAGGGCGTGAGCCCCGCCCCGAAGACGATCCACGCGCCCCATTCGCCGTACATCTCGCGGAAGGCCGCGATCTGGTCCGCCTTGCCGTAGAACTCCAGCACCGGGCGGCCGACCTCCTCGTAGAGAAGATAGCCGATGCCATAGCCCGCGAGCCCGCCGAGCACCGAGGCGACGGTGCAGACCGCCGCAATCCGCCAGGCCCGGTGCGGCGCGGCCAGCACCATAGGCAGCAGGAGGACGTCCGGCGGGATCGGGAAGACCGAGCTCTCGATGAAGGAGATGAAGGCCAGCGTCCACAGGGCGTGGGGCGTTTGCGCCTGGGCGATGGTCCAGTCGTAGAGGCGGCGAATCATCGGCGGCGCGTGCCCTTGTCGCTATGGCGGCGGTCGCGAGGCTTTAGCACCGCCGTCCCCGTCCGCCAAGCATGGCCGCGCATCCTCGCCGCAGTTGTGCGCACGGGGATTTTCGGGTAGGCACCGCTCCTCAGGAGCCCCAGTGGCGGAATGGTAGACGCGACAGACTCAAAATCTGTTGTCCGCAAGGGCGTGCTGGTTCGAGTCCGGCCTGGGGCACCAATCTTTTCAACGTCCGGGCAATCTGCGCTTCGCGTTTGAATCTTCCGGGTAGGCATGGGGTAAGCATGCCCTTCGTGCGCCTCTCAACAGGCTTCCCCCGGGCTGTGGTCTGAGGGCAGTTCTTCCGGCGTTTCCGTGCCTCCTCGATGTCCGGAGGCATTGGGCGCACTCAACCGATACGAGGATGATTGCCTTACCTGTGACCATGCGCCAGCCGAGCCGGATGGGCGGGGGTGTGGAGAGGTCTTCCTTGACCCTTTAAGACATTGATGCGCATCATAGCATCAATGCATCGAGGGCCGGATGAACCAACAGAGCCTCCCGGAGAAAGAACTGCAGCGGATGACGGGCCGGGACGGGATGACCGCCTACGGGCGCCTGGCGGCGGAGTTCTGGAGCAAGATATCGAGCGGCGAATGGCCGGCCGGGACGCGCCTTCCGACCGTGGCGCAGCTTTCGAAGCTTTACGGCGTGGCCCCGGTCACCGTGCGCGGTGCCCTGCATCTTCTTGTCGCCCAAGGGCTCGTCCATTCCCGCCAGGGGCGGGGCACGTTCGTTCTCGACCGGCAGGGTGCCAGCCGCGACGCAAGCGATGCGTTGGGAGAGAGCTATTTCGAGTCCTGGATCGTCGGGCCCCAGGAAGCGGTGAAGGTCCTCGACCGGAACGAGGGCGTTGCAGTCCCGCCCGAACTTGCGGACGGGGCGCCGGCTGCTGACAGCTATGTCCACCTGCGCCGCCTGCACATGGGGGGCGAGGTGCCGGTTTGCCTCGTCGATTTCTACATCGCGGCCGATGCCTACCGCAGCCTGCCGCCCGGCATTGACGATCAGTTCAAGGTCGGCTTGCTGCTTATGACCAAGGCTACCCCGCGGCCCGCGCGCGGCCGCCAGGTCACGACCGTCGGGCTTGCCAGTCTCGAGGATGCCGACCTTCTGCAGATTCCATCGGGATCGCCCGTCGTTCGGGTGGACCGGCGCTTCGTCGATGCGCGCGGGACGGTCGTCGGAGCGGGCGTGCACCGCTATCCGGGATCGGTGTTCCGGCAGGTTCTCGACCAGCCCATCGACGAGATCCTCGCCACCATCGATTCCTGGCTGCCGTCCAAGGAAGGGCGCAGCAGGACGCCAGCTACAGACAACCAGAAACTCAAGAACCAGCGAGAGGGAGGAAACACGCATGAGCAGGATCCGGACACCGCGTAAGCGCGGTCGCAATCTTGCCCTGAAACTTGCGGGCGCCGCGTTCGGTCTCGGTGCCGCGGCGACGGCGCACGCGGTCGAACTGAAGGTCGCGGACCAGTTCCCGGCGACGCACATCATCACGCGCGAGGGGACGCAGGCCTTCTTCGATCACGTGAAGGCGCATCCTGAGGCGGATCTCACGATCCAGCACTTCCCCGGGCAGCAGCTTGGCAAGGCAAACTCCATGCTGGACGTGGTGCGCAACCGGGTGGCCGAGATTGCGCTCGTCGGTATCAGCTATGTGACCGAGCGGATGCCGCTCGCCACCATGATGGAACTTCCCGGTCTCTACGAGGACAGCTTCGACGGGTACGCCCCATTCGTGAAGCTGGCCGAGAAGGACCTGGCCGCGATCGACTTCGACCGCAACAATGTGAAGCTGCTCTGGGTCGTGGTGACGCCGCCGTACCAGCTTCTCATGAAGCGCGACGACGAGGTCACCGATATCTCCCAGCTTTCAGGCATGAAGACGCGCGTCGCCGGGTCGACAGGCGAACTGGCGGCCAAGGAACTCGGCCTTGTGCCAGTGAAGATGGCGGCCCCGGACCTGTATGTCGCACTCGAGCGCGGTACGCTCGATGGGGCGATCTACACGCTTTCGGCGATGCGCTCCTATAAGCTCGAGGAGGTGACCAACAGCTTCACGACCAACGCCTCGCTGGGGGGCGTTGCCTTTGCGGCCTTCATCAACAAGGACGTCTGGAACGGTCTGACCGAGGCCCAGCAGAAGGTGCTGCTTGACGGGGGCGCCGAGGCGCAGTTCCACACGGCCTGCGCCATGATGAAGGGCGACCTCAAGGCGCAGGAGGCGCTGAAGGCCATGGGCAAGACCGTCTACGATCTTCCCGCGAACGTCGTTGCACAGTTCCGCGAGCGGCTTGCCGCCGTGGATGCCGAATGGGAGCGCCAGATGGAGGGCCGCAACCTGCCCGGCAAGGACATGATGGCGCGCTTCCGCAGCTATCAGCAGGAGATGCGGGCAGACGGCACGGCGGCGGCTGCCCGCAAGCGGTGCCTCGGCTCGTGATCGGGATCGAGCGGGCGGTTGGCCGGCTCGAACGCGCAGCCGATCTTCTGGCGGGTATTGCGCTGATCGCGATGATGCTCGTCATATCGGCAGATGCCCTGGGGCGGCTCTTCGGTGCGCCGCTCCAGGGCGCCTACGAGTTCACGGCCTATTATCTCATGGTGGTGGTGGCGTTCATGGCGCTGCCGCGCAGCTATGTGACCGGTGGACAGGTCCGGCTGGAGCTCATGGAGCGCTGGCTGAAGCGCGCGCCGGGCAACCTCTGGCCCCGGCTCGTCTCCGCCATGTTGCTTGCCGCCTTCGGCGTGCTTCTGTGGTTTGCGACGGAGGAAGCGTTGCGCCGCATCGCGGAGCGGGAGACGACCTTCGGTGTGATCCAGTGGCCGCTCTACCTCAGCTACCTCTGGATGCCGCTCGGCGTGGCGCTTCTGTCGGCGCGTCTCGCGCTCGATATCCTGCGCCCGCGCGAGGCGGGCGAGTTGCCTGAAACGGCTGCCACGGGCGGGGCGGAATAGACCCATGCTCGTCGCCGGCATTCTCCTACTCCTGTTCGCCCTCCTGCTCTTCGCGGTTCCTGTCTCTTTCGCGATGCTGATCGCCGGCATGGTGGGGCTCTACGCGGTAGGCGGGATCTACCCGCTGATCGGCGTTCTCAAGGCCGGCCCCTATGAGCATGTCGCAAGCTACACACTGTCCACGCTGCCCATGTTCATCCTCATGGCGGAACTGATGGGCGCGTCGAACATCACGCGCGACCTGTTCCGGGCGACGAACAGCTGGGTCGGGCATCTGCGCGGCGGACTCGCCTATGCGGCGGTATCGGGCGGCGTGCTGCTCGCCGCGGTCTGCGGTTCATCGAGCGCAGCGGCTGCGACACTCTCCTCGGCCATCCATCCGGAGATGCGGCGCTACGGCTATTCCTCGTCATTCTCCACGGGCGCGCTTGCCGCCGTGGGCACGCTCGCGATCATGATTCCGCCATCGATCGCGCTCGTGCTCTACGGCATCCTGACGGAAACGTCCGTCGGCAAGCTGCTGATCGCGGGCCTGATCCCAGGCTTGCTGACGGCGGTGGCATTCGTCATCACGATCCAGTTCGTCATCCGGATGCGGCCTGACCACGTGGCGGAGTCCATGCCGCGCATGCCTATGGAAGAGCGGGTGCGGGCGAGCCTTCCTGCCCTGCCGATGTTCGTCCTGCTGACGGCCATGATCGTTTTGATCTACACCGGGATTGTCACGCCGACCGAGGTGGGCGCGCTCGGGGCGCTCTGCGCGATGCTGATTGCGCTCGCCATGGGACGCATGGGCCGGGAGAACCTGTCGCGCGCCCTCGTGCGGGCCACCCGCAGCAGCGCCATGATCCTCGGCATCATTGCCTTTTCGGCCGTGTTTGCGGTGTTCCTCACCTTGAGCGGGGCGCCGCAGAAGACGCTATTGCTGGTGGAAGCCGCCGGGCTCGGGCCGTTTCCCGTCCTGTTGCTCGTTCTGGCGGTGCTGCTGGTCCTGGGGGTCTTCCTCGATCAGATCGCCATCCTGATCATCACCATGCCGCTGATCTTTCCGCTCCTGACGGGGCTTGGCTACGACCCGATCTGGCTTGGCGTGATCGTGGTCAAGACCGCCGAGATCGGCCTGATCACACCGCCCGTCGGGCTCAATCTCTTCATCGTGAGCGGTACCGCCAAGGTGCCGGTCGGGACGGTCGCCCGCGGCGTCGCACCCTTTGTGCTCGCCGAACTCGTCGTGCTCGCGATCCTCGTCGCGCTGCCGGAACTGTCGCTCTGGCTGCCCCAGCTATCCAACATATCCGGAGGATGACCATGTCTACCCCGCAGATGGTCGTGTCGCTCGACGACCTCGATGTCTATTCCCCGCCACTTCATTCAGGCACGCAGAACCGAAGGCTGGTCGAGGCGGGGCTGGGCGCGGGCGTGGAGGTGATCCACGGCACGATCGCGCCCGGTGGCATGGGTGACCGTCACAAGCACGCGACCGAGTGGCAGATCATCCTGCTCCTGGAGGGGGAGGGGCGGCTCGAGCTTGGCGACGAGCCTCCGCGCACGATCTCGGCGGGTGCCGTCGTCCGCATCCCGCCCGGGGTCGCGCACCTGTTCGTGGTGACGGGCGAGACGCCAGCCAAGGTCGTCGTCATCTACTCCCCGCCGCTCGGCAAGGATGGGTTCATCCCGGCATGAGCGCGGATCCGGTAGCGGAGGGACCGCTTGCGGGTATCCGCGTGCTCGACCTCACGGCAATCGTGCTGGGCCCGCTTGCCACGCTCTGCCTTGCGGACATGGGGGCCGACGTGGTCAAGGTCGAGCCGCCCGAGGGCGACGCCATCCGCAACGGCGGCGCGGCCCGCCATGCCGGCATGGGGGCGATCTATCTCGCGCTCAACCGCAACAAGCGCTCGCTCGCGCTCGATCTCAAGCGGCCTGAGGCGAGGGAGATCCTCGCCCGCCTTGCGCAATGGGCCGATGTGGTGGTGCACAACATGCGCCCGGAGGCAGCTCGCCGTCTCGGTATCGACGCCGAGACCCTGTGCGCCCAGAACCCGCGCCTGATCCATTGCTCGGCCTCTGGCTTCGCCGCCGGCACTGCCCGGGAGAAGGATCCGGCCGTCGACGACGTGATCCAGGCGGCATCGGGCGTCGCGGCCCTGTTCGCTGGCGAGGGGCAGGAGCCACGCTACGTGCCCGGCCTCATCGCCGACAAGGTCGCCGGCCTCCTTCTGACGCAGGCGATCCTCGGCGCATTGCTCGCCCGTACCCGGACGGGCCGGGGCCAGGCCGTGAGCCTTCCGATGTTCGAGGCCCTCGCGACCTTCACCCTGATCGAGCAACTGGGCGGGGACGCCTTCTTGCCGCGAGCCGGAGCACCCGGCTATGCCCGCCTCAAGACACCCTACCGCCGGCCGATGCGGACCGCCGACGGATACATCGCGATCACGCCCTATTCGCAGAGGAACTGGCAGGACTTCTTCCGCGCGGCGGGCAGGCCCGATCTCGCCGGGGATCCGCGGGTGACCGACACGGCCCGCCGGAATGCCGAGGTGGGCGACCTCTACGCCCTGCTCGCGGAAATGCTGCCAGCACGCCGCACGGCTCACTGGATGGAGATCGCGCGACAGACCGGCATCCCGGCCGCGCCGGTTCGCTCGGTGGAGGACCTGATTGCCTCGGGCGATCTCGAGGCGCTGGGCTACGTGGTGGAACTTGACCATCCGACTGAAGGGCGGACCCGTGCCCCGGGGCCGATTGTCCGGCTGGAGGGCGTCTCGACGGCCCATGCCAGGCCCGCGCCATGGCTGGGCCAGGATGGCGCGTCGGTACTGACCGGCCTCGGCTTTGAAGACGATGAGGTTCGCACCTGGCGCGACGCCGGCGTTCTCGTGGAGCGCAGGCCCGGCGGGGCGTAGGAAGGCGCCAGTTTCAGACAGCCTCGCGCAATTCTGACCTGCTGTGTTGTTCAGGGTGTGTCAGCGGATCGATTTGCCGTGGGAGAGCCGTCAGGAAAGGGAAGGCGTACCTGTCCTTGCCGCCGGGCAGGTTGATGCGGGCCGAACCTCCCGATCGCGCTAAACCGCGCGGTCGCGGTCCTTCCAGAACCGGCTGCGGATGTCGCGCTTCAATACTTTGCCGACGGGGCTCCGCGGCAGGTCGGGCCAGAACTCGACCGACTTCGGCGTCTTCATGCCGCCGAGACGTTCGCGGCACAGGGCGGTGATCTCGGCCTCGCTGAGGGTTGCGCCCGGACGCGGCTGGACGACCGCCTTCACGGCCTCGCCCCAGATGTCGTCCGGCACGCCGATCACGGCGCAATCCTGCACACCGGGATGGGACCAGATGACCTGCTCGATTTCCGTGGGGAAAATGTTGAACCCGCCGCTGATGATCACGTCGCGTTCGCGGTCGACGAGGTAGAGATATCCATCCTCGTCCTTGTAGCCGATGTCGCCGGTGTGGTGCCAGCCGAAGCGCCCGGCCTTCTCGGTCGCTTCCGGGTTGTTGTAGTAGCCCTTCATGACGAGGTCGCCCTTGACGACGATCTCGCCGCGCTCGCCCGGCGGCAGGAGGCGGCCTTCCGGGTCCATGATCTCGACGCGGACGAACGGCGTGCTCTGCCCGCAGCTTTTCAGGCGCCGGGCGACGGCCGGGTCGTCAAGGGGCACGTGTTCCGATTGCGGCAGGATGGTGCAGAAGAAGGGCGCCTCCGCCTGGCCGAACGCCTGCGCGAAGACCGGGCCGAAGCGCGCGATCGCCTGGGTCAGCTTGTCGACCGACATCGGCGCCCCGGAATAGATGACCGTGTGCAGCGAGGAGCAGTCGTGCGCCCCGATCTCCGGGTCGTTGAGCAGCATGTAGATCATGGTCGGCGTGAGGAATATGTGGGTGACGCGCTCCTCCTCGATCAACCGCAGGACGTCCCCCGGCGTGAAGCGTGGCATGACGCGCGTGCGTCCGCCGTGGATCATGGTGGCGAGCGCCATCGTTCCTGCGGCGTGACTTAGCGGCGCCGCCGCAAGGTGGACGGGGCCTGCGGGGAAAGGAAGGGTCGAGAACAGGCAGGCGAACAGCGTCTCGTAGTTGCGGTTGCTAATCATCACGCCCTTGGACGGGCCGGTGGTGCCGCCCGTGCTGCGGATCGCGACCACCGTGTCGGGTCCTTGGGGAACATCGATACCGGTATGCGGGTAGCCTCGGGACCAGTCCGCCAGGCCGGGGGCGCCGGGCACGGCCGTGTCGATGCAGACGATGCCGCGCATGTCCGGCAGCGTGCCGCAGGCCGTCCGGACCGCGTCCAGGTGCGCCGAATGGGTGAAGACGAAGCAGGCGTCGTTGCTCCTGAGCGCGTGCGCCATCTCGTCCGCGCCATAGCGCGCGTTCACCGGCAGCCAGACCGCGCCGGCCCGGACGATGCCGAGCACCGCCTCGAGATAGCGGACGTGGTTCGGGCTGACGGTCGCGACGACGTCGCCGGGCGTCACGCCTGCATCTGCGAGCGCGGCGGCGATGCGGTGGGAAGAGGCCGCAACCTCGGCATAGGTCAGCGCCGTCTCGCCGTCCGTGAGACACACGGACCGGGGCGCCCGAGAGACGCCCCGGTCGAAGAAATCGATCAGCCGCATGGTCAGTTGGTGGCCGCGAGCACGTCATTGAAGGCCACGAGGGCGTCCGACCCCGGAAGGCCGCGTGCGTCGAGCCCTTTGGCCCAGTCCTCGCGAACCTTCGCGAAGACGTCCTGCAGCACCTGCTGTTCCTGCGCGGACACGTCGGCAATCGTGATGCCGGCCTGCTCGAAGGTCTCGAAGGTCGCGGCCACGTCCTTGTCGACGTGCGCGCAGACACGCTGCATGGCCTCGTCGCCCACGGCCTCGATGACGGCCTGCACGTCGGCGGGCAGCTTCGCCCAGGCAGCGTCGCTGATCATGTAGCCGGTTGCCACGGTCGCCAGCTTGGCGCCGCGCGTACCCGACTTGATGAGGTCCTGCAGCTTGTAAGACTTGACCGTTGGAACCGGGAACACGATCCCGTCCACGGTGCCGCGCGACAGGGATTCCCGGATCTCGGGCGCCGCGAGGCGCACCGGCACGCCGTTCAGTTCCCGGACGACGAGGTCGAGCGCGCCGCCGACTGAGCGGACCTTCGCGCCGCCGAGGTCCAGCACGTTCGGCGTGTCGCCGGACGCGAGGAACATCTCGTAGGGCGGGTTCACATAGACGAAGACCTTCCGTGCGCCGGCCTTGCTGAACTCGTTCTTCGCAAGCCAGCCGTCCTGCTCTAGCAGTTCGGAGTAGACCTTGCCGCCCTGGCAGGAGGTGGAAGTGCCGCCCGGCAAATCGATGACGCCCGACAGCGGTAGCTTCTCGGACATGTAGGAGGGAACGACCAGCGCGATGTCGGCAAGTCCCGACTGGAGGATCGTCAGCATGTCCTTCGACTTGCCGAGCTGCTGCGAGGGATAGTACTCGAACGTCACGCGTCCGTCGGTCCGCTTCGTCACCTCCTCCATGAAATAGGTCGTGCCGTGCTCGGCCAGGAAGTGGGTCGCGGGCAGGTTGTCCGCGACGCGGAGCGTGATCTGCTGGGACATGGCGGGCGTTGCGACAGCGATCGCCGCGGCGGCGGCGACTGCGAGACAGGTCTTCATCGGGGCATCCTCCGTTCGATTATTCGAATATCATGCGCTTTTCTGCTCACTATCCGATGAACGTGGCTGCCGGTCAATCCGTGCCGCTTTCCGTGCTGCCGTCGTGACCCATGGCGCGGGAGAGGTCGGCTGCGGCGTCCATCACCGCGGAGCGGAAGAACTCGCCCTTCTGTCGGACCCTCATGGCGACAGTTGCCAGGACGAGGGCGTAGTGCACCGAGCCGTCGCGGTGGATGATGGGGGCGGCGAAGCCAGCGCCCCCGTCGGTGAATTCCTCCGACGATAGCGAGAACCCCTCCTGCCTTACACGGACCAGCTTGCGCCGCACCTCTTCGGTGTTGGTGATCGTCTGTTCCGTGATGCGCGTCATGGGGGTCGAGGCGAGATACTCCTCGATCCAGTCCGCAGTCTGGAAGGCGAGCAGCAGCCGTCCGGCGGCCGAGCAGTAGAGTGGGCGGGTGTCGCCGATCTGGACCGTGTAACGCACGGGGTTCGTGCTCTCGATCTGGTCGATGTATTGAACTTCCCGCGCGAAGCTGTTCAGCTCGGCGAGGATTACCGTCTCGCCCGTCAGCGCATGAAGTCGCTGCATGAAGGGACGTGCGATCGGTGCGATCCGCCATTTCGCTGTAATTGCGCCGGCAAGGTTGAACAGCGCAGGGCCGATCTCGTACCGGTCGTCCGCCCGCGTCGCTAGGTTCAGGCCGACGAGGGCGCGAAGAAGAGCCAGGACGCTGCTTTTCGGCGCGCCGATCCTTTCGGAAATTTCGGCGAGCGACAGTCCCGAGGGCGCGCGTGCAAGGAGGTCTGCGATTTCGAACGCGCGTCTCAGCGCACGGGGGCCGGCCTCCGCGGGTGACGTGGAGCGGGAGGAAGGGGCAGGCGTGTGGTCCTTGAGGTCTGGCACCGTCGTTCATTCCCAGGATCTGCGTTGACAGGAGCGCCATGCGTCGGCAGGGTGTTCGATAATCAATGTAACGTTCGGATAATCGAATGGCAAAGCCAAGGGAGGGGCGGGGCGTGCGCGAGGGTGACTCGGGCCGGGGCCGGCGGGTCTTTGCAGTGCTCGACCTGACGATCCACTCTGTCGAACGGGTTCTCCGCTTCATCGGCGCGTGCATGATGCTTGCAGTCATGGTGATCGTCGCCGGCGACGTCTTCGCGAGGTATTTCTTCAACGCCCCGTTTTCCTGGTCATACGATCTGATATCGATTTATCTCATGGTTGGGATCTTCTTCTTCTTCCTTTCCGATACCTTCCGCTATCACGGCCATGTCGCGGTTGACATCGTGCAGAACCGGCTGGGGCGGCGCGCCCGGCATGCCAGCCAGTTCGTCGCGGGCGCCGTCTCCTGCGTCGTGTTCGGGCTCGCCCTCTGGGTTGGTGTCGGGCGCGCGTGGTCCAGCTATGTGGTCGGCGAGGCGCTGGCCGGCGCCATCGCCTGGCCGATGTGGGTCGCCCTGTCCTTCGTTCCGCTGGGGATCAGCCTGCTTTTCCTGCGCCTCGTGCTCGCGACACTTGGCCACGCGGTCTCGTTCGCACTCGAGCGCGACTTTGCGCCGCTGCCTCCGCTTGCCGGAACCGAGGAGGCACCCTGATGCTCGCGGCCGCGGGGTTCCTCCTGCTCGTCGTGTTGCTGGCGCTGGGGACGCCGGTCGGCTTCTCGCTCGCCGTTGTCGGCACCGCCGGCCTCTGGTGGATCGGCAACCTCGACATCGTGCTGGGCGTGCTCAAGACCGCACCGCTGTCCACGGTCAGCTCCTACGAACTGATCGCTGTGCCCATGTTCATCCTGATGGCCGAATTCGTGATCCTGAGCGGGGTCGCGAACAGCCTCTTCTCGGCGGCAGCGACATGGGTGGGGCGCGTGCCGGGCGGCCTTGCCATCGCGACCTCGCTTGCAGGAGCGGGATTCGGCGCCATCTCGGGCTCGAGCACGGCCGCAGCGGCAACGCTTTCGGCTACCTCTATTCCGGCGATGCTTGAGCGCGGGTACGAGCCTCGGCTCGCCTGCGGGGTCGTTGCCGTCTCTGGTACGCTCGCCATGCTGATCCCCCCCAGCGTCGCGCTGGTCATCTACGGGATCATCGCAGACGTCGACATCGGCGCGCTGCTCATCGGCGGCATCATCCCGGGAATCATCGTTACATTCGCAATCGTCGCGACGATCCTCACGCTGATCTGGCGCGACCCGAGCCGGGCGCAGCGGTCGCGCGCCTACACGATGCGCGAAAAGCTGGCCTCGCTGCGGATCGTGGGGCCCATGCTCGTCCTGCTGTTCTCCGTCACGGGCGTGATCTACACCGGCATCGCCACGCCGACCGAGGCATCGGGTATCGGGGCGCTGGGGGCCTTCGCCATCGCGCTGGGTGCGGGCCGGGTGCGGCCTGCCCTGGTATTGCAGGCGGCCACGCGCGCCGGACATGCAACCTGCATGATCATGATGATCATCATGGGCGCGCACATCTTCGGCTATTTCTTCACGCTGACCCAGACCACTCAGATGCTTGTCGCGTGGGTCGCGGCACTCGACGTCACGCCGTACCTGATCATGGCATTGATTATCCTGGGCTACCTGGTGCTCGGCTGCCTGATGGACCAGATCGCGATCCTCATCCTCACCGTGCCCATCCTGCTGCCCGTAATCATCGATCTCGGTTTCGATCCGGTCTGGTTCGGTGTCCTGGTCATCATCACGGCCGAGGTCGGCCTGATCACGCCGCCCGTGGGCCTCAACGTGTTTGTGGTCGCGCGCTATGCGAAGCAGCCGATCGGAGAGATCTTCGCCGGTGTCTGGCCGCACGTCGTCGCGCATATTCTGGTGATTGCGCTTCTCGTTGCGCTGCCGCAGCTTGTGCTCTGGCTGCCATCGACAATGCGTTAGCGCCGGGGACACTTGCTGCCCGCGCAGGTTTCGGCAAGGGCCCGCGTTTCGAGCACAGTCGCCTATTGGCCTTCGTCCGCACCCCCTGATACGCCTGCCCCGATCATCCGGTCGATCTCGCCGTCGGCGAAGCCCAGTTCGGCCTGGATCTCCTCGGCGTGCCCGGTCCGGTCGCTTGCCTTCGCGTAGCGCGGGTCGCTCGCCATTCCCGCCTGACCGACGGTGGTGCAGAGCCTGTTGGCCTCATATAGATAAGTGTATGCGTTATAATAATTTGCTGGGCCACAATTATCTTTTTAGAGGGGGACTCTTGGCCCCTAGGTCACTGAATGATTTGAAGAAATCGGCGTCAGTTGATTCCTCTGTCCACCCCCATACAAGCGTCGAAAAGCGCGCGCGTATTCTCCCGCGTCATCTGGACAGGGTTTCCCGCGCAGGTCGGATCTTCCAGCGCCATTTCAGTCAGTTCGTCGAGGTGCGCGGGCTCCACACCCATCTCGGAAAGCGTAGCGGGGATCCCGAGGTCCGCCCTTAGCGCCAGGACGCGCGCCACGAAGCCGTCGAAGCCCCCCGCAATGCCGAGGTAGGGCGCAGCACGCTCGATGCGGGCTTCGATCGCAGGGCGGTTGAAGGCCAGAACCATGGGCATGACGACAGCGTTCGTGGTGCCGTGATGGGTGTTGTAGACCGCGCCCACGGGATGGCTGAGGGCATGGATCGCGCCCAGTCCCTTCTGAAAAGCTACCGCGCCCATCATGGCGGCGCTCATCATGTGCGCCCGCGCCTCGATATCGCTACCGTCGGCATGGACCCGCGGGAGGTTTTCCAGAACCAGGCGCATACCCTCCAATGCGATGCCCTGGCTCATCGGGTGATAGTGCGGACTGCAGAACGCCTCGAGACAATGGGCCAGCGCATCCATACCGGTGCCCGCGGTGATGCCCCTCGGCATCCCGACGGTCAGTTCCGGGTCGCAGATCGTTATGGTCGGCATGAGCTTCGGGTGAAAGATGATCTTCTTCCTGTGCGTTTTAGAATTCGTCAGAACGCCGGCGCGTCCGACCTCGGAGCCGGTGCCCGCAGTGGTCGGCACGGCGATGATCGGAGCGATCCTGGACGCGTCGGCGCGGGTCCAGTAATCCCCGATGTCCTCCAGGTCCCAGACGGGTATCTTCTGCCCGGCCATCAAGGCGATCATCTTCCCGAGATCGAGCGCGGATCCGCCACCGATACATACGACCCCATCGTGCCCGCCCGCGCGGAAGGCCGCGGTCCCGGCCTCCATGTTCGCTTCGGTCGGGTTCGGATCGATATCCGCGAACAGTGCGCGGCCCAGACCTCCGGCATCGAGGATGTCCAGCGCCCGCGCGACGATCGCCAGTTCGGCGAGCCCCCTGTCGGTGACGAGAAGCGGGCGCGTGATTCCAGCCGCCTGGCAATGATCAGCGAGCTCCACAATCCGTCCAGGACCGAACTTGATGGCAGTCGGGTAGGACCAGTTGGCAACGGGAACACTCATGCTTTCACCTTCGGGTCATGGAAGAGTGCGCGCAGGCGGCGAACACGTCGCCCCGGCCGGATGCACTCGCGCTGCGCTCGTCCTCGTTTCACGGGGTCCCCTCGTCAGGCGCGTTCGAACCCCCGCCTGACCTCCCAGTCGGTCACCACACGCTGTTGTTCCTCGATCTCCCAGCGCGCGGCGCGGTAATAATGCTCAACCACCTCTGCGCCGAAGGCACGGGTCAGCATCTCGCTGCCCCTCAGCAATTCCGCCGCCTCGGCCAGCGAGGTCGGCACGCTGCGCGCCTCGGCCGCCCGGTAGATGTCCCCGACCGTCGCCGGCTCCAGTTCGAGCGTCCGCTCGATCCCTTCCAGTCCCGCCGCAAGAAGCGCCGCGATCGCCAGGTAGGGGTTGAGGTCGGCGCCACCGATGCGGCATTCGACGCGGACCGCCTGCGTTCCCTCGCCGCAGACCCGGAAGCCGGCCGTGCGGTTGTCGAGACTCCAGACCGCCTTCGTCGGCGCGAACAGGCCGGCCACGAAGCGCTTGTAGCTATTGACGTAGGGCGCCAGGAAACAGGTGATTTCGCGCGCGTTGGCGAGCTGGCCGGCGATATAGTGGCGCATGAGATCCGACATGCCGTGGTCCGCGTTCATGTCGAGGAAAGCGTTCTGACCGTCTCGGAAAAGTGACTGGTGGACATGGCTCGACGAGCCAGCCCGGTCTGTGGCGTATTTCGCCATGAAGGTCGCGGCATGGCCGTGCTGGTTGGCAATGTCCTTGACGCCCATCTTCACGAGGCTGTGCATGTCGGCGGTGTCGAGCGCGTCGGAATATCGGACATTCAGTTCTTCCTGCCCGGCCTCCGCCTCGCCCTTGGAGTTCTCGACCGGGATACCAGCGCCGTAGAGGCCATTGCGGATCGCCCGCATCACATGTTCCTCTTTCGAGGTTCCGATGATCGAATAATCCAGGTTGTAGCGCCCCAGCGTCTGCAACGTTCGATAGCCCGCGTCGCTCAGCGCGTCGAAGCTTTCCTGGAACAGGAAGAACTCCAGTTCGGTGGCCACGCAGGGCTTCAGCCCCATCGCCTCGGCCCTGGCGACCTGACGCTTGAGAATCGTCCGAGGGGCGTGCGCCACCTCCTCGTGCCCATGGTGGTCGAGCAGGTCGCACATCACCAACGCGGTGCCCGGAAGCCAGGGGATCCGCCGGATCGTCGAGAGGTCCGGCTTCATGACATAGTCGCCGTAGCCCGCCTCCCACCCGGTGGACCGGTAGCCCTGAACTGTCATCATCTCCAGGTCGGTGGCCAGCAGGTAATTGCAGCAGTGGGTCTCCTGCCAGGCGGTATCGACGAAATGCTGCGCATGGAAGCGCTTGCCCTGCAGGCGCCCCTGCATGTCGACGATGCAGGCGAGGATCGTGTCAATCTCGCCCGAAGCAACCGCTTCCTTCAGAGCATCGAAGGTCATGTTCGCTGGCATTCCCGCCTTCCTCCCCCATCAGCTGGCTCGCCCGTCGTGAGAGGCGGGCCTCAACTGGTCTCTGTGCTGTGCATCATACTCCGGTATGAGGTCGCGTGCTGGAGTTAGAAAGAACTAATCCGACCCCTGCGAGCGGTCGACATGCGGGCGTCCGAAGTGTCGCAGGAAATAACCCTCTTGGCGGAAAAGGGGGTGGAACCTTCAAGGTGCGGGGCAATGCCCAGGAGGGTCAGTCTTGGTTCATCCTCTGATGGGGCAACTGCTACTCACTCGAAACCAGCGCGCCGCTCCCCTTCCTGAAGGACCGCCTGATGTCCGAGCGTGCCAATCTCGCCTGCACATGCTTCGGCCACACGCCGCGCCACGGCCGCTGTTTCCGCGTCATTGTGTGTATGGCAGCAAGCGCGATCAGAAGCGGCCCCACACCATCGATCCGGTGGGGAAAACAGTCATGAAACTGCAAAAAATGGGTATGGTCGCCTTCAAGTGGTGATGTCAGAGGGAAATGGCGGTATCGGCGGCAGCTGATATGCTACCCTTCAGGGATTGATGCACAAGCAGAACAAGGCGATATTGGCTCCAGGCGCCAGCCCTAGACTTGGGCGCCGGACTCATCCGTTCCCCTGGAAACAGTTGCTCAGGTTCTGTTCCGGGCAGGTGCCGCGCCATGATTGATCGTCGCCAGATCATTTCCGTCCCCAGATGGGCAAAGGCCCTGCTCGTACTGCTGCTCGGGTTCGTCTTGGCGACGTCGATTGTTGTCGCGCTCCGCTTTATCGGACAGGACGGAAAGACGGATCTTGTCCTGATCTCGTTGTCGTTGGCCCAGTCGACCATCACGATCTTCTTCGTGGGATTGATCGTGGTCTTCGCTGAAATGGGAACGGACGTTTCGCAGATCGAGCGAAAGTCCGAGGACTTTCTGACATCCATCCTTCCGTCCCGCCTGTCACGGATCGTGCTCGATGGTGTCCGTTGCCAGGCGCGGCCGCTGAGCGACATCGACATCTTCGGAAAGCTTTTCGAACTCCGTTTCGGATCGGAAACGTACCGGGTGTGGATCGGCCTGAACGTCAAGCGATTGCTGGTCATCCATTTCATCGGAGAGGATCCGGGCAACGCTGGCTTCCAGAGCTATTCGCAGAGGCAGCCGAGCGCGAGTTTCAGCGAGTGGCTGCGGCAAGACGTCTTCTCGATCACACTGCAGGGTGCCGAGAAGGTCGGCTATGAAGTCAACTGCCAACGCGCCACGGTCGACGGCGAGCCGCTTGTGGCGATCTGGATGGCAATCGACTGCGGGGACGACTTCATCCTGTCGCCCGGAGAAAAGCTCTTCTGGTCGAACGACATCGCGATGATGACGGAATCCTTCTTGCGGACGGCTGTGAGAAACGGCCTGAATCTTCGGACGTCCGCGGTGCCCCAGCCGCTTTGAGGGGGGCGGCGAGGAAGCTGCCAGGGGAAAATGCGTTGAGGGGGCAAACGGTGACCCTGGCCACGGTCAATGCCTAGGCCCCTTCGGCTGTCTCAAGACGTCGCCCGAGGTCATCCGCCTAGCTGTGATGATGTACGTCCGGTTCCCGCTCTCGCTCCGAAATGTCGAGGATCTGCTGCGCGGCCCAGGAGAGGATGCAATATGCTTCATTGCCTGCCGCGGTTCGTGGTGCCAAGCTGATTGCGGCGAGGCGGCTTCGGGGAACGCTTCTCCGCGTCCCTCCATCTGCAGCCCGGCTTCACATGCGAGGGATGCCATGGCGCTGGAAGTCATCGGGGCCGGTTTCGGCCGCACGGGAACCAATTCGCTGAGACTGGCGCTGGAGCGCCTTGGCTTCGGCCCCTGCCATCACATGTTCGAAGTGCGCGACAACCCCGAACAGCTGCCCGCCTGGGAAGCTGCCGCGCGCGGGGAGAAGGTGGATTGGGACGAGGCATTCAAGGGGTATCGCGCGCAGGTGGATTGGCCAGGCGCCGCATACTGGCGGCAGCTTGCCGAACACTATCCCGACGCCAGGGTGATCCTCAGCGTCCGCGCCCCGGATGACTGGTTCGACAGTGTTCAGGCGACCATAGGGCCCTTCATGACGACGATGCGCGGAAAGCACGCGCATCCGCACATGAACGCAATTGCCGAGATGTGCGGCCGCTTCATCGTCCAGGACATCTTCGACGGACGCATCGACGACAGGGAGCACGCGATTGCGGTCTTCAAGGCCCATACGAAGGAAGTGCGGGACACGATCTCCCCTGAGCGGCTCCTGGTTTACGAGACAGGCAGCGGATGGGGCCCGCTGTGCGCCTTTCTCGGCGTCCCGGAACCCGATAACCCCTATCCGATGACCAACAGCAGCAAGGAGTTCCAGGCGCGCCACGGCGGAGAGGGCTGACCTGCTGCGGCACACCTGACAACGACGACCATGCCTGCGCGATGCTCTGCGCCCTCGCGGCACCGGACCCGTTTTTCCAATACCATCGGCAGGATCAGATCCTTTCCAGGGGCGACCGGATAGACCGCGGAGTAGAACGTCTGGCAGACGGCACACCAGAGCCTGCAGAAGTCGAGTATGACGCCGGCGCCGAGGAAGTCCGACAGGTCGACCGTGGCTCCGCGCTGGTGCTGAGCGCTGAAGGTTGAGGCTTCCGAACCGATGGGCGCAGTGTGCGCAAGGCGGGGAAGTGCCACCGCGTTTCCGGCCGCAACACCGGCGAAGTGACCATCACAGTCGTCCAGCGGCGACATACCGTCTGCATTGGCAAGCGCCTCTGACAGCCGCCTCAGATCTTCGCGACTGCATCCGCCAGCATGTCCCTGACATCGCCGGCGACACGCTTCAGGTCCGGATTGTCGATGGCGGACATGGAGGCGACGGGGTCGACGGCGCTGACCTCGACGCCGCCGTCCACCTCCCTCAGGATGACGTTGCAGGGCAGCATCGCGCCGACGCGCGGCTCCAGACCCAATGCCTCCCACGCCATCTTCGGATTGCACGCCCCGAGAATCCGGTAGCCGGCCATGTCGCGGTCGAGTTTCTTCTTCATCGTCGCACGCACGTCGATCTCGGTCAGGACACCGAAGCCTGCGTCGGAGAGCGCCTGCCGGGTCCGTTCGTCCACATCGTCGAGGCTTGCGCCGCCGATGGTCCGGTCGATGGTGTAGCTCATCGGATTGTTCCCTTCCTTTTTGTCAGCGTGCCGTTGGTTGACCGGGTGCGCCGGGCAGGACGACGTCGATGGCCTCTGCGCCGCTTTCGTCGAGGCACGCCGTCTCCACCTGAAGCGTGACGAAGAAGAACCCGTACCGCGTCTTGAGCATCCGGTGCGCCTTCGCGAGGGTCTTTTGCGGGTCGTCTTTGCCTGCCGTGCGCAGGTGCGCCGAGAAGACGTGCTTGCCGCTGGTCAGCCCCCAGGCGTGGACGTGGTGAACGTCCGCGACGCCGGGCAGTTCCCTCAGCGCCGAGACGATGTCCGAAAGGCTGACGCCCGGCGGCGTGCCCTCCATCAGCAGGTGGAGGGCGTCGCGCAGGATGCCCCAGCTTGCCCAGAGCAGCACGAGACCAAAGGCGATCCCCAGAAGCGGGTCGATCAGCAGAAAATCCGTCAGCGCGATCACGACCGCCGTCACGATGATGAGGAGGCTGCCCACGAAGGTCTGGACGATGTGCCAGAAGGCGCCCTTCAGGTTCAGGTCGCTGCCCTGCCGGCGATAGAGGAGGGCGAGCGAGACGACCTCCGTGACCAGACCGCCCGCTGCCGCAATCAGCATCGGGGCCGTGGGCAGGTCGATGGGATGGCGCAGGCGCATGGCGCCCATCACGATCACGACGAGCGCCATGACGAGCAGAAAACCACCGTTCACCAGTGCGCCGGCGATCTCCGCCCTGTACCAGCCGAACGTCTTCATCTCGTCCGCCGGGCGGCGCGCGATGCGCGCGGCGACGATGGCGACGAGAACGCCGCCCACCGCCGAGAAGGTATGAAACGCGTCCGACATCACGGCGACCGAGCCGGTGTAGAGCCCGATGCCGAATTCCACGACGAAATAGACGCCGGTGAGCCACGCGGAGACGCTCAACGCGCGGGAATTTCCGCCGTCGTGCATCATCATTCCGTGGTCGGCGTGGTCGGCCATGTCCAGTCCCTCCAGGCCGCCCCGGCCGGACGGGCGATCCAGCCACCGGAAAGATGCCCGCATGCGAAGCGTCCGGCCGTTGCCACTTCACATCCTTGACCTTCCAGCCACAGGAGGGTCAAGGATGGCGTCCGCTTTCAACCCTTCATGTCCCAACAGAAGAGAAGGAGAAGCGACGATGGCAAAAGGAACGCGTTACCTGTTCACGACAACGGCCTTGTTATTCGCAACGAGCGAAGTGGCCGCAGCCGCACCGGGAGACAATTACTACCGGCACGGCGACATGATGTCCTGGGGCGGATGGTTTGTCGGCCCGATCATGATGCTGCTGTTCGTCGGGCTGCTGGTCGCGGCAATCGTCGTGGCGCTGAGGCTGGCGGGCCTGGACTTCGGTGCGGGGCGGCGGGAGAGCGACGTGTCCCGCGCCCTGTCGATCCTGCAGGAGCGCTACGCCCGCGGCGAGATCGACCATGAGGAATACGAGGAACGGCGCAGGCGTCTGGTCTGAGCGGCTGGCATCCGCTGACAACGCCGGGGGCTTGTTTCCGGATGCCGCCGTGCCAGATTTATCCGACGACGCTTGACCTTTCTCCAGGTGGAAGTTCCATTTGATCTCCATGCAGAGATTCGTTCGCATCCTGATGACCGCTCTCTTCGTGCTGGCCGCCGTGCTGGCGCTGCCGGGCGGCATGGGGAGTGCGCCTGGGACAGGTGAGGCCCATGCGGCCGTATCCGGGCATGTGCATGAGCATGGCGACGCAGGCCATGGGCACCAGCTTCCGGGCGATCCCGCCGGAAGTTGCGCCATGACCATGGGCCATTGCATCACGGGCATCCGCGACGTGGCGCCGGTCAGCATCGGGCGTAGCAGCCCCCGCATCCTCGTGCTGCGGCCCGCCGAGAGCGTTCCTGCAGCGGGCTTGCCGCACGAGACGGACACGCCGCCACCGCGCCTCTGAAGATACCGGACCCGCACCTGCCTCGCGCCCCGCCAACTGGGCAGCGTGCGGCGGTGTGCGCACCACTCCCGACCCGATATCTTCGAAGGTGAACACCATGAGCTATCCGACAGCACGCCGGGCCCTTGTGCCCGCACTGGTCTCCCTCACCCTGCTTCTGGGCGCGCCTGCGCTCGCCGCGGGCAAGCACGCCGGCGGCCACGGCCACGGCCACGGCGGGGGCGTCGACATCGGCCAGCCCGCCGACGCTGCCAGCGCGACCCGCACGGTGGAGGTCGAGATGCACGACAACTACTTCGAGCCCGAGACGATCACGGTGAAGGCGGGGGAGACGATCCGCTTCAAGGTCCGCAATGCGGGCACGCTGGTACACGAGTTCAACATCGGCACCGCAGCCATGCACGCCGCTCATCAGGGCGAGATGATGATGATGATGGAGCATGGCGTCCTGAAGCCCGACAGCATCGACATGGAGGCCGCCCGTCACATGCAGGCCACCATGGGCCACGGCATGCACGAGGAGCCCAACAGCGTGCTGCTGGAACCCGGCGCGGAAGGCGAGATCGTCTGGACCTTCCCCGCGGCGGGCGAGGTCGCGCTGGAGTTCGGCTGCAACGTGCCGGGACACTACGAGTCCGGCATGGTGGGCGACTTCCGGATGAATCGCTGAGCGTGCCGCAAGGCGGGGGCCGGCGTCCGTATGGGCATCCCGTGTCCGGCGGCCTCATTCACAGGATGAGCAAGACATGACGACCATCGCAATGGTCCGGGCGGCCGCGTTCGGGGCCGGGCTGGCCATGCTGCCCGGCGGGGCGGCAATGGCCGGAACCTATGACATCACCGTCGACCGGATCGCCATCGACACCGGCGACTTCGTGAAGCGGGGCGTGGGCTACAACAAGAGCCAGACGCCGACGATCCTGCGCTGGCGCGAGGGGGAGGAGGTCACCATCAACGTGACCAACAATCTCTCGGAGGAGACCTCGATCCACTGGCACGGGCTGATCCTGCCGTTCGACCAGGACGGCGTTCCGGGCGTGAGCTTCGAAGGTATCGCGCCGGGGGAGACCTTCACCTACCGCTTCCCGATCGTTCAGGCAGGCACCTACTGGTTCCACAGCCATTCCGGCTTCCAGGAGCCGGACGGGGCCTATGGCGCCATCATCATCGAGCCGAAGGGGCGCGAGCCCTTCCGCTACGACCGGGACCATGTGGTGCAGCTGACCGACAAGCACCCCCACTCCGGCGCACGGATCATGCGGAACCTCAAGATGATGCCGGACTATTACAACCGGCAGCAGCGGACGCTGTTCGACTTCCTCGGCGACGCGGCGGAGAAGGGGCTGGGGGCCGCGCTGGCCGACCGCGGGGACTGGGGCTCCATGCGGATGATGCCCACCGACATCGAGGATGTGCAGGGCTTCACCCCGCTCATCAACGGGAAGGGGCCGGCGCAGAACTGGACCGGCCTGTTCACTCCGGGAGAGCGGGTGCGTCTGCGCTTCATCAACTCCTCCGCCATGACCTATTTCGACATTCGTATCCCCGGCCTGAAGATGACCGTGGTGCAGGCGGACGGGAACAATGTCCAGCCGGTGACCGTGGACGAGCTGCGCATCGCCGTGGCCGAGACCTATGACGTCATCGTCCGGCCGATGGAGGACCGAGCCTACACGATCTTTGCGGAGTCCATGGGGCGGACGGCCTATGCCCGCGGCACGCTCGCCCCGCGCGAGGGCATGGAGGCCGAGGTGCCGGAGATGCGCAGCCCGCCGCTGCTCACCATGGCCGACATGGGGATGGCGCATGGGGACATGGGCCATGGTGCGATGCAGGGTGGCACCCACACCATGCCGGACGGAAGCGTCATGCAGGGCGCGGCGCACGGGCACATGGACCATGCCGGCCACGGCGCGGCGGATGCGGGCGGAGATCCCTTCTACGCCCCCGGTAGCGGCCTGACGCCCGAGGCGGCGAACGGCGGCAAGGTGCTCTCCTACGCCGATCTCAAGGCGCAGAAGCCGCTCTACGCGCATCGGGAAGCGACCCGCGAGATCGAGTTGCGGCTCACCGGCAACATGGAGCGCTACCTCTGGACCATCAACGGCGTGAAGCACGGCGACTCCGAACCCATCCGCCTGACGTACGGGGAGAGGGTCCGCTTCAAGTTCGTCAACGAGACGATGATGACGCACCCCATGCACCTGCACGGCATGTGGTCGATCCTCGACAATGGCAGCGGCGCGTGGAACCCGGTCAAGCATGTCGTCAGCGTCGCGCCCGGCACCACCGTCTACATGGAGACCGAAGTCGACGCGCCCGGGCAATGGGTCTTCCATTGCCATCTCGCCTATCACATGGAGGCGGGCATGATGCGCAAGGTCATCGTCGAGGGCGGCCCCGCGGCAAAGAGCGCGTCCTCCGCCGCCGTGACGGGGGGCTGAGCCGATGGCATACATGACAAGGACAGCCGGCTTCGCTGCGGTGCTCGCCGTCGCGGTTGCCTCTCCGGCGCTTGCGGAGTCCCCCTTCTGGGGCGTGCAGGTGGAACAGTTCGAGTATCGCGCGGGCGAGGGGAGCGATCTCCTGGCCTGGGATCTCGACGCGCTCGCGGGGACCGATGCGCTGAAGTTCGTCTGGCGCAGCGAGGGGGAGTTTGCGCTCGACGAGGACGCCTTCGAGGCCATGGAGAACCAGCTTCGCCTGCAGGTCCCGGTGACGGATTTCTTCGACGCGGTGGTCGGCGTGCGCGCCGACACGCCGGAGGGACCGGACCGGCTCTACGGGGTGATCGGGCTGCATGGCCTCGCCCCGCAATGGTTCGAGGTGGATGCGGACCTCTTCGTCTCCGACCGCCCCGTCGCCCGGTTCGAGGTGGAGTACGAGGGCCTCATCACCAACCGGATCGTCCTGACGCCGAGCATCGAGGTCGACCTGCCGCTGCGCGACGACCGGGCGATCGGGCTCGGGGCATGGGGGCCGAAGGTGGAGATCGGCGCGCGCCTCGGCTACGACCTCGTGGACCGGGCGATCTCGCCCTATGTCGGCGTCCACTACGAGCGCGTGTTCGGCGCGACCCGCAGGCTTGCGCGTGCCGCCGGAGAGGACGACGATGCGGTCTATCTCGTCGTCGGTACGCGGCTCATGTTCTGACCGCTAGCGCCCCGGCGGGGCACGCTCCGCCGGGGTGCACGCCCATCGCAGAAAGGACGAAGAAGATGAACCGCCGCATGTTTCTGGTCGCTTCCGCCGCCCTGGCGGTGGCAGGCTCCTCCGTCGCCGCCGCAGCGCCGCGCATGCTGGTCCGCAAGTCGCCGACCTGCGGCTGCTGCGGCGCATGGGTCGATCATGTGCGCCGCGCCGGGTTCGCGGTCGAGGTGCGCGAGATGCCGGACGACGCGCTCTACGCGCTCAAGGAAAAGCTCGGGATCGCGCCGGAGCACATGTCCTGTCACACCGCCGAGATCGACAGCTATGTGATCGAGGGCCATGTTCCCGCCGCCGATGTCGCCCGCCTGCTGAAAGAGCGTCCGCGCGCGCTCGGCCTCAGCGTGCCGGGCATGCCCGTCGGCTCGCCGGGGATGGAGATGGGCGACCGCCGCGATCCCTTCGACACGCTGCTCCTCGGCCCGAACGGGTCGGCGACGGTCTTCGTTTCTCATCGTTGATCGCACGCGCCCTGCTCCCCGGACGCGCCCCCGTCCGGGGAGCGAGTTTTCGGGCCTTGGTCGGCATAACGCGCTGGCTGCGCGTGCCGATTTGCCGCGTAGCAGCGCAGCGATAAGCCTGACTGAGTCAGAAAGCGCGGGCAATTCTCTCGGGCGAGGGCGGGCGTCGTGCATCGGGATCGGTAAACTGAACCATGGCTACCGGCTTTCGATCCCCCAGTGCCAGGAGAGGGGGGGCGGACTGGCGAGATCAGGGCTGCCAGCGGTCCCTCGATCGGATCGGTCACATTGTCAGTACCGCCGCTGGAGAATCCACGGGTATTGCAGGTCTGCGCCGCCTTTCACGTCCGCCCGGTGCTGCCGATGCAGGAGGCCTGGAAAGGCTCTGCCGCCCGCTGCGCGGCCGCAGCGGGCGGAGCCTGCAGGGGGTACGACCGCTCAGGGCGTCAGGTCGAGCGCCGCGACGATCCTTTCGTACGGGAGGCCCGCCGTGTCGTTGAGCCTTTGGACCTGCTCCGCGCTCTCGCCGTCGAACAGGCACATGCAGCGACCGTCATCGGGCGCGAACGTCGACCGGATGTACCGGATCGCCGCGCCGTCTTCCGACATCCGGTTCGCTGTCGCAATCGCTGCCTGCTGCGCACCCGCCAGGTCGTCCATGCTGATGCCCTTGAGATTGCGTTCGACCATGTAGACCGTCATGTCCGATCTCCTTCGTTGCCGCCAACCGGGAAAGTGAACGACACGCGCGCGGCTGGGCAAACTGACGAATCGTCATGGTTCGATAACTTCCGGTATCGTGCATCTTCGGTATTCTTGGGACCGGGAATGGGGAAGTGGGGGGCTTCTTCATGGAAATGTCGCAGATCCGCTATGTCCTGGCGGCAGCCAAGCATCTCAACTTCACGAAGGCCGCGGCGGCCTGCAATGTCACGCAGCCTGCGCTGACGAAGGGCATCAAGGCACTCGAGGAGGAACTGGGTGCGCCCATCTTCCACCGCGAGGGGCGGCGGATCCTGCTCAGCGATTTCGGCCATTCCATGCTGCCGCATCTCCGTCATATCGCAGACGAGGCGGCGGCGGCGCAGGTGCTGGCGCAGAACTTCCGGCTGCTCGACCAGGTTCCCGTGCGGCTGGGCGTGATGTCGACGATCGGCCATGTGCGCCTTGCGCGGTTCCTCGCGGACTTCGAGAAGAAGCACCCGGGCCTCGAACTCTCGGTCAGCGAAGGCTCGGTTGCCGACCTCGGCGACCGGCTCTCGAACGGGGAACTCGATGCCGCGGTCTTCACGCGCACCGCGGAGACCGAGGCCGGTTTCCGCGTGGATGAACTTTACCAGGAGCGCTATGTCGTCGTGTTCCCGCCGGACCACAGGCTGGGCCGAATGAACGCCATCCGCCTCGCCGATCTTTCCGGAGAGGCCTATGTGGACCGTCTCGCCTGCGAGATGCGGGAGATGGTCATGGGGGTCTGCAAGGACCGCAGCGTCGACCTCTATGCGCGCTTCCGGTCGGAGCGGGAGGACTGGGTCCAGGCGATGGTGCTCGCGGGACTGGGGTTTGCGTTCATGCCGGAGTTCTCGGTCACGCTGCCAGGCCTCCTCCAGCGGCCCCTGATCGAGCCGGGTGTGGAACGCTCGGTCGTCCTCGCCACCGTGCGGGGCCGCCGGTTTTCGCCCGCGCTCGCGGCTTTCATGCAGTCAGCCCAGAGATTCGCCTGGCCGGGTTAGAGACTGCGGCTGCCCGAGGCGACGCGTATGGCAAGGAAGGAAAAGGGTGAAAGACTGCAGTTGCTTCGGGTGGCGGTTCGCCGCCCCGGCGGCCCGAGATCATCCCTGATCCAGAGATTTGACGGCAGGACCGCGACCCGCCGCGGCATACCTGTTTCTCGGGGTAAAATCTGAAACTGACGTCATGTTTGTTGATTGCAGGCGCGCCGAATGGTATCAAGCATGGTCCGCGCGGAGCGGCGGAGGCAAGCAAAACGGGGGCGGTGACGCGCATGGCGCTCGTCGAGACTGCGGAGTATCTGCCGGGGGCCGACATGGCACGCCACCAGCAGGTGGCGTGGGAGGCGCAGTCGCGCTCGGTCGCTGCGCGCTCGGACTTCTACAAGGCGCTATGGACGGGGCATAAGGTGTCGGCGCGGCTGGAAGACCTGCCCGCCCTGCCCTTGTCGGACAAGGCGATGCTTAGGGTGGCGCAGGCCGACCATCCGCCCTTCGGGAACTACCTTGCGACGGACGTGACCGCGGTGAACCGGCTGCACCGGACGTCGGGCACGACGGGGCAGGCGATGAACCTCGCGCTGTCGGCACGCGACGCGCACGTCACCGCGGTCGTCGGCGGGCGCAGCCACCGGGCCAGCGGGCTCGGCCCCGGCCATCGCGTCGTGCACTGTCTCAATTACCAGATGTGGATGGGCGGGCTGACCGACCATCTGACGCTCGAGGCGACGGGCGCCCTCGTGATCCCGTTCGGCGTCGGCAGCACCAGGCTGCTGATCGAGACCATCCGCGACCTGAAGGTCACTGCGATCTCGTGCACGCCGTCCTATCCGGCGGTACTGGAGCGCGTGATCGCGGAAAACTTCCCCGGTCTTGCACCCCGCGACCTGGGGCTGAAACTCGGCCTGTTCGGCGGCGAGGCGGGGCTCGACAGTCCCGACCTGCGCCGACGCTTCGAGGAGGTGTGGGGCCTCGCGCCGCGCAACGCGAACTATGGCGTATCGGACGTCTTCTCGAACTTCGCAGGCCAGTGCGCGCACGACAACGACCTGCATTTCCTCGGGCTCGACGTGCTCTATCCGGAGCTGATCGACCCCGAAAGCACAACGCCCCTGCCGATCGCGGCGGGTGCGCGGGGGGAACTCGTTCTCACCCATCTCGACCGGGAGTGCCAGCCGCTCGTCCGCTTCCGCACCGGCGACGTCATCCAGGTCACGGGCACGGACCCCTGCGCCTGCGGGCGGACGGGGTTCCGGTTCCGCGTCGTCGGACGCAGCGACGACATGGTCGTGGTGCGCGGCATCAATGTCTTCCCGACCATGGTTGCCGCGGTGATGAACGGGCTGCCTGCACTGTCGGGAGAGTATCTCATCCGGCTCAAGGGCATCGGTCCCTACGACCGCCTCCCCGTCGAGGCTGAGGTGGCCGGTGGCGTCACACCAACGCCGGAGCTTGCGGCAGAGGTGGAGCGTGCGGTCAAGGATGCGCTGCGGGTGACAGCGGAGGTGCGGCTGCTTGCGCATGGCGCCTTACCACGCACGGCGGGAAAGACGCGCCGGGTCATACGGGAGGATTGAGAGAATGACCAAGACCGTGCTGTTGTCCGTGGCGGGCGGGATCGCCGAGGTCCGCCTGAACCGCCCGGACCGGCTCAACGCGATCAACCCGGACCTGCTCAGGGACTTCGCCGACGCGCTGCGTGCCGCGCAGTCCGACCCGGCGGTCGCGGCCATCGTCCTCGCCGGCGAGGGGAGGGCCTTCTGCGCCGGCGACGACCTGAAGGAGTTCGGGGAGCAATCGGCCGGACCGGCCGAAACGCGGGTCTTCATCGAGAACATCCAGGAGATCACCCGCCTGATGATGAACGGCGAGAAGATCGTCGTGGGCGGCATCCATGGCTGGGCCGTGGGCGGCGGCCTCGAATGGGTGATCAATTGCGACATCGCCGTGATGGCGGAGAGCTGCCGCTGCTTCTTCCCCGAGACGCAACTGGGCGTGTTCGTCACGGGCGGCGTGACAACGCTTCTGCCGAACATGATCGGACTGCAGAAGACCAAGGAATTGATTCTCCTGGGGGATCGCTTCACGGCGGCGGAGGCGCACCAGATGGGGCTCGTCGCGCGCGTCGTGCCCGACGGGCAGCACGAAACCGTTGCGCGGGACATGGCCGCCCGGATCGCGGACTTGCCTGCCGTCGCGCGCCGCAACGTGAAGGCGGTGCTGAACAAGGCGTTCCAGTTGCCGCTGGAACAGGCCATGGCGCTGGAGACCGATGCCACCGTCGAAGGCTTCCTCGACCCCGGAACCGCGGCGCGCGTACGCGAGGCGATCGCCGGGTAGGCGGGGACACGCCATTTGTCGGCATGGCCTGCCCATGCCTGGCGGGCAGGCTTCGTCAGGGTCGGCGGGGCAGCCGCGGCTCCCCCGTGAGCCAGGCGATCAGGCCGCCCTTTCATTGCGTACCGGCCGCCATGCCGGGGACGATCTCCCCCGTCCTGCGCCCGCGCGTCAGCCGGTGCGCGAGAGGGTCTCGTTCAGCGCCTCGAGGCTCCGGGCGAAGGCCAGCACATCTCCGAGATAACGGTTGAAATTGGCCTCGATGCGCGGTGCGGGCCCGGCGAGCGCGAAGCTCAGCCCCTCGCCCGCGATGCGCAGACTGACCGCGATTGCCATGACGTCGTCCACGTTCTCCCCGCGCGTCGTGTAATAGCCCTGCGCACGCCCGGCGGCGATGTTTTCCCGCAGCACCTCCGGATCGGTGATGGTGTTGCGGGTCCAGGCACGGAACTTCGTCCGTGCGAGATAGGCATCCAGATCGCGCTCGGACACGAGGCCGAGGAGCGCCTTCCCGATGGAGCTGGAATAGAGCTGGCGGGTCTGGCCCGACTGTGCGGAGTAGCGGATCGTGTGCGTGCCCTCGATCACCTCGAGATAGACCGCCTCGCTGCCCTGCCGCTTGCCCATCACCACGGTCTCACCCGTCCGGTCGCGCAGCGCGGTCATCAGCGGCGTGATCTTGCGCAGCAGCGGATCGTGCCGGGAGATCTCGCTCGTCAGTTCGAACATCCGCTTGGTCGGGTAGATCAGGCGGCGCTGGTCGAGGGTGTAGAGATAGCCGCGTGCCTGCAGCGTCTTCACCAGCGTGTGGCAACTGCTCACCGGGGAGTGGATCCGTTCGGCCAGCGCAGTGATCGACAGGGGCTCGCCCGCCGCGCAGAACGCCTCGAACACATCGAGCGTGCGGGCAGCCGTCTTGACGGTCTTGAGAGCGGCTTTCTCGGTCATGGGCTCACCTTTCGAAAGCGGGCGGTGCGGATGCGGGACAAGGGATGCTTGCCTCAGTATCCGCGCCTTCCGGTCCCTGTCATCTGTGCCTTCGGCCTATGTGCCACTCCCGTTTCGCCAGGATCGGTCCGCGCGCGTTGCGCGCTCAGCCGCGGTAGCGCCCGCCGGTGACATGCAGCAGCTCGCCGGTGATCCAGGACGCCCGCTCCGAGGCGAGGAAGGTCACCGCGTCGGCGATGTCCTCCACTCGGCCGAGGCGCGGGATCGGCGTGTTGTCGATGGTGCGCTGCTTGATCTTCTCGTAGTGCGGCAGCGCCTGGACGAGCGGCGTTTCCACGAAGCCCGGTGCGACCGCGTTGACGGTGATGTTGTTGCGCCCGTGCTCGGCGGCCTGCGAGCGGGTGAAACCCACCACACCGGCCTTCGCCGCGGAATAGTTCGCCTGCCCCGGATTGCCCCAGTGCGCCCGCGAGGCGATGTTGACGATGCGGCCCGACTTCTGCTCGGTCATCGCCGGGATCACGGCGCGGGTGCACAGGAAGGTGCCCTTCAGGATCACGTCGACGACGCTGTCCCAGTCGTCCTCCGTCATCTTGGTGATGCGCCCGTCGCGCGTGAAGCCCGCGTTGTTGACGAGGATGTCGATGCGTCCGAAGGCGTCGAGCGCAGCCTTCGCCAGCGCCTCGGCGTCCTCCGCGCGGGTGATGTCGCCCGCGACCGCGATGGCCTTCGCGCCGCCGGCGGTCAGCTCGGCACCCGTCTCCTCGGCCCGCGCCCGGTCGATATCGTTGGCGACGATGTGTGCGCCTTCCGCCGCGAGCGCCTTGCAGATCGCGGCCCCGATGCCGCGCCCGCCGCCCGTCACGATGGCCACCTTGCCGGCCAGTCCCATGTCCATGGTTCGGTTCTCCCTGTCCTGCTCCGGGCTCAGCCCTTCTTGTGCGGCGCGCTCAGCTCGTGCTCTGCCATGTCCCAGATGAAGCGGCAGGCGGGGTCTTCCTGCTCCTCGCGGATGTGCGCGACGAGGCCCGCGGCGCGGCTGACGACCGCGATGCCACGCGCGATGGAGGGCGGCACGTCGATCTCGCAGAGCAGCGCCCCGATGGCGCCGGTGGCGTTGATCGTCAGGTGCTTGCCTGCGATCCGGTCGAGGATGGTGGAAAGATCGCGGATGCCCGTCACGTACTTGCCGCCCAGCCCAAGCTCGTCGGCGAGCGCCAGCAGGCGGATCGAGCGCGGATCGTCCGGCCGGTGCAGGTGGTGGCCGAAGCCCGGCACCGCCTTGCGCTCGGCCCGGTAGCGGGCGATGACGGCTTCCGCGCGCGCCTCGAAACCTTCCGGGGCGTCGACAAGTTCCTTCAGCAGCAGGGCGGAGTCCTCGATGGTGCCGACGAAGCGGCTGCCGACGCCCAGGATGCCCGCGGCGATGGCGGCCTGCAGCGCCTCCGGCGCGGACGACGCGATCATGCGCGCGCTGATCGCGCTGGGGGTCAGCCCGTGCTCCATCAGCGTGACGAGGATCGCGTCGAGGACGGTCACTTCCGCCGCGCTGGGCGCGCGATTCATGAACTGGCGGAAGAACACCTCCGTGAAGCCCATCTTGCCGATCATGTCGTCGACGAGGTCGACACCGCGGAGATGGATGGAGTGCTCGTCATAGGTGCAGAGGTTGGTCTGCGGGCGCCGGGTTTCCTTGGCCATGGGTCTTGTCTGCCTTCGTGTCTTGCGTGTGGGGATGGGTGAGGGCGCGAGCGCCGTCAGGCCGCGTCCGATTTCTTCAGGATCAGCTTCCAGGTCGAGTCCATCACGGTCTCGCCGCGCTGATTCACCGCCTTGCGGGAGAGCACGAGCGTGCCCCGGTCGGGCTTGCTGCGCGAGGGGACCTTCTCCGTCACCTCCAGCACGACATGGATCGTGTCGCCGATGAAGGTCGGCTTCAGCCAGCGGCATTCGAGGTTGGCGAGGCCGACGATGGTGCTGCTCATGAACTTCATCACCGGCATCTGCGTGCTGAGGCCGGAGGCGATCGAGAGCACCAGAAGGCCGTGCGCGATGCGCTGGCCGTGCTGGGTGGTGGCCGCATACTCGGCATCGATGTGCAGCGCGTTGAAGTCGCCGGAGAGGCCGGCGAAGGCGATGATGTCGCGCTCCGTCACGGTGCGGCCCTCGCTGACGAAGCGCTCGCCCACCTCCAGCGTGTCGAAATAGACCTTGTAGTTCTCGATATCCCTGAGCATGTCTGCCTCTTGTCTCATGGTTTTGCGGCGTTGAAGGCGTCGAGGCCCAGAAGCTCCCGGCCGATGACCAGGGACTGGATCTCCGACGTGCCTTCGGGAATCGTACCACCGCGCGTGTCGCGGAAGATGCGCTCGATCGGCAGGTCCTCGCTGTAGCCGATGCCGCCGTGAAGCTGCAGCGCGAGGTGCGCGACGCGGTGCGCCCACTCGGTCGCCTGCCGCTTGGCCAGCGAGGTTTCGAGCCGCGCGGTCTCCCCCCGGTCGAGGCGGACGGCCGCGTCGTAGACCAGCCAGCGCGCGGCCCGCGTCAGCGCCACCATCTCGGCCAGGTGGCCCTGGACAAGCTGCTGCTCGCCGATCAGCCGGCCGAACTGGCGGCGCGTGCGGGCGTATTCGGTCGTGATGTCGAGCGCCGCCTGCGCCGCTCCGACCGCGCCGGAGGCGACGCTGACGCGGCCGTGGGCAAGCGTCGTCAGGATGTTGCGCAGGCCCCCGCCAACCTCGCCCAGCACGTTCGCGCGCGGCACGATCGTGTCGTCGAAGGTCAGTTCGGTCGTCTGCGTCGCACGTAGGATCATGGTGTCGACGCGGCGCACCTCAAATGCGCTTTCCTTCGGATCGACGAGGAAGGTCGTCAGCTTGCCGCGCCCGCCCGCCGGGTCGGTGACGCGCGCCAGCACGATGCCGAAGTCGCCGCCGCCGTTGGTGATCCAGAGCTTGCGCCCGTTGAGGCGGAAATGGTCGCGCCGGTCCTGCGCCCTCAGCTCGATGCTGTTCACGTCGGAGCCGTGGTTGGGCTCGGTGATCGCGACGAAGACCCGCGCCTTGCCGGAGAGCGCGGGCGCGAGGAAGCGTTCGCGCTGCTCGGCCGTGGCGTTCTCGTGAATGAGCGCCGCCACCATGTTCGCCACGTTCAGAAGCGAGCGCAGGCTGTGCCAGTGGTAGCCCACGGTCTCCATCAGAACCGACAGGTCGCGGAAGCCGAGGCCGAGGCCGCCCGCCTCCTCCGGCAGGGTCGCGCCGACGAGGCCGAGTTCGGCGCAGCGCTCCATCACCTCGCGCGGCACCTCGCGCGCCTTTTCCATGGCAGAGATACGGGGCGCGATCTCCGCCCGGATGAAGCGGTCGACGCTGTCGCGCAACGCGCGCTGGTCTGGCGTCAGGTCCATGCCCTTGTCCTTGTCCTTGTCCTTTCCGTGGCTGCTAGTAGATCACCCAGGTCACAAGGCCCGGGACGGTGGCGAGAAGCGTCAGGATCACGAGCTCGGCGATCACGAAGGGGATGGTGCCGCGGAACACCTCGCCGATGCTGAGGCGGCTGATCGCGCTCGCCACGAAGCAGTTCATGCCGAGCGGCGGCGTCATCAGCCCGATCTCGACGGTCTTGACCAGGATGATGCCGAACCAGATCGCGTCGTAGCCGAGCCGCTCGACCATCGGCAGCACGATGGGCACGGTCAGCACCAGGATCGCCAGCTGGTCCATGAAGCAGCCGAGGATCACGTAGATCACCAGCAGGATCAGGATGATTGTCCAGGGCTCCATGTCGAGCCCGTCGACGAGGTGCAGCAAGTGCTGCGGCGCCCCCGTCAGCGTCATGAAGTAGCCGAAGATGTGCGCGCCGATCACGATGGCGAAGATCATGGCCACGGTGGCCACGGTGCGGCGCAACGCCTCCCACAAGGCCGCGAAGGAGCGGCCGCGCTGGAACCAGATCGCGAGCAGGAGCGCGCCGAACGCGCCGATCCCTGCGGACTCCGTCACCGTCACGATGCCGGTGTAGAGCCCGCCGATGACCAGCACGAACAGGATCATCATGGGCCAGATGTCCTTCAGGCCCGCGATCCGCTCGCCCCAGCCATAGCGCTGGGCGGGCGGCGCCTCGCCCGGGTTGCGCTTCACATAGATGACGACGGTGGCGACGTAGAAGACGACGCTCAGCAGCCCCGGCACGATGCCGGCGACGAACAGCAGCCCGATCGAGGACTCCGTCAGGATGCCGTAGATGACCAGGATGATGCTGGGCGGGATCATCACGGCGAGCGTTCCCGCGGACGCGATGGTACCGACCGCGAGGCGCGGCGAATAGCCGTGGCGGATCAGTTCCGGCGTCACCGACTGCGACATGGCGGCGGTAGAGGCGGTCGAGGAGCCCGACACCGCGCCGAGGCCGGCGGCGGTGAAGATGCCCGCGATGGCGAGCCCGCCGGGGAAGTGCGCCACCCACTTGTTCGCCGTGTTGAACAGGAGCGTGGTGATGCGGCTGCTCGCCAGCAGTTCTGCCATCAGCACGAAGAGCGGGATCGCGGTGAGGAGCCACGAGGCCGTCGTGCGATAGGGCGCGGTTGCCATCAGTCCGATCAGCGCGCCCTCTCCGCCGACGAGCCACAGGCCGACAGCGCCCGAGATGCCCAGCGTGAAGGCGACCGGCACGCCCATCAGGAAGAGCACAGCCATGAGGATCAGGATGCCGGTGACGATCATGCAGACGCGGCTCCGGCGCGGGCGGGGGTGACGAGGGCCAGCACGTCCTGCACTGCCGACAGCAGGAGCCGCAGCGACAGGGCGCCCGCGCCGACCGGCACGATGATGAGCGCGGTCGCGAGCGGCAGGCGGATCTCGTGCGAGACCTCGTAGCCGAGCGACTGGGCGAAGAGGACCTCGCTCCAGCCCGTGTAGGCGACGAGCGCCCAGAACCCCATGGAAAGCAGTGCGATCACCGCGTCGAGCGCATGTTTCGCGCGTCCCGAGGCAAGCCGGTAGAGCACGATCACGCGCACATGGCCGTCCACGGTCTGCACATAGGCGAGCGCGAGGAAGACCATCAGCGGCATGATGTAGGCCTCGGTGATCGCCACGATCTCGCCCGCCGGGCTGTTGAAGGCGAAGCGCGCGGTCACCTGCACGACCACCATGCCCAGCAGGATCAGGAGCGCGATCCGCGCGATTCCGAGCAGCAGCCGTTCGGCACGGCCGAGCCAGAGGTCCGGCCCGGCAAGCGGGCGGCCCGGAGCGGGGCGGCCCGAAGCCGCCCCGTCATGCGTGTCAGCCGGTCCCATGGGGCGCGCGGCCTCAGTTCTTGCTGACGCCGGCGATCGCCTTGCGGAAATAGGCGAGCGTTTCCTCGCCCGGCAGGCCGCGGCCCTTCATGTCCGCCGCCCAGGTGTCGAACAGCGGCGCAAGACGCGCCTGCACCTTCGCCTGCTCGGCCTCCGGCAGCATGATGATCTCGACGCCCGCGGCCTTGTAGCCTTCCATCAGCTCGGCATCGCCGTCGTCGAAGATCTTGCCCATGCGCTCGCGCGTTTCGCGGTTGGCCTGCTCGAAGGCGGCCTTCACGTCGTCGGGCAGGCCCTTCCAGACCTCGAGGTTCATCACATAGGGCGCATAGAACACCGACACGTTGAAGCCCAGCGTGTAGAACTTGGCGACCTCCGGCAGCCGGTAGGACTTCGCCGCCGAGGACGGGAAGATCGCACCGTCGACGGTGCCGAGCTGGATCGCCTGGTAGGTCTCCGGGCTCGGGATGTTGAGCGGCACCCCGCCCAGCAGCTTGACCGCCTCGTTCTGGTAGCCGCCCGCTGTCTTGAGCTTCATTCCCTCAAGGTCGGCGAGGGAGCGCACGGCCTTGTCGCGCGTGAACACGTTGTATGTCGTGGTCATCACGCCCCACAGCGGATAGACGCCGTTGCGGATATAGTCGTTCTCCAGGATCGCCGTGTTCATGATCGTGTCGTAGTAGGCGAGCGTGCCCACGTAGGAGCTGTCGAACAGTCCCGGCAGATTGTGCACCGTGCTGAGCGGCATCCGCCCCTCGTTGAAGGTCGGCGGGACATAGGTGATCTCGGCCACCTTGCGCTGGGCGAGCGCCAGCATGTCCGACAGCTTGCCGAGCTGCTGGGCGCCGTAATACTCGAACTGGACCTTTCCGCCGGTCAGCTCGGTCACCCGCTCCATCCACCATTTCGTGCCCTGGTTGGCGATGTTGTGGTTGGGCGGGAACGAGTCCGCGACCTTGAGCGTGATCGTCTCGGCGTGCGCGGCCCCGGCGGCGAGCATCGCCAACCCGGTCGCCGCGCCCACGAGCGCCGCGACGGTCTGCCTGAATGCGAATGTCATCTTTTCCTCCCCGATGCCGGCCCGCCGCCGTCCCTGTTTGCGACCGGACGGTTCCTGCGCGCTCGCGGCGTTCTCATGGACTGAGATAGTTCGTTGCTTAATCCACAATGGCGGATATGATTTCCACATACGGAATAACCCGAGTCAAGAGAACAATCCGTCCGCCGGCCGCGCGCCGGCCAGCCGAACGGGGATGCGCCCAGGGAGATCGCGACATGCCGAACGACGCCGCAACCGCCAGCGGGGACTTCAAGCCCTTTCGCGGGGTGAAGGTCCTCGACTTCAGCCTCGGCATGGCCGGGCCGAACTGCGGCATGCAGTTCGCGCAGTTCGGGGCGGACGTGATCAAGATCGAGCCGCCGCAGGGCGACTGGTCGCGCACGCTCGGCGTGAACATGGGCGGGCACACGCCGCTGTCGGCGACGGTGAACCGCGGCAAGCGCTCCATCGCGCTCGACCTCAAGAACCCGCAGGCGCAGAAGCTCGTCCAGCGGATGGCCGAAGATGCCGACGTGGTGATCGAGAGCTTCCGCCCCGGCGTCGCCGACCGGCTCGGCTTCGGATACGAGACGCTCGGTGCGATCAATCCGGGCCTCGTCTATGTATCGGTCAGCGGGTTCGGCCAGACCGGGCCCTATGCGAAGGTCGCCTCCACCGACACTGTCGCGCAGGCCTACCCGGGCATGATGTGGCATACCCGCGACATGGAGGGCCGGCCCATGAAGATCGGCTTCTTCGTGATCGACGCGGCTGCCTCCCTCTATGCCTTCCAGGCCGCGGCAGCCGCGCTCTACGCACGCCGCGGGGGCGCGCCGGGCCGGCATCTCGACATCAGCCTGATGGCCGCCGCCGCCGCCCTCCAGGCCCCCAAGGTCACGGAGTATTCGGTGGAGAAGGGGGCTACGCTGCCGGTGAACGTGCCTGCCGGGAACTACGAGACGGCAGATGGCTGGGTCGCCATCACGCTCATGCGCGAGGAGCAGTTCCACAAGATCTGCAAGGTGCTGGGCGTGCCGGACCTGCCAGCCGATCCCCGCTTCGACAGCTTCCGGAACCGCGGTCTCAACTCGCGGCCCCTGCGTGCGATCCTCGACCCCATCGTGAAGTCCCGCACGACGGCGGAATGGGTCGAGGCACTGAAGGAGGCCGACGTGCTGTGCGCGCCGATCAACACCATCGGCGATTGGCTGGAGGACGAGCATGTCCGCGCCACGGGTGCGGCCACCCACTATGCGCATCCCGGTCTGGGCGAGGTAGCGATGCCCGTCCTTCCGGGGCTCGTCCCCGGCGACAGCGCGTGCACGGCCGTCGCCCCGGGGGTTGGCGAGCATGCGGCCGAGATTCTTGCCGAGCACGGCTACGATGCGGCCGGGGCCGAGACGTTGCGCGCTGCCGGTGCGTTCGGCTGACACCCTGGGCGCCCTCATCACCCCGCCATCGAGGAGAGCAGAATGACCGAGACGCCGCTCGCGCCAGGAGCCGAGTTCCGCAGCTATGGCCGCACCATCACCGAGACAGATCTCGTCAATTTCACCGGCCTTGCCGGCCTGAAGCTGCCGATCTTCATCGACGACGACTATGCCACGAACCGCGGGCCCTATGGCGGGCGGATCGTGCCCGGCTTCCTCACGGCGTCGCTGACGGCGGGCATGATGGAATCGGTTCTGGGGTCGCGCATCCGGGCGGGCCTCGGCTTCGACAAGTTCCGCTTCACCGCGCTGGTGCGCCCCGGTGACACTATCCATGCCCGCTTCCGTGTGGAGAGCGTGCGCACCTCCAAGGCCGGAACGGACGACGTGGTCGTGCTGTCGATCCGCGCCTTCAACCAGCGCGACGAGCAGGTCCTGGAGTTCCTGGCGACCGTCCTGATGTCGCGCGCGGGCTGAGGCAGTAGGCGCGGTCGTTCGGAGACGGGAAGCGTTCCTTAATCCTGTTTGATATAGTGTGGCATCGAACTTCCCGATCAGCCTGAGGCCAAGTCCTGGCGACCGTGCGTCAGGCTGCGTGTCTAGGCCGATCCCTCAAGCGTCTGGAGGGGGTGCGCGTGCAGCGACCGCTTAAAATCCTGTTCGTCGCCGGGTTCTTTCCGCCTTATGCGCCGCCAGGCGCGGTACGGAATCCCAAACTCGCGCAGTATCTTGCCGAGGCGGGGCACGACCTTCAGGTCTTGTCGATCCTGGAAGCCAAGCACGAAGGGTTGCACGATGCCGTGCTGCCCGAGGGGCGCGTGCATCCCTTGCCATATGCTGAGCCGGGTGCTGTTGTGACGCGCGCCGTTGGCCGTGCAAGGCAATTGGCCGCCTCGACCGTGACGCAAGGCGGAGGGGCAGGGGCGACTGAAGCGGTTGGAGGCGGGCCAAGCCGCGGCAACGGCCCGTCCCCGCTGAAGCTTCTTTATCGCCAGGCCATAGCGCTTCCCGACCGCTATCGCTCATGGGTGCGCGTGGCCGAAAAGCGTGGTCGCGCGCTGGCGCGAACCTGGCACCCGGACGTGATCTTGTCCTCTGGGCCGCCGCAATCGGCTCACATCGCTGCCGCGCGCCTGTCGAAGGCGTTAGCTCGTCCGTGGGTGGCCGAGTTGCGTGATCTCTGGGCAAACAACCCTTACGTCGATGTGCATCCCTTGTTGAGGGGCGTGTTCGAGGCCAAGGCGCGTGCCACCTTGAGCCATGCCAGCGCGATGGTCGCCCTTACGAAAACCGCGCAAGCCGAATTGCAGGCGACCTATGACGTGCCTGTGCTCCTCGCAATGAACGGATATGATCCTGCCGACTTCGAGGGCCTTCAAACGATCACGCGGCCCGTGGGGGATGCCGGCCGCCTGACCATCATTCATGCAGGCGTGATCTATCCGGGGCGCAGGGACCCGCGTGCATTGTTCGAGGCGATTACCCGCCTGGGGGCGGACAAGGCCCGAGTGCGCGTGCGTTTCTTCCATGACGAGTTGGATTTCGTAGGTCGGCTCGCGCGCGACCTCGAGGTGGAGGAGTGCGTGGAGATTCGTGCTGCGGTTCCACGCAAGGATATTCTGCGTATCGAGCGGGAAAGTGACGTACTGCTGCTCTGCCGCTGGGCGAACCCCGCAGACGACGGTGTGATCCCCGGCAAGGTTTTCGAGTATATCGGCGCACGCCGCCCGATTCTTTCCATCGGCTCGACCTCGGGAGAGGCGGCAGACATCGTGCGGGCCGGGCCGTTTGGTCTCGTTTCCAACGATCCCGACGAGATCGCGGCTCAACTCCACGCCTGGCTGGATCAGATCGATGCGGAAGGGCGTATCCCGGACCTTCCTGCAGATGCCGCCCATCCGTTTGAACGTGCGGCCCAGTTTCGCAAGATCGGGTCTTTGCTCGACGCGGTGGTTCGGGGCTGACGCGCCGCGGCGCTTTCAAAGCGCGGGACTTGGCGGTAGAAGGGCGCCGTGGAGAAGGGCGGGCGCGCGCACGTGCGCCGCTTCCTTCCCGGACACACCGGTATCCTGCAAGCGGAAGACATGCGATGGCCCGCACCGCCAAAGCCGCCCCGACCGTGGGCATCGTCAGCCTCGGCTGCCCCAAGGCGCTCGTCGACAGTGAGCGGATCCTGACGCGGCTGCGGGCCGAAGGCTATGACATCAGCCCGGACTACCAGGGCGCCGACGCCGTGATCGTCAACACCTGCGGTTTCCTCGACAGCGCGCGTGCGGAAAGCCTCGACGCGATCGGCGAGGCGCTCAAGGAAAACGGCAAGGTAATCGTGACGGGCTGCCTGGGGGCGGAGGAGAACGTCATCCGCGGCGCCCATCCGAACGTGTTGGCGGTCACGGGGCCGCACCAGTACGAGGCGGTGATGGAGGCCGTACATTCCGCGGTGCCGCCGCGCCACGATCCCTTCGTGGACCTCGTCCCGGAAGCCGGCGTGCGGCTGACGCCGCGGCATTACGCCTATCTGAAGATTTCCGAGGGCTGCAACAATTCGTGCTCCTTCTGCATCATCCCGTCGATGCGGGGCAAGCTGGCGAGCCGCCCGGTCCATCTCGTGCTGCGCGAGGCGGAAAAGCTGGCCGAGGCAGGCGTGCGCGAGCTGCTGGTGATCAGCCAGGACACCAGCGCCTACGGCGTCGACCTGAAGTACGAGCCCCACGTCTGGGGCGGGCGGGAGCGGCGGACGCGGTTCTTCGACCTGGCGGAAGCGCTGGGCGAACTCGATGTCTGGGTGCGCCTTCACTATGTCTATCCCTATCCGCACGTGGACGAGGTGATCGGCCTGATGGCATCCGGTCACGTGCTGCCCTATCTCGACATCCCGTTCCAGCACGCGAGCCCCGATGTGCTGCGCGCGATGCGCCGCCCGGCTGCGCAGGAAAAGACGCTCTCCCGCATCCACCGCTGGCGCGCGGAGTGCCCGGAACTGGCGATCCGGTCGAGCTTCATCGTCGGCTTCCCCGGCGAGACCGAGGCCGACTTCCAGATGCTGCTCGACTGGCTGGAGGAAGCCGAACTCGACCGCGTCGGGTGCTTCAAGTTCGAGCCGGTCGAGGGGGCGGCGGCCAACGACCTGCCGGGTGCGGTGCCGGAGGAGGTCAAGCAGGAGCGGTTCGAGCGCTTCATGGAGGTCGCCGAGGCCGTGAGCGCGCGGCGGCTGGAGGCCCGTGTCGGCATGGAGACCGAAGTGCTGGTCGACGCGGTGACCGAGGAGGGCGCGGTCGCGCGATCGAAGTGGGACGCGCCGGAGATCGACGGCGTCGTTCACCTGCCGGGGGGCTCGGACCTCGAGCCGGGCGACCTAGTGGCCGTACGCATCCTCGCGACGGATGGGCACGACCTGATCGCGGGGCCGATCCTCGCCGGCGAGGACGCAGCCGACGACGATTGGGATCTCTGACCGGGTGATGCCCGCGGGCATGGACGCCTTGCACGCTCCGCGGTTATGCTTCCGCCCGCCGTACTGCCCAAGGGTGCGGTGAGGGGGTCACGGCGCGGGGGGGCGCGGATGATCGAGGAATGGGCTGGATCGCTGACGGTGCTGGCAATCCTTGCGATTGCCGGGGGTCTCGTCGGCTGGGCGTGCCGGGCGGTGCTCGCGCGCGACGAGGTGGCGCGCGCGGTAGATACCCGCGATGCGCGGATCGCGGAACTCGAGGCCGAGCGAACGGCCTTGCAGGCCCGAACCGCCGAGCGTGAGCAGGCGCTCGACGCCTTGCGCCGGAAATGGGAGGCGGAATCGGCCCGGCTGTCGGGGCTGGAGCGCGACCTGCTCGACCTGCGGACGCGCGCGGGCGGGGCGTCGCGGCCGGCGGCACCGGTACAGCACGGCCCCGACGCGCAGGTTCCCGACGAGGGGCCCGTGCGCAAGCCGCAGGGCTTGTTGACCGCGCCTGCAGGAGCCCCCGACGACCTGACCGCGATCCGCGGGATCGGCCAGAAGATCCAGGGCACGCTCAATGACCTCGGCATCTACCATTTCCGGCAGATCGCCGCGCTGACCCCGGACGAGGTCCGCTGGCTCGCGGGCGAGCTTGGCGCGTTCCCGGGGCGGATCTCGCGGGAGAACTGGATTGGCCAGGCGCAGGCCTTGGCGGGACCCGACGCGGGCGGGCCGGCAGACGGGGCCTGAGTACTGGACCTGATTGCGGGGACCGGAACCCGTGCCCGCTCGGGCAAGGCCGGGAGCCTAAGCTCCCGGCATCATGTGCGCCGCGTCACTTCACCTGCGCGAAGCCTGCGGTGAAGCCCAGCAGCGACAGCGGCACGTCGATCGGCCGCATCTGGATGTTCTGGAAGGTGATGACGGCGCGGGAGCCGTTCTTCAGCCGGTTCAGCATCGCGCCTTCGAGCTTGAGCGCCGCCGCGCACCCGTTCGGCTGGCACACGTCCACGGGGATGCGCGTCTTCTCGCCGCCGTCGATCGCGATCTCGATTCCCGCGGGAAGGTAGATCCCGAGCGGGACGGTCAGCGCGAGGATGCGTCCGTTCTGGCTGTCGCCGACCTCGGCCTGCAGGATGCGGCGCTTGGTCTCGCTCACCACCACGCTTTGCAGCAGGTGGCATTGCTCCGGCGCGCCCGCATTGCCGGGCGGTGTCCCGCACACGAGTTTCCAGTCCCGGAAGTCTTCCGTCCGCGTGATGTTGGGCTGCGGCGGGGTGGGCTGGGCGGGCGTCGCCTCGGTCTGCGCAAGGGCGGGTACTGCGGGCATTGCCAGCGCGGCGGCCAGCGCCAACGCGCCGAGGGTCGTGGCGGCGCGCGCACCAATGCGGCTGGTGGGGGAGACAGGCATGAACACTCCTTCCGGACTGACTTTGGCAGGGAGAATAGGGGCCAACAGGCTCAGGTTTCGTTACGGGCGGCCTCGCGCAACGTGCGCCGCATGATCTTGCCCGTGGCGGTCATTGGCAACTCCGCGACGAAGCGGATTTCGCGCGGATATTCGTGTGCGGCCAGCCGCGTGCGGACGTGGTTGCGGATCTCGTCGGCGAGGCCGTCGCTGGCGTGCGTGCCCTCGCGCAGCACGATGTAGGCGCGGATGCGCTCCGTGCGTTCCGGGTCGGGCACGCCGATCGCCGCGGCCATGGCGACGGCCGGATGGGTCATCAGACACTCCTCGATCTCCGCCGGGCCGATCCGGTATCCGGCGCTGGTGATCACGTCGTCTGCCCGCCCGCGGAACCAGAAATAGCCGTCCTCGTCAACCGTCCCGGTATCGCCCGTCAGCCACCAGGGGCCGCGCAGCTTCTCCGTATTGGCGGCATTGTTGTGCCAGTAGCCGAGGAAAATGACCGGATCGGGGCGGCGCACGGCGATCTCGCCCACCTCGCCCGGCGGCAGTTCGTTGCCCTCGGTGTCGATCACGGCGACGCGGTGGCCGGGAACGGGCTTGCCCATGGAGCCAGGCTTCGGCGGGAAAAGGTCCGCATTGTTCGCGACCACGAGGTTGCATTCGGTCTGGCCGTAGAACTCGTTGATCGTGACGCCGAGGCGATCCTTCGCCCAGGCGACCAGCTCCTCGCCCAACGGTTCCCCGCCCGAGCCGACGGACCGCAGCTTCAGCTCCGGGTTGTGGGCGTCGGCCGCGCGCATCAGCTTCAGCGCGGTCGGCGGCAGAAAGGCGTTGCGCACCTTCAGCTTCGCCATCATGTCGACGGCGCGCTGCGGGTCGAACTTGCGCATGCGGTGCGCAACGACGGGCACGCCGTGGTGCAGCGCGGGCAGCAGCACGTCGATCAGTCCGCCGATCCAGGCCCAGTCGGCCGGCGTCCAGAACAGGTCGCCGCGCTTCGGGAAGAGCCTGTGCGGCATCTCCACGCCCGGCAGGTGGCCGAGCAGCACCCGATGCCCGTGCAGCGCGCCCTTGGGCTGGCCGGTCGTGCCGGAGGTGTAGATGATCAGCGCCGGGTCGTTCGGCGTCGTCGGCGCGGCGCCGAATCGCTCGTACCCGCGCGCCAGCGTCGGCCAGAAGGGGCGGATGCCGCGGCGCTCCGCATCGGGGGCGAGCGCACCCTCCCCGTCGGTCACGAGGATCGTCTCAAGCTCCGGCAGGCGGTTGCGGATCTCCTCGATCTTGGGCAGGTTCTCGAGGTCGGTAACCAGCGCCCGCGCGCCGGAGTTCTCCAGCCGATAGGCAAGCGCGTCGCCGCCGAACAGCGTGAACAGCGGCACCGCCACCGCGCCCATCTTGTAGGCGGCAACGTGGCTCACCGCCGTTTCAAGCGCCTGCGGCAGCAGAATGCCGATCCGGTCGCCGCGTGCCACGCCCATGCGCACCAGGATATCGGCGAGCCGGTTCGACATGACCGAAAGTTCGGCGAAGCTGACGCGGCGGGTCTCCTCGCCTGCGTCGTCGGTCAGGATCAGCGCCGTGCGCCGGGTGCCCGCCCACTTGTCAGAAACGTCCGCGCCGATGTTGTAGTGCGCGGGGATCTCCCACCGGAAATCCGCCTGCAGTGCGTCCCAGGTTTTCGCTTTCGGTAGCATCTGTGCCCTCAGCGTCCCGTCCTGACCCGTTCACGATGATACACATAGAGCCCGCTGGCCACGATGATCAACGCACCGGTCAGCGTTTGCGCATCCGGCAGGTCGCCGAACAGCAGATAGCCCCACATGGTCGCCCAGATGAGCGTCGAATAGGAAAAGGGCGCAACCGTCGAGGCACCCGCGACCGTCAATGCGCGGATCAGCGCGAACTGGCTGGTCACGCCGATCGCGCCCATCAGGACGAACAGGGCCCAGTCGCCAGCAGACGGCTCGGTCCAGAAGAACGGGACCGCGCACGTCGTCACCACGACGCCGACCGTCCCGGTATGCGCGAGCGTCGTCCACGGGCTGTCCACCAGCGAGACCTTGCGGGTCGTGATGTGGTAGAGCGCGTTCGACGTCGCCCCCGCCATCACGAACAGGGCGGCGATCCCCAGCGCGCCGCTGCCCGGCCGCACGATGATGAGCGCGCCCACGAAACCGACGAGGATGGAGGCCCAGCGCCGCCAGCCCACCTTCTCTCCCAGAAGCGGGACCGCCAGCGCCGTCACGATCAGCGGCGTGAGGAACATGATCGACGACGCCTCTGCCACCTGGAGCGAGCGAAGGCCCATGTAGAACAGCAGCGTGGTGACGAGCAGCAGCGCCGAGCGCGTGACCTGCAGAACCGGCGCCCTCGTCCGCATCATGCCCGGCAGATGGCGGTGCATCACGATGGCGAGCAGCAGGACGTGGAAGAAATAGCGCGCCCACACCACCTGCACGACCTCGTGGCGCTGCTGCAGCTCCTTGCCCACCGAGTCCATGGTGGTGAACAGGAACATGGTCAGCAGCATCCACAGGATGCCCTCGAGCGGACGCGCCTGCGCCGGCGGCGGCGACGCCGCCGGGGGGACCGGCGCCGCGACCGTCATCTTCGCGGGTGGGGGCGTGCTCACTCCTGCGGGACCGGACGGCGCACGCCATCACGGCCGAGGAAGGACGCCCCCCCGTCGCCATAGAAGGTTTCGCCGCCCTCGTTCTTCAGCACCTGCAGCATGGCGGGCAGGGGACGTCCCTCGGCCTCGATCCGCGCGGCGATCTTCGCAGGTCCCACGGCGTCCATCAGTTCGAACGGCCCCTTGCCCCAGGAGAAGCCCCAGCGCATCGCCCGGTCGATGTTGACGATGTCGTCGGATATCTCTGGCACCAGGTCCGCGGCATAGGCGAGCGTGCCGCCCATCAGGTCCCAGGCGAACCGCCCCTCGTCGGTTTCGGCGAACAGCAGCGTTTCTGCATGGTCGTTGGGGGCCGTGAGTGCCGCGTCCTCGGCCTCCCGCCAGGTCTCGGTCGTGAGGTCGAAGGTCTCCTTCCGGCGGCTGCCGTCCTCGGCCTTCAGCATGCGGTAGAAGCCCGCGCCTGTCTTGCGGCCGAGCTGCCCGCGCGCGAGCATCGCCTGCTCGGCATGGGGCAGGGCGGTGAAGGCGCGGCCTGCGTCGCCCTCCGGCAGGTTGACCGAGAGGTTCTTTCCGACCAGGTCCATGATGTCGAGGCCGATGAGGTCGATCAGCCCGTAGAGCCCGGTCGAGGGCAGGCCCACGGGCCGGCCCATCAGCGCGTCGATCGTCTCTTGAGTCAGCCCGGCCTTCAGCGCAGCCTTCGCCTTGTGCAGGCCCGACAGCATCCAGAAGCAGCCGATCCGGTTGCCGATGAAGTTGACCGTGTCCTTGGCGAACACGACGCCCTTGCCCAGGTGCGCGCGGTTGAAGGCGGCGAGCGCCTCGATCACCTCAGGGTCTGTATCGGTGTCGGGTACAAGCTCCAGCAGCTTCATCACCTTCACCGGGTTGAAATAGTGGGTGACGCAGACGTCGCGCCGGAAGCTTTCCGGCATGCCTTCCGAGATGGTGCGCAGCGGGATGCCGGAGGTGTTGGTGGAGACGACCGAGCCGGGCTTGCGCAACGGCTCGATCTTCCCGAAGAGCGCGCGCTTGGCGGCCAGGTCCTCGACGATCGCCTCGCACACCCAGTCGTAGTCCGCGAGCTTGCCCAGATCCTCGTCCACCGTGCCGATGGCGATGCGGGCGGCTGCGTCCGCGTCGTCGACCGCGGGCGGGCGTCCGTTGACGATGCGGTCGAGCGCCTTTTCCGCGCGTTCCCGGCTCGATTCCAGCAGAAGGACCGGGAAGCCCGCCTGCGCCACGGCCCCGGCGATGCCGCCGCCCATGGTGCCGCCGCCGATCACCGCCACCGACCTGATCTCGCGTGCCATCGCTCGCTTCCTTTCCATGTTCCCCGTGGCCTGCCACCCTCGTGCCTCGCGCGCGGACCATAAAGCGGGCGCGCCACAGCGGCAACGGGGGGCGGCATCGCCATGGCACAGGGCGGGCTTGCGGGGCGCGGGCTCCTCACCCATGATCGCCGCCGCTGGATATCGAGAGCACACGAACTCGAGAGAGGATGCCGCCGATGGTCGCGCCGAAGTTCCTGAAACCGGAGACGCTCGCCTTGCACGCGGGCCAGCGCCCGGACCCCGCGACAGGTGCGCGCGCGGTGCCGATCTACCAGACGACCTCCTATGTGTTCGAGAACGCGGATACGGCCGCGGCGCTCTACAATCTCGAACTTCCGGGCCACGTCTACAGCCGCATCTCCAACCCGACGGTCGCTGTGCTGGAGGAGCGGATCGCCGCGCTGGAAGGCGGCGTCGGTGCGGTCGCGACCGCCAGCGGCATGGGTGCGCTGCACCTCGCCATCGCCACGCTGATGGGGCAGGGCGGGCACATTGTCGCCTCGCGCGCGCTCTATGGCGGCTCGGTCTATCTGCTCGCCCACACGCTGCCGCGCTTCGGCATCACGACGACCTTCGTCGACCCCTCCGACCCGGCGGCGTTCCGCGACGCGATCCGGCCGGAGACGCGGCTCGTGTTCGGGGAGGTGCTGGGCAACCCGAAGCTCGCGGTCATGGACGTGCCCGCCGTCGCCGAGGTCGCGCACGCGGCGGGCGTGCCGCTGATGCTTGACGGCACCTTCACGCCGCCGCCCATGTTCCAGGCGTTCGACCATGGGGCGGACCTCGTCATGCATTCGGTGACGAAGTTCATGGGCGGCCACGGCATCGCGGTCGGCGGGGCCATCGTGGACGCGGGCCGCTTCGACTGGGAAAGGGACGGCAGGTTCCCGACGCTGAGCGAGCCCTACGCGGGCTATGCCGGCCTCGACTTCGCGGAGGAGTTCGGCCCCATCGCCTTCCTGATGCGCGCGCGCGGCGAGGGCCTGCGCGATTTCGGCGCGGTGATGTCGCCGCAGACCGCCTTCTACCTGCTGCAGGGACTGGAGACGCTGCCGCTCCGCCTGGCCCGCCACCAGGAGAACGCGCGCAAGGTGATCGACTTCCTGAAAGGGGCCGAGGGCGTCGCCTGGGTCAGCTATCCGGAGCTTGAGGACCATCCCGGCCACGCGGTGGCGAAACGCCTGCTGCCCAAGGGCTGCGGGTCGATCTTCACCTTCGGCATCGCGGGCGGGCGCAAGGCGGGGGCGACGTTCGTGGAGCGGCTGCGCCTCGTCTCGCACCTCGCCAACGTCGGCGACGCCAAGACGCTCGCCATTCACCCGGCCTCGACCACGCACCAGCAGCTGACCGCGGAGCAACTGGACGCCGCCGGGATCGGGGAGGAGATGATCCGCCTCTCCATCGGGCTCGAGGACCCCGACGACATCATCGACGACATCCGCCAGGCGCTGCGCGCCAGCCAGAAGGAGGCCCGCTGATGGACGTGCGCGTCGACGGAAGGGTTGCCCGCGCTGCGACCGGGGGGATTCCGGCCGCCGCGGATGCGCCGGTCCTCGTCTTCATTCACGGTGCAGGCATGGACGGCAGCGTCTGGCTGTTCCAGACCCGTCATTTCGCCCGGCTGGGATTCCGAGTGCTCGCCGTCGACCTGCCGGACCATGGCCATTCGGAAGGGCCGGTCCTGAGCAGCATCGGAGAGATGGGCGACTGGCTGGTCCGCTTCCTCGACGCCGCGGGCGTCGAGAAGGCAACGCTCGCCGGGCATTCCATGGGCTCGCTGATCGCGCTCGACGTGGCCGCGCGCTACCCCGGCCGGGTGAGCGGTATCGCGTTGCTCGGCACCTCGTCCTCCATGCAGGTGCACCCCGACCTCGTGGCGGCGGCGGAAGCGAACGCGCCGCTGGCGCCCGAACTGGTCACCGACTGGGGTTTCGGGACGCGCGCACACATCGGCAGCCACCCGCAGCCGGGACTCTGGGTGATGGGCGGCGGCCTCGCCGTGCTCATGAACTCCCGGCCGGGCGTGCTCGCCAACGATCTGAAGGCCTGCGCGGCCTTCGGCGATGCGCTGGCGCGCGCCGCGGCGGTCGCCTGCCCTGCGCTCGTGCTCATCGGCGACGGCGACCGCATGACGCCTCCAAAGGCGGGACGCGCGGTTGCCGACGCGCTCGCCGGCGCGGCCGTGGAGGTGCGCACCATCGCCGATTGCGGCCACATGATCATGGACGAAAAGCCCTTCGAGACGGCACACGCATTGCGCGCATTTCTGGGCGCATAGCTCTCTTTCCGCGACAGGATTTCTTAACCGTGGCACCGGCATCATCGGCGCCATGAGCATCGGGGAACAGCGCGCATCGTCCGGGGACGGATGCGGGATCCTGCCTGCCGTCCGGCTTTGCGTCCGCGCGCTGGCCTGCGGGCTTGGGATGCTGTCCGGGATGCTCGCGGGGACGGGCGGCGCGGCGGCGCAGCTTGCGGTCGACGATGCCGCCTCCACCGCGCAGATGCAGGCCGCATTGACCGGTCCGAATATCACGCTGCAGAACCTGAGTGCGATCACCGGGGCCGCGCACCAATACGGGATCTTCACGGGCGGCGCGTCGGCCAATCGGCCGGGGGCTGTCGTCGGCATCGCCGATGGCCTCTTCCTGAGCACGGGTGCCGGAAACCAGACGGCGCCGGACCGGCTGAACAATGCCGCGGGCCCTCACAACACCATCCTTGGGGCGAACTCCGGCGGCGGCGTCTCCTACGACAACGGCCGGATCTATTTCGACGCGGACCTGCGCGCGCTCGACCTTCTCGCGGTCTACGATCCCGCCATCCTGCAGGTGGATGCGACGCCGCAGGGCAACATCCTGCAGGTGCGCTTCGTCTACGCGGGCGAAGACTATCCGGAATATGTCTGCAGCCAGTTTCGCGACGTGTTCGGCATCTTCGTGACCGGCGTGTTCACGCCCGGAGGGGCGGAGGAGACGCGCAACCTCGCCCTCGTTCCCGGAACGAACACGCCCGTGTCGATCAACAGCGTCAATCCGGGCCAACCGGGCCAGTTCGGCAGCGCCGGCAATTGCCCGATCAACAACACCGCGCTCTATGTCGACAATGGCGACGGCTCCCGGCCCAACCAGCACCGCAATCTGCAGTTCGACGGGCTGACGCTGCCCATCACGGCGCAAACGCAGGTCGTGCCTGGCCAGACCTACCGGATCAAGCTGGCCATCGCGGACAGCGTCGACCGCTTCTGGGATTCCGCCGTCTTCATCGACGAGATCTCCTCGTCCGCGGCCGATCCGGCGGACCTGTCTCTGACGCTCGCCGCAGCGATTCAGCCCCCCGCAATCGGCGAAAGCGTGCCCGTGACCGTCACGGTTTCCAACGCAGGGCCGGGCGCGACGTCCGGTGTCGGCGTTTCGGTGGCTGTGCCGGCTGGACTGACGCTGCTCGGCCATGACGGCGGCCCGGCCTATGCGTCCGGTACCGGCCTCTGGACCGTGGGGACGCTCGCGGCAGGCGGGAGCGCCACGCTGACGCTCCATCTGGCGGCAGAGCGGACGGGGCCACATGCGGTCGAGGCCGAGATCGTGACCTCCTCGGCCTTCGACCCGGATTCGACGCCCGGGAATGCCGTTGCACAACCGGGCGAGGACGACAGTGCCACGCTCGATCTGACGCCGTTGCCGGAGTCGACTGCGGCGCTGCCTGCACCGGTGTGCGGGCTGCCGCTCGACGCGCTCGAGTGGCGCAACACCAACTGGCCGCGCGGGGATGCCGCTGCGAGCTTCACGAAAACCAGTGCGAACGGCGGGGATCCCGTCACGTTCGACTTCGCGTTCACCGGCGCGACCGGGCTCTTTACCAACAACCGGCCCGACGACACGTGGAGCACCCGCAACGGCGAGGGCGGGGCCTATCGTTCGCTCGACGTCTGGTTCGATCCGCCCGACAAGACGCAGGATCACGCCATCACGCTGACGATCACGCTGAGCCGGCCCATCGCCGACTTGCGGTTCACGCTGTTCGACCTCGACCGCGCCTTCGAGGGCGTGGAACGCAGCCGCGTGGAAGCCGTTGAAGTCACGGGCAGCAGCGCCGGAGGCGCAGTTGCCCCCGTTCTTCGGGCGGTAGGGGTATCGGCCGCCGCCACGGGGAACCGGGCCTTTGGCCTCGCCAGCGTCGCAACGGCCGCGAACAATGTGGAGGCGGCGTTCCCGGCCCCTGTCGACAGCGTCACCATCGTCTTCCGAAGCGCCGACACGAGCCCCGGCAATCCCGACAGGCACGACCTCGCGCTCGGCACGATCTTCTGGTGTGCGGAGACGCTCAGCCAGGCCGCGCTGACCGTGGCCCAGACCGTCGAGGTGTACGATCCCGGCGTGCTGGGGCTCAAGGCGTTGCCCGGAACCGACATGCTGCTAACCATCCGGGTCGAGAACGCGGGCCCGGGCGCCACCGATACCGACAGTGTCGTGCTTGTCGGCGCAGTCCCGCCGGACGTCATGTTCTTCAACGGGGACATGGACGATGCAGGGCCGGAAACCGGGCCGGTTGCGTTCGTGGACGCGGGCAGCGGTCTCGTTTGCTGTGGCGGGCCGGGCGATCTGGCCTACTCGGACGGTTCGCCCACAGTGTTCACCTATGTACCCCAGCCGGGATACGACCCGCAGGTGCGCTACATCCGGTTTCACCCCAAGGGCGCGATGGCCGGAAACGGGGGTACCCCGCCGGCCTTCGAGCTCAGGTACCGGGCGCAGGTCCGCTAAGGGGATTAACGAGTTCCTAACCGGCAATGACTAGCCTGATGCACAGGTATTTGCCCTTTCGGGGAGAGGCTGCGTCATGACCCAACCGACCGACCTGCTCGACATGGAGACGATCGGCGCGCTGCAATCGCTGCAGCGGCCCGGCATGCCGAGCGTTCTCGGCCGCATCGTCCAGGCCTTCGAGCGCAGCGGCGAGGGGCTGCTTTCCAGTTTGGAGGCCGGCTTCTCTGCGGCGGATGCGGCCGCCGTCGCCGATGCGGCGCACAGCCTGAAGTCGGGTGCGGCGAATGCCGGCGCACGGTCCGTGTCCGAGGCCGCCCGCAAGGTCGAGGCGGCCGCCCGCGAAGGCGACCTCGCTGCCGCGGAAGCCGCGTTCGCGTCGATCTGCGCAGACTGGCCCCGGGTGCTGCACGCCTTCGCGTGCGTGCTCGACGACGGTACGGCAGCCCGGCAGGTGGGCTGAGCAACACCGGCCTCACTTGCGCCGCGCGCGTCACGCCCTAGACTCTCAGCCGGATTTGCAACGGCACGGGGCGGCGCATGAGCGGACGGCTTCTCGGAATTGCAGTCAAGGCCCGCACGCGTGCGCCGATGAGCATGCGTTCGCAGGCCGCGCTCGATCCGGTGCACGGACTGGACGGCGACTGGCGCGGCACGCTTGACGGCCGGCAGGTTTCGGTGCTGTTCGAGGAGGATTGGGCACGGGTGTGCGCCGATGCCGGCGGGCGGCTTGCCTGGACACTTCGGCGGGCGAACCTTTATGTTGGCGGTCTCTCCAATCCGCGCGCATCCGGGGGATGCCTGAGCATTGGCGATGCGCTGCTTGCAATCACCGGTGAGACCGAGCCCTGCAGCCGTATGGAGCAGGAGCGTCCGGGCCTGCGCCGCCTGCTGGATCCGGAATGGCGGGGCGGCGTGACCTGCCGCGTGCTGCGCGGCGGGACGCTGCGGCTCGGCGACCGGGTGCAGTTCGTGCCGGAGGAGGGCGCGGCATGACGGCAGCGAGCCTTCCCGGACCCGGCGCGGTCCTCGACTTCTGGCGCGATCTCGGACCGAGTGGCTGGTTCCGCAAGGACGACGCCGTCGATGCCGAGATCCGGAGGCGGTTCCTGCCGCTCTGGCAAGCGGCGAAGGGCGGCGCGCTCGCCCACTGGGCGCGGGAGGGGAAGGACGCACTCTCCCTCGTCATCGTGCTCGACCAGTTCCCGCGCAACATGTTCCGGGACAGCGCCAAGGCATTCACGACCGACGCCGCCGCCCGCGCGGTCGCGCGGCTGATGCTCGAGGCCGGGCACGACCGGCGGATCGAGGAGGCCTTGCGCCCGTTCTGCTACATGCCCTTCATGCATTCGGAGGCGCTGGAGGATCAGGAGTTGTGCGTCGACCTCGTCCGCACCCGGCTCGACAATCCCAACACGCTGCATCACGCGATCCAGCACCGCGACATGATCGCCCGGTTCGGGCGCTTCCCGCACCGCAACGCCGCCCTGGGCCGGGTGTCCACGGAGGAGGAAACCGCCTATCTGGAAGGCGGCGGCTACGTGCCCTGAGCCGTCTGGCATCGTCCTTGCGTAACCGGTGACGGTTGTGTCCGTACCAGTTGCGTGAGGGATCCATGCCCGACCTTGCCGCAGTGACCGTCCGCGCCGGCGCGGTGCCGGGCGGCGACAATGCCTCCCATGCTGCCGCGCAGCGCCTGCGTGCGCGCATCGCCAGACCCGCGGCAGGCGGCCCGCGGATGAGCGTGCTCCTCAGTCTCGTGCTGCTTTGCGCCGGTGTCGCGCTGATCCTGCCGCGAACCGCAGACTCGCTGCCTGGCGCGTCGCCGGCGCCTTCTTTCGGGACGACAGCGTCGGGTCCGGGCCGGGACATGGCGGCTGCAGGGCCCGATACGCTCGCGGCGCTTGCCCGGCTGGCGCAGCCGGCGGCCGATCTTCTGGCCGGTACCGGAGAGCCGGCGGTACGGCCCGTCCGGCGGGGCACGGTCGTGACAGACCTCACGCGCCGCGTGATCCCGCGCCTGCCCGCGGCGCCCGCGTTCCCGGAAGAATTCCTGCCGACCCCGGTGATCGAGGCGCGCCTGGCCGAGGCCGAAGCCGTGCTGACGGCGGCCGAGGCAGCCGTGTTCGAGGCGCGCCGGACGCTGGGCGCAACCCGGCGAATGGTGGCCGATCGCCCCGATGCGGCCGACCGGTTGCGGGCGACGCAGGCGGCCGTGGCCGCCGGCGAAGGGGCGCGGGTGCGGGCCGAGGCGGCATGGTCCGTTCCGGCGGCGCAGCTGGAGGCGCGCCGGATCGAGGTGGAACGCGAGTTCGGCGCACGGGCCGAGGGCGGGCGCCGATACCCTTGACGGTTTATTCATATGCCGGACGTTCAATTCATGCGCGAGTCTGGCGGCTTGCGGCAACGGAGCGCACGGGGCGATGGATTGGGACAGGGAAGCCGAACGGCGGATCATCGGCACGGTCGAGCCAATCACGGTTCACCCCCTGACGCTTGCCTTCAACGATCCAGAGGCGGCGCACGCATATTGCGAGAACCGGGGCCGCTCGTCCGCCGTTGACCGCGGCACTGCGGCGGCTGCTGTAGCGGCATGGGGTCTTCTGCTCGTCATTGCGGGAGGCGTACTCGACGATGGCGCGGCGCACCTCGCTCTCCACGGTGCGAACCTTCTGATGCTCGGCAGCCTTGTCGCGATGCCGGCGTGCTTCCGGGCCATCGTGATGATGGCAGTGCTTTACCTCGGTGCGATGTCGGGGCTGTCCTTCCTGTCCCAGGCCGGCGGGCCGGTGGCCGAGGCCGGCCTGCTGGCGCTGATGACGTTGCCGATCCTGTTTGCCGTACGTCACCGCTGGGAGCGTGCCGAGAGGACAGGCTTTGCTCTCGCCCGGATGCTCGAGACCCAGAAGCGCATGGCCGTCGACCTCGCGCGCGAGGCGAAGGCGGCCAGCCGGTCCAAGTCCGAGTTCCTGGCCGTCGTCAGCCACGAATTGCGCACCCCTTTGAACGCGATCATCGGCTTCTCCGACATCGTGCGCGGCGAGATGTTCGGCCCCTATGCCACCCAGGGACCGCGTTACCGCGACTATGCCGAGGACATCCATGCGAGCGGCCGGCACCTCCTGTCGATCATCAACGACATCCTCGACCTGATGCGGGCCGAATCGGGCAAGATCGTCCTGCATGAAGAGGACGTCTGCCCGTCCGGCGTACTCGCCGATGTGCATCGCCTCCTGCGCGAGCAAGCCGGCGCGAAGGGGGTTGCCCTCGACATCCTGCCGGTGGCGGAAGGCGACCGCGGCCTCGTCCTCTGCGCCGATCCCCGGCTGTTGCGGCAGGCGCTGCTTAATCTCGGGTCGAACGCGATCAAGTTTACCCATCCGGGCGGGCGGGTCGCGGTGGAGACCGTCTGCGATCCGGCGGGTTTCGCCTTCATCGTCCGCGACAATGGCATCGGTATCGCCGAGCGCGACCTGGGCAAGGTGCTCGAACCCTTCGAGCGGGTCGAGACCGCGCTGACCAGGACCGCGGGAGGGACCGGGCTCGGCCTGCCGCTCGTCAAGCAGATCGCCGAACAGCATGGCGGCCGGCTGATCCTGGCAAGCAAGCTCGGCATCGGCACGACAGCGACGGTGCGTCTTCCCGCTGCCCGCGTGAAGGAACGTCCCGCTGAGGCAGGACAGGCGGCGGCCTGAAACACCCCCAGGTAGAAGAACGACAAAATTTTCTCACATTGGTTGACAGTAATGTCCCAATATGGGATTAACCACGGTGAGGATTGGTCACGGTTGGCCCCGTGACAAACCGGTCCTCGAAGGGCAGCGGATCCTTGGCCGGATCCGCATCACTGGGAGCTACATCATGAGCAGTTCGATCGGCGGCGCCGCGGGCGCCGAACCCCTCATTGTGCCTGAGACCGGCGGCGATTTCGCCCTGCCCGACACGAGCCCGGCGACGGGCAGCGAGGGTGGCACGCAGGTGGCGCTGTTCGGCGGTGGACCGGGCGAGAAGGTCCATGCCGATCCTCGCGCCCTGGGCGAGATGACCAATTACGAAGGCACCGGCGGCGACGATTCCGTCAGCGGCGCGTGGAATTATGTCTCCACGGGCCGCGGAGACGACACGGCAAACGGCTACGTCAAGTTCGCCGATCTCGGGCCGGGAAACGACAGCTTCGACGGCATGGTCGGACGCGAACTGGTCGCCGGCGCGGGCGACGACTTGGTCACGGTGCGCAGTCCCGGAAACAACGCGGTCTACGACCTCGGCTCCGGCGACGACCGGATGATCACCGACTGGAACACGATCTCCCAGGCCAGTCGTATCGACGGCGGAAGCAACGGCTTCCTCGGCAGCGGTGTTGGCGGAGAGGGCGACACGCTGCGTGTCATCACCCAGCCGGGCGATCCCGATATGCAGGCCGTCCGCAACGATGACGGCGGCATGGACCTGATGGTCCGGGACGCCAGCGGCAGTTGGTCGCGCGTTCCCCAGGTCCAGAACTTCGAGAACATCTACATCCAGAAGGATCCCCGCTACATCCCCGGTTGAAGCGCCAGGAAGCGGATCCCTGCCGGGCGCACCCCGGCGGCAACAGCAGGAGTCAAACATGAGTGTCATATCCAGCAATCTCGAGGCGGGTACCCTTGTCACCGGCGGCGACGCGGCGGACGGCGACTTCGCCTTGCCCGAAACTGGCGGCGATCAGGTCGCCTGGGGCTTCTTCGGCGGGAGTAGCGGCGGCGAGACCTTCAACGTGCCCGGCAATGGGGCGCGTCTGGAAGGGACGGACGGACCGGACACGTTCATCGTCGGCCCGGGCCATGCAAACTTCGTCTACGGCGGGGGTGGAAGCGACACGTTCAGGCTCACCCCCGGCGGAGAACTGACGGGGGCGAATGGCGGTCCCGGCGCGGATTCCTTCCTTGGCCAGCAAGGCGGCACGTTCGGCCGGATCGAAGGCGGTCCCGGCGACGACTATTACGCCAATCCCTACGGCACGATCGACAGCTTCGACGGCGGCAGCGGGAACGATTACGCAGTCGTGAACGCATCGGACCTGTTCCGCCTCGATCGCGGTCAGCCCGGCTATGGGATCGACGGCAGCAGCAACACTCCGCGCTGGCTTGGTGGCGGGGACACGCTGGAGGTGCGCGCCGGCCCGGGCGATCCGAACCTGCGCGCCGTGCAGGACGAGGACGGCCAGGCCCGCCTGCAGTACCAGACGGGCGGCGGCTGGGCCGATGTGCCCGGAGTCACCGGCTGGGAGGAGATCAACATCAGCCGGCAGTAACGAGGCCGGAGCTTCTCCGTTCAGTTCGGGCCGCCGTGCGCGGAGGCCGCAGCACGTGCGTCCCATGCGCCGCCGGAGGGGGTTCCCCGGCGGCGCATCGGGTTCTGGTGCGCCTGGCGCGCGTCAGGATTTCTTGGCGGCGCAGGGGTTCTTCGCCGCGCACGGGTTGGCCGCGCAGGGGTTCTTCGCGGCACACGGGTTCTTCGCCGCGCAAGGATTGGCCGCACACGGGTTCTTCGCTGCGCAGGGGTTCTTCGGCTTGCAGGGGCCGCAGGCGGCGTGCGCGACGTCGAGGCCCGTTGCCGTCCCCCCCACGCTCAGCCCGGCCGCGAGGCCGAGGGCGAGCGGTATCATGGCGGTCGTTGCAAGCAGCTTGGTGCGCGTGGTCATGGTCGTTCTCTCCCTGTGTCGTCGGGGCGCGGGCAGGATGCCGCATCCCTGAAAGGCCCATTTCATGCCGCATCTGGCGGGGGCCTGTCCGCCATCTCCGGGGGGCACGCATGTGCCTCGGTCAGGCTCAGCCCTCGACCCGGATTCGATAGTCGGGCGTCGGGTTCAGCGGGCAGGAATAGACATAGTCGCCGGGCGTCAGCGTGATCTCGTAGTCCTTCGTCACGCCCTTCGAGAGGCCACCGCCCGACGCGGACGGCAGCGTCGCCCGCCCGATCGCGCCGTCGCCCCGGATCCAGAAGCCGAGGCCGTAGGGCACGTCGCGGTTGGTCACCCGGAAGACATAGGTGCCGGGCTTCAGCGTCATCACCCTGGAGGCGGCGAGGCGGTCTTCGCCCGTGCGGGCGTTCACGGCCGCGCAATCGGCCTTCGCGGTCGTCGTGTAGCCGTGGTCGGTTCCCTCCGGCTCGAGAAACTGGCAGCCAGTCTGGGTCAGTTCGATCACTGTCTTCTGGCCGCCAGCGGCGGACGCGCCCGCCGGCGTCAGGCCCACGGCCAGAACCAGGCTGGCGCCGGCACCAAGGGCAGTCAGGAAAGTACGTGTCATGGCGAGAGGCTCCGGTCTTTCCGCAGCGGCCTGTTTGCCGATGCGTGCAAAGCGACAACAGCAGAAGCCGTCTTCAAGTGCCAATCACGCTCTCTCACAGCGACGTGAGACGCGCTTCCGGCATTGATTGTGATGTTTCATTATGTGCCGCTTTGACCGGCTTGAATGCGCATGTCCGCGCGGGGCAGTTTCACGTTCATCCCCGCTGCTGCACCTTGCGCGGCAAAAGATGCCGCGGCGCAGGACATTCCCGGCAGGGCGTTCTGCTCCAGCCAGTCTCAGATCCCGCGGCGCGCTGCTTCTACCCGCACGGCCGCGATGCGTTCAGGCACCGAGATCGCCTGTTCCGAGGCGATCTCGAGGTCGCGGTCCTCGAACACGTCCTCGCCCGGATGCCGCAGCGCCCATAGCCTGATCTGTGCGTCGCGGGCGCGCACCAGGCGCGCGATATCCGGCCGGTAGAGGCGGAGCAGGGCGGTCAGCCAGCGGTTGGTCGCGAGGCAGGGAGAGGCGTGGCCGACCTCGAAGCTGTCGAGCATCGAGATCACGTCTTGCGCGCCGTAGAACGTCTCCCCCGTGACCCAGCGGTTGGTGGTGAACAGCCCGATGGGCGCGCCGGCCTTGTCCATCGACACCGCGACGAGGTGGGCGATCGCATCGTCGCCAAGCGGGCGCGGCCAGCTGCCTTCATAGGGCGCAGGGCTCATGTGCGCCTCCATGCCCTTCGCGCGCAGGAAGGTGTGGAAGTGTCCATGCTCGGCCGTGCCCGTGCGGTGCGCGTGGTAGTAGTACTGGGCATGGCTCTCGTCGTCGTAGACGTCGCCATCGGGGTAGTGGTTCATCTCGTAGAACGTGCCTTGCCCGGCCAGAACCTGGCCGACCGGGTTGCGTCCCGCGCGGGCGAGCGCTCGTTCCATCGCTTCCACCTCGTCCGCTGCCGCGGCCATGGCGGCCAGCGCGTCGTCGGGCAGCGCAGCGATGGTTTGCGCGTCGTCCACGGCGGTCGTGCGGGGGTTGGTTGAAGGCATGAGGCTGTTGCCGTCCTCCTTGGCGCTCATCTCCCGCAGTCTAGCCTTGCTGCCCCGCCTTCCGTGAAGTCGTGGCGTTGCCCGATGACGGCAACGTGATGGCGCGCTAGATCACGGGCCATGACCCGTACCCTCGCCATCGTGTTCGGCGACCAGCTGAACCATGACAGCGCCCTGTTCGACGGCTTCGACCCGGCCCGCGACCGCGTCCTGATGATGGAGGTGGCGCACGAGGCCACCTACGTGCCGCAGCATGCCCAGCGCCTCGTCCTCTTCTTCTCCGCCATGCGCCACTATGCGGCGGAGGCGGCAGAGAAGGGGCGGCCCGTCAACTATGTGCGCCTCGACGATGCCGAGAACGCCGGCACGTTCGAGGGCGAGCTTGCGCGCGCCGTCGCCCGCCACAGGCCGGAACGCATCGCTGCGGTCCTGCCTGGCGACTGGCGTGTCGCGCGCCTGTTGGAAGGGGCGGCGGAGGAGGCGGGCCTCCCCCTCGACATGTTGCCCGACCGGCATTTCCTCTCCACGCCGGAGGAATTCGCCGCCTGGGCAGAGGGCCGCAGGGAGCTGGTCCTCGAATACTGGTACCGGCATCTGCGCCGCCGCGACGCGATCCTGGTGGACGGGGATGCACCCGTCGGCGGCGCCTGGAACTTCGATGCCGAGAACCGGGAGAGCTTCGGGAAATCCGGCCCTCCCGAGGTGCCGCACCTGCGCCGTTTCCGGCCCGATGCCGTCACGCGCGAGGTCATGGACATGGTGGCGCGGCGCTTTCCGGATGCGCCGGGCGACCTCGACGGCTTCGACTGGCCGGTCACGCATGCGGAGGCGCTGGTTGCCGCGCGCGACTTCTTCGACGGGCGGCTTGCGGACTTCGGGCGTTACCAGGACGCGATGGCGGCGGGGGAGCCCTTTCTCTGGCACTCGCGCCTGTCGGCGGCGCTGAACCTGCACCTGCTGGACCCGCGCCACCTCGTCGCGCGCGCCGTCGCGGCCCATGACGCGGGCGAGGCACCGTTGAACGCAGTCGAGGGCTTCATCCGCCAGATCGTCGGCTGGCGGGAGTATGTGCGCGGCATCTACTGGTTGAAGATGCCGGGCTATGCGGAGATGAACGCGCTCGGCGCGGACCTGCCTGCCCCTGCCGTGCTGTGGACCGGCGAGACGGAGATGGCCTGCCTCGCCGACGCCGTCGGGCAGTTGAAGCGCCACGCCTATGCCCACCACATCCAGCGGCTGATGGTGCTGGGGCTGTTCGCGCAGTTGCTGGGCGTCGACCCTTACGAGATGCACCGCTGGCACCTCTCCATGTATGCCGACGCGGTGGACTGGGTGTCGCTGCCGAACGTGCTGGGCATGAGCCAGTTCGGCGACGGCGGCATCGTCGGCACCAAGCCATATTGCGCGTCGGGGCGCTACATCGACCGGATGAGCGACCATTGCCGTTCCTGCCGCTACGATCCGGGAAAGGCGACGGGCACGGACGCGTGTCCCATGACCACGCTCTACTGGGATTTCCTCGACCGGCACGCGCAAAGGTTCAGCGCCAACCGCCGCATGGCGATGCAACTGAAGAACCTCGGCCGAAAGCCGCCCGCCGAGCTTGAGGAGATCCGCGCCCGCGCCGCCCGCCTGCGCGACCGCGCACGCGACAGCGCCTGGCTCCCGCCGCGCGCCTGACCGGAAAACTTATCCCCGTGCGTGCGCCGCTCTGCTAGGATTTTGCTTGACTGGACATGCGACTCCATTTCGCGCGTGGAACGGTTTCGCTTGACCGGAGTTTGCATTTCATGCGTGAATCTTGTGCCCGGTTTCGCGGCGGGTATGTGTTCGGGCCGCGCGGGCCAAAAGGGACAGGGACTGACATGGGCCAATCGGCGCTCGGGCCGCGAGGGTCGGCAAAACCCTCCTCCGGCCACATATCTTCCCCCGGCAGCGATGAAACCCGCCGCCGGATCAGGAACGCACGTATTCACGTCCTGATGGCAAGACTGGAAATTGCTCTCGAATCCGCGGGTTACAAGCCGCACCAGATCAAGGCGATCTCCGAGGTGCTCTATCCGATGATGATGCGCGGGGAGACGCTGACCTACGACGGCATCGTCAAGGGGCTGCATGCGAAGAGTTTCTCCAAGGAAGACGCGGCACACTTCGCATCTGTGTTTCTCGACCAGGATTAGACTTGCTCCGACTTGCTGCATTGCTTAGACCAATAGATTGGTTGCAGCGGTGGCGTGAGGTCGGCGGTCTTGAGCGGCGGAGAGGGCCAGAACGAGGAAAGCCTGCGCAAGCTCGGGCGCGAGTTCCGCTCCTATCGGAACATTCCTGACGATGAGAGCCGCATTGCGGCTGTCACGCGGCTGGTTTCCGACAGCGCGCGCCAAAGCCTGAAATTCGGGGAAGACCCTCCAGTCTTTTCCAAGGTTCAGCATGATTGCCTTGTCGACCTTGCAATTTTGATCGTCGTTTCGCTCGACGAAGCGCGCCGCAAACCAAAGAGATGGTGGCAATGGCGTAGATGGAGCGAAAAGGATGCGAGCTTCGCGGAGCGTTTCGGGATAATTCTTACGATTATTTCGATTTGCGTGGCGCTCTTTGCGATCGGCATTTCTTCAGCGCTTTGGTTTGTAGATCGATCTGAACGTCAGCGTCTCGAGACGCAACTGGAAGCGCCCAACGGAAAGGCGGCCCCGTCGCCGATCCAGTCTTCGCCGCCGCGCGTGTCCATGCCGCGGACGGTCGTGGCGGAGTAGGGGCGTGCCCCGGCCATCGCCGCCGCACCCCGAACCTCTCGCCTCCGCGCGCGAGTTCTGCTATGTCCCGGACCGGCGCGATGGCCCCGTAGCTCAGCAGGATAGAGCAACGGATTCCTAATCCGTAGGTCGCAGGTTCGAATCCTGCCGGGGTCGCCATGCCGGCCCGGGAGCGCGGCGGCTTGCCGTGTGGCATTGGCGTGACGAAAATCTTACATGCCATGTCACGAAACGGTCATGCCCCGATGAAATGCCTCGTCCGATGTCCTTAAGGAAGGGTGCCGCCATGCGATTCGGATCGCCCGCCGAGGCCCGGTTCCGCCCGCGTCCCCGTTCCATGCGGGCGGCGATTGCAGGGGGCGCGCTGGTCTGTGCCGGTATCGCCGGCGCCGCACTCGCGGCTGCTGCAGGCACGGCGGTTCCGTTGCCGCTCGGCGTGGCGCTGGCAGTTGCCGGGGGGGTGGCGGCCGCCGCGTTGCTCTGGGCATCCATGCGGGGGGGCGCTGAGCCGGTGACCCCCGCGCCGGCAGCAGCGGAGCCCCCCGCGTCCGGCGCCGAAGCGCCGCCCATCTCCTACCGCGACGTGCTGGAGCTTCTGCCCCAGCCGCTCGTCCTCGTCGACCGGCGCGGGCGTGTGCTGCTCACCAACGAAGCGGCGCGCCGCGCCTTCGGCGGACTGGCAACGGGCCGCCACATGACCTCGGCCCTGCGCCACCCTGCCCTCGTCCACGCGATGGAGCGCGTGATCGAGAGCGGCGAGGCCGAGCAGGTGGATTTTGCCGTCCGCGTGCCGGTCGAGCGGCATTTCGGCGCAACCGTGGCGCCGCTGGCCGGCCGTGCCGGCGAGGCGGGGGAGGATGCGCCTGCGGCCTTCGTGACCTGCTTCGACATCAGCGCGGTGCGCCGGGTGGAGCAGTTGCGGGCAGACTTCGTTGCCAATGCGAGCCACGAGTTGCGCACGCCTCTCGCCTCGCTCGCTGGCTTCATCGAGACGCTGCAGGGCCCGGCCCGCGACGATGCCGAGGCGCGTACGCAATTCCTCGACATCATGGCCGCCCAGGCCGCGCGGATGCGGCGGCTGATCGACGACCTGCTCTCGTTGAGCCGGATCGAGCTCAACGAGCACGTGCCGCCCTCGGGCACGGCCGATCTGCGCCGGTTGCTGTCGGAAGCGCTCGACGCGCTGCGGCCCGTCGCGGTCGAGAGGCGGATGACGCTTGCGCTCGACCTGCCGGAAGTTCCGGTCTTCGTGCCGGGCGACGCCGACCAGCTGACCCAGGTGTTCCAGAACCTCGTCGACAACGCCCTGAAGTATGGACGGCCCGACACCCCGGTCGTGCTGCGGCTTGCGCAGGGGCAGCCTCCTGCGCCCGCCATGATCGGCATTGCCATCGTGGATCGCGGCATCGGCATCCCGCGCGACCACATTCCGAGGCTGACCGAGCGGTTCTACCGCGTGAACGCCGCCGAAAGCCGCAACCGCGGCGGGACCGGTCTCGGTCTCGCCATCGTGAAGCACATCGTCAACCGGCATGGCGGCGTGCTGGACATCGAGAGCGAGCCAGGCGAGGGATCCACCTTCACGGTCTGGCTGCCCCTGGCGGCCGGAAGCGCGGCGGAAGACGGCAATGTCGTTCCCTTGCGCGCCCGCGTATCCTGATCTCCGGCGCGCGGCTTGTCACAATCCCTTTGCCTGCCTGTCACAAAGGTGTAACAGAGCCCCGGTAACTGCTCTCCCCAGACGGACGCCGATCCGCGGCGGCCGGAAACTCCAGGATACGGAGAGGGAGTCATGAAACTGAACGCACTGGGCCTCGCTGCCGTCGCATCGGTCGCCATCGTCGGCGCGGCAGAGGCACGCGATCAGATCCGCATCGTCGGCTCGTCCACGGTGTTCCCCTACACCCAGGCGGTGTCCGAGGAATTCGGCGCTGCGGGCTACAACGCACCGGTCGTCGAGTCGACTGGCACGGGCGGCGGCATGCAGATCTTCTGCGGCGGCGTCGGCGTCGATCATCCGGATATCACCGGCGCATCGCGGGCGATGAAGAAGTCCGAGTTCGAGCTTTGCCTGAAGAATGGCGTGGACAGCATCACCGAGGTGCAGATCGGCTCCGACGGCCTCTCCATCGCCCATTCGCAGGAAGGGCCGGAATTCGACCTGACCAAGGCCCAGATCTTCCAGGCGCTGGCCGCGAAGGTCGAGGTCGGCGGCAAGATCGTCGACAATCCCTACAAGATGTGGAGCGACATCGACCCGTCGCTGCCGAAGGAAGAGATCACGGTCTTCGGGCCGCCGCCCACGTCCGGCACCCGCGACGCCTTCGTCGAGCTGGTGATGGAAGAAGGCTGCGAGGCGTTCGGAGCCATCAAGGCCCTCGACAAGAAGGAACGCAAGCAAGTCTGCGGCCGCATGCGCCAGGACGGTCCGTTCATCGAGGCCGGCGAGAACGACAACCTGATCGTTCAGCGCCTGCAGGCCGATCCGCATGCGCTGGGCATCTTCGGCTACTCCTTCCTCTACGAGAACCAGGACACGCTGAAGGCCGTTGCGGTGAACGGTGTCCTGCCGAACGAGGAGACCATCGCCGACGGGTCCTACACCGTGTCGCGCCCGCTGTTCTTCTACGTGAAGAACGCGCACCGCGGCGTGATCCCGGGGCTTCAGGAGTTCGTCGAGGAATACGTCTCCGAGGAGGCCATGGGCCCCGGCGGCTACCTCGAGGAGCGCGGCCTGATCCCGATGTCCGACGCCAAGCGCGAGGACGTCCGCACGCAGGCGGTCGAAGGGGCCATGATGGGCCGCTACGGCAGCTGATCCGATGACGCGCGGGCCGGCCGGTTCCGGGGGCGCCCCCTGCCGGTCGGCCTTGCGCAGTTCCGGAGCCTGGCCGGTTCCGGGCAAACTGGGCAAGACGAAAAGGCGGACCGCTTACCGTGACCGGCTTCATCCTCCTCGCCATTGTGGCCTTCAGCCTGATCGCCTTCTACGTGGGGCGGTCGAGCGGACGACGCTTCGTCGCCGCGCATGGGCCCGAGGTGCACTCGCGGCCCGTCTATCACGGTGCCTATGTGGCGATCTGGGTCGGGATGCCGGCCTTCGTCCTCGTTCTTCTCTGGCTCCTGCTGCAGGGAACGGTCCTCGACCGGCTGATCCTTGCGACGCTGCCCGAGGCCCTGACCGCGGGTGCCAGTGCGGCCGAGCAGGCGCTGCTGCTGAGCGAGATCCGCAATGTCGCCGCCGGACGCATATTCGGCACGCCGTCGCCCGAGGTCATCGTCGCAGGTGAGACGCTCCTGCGGTGGGAGGGGATCGCGCGCTGGGCCATGCTGGTGGTCGCCGTCGCGCTGATGATCCTGCTGCTTCTCGGCGTCCGCTCCCGTTTGAGCCCGCGCTTCCGGGCGCGCCAGGGGTTCGAGCGCACCATGAGCGGGCTCATGATCTTTTCCTCCGTGGTGGCGATCTTCACGACGCTCGGCATCATCGCCTCGCTGGTGTTCGAGGCCGTCCAGTTCTTCAAGCTCGTTCCGCCGCACGAGTTCTTCTTCGGCCTGAACTGGGAGCCGCAGATCGCCATCCGCGCCGACCAGGTAGCGGGCGCGGGCGCGTTCGGTGCGGTGCCGGTGTTCACGGGCACGCTGCTGATCGCGACGATCGCCATGCTGGTCGCGACGCCCATCGGCCTCTTCTCGGCGATCTACCTCGTCGAGTACGCCGACCGGCGGGTGCGGGCGGTGGTCAAGCCGATCATGGAGATCCTCGCGGGCGTGCCGACCGTCGTCTACGGCTTCTTCGCGGTCCTGACCGTCGCGCCGGCGGTACGCGAGGCGGGCAGCGTCATCGGCATTACCGTGTCGCCCAACAGCGCGCTCGCCGCGGGCGGCGTCATGGGCATCATGATCATCCCGTTCATCTCGTCGCTGTCCGACGATGCGCTGAAGGCGGTGCCGCGTGCCATGCGCGACGGTTCGCTCGCCATGGGCGCGACCAAGGGGGAGACGATCACCAAGGTGCTGCTGCCCGCCGCCCTGCCCGGCATCGTCGGCGGCATCCTTCTGGCGCTCAGCCGCGCGATCGGCGAGACCATGATCGTCGTGATGGCTGCGGGCCTGATGGCGACGCTGACCGCCAACCCGCTCGACGGGGTGACCACGGTGACCGTTCAGATCGTCACCATGCTGATCGGCGACACCGCGTTCGACAATCCGAAGACGCTCGCCGCTTTCGCACTGGGCCTCGTGCTCTTCCTCGTCACGCTGTGCCTCAATGTCGTGGCGCTCCGCATCGTGCAGCGCTACCGCGAGAAATACGAGTAAGCCCATGACCGACGCGACCGAGACATCCTCCTTCGAGTGGAGTTCCCCGCAGGCGCATGCGCGCCGGCGCCGGCGCTATGCCGCCGACCGCCGGCTGAAGCTCTACGGCATCGCGGCCATCGCGGTGGCGATCGGCCTGCTCGGCATCCTGATCGTGTCGCTTGTGGCCAAGGGCTACCTCGCCTTCGTGGAGACCGTGGTCACCATCGACGTGACCGTTCCGGCCGGCGCGGCCGATCCCGCTGATCCGGCGAAAGCGAACTACCGAGCCATCGTGGCGGACAGCTTCGGCGCGCTCTTCCCCGAGGTCACCGACCGCCGCGCGCTGCGGGACCTGAACGGCATCCTCAGCCGGGGCGCGTCGCTCAAGGTGCGCGACATGGTCGCCGCGGACCCGGGGCTGATCGGGAAGACCTTCGCGGTCAGCGTGCCGGTCTCCGATCCCTTCGACCAGCTCTCCAAGGGTGTCATCGACCGCACGCTGCCGGAAAACCGCCGCCGCGTTTCCGACCGTGAGATCGCCTGGTTCGAACAGCTCGAGGCGCAGGGCCGTGTCGAGAAGGTCTTCAACAGCGGCCTTTTCCTCGACGCCGACAGCCGGTTCCCGGAGCTTGCGGGCCTCGCGGGCGCCGTCGTGGGGTCGTTCTACGCGCTGCTCGTCTGCTTCCTGATCTCCTTCCCCCTCGGCATCGCTGCTGCGGTCTATCTGGAGGAGTTCGCGCCGAAGAACCGCATCACCGACCTGATCGAGGTGAACATCAACAACCTCGCGGCGGTGCCGTCCATCGTGTTCGGCCTGCTTGGCCTTGCGCTCTTCATCCAGACCTTCGGCCTGCCGCGCTCGGCCCCGCTTGTCGGCGGCATGGTGCTGTCGCTGATGACGCTGCCGACCATCATCATCGTGACGCGGGCAGCGCTGAAGTCCGTGCCGCCGTCGATCCGGCAGGCCGCGCTCGGCGTCGGAGCGTCGAAACACGAGGTGATCCTGCACCACGTCCTGCCGCTCGCCGTTCCCGGCATCCTGACCGGCACCATCATCGGCCTTGCGCAGGCGCTGGGCGAGACCGCGCCGCTCCTGCTCATCGGCATGAACGCCTTCCTGACCAGCCCGCCCGGCGGCATCATGGATCCGGCGACCGCGCTGCCCACGCAGATCTACATCTGGGCCGACAGCCCGGAGCGCGGCTTCGTCGCGCTGACCTCCGCGGGGATCCTTGTCCTGCTCGGCTTCCTCATCGTGATGAACGGGATTGCCATCTTCCTGCGCCAGCGTTTCGAGCGGACCTGGTGAGGCCGGCCCCCGTGAACCAAGGACCCACCCTCATGAAGCACGCAACAACGGAACCCTTTGCCGAGACCGGGACTTCCGATGTCCTCGCCGGGACCGGTGCGGCCGAGAGCGCGCTGCCGGTCAAGCTCGTGACGCGCGGCGTCAATGTGCATTATGGCGACAACCATGCGCTCAAGAATGTCACGCTCGACATTCCTGCACGCTCCGTGACCGCCTTCATCGGGCCGTCGGGGTGCGGCAAGTCGACATTCCTGCGCTGCCTCAACCGGATGAACGACACGATCGAGGGGTGCCGCGTCACGGGCGCGATCACGCTCGACGGGCGCGACATCTACGACCCCGACCTCGACGTGGTGGAACTGCGCGCCCGCGTCGGCATGGTGTTCCAGAAGCCCAACCCGTTCCCGAAGTCGATCTACGAGAACATCGCCTATGGGCCTCGGATCCACGGGCTTGCCCGCAACAAGACGGAACTCGACCAGATCGTCGAGACGGCCCTGCGCAAGTCCTCGCTGTGGGACGAGGTGAAGGACCGGCTGGATGCGCCGGGCACCGGGCTCTCCGGCGGGCAGCAGCAGCGTCTGTGCATTGCGCGCGCCATCGCGGTCAGCCCCGAGGTCATCCTGATGGACGAGCCGTGCTCCGCGCTCGACCCCATCGCGACCGCGAAGATCGAGGAACTGATCGACGAGCTGCGCGACAATTACTGCATCGTCATCGTGACCCACTCGATGCAGCAGGCCGCCCGCGTTTCGCAGCAGACGGCCTTCTTCCACCTGGGCGAAATGGTCGAACACGGGTCCACGGACATGATGTTCACCACGCCCTCCGATCAACGCACGCAGGATTACATTACAGGGCGCTATGGCTGACCACGATCAACAGCTTCACACGGTCAAGGCCTACCAGGCGGAGCTCGAGCGGCTCTCGGCCATGATCGCCAAGATGGGCGGCTTCGCAGAGGAGCAGCTTGCGCGCGCCATCCGGTCCGTCGTCAAGCGCGACAGCCGCCTCGCCCAAGAGGTCGTGGCGGAGGACATCCGCATCGACGACCTCGAAGGCCAGGTCGAACAGCTTGCCGTGCGGGTGATCGCGCTGCGCCAGCCGATGGCGGTCGACCTGCGCGAGATCGTGGCCGCCATGCGCATCTCGATCGAGCTGGAGCGGATCGGCGACCTCGCCAAGAACATCGCCAAGCGCGCCCAGACCATCAATGTCGAGACGCCGTTCCCGAACCTCTTCGCCATCGACCGGATCGGCGCCGAGGCGATCCGGCAGGTGCACCAGGTGATCTCCGCCTACGCGGCGCGCGACGTGGAGATGGCGCTCGCCGTGTGGCGCCGGGACCAGACGCTGGACGAACTTTACAACAGCCTGTTCCGCGAGCTTCTGACCTACATGATGGAGGATCCCCGCACCATCGGCCGGGCCACTCACCTCCTCTTCGTCGGCAAGAACCTGGAGCGGATCGGCGACCACGCGACGAACATCGCCGAAACGGTCCATTACCTCGTCACGGGCCGCCCGCTGGCCGGAGAGCGGCCCAAGGCCGACACCACGGCGACGGAAGGCGTTGCCGGGCTGGCAGGGGGCGGCAAGGGATGAAGCCCCTGATCCTCATCGCCGAGGACGAGGACGCGCTGCGCACGCTTCTGCGCTACAATCTCGAGAAGGCGGATTTCGAGGTGATCGAGGCGGACGACGGCGACCAGGCGCTGCTGCTCGTGGACGAGCGCGCGCCCGATCTCGTGCTGCTGGACTGGATGATGCCCACGGTCTCCGGGCTGGAGATCTGCCGACGCCTGCGGGCCCGGAGCGAAACCCGCAACCTGCCGATCATCATGATCACGGCGCGCGGGGAGGAGACGGACCGCATCCGTGGCCTCGACACCGGTGCCGACGACTATCTGACCAAGCCCTTTTCCATTTCCGAGCTTCTCGCCCGCATCCGTGCGGTGCTGCGCCGGATCCGGCCAGCACTCGCCCAGGACGTGCTTGAGTTCGGCGACATCGTGCTCGACCGCACCGCGCGCCGGGTCCGCCGGTCGGGGCGCGAGGTGGCGCTGGGTCCGCGGGAGTTCACGCTGCTCTCGCGCCTGATGGACGCGCCGGGGCGCGTGTTCAGCCGGTCCCAGCTTCTGGATTCCGTCTGGGGGCAGGACTCCGAGGTTGAGGAGCGCACGGTCGATGTGCACATCGGCCGGCTGCGCAAGGCGCTGAACCGTCCGGGCGAGCGCGACCCGATCCGTACCGTCCGCGCAGCCGGCTATGCCATCGACGAGACCTTCGCCCGGCACTGACGCATCCGTGTCCGTTGTTCCTCAAGAAAAAAGGCCCGCGCGATGCGGGCCTTTTGCCGTCCGGGTCCTGTCCTCGCCCTCAGGCGTTGGGCAGCGCAGGCGTTTCGTCGCGCCCGCGGTCCCGGTCACGCCGGGTCGACGCCGGCTGGTAGGCGCGCAGCAGATGCTCCTGGCAATAGGGGTGCCCGCTGACCACGGACTCGCCACAGAAGCTGAAGTCCGCATCGCCCGGGTTGCCGATCGGCCATTTGCAGGTGCGGTCGTTCAGCTCCATGAGGCTCAGCGGCTTGCCCCGCTCCACCACTTCGTAGCGCGTCGGGATCACCGGCTTGGCGGCGACCGGCCGGGCGGTCTGCGTCCGGGCGGCGGGGCGGGCCGGCGCGGCCTCCGCCGTGCGCGCACGGGCCTCGCTCTTGCTGGCCGTGGCGGGCTTCCTGGCGGCGGAGGTGCGTGCTTCCGGCCGGGATGGGCGCGGGGCGGCGTCACGGCGCGCAATCCCCAGCCGGTGTACCTTGCCGATTACCGCGTTGCGCGTGACCTCTCCCAGCTCGCGCGCGATCTGGCTGGCGCTCCAGCCCTCCGCCCAGAGCTTCTTGAGAAGCGCCACGCGTTCCTCGGTCCACGCCATCGGATCCCCTCCTTCGTACTGGACACGGGCGGAAAATGGACATAACTCCCCGGTGGCCGGCGCACCCCTCTCTTGCGCCCACCGGCCGTCCTGCTTGCGACCGCCCTCTAAGCTGATGTCCAGATACTGTATCGGCTTTGGCTCGGGACACAACATGTTTGGTGCGCTCGTGCGCGCTTATCCACAAATAATCTGGCCCGCGGCCGGGGTGCGGGCTTTGCGAGAGGAAGGAGCACGCCATGACATCTGAGCGCCCACGCGCCCGGTTCGGCGAGCGCACGGTGCCCATGGTCAACCGGCTTGGCGTCTGGACCCTTTACGTCAAGGAGGTGCAGCGCTTCCTCAAGGTCGTGATGCAGACGATCGCAGCCCCCGTGGTCACCACCTTGCTCTTCCTGGCGGTGTTCATCCTGGCGCTGGGGCGGCTCCGGCCCGACGTCGGCGGCCTTGCATTCGAGGAATTCCTCGCGCCCGGCCTCGTCATGATGGCGATCCTGCAGAACGCCTTCGCCAACACGTCATCCTCGATCACCATCGCCAAGGTGCAGGGCAATATCGTCGACTTCCTGATGCCGCCGCTGGGGCCGGGTGAACTGGTTTTCGCCTTCGCGATGGGCGGCGTGACGCGCGGGCTGATCGTGGCGGGCGTCACCATGATCGGCATGGCGGTCGTCGTGCCGCTGCCCATGGTGCATCTGTGGGCCGTGCTGTTCTTCGGGCTGGCCGCCTCGCTCGTGATGTCGCTGGCGGGCATCCTGGCTGCGATCTGGGCGGACAAGTTCGATCATCTTGCGGCGATCACCAATTTCGTCATCACGCCGCTCGCCTTCCTGTCCGGCACGTTCTACTCGGTCGCCAGCCTGCCGGAGGGGTTCCAGCAGGCGGCCCACCTCAACCCCTTCTTCTACCTGATCGACGGGTTCCGCTACGGTGTCACGGGCTATGCGGACGGATCGGTCCTGATCGGCGTCCTGTACGTGGCGCTGCTCGTCGGTGGGCTCTGGTGGCTCTGCCACACGGCGTTCCGGCGGGGGTGGAGGCTCAAGGCCTGAGTTGCCGGAACCTCCCCGCACCCGCTGAAACCCGCGCAGGCGTTGACTTGGCGCGGATTTGACCGGATAATTCGCGGCTCTGGAGGGCGGCTTCGGCGCGCCTCCTTTTTATTTTGGATCCGACGGTTTCAGGCCCCAGTTTCGGGGCCGTCGTTTTTCAGGGCGAGCCGTCGCAAGAGAGGGAGTGACGACCGTGATTTCGTCCGTACTGCCAACCTATGCGCGGGCAGCCATGACCCCGGTCCGGGGCGAAGGCGTGCATGTGTATGCGGCGGACGGCCGACGCTTCCTCGACTTCGGCGCAGGGATCGCGGTCAACGCGCTCGGCCATGCCCATCCGCATCTCGTCGCCGCGCTGACGGAGCAGGCGCAGAAGCTCTGGCACGTCTCGAACCTCTACCCGATCGAGGGGCAGCAGCGGATGGCCGACCGGCTGACCGCCGCGACCTTCGCCGACACCGTGTTCTTCTGCAATTCGGGCGCGGAGTCGATCGAGGCGGCGATCAAGATGGCGCGCCGCTACCATTATGTCTCCGGCGCGCCGGAGCGGTACCGCATCGTCACCTTCGAGGGCGCCTTCCACGGGCGCACGCTCGCGACCATTGCGGCGGGCGGCCAGCCCAAATACCTCGAAGGCTTCGGGCCGAAGGTTCAGGGTTTCGACCAGGTGCCGTTCGGCGACCATGACGCGGTGAAGGCCGCGGTCGGGCCGGAGACGGCGGCGATCCTGATCGAGCCGATCCAGGGCGAGGGCGGCATCCGTCCCGTTCCCGACACCTGCCTGCGCGGCTTGCGGGAGTTGTGCGACGAGCATGGCATCCTGCTCATTTTCGACGAGGTGCAGTCGGGCGTCGGCCGGACGGGCAGGTTCTTCGCGCACGAGCACGCGGGCGTGACCCCGGACATCATGGGCATCGCCAAGGGCATCGGCGGCGGCTTCCCGCTGGGCGCCTGCCTCGCCACTGCGGAGGCGGCGAAGGGCATGACCGCGGGCACCCACGGCACGACGTTCGGCGGCAATCCGCTCGCCATGGCGGTGGGCAACGCCGTGCTCGACGTCGTTCTGGCGGACGGTTTCCTCGACCGCGTCAACGACACGGCCAACTTCATGGCGCAGCAGCTTCAGGCCCTGCGCGACGCGCATCCCGCGCTGGTGGCGGAGATCCGCGGCCGCGGCCTGATGCGCGGCGTGCGTCTCTCCGGTGCCGTGACCAATGGCGAGGTCGTGGGCAAGCTGCTCGACGCCGGCGTGATGACTGTCGGCGCGGGCGACAATGTGGTGCGCCTGCTGCCGCCGCTGATCGTGGAGAAGGACGAGATCCGCGCGGCGCTTCAGGCGTTCGACACCGTGCTGACGGACATCGGGGGCGCTGCGGCCGCCCCGGAAAGGGGGACCGCATGAGCGGACCGCGGCACTTCCTCGATATCGACCAGGTGACCTCGGGCGACCTCCGCTGGATCCTCGACGAGAGCCTGCGCCGCAAGCAGGCGCGCAACGGCCTCGGCCGCGCCGTGCCGGAGGGGGACCGCCCGCTCGCCGGCAAGATGCTCGCCATGATCTTCGAGAAGCCGTCGACCCGCACGCGCGTCTCCTTCGACGTCGCCATGCGGCAGATGGGCGGCGAGACGATCATGCTCACCGGCGCCGAGATGCAGCTTGGGCGGGGCGAGACGATCGCCGACACCGCGCGCGTGCTGTCGCGCTATGTCGACGCGATCATGATCCGCACCGGCAACCACGACACGCTGACGGAACTGGCAGAGAACGCGACCGTGCCCGTGATCAACGGGCTGACCTACCGCTCGCATCCCTGCCAGATCATGGCCGATCTCGTGACCTTCGAGGAGCGCAAGGGTCCCATCGCGGGCCGTTCGGTCGCCTGGACCGGCGACGGCAACAATGTGGCGCACTCCTGGATCCAGGCGGCGGCCCGGCTCGATTTCGAGATCCGCGTCGCCTGCCCGGCGGAACTGGAGCCCGATGCCGACGTGGTCAACTGGGCGCGGGCGCAGGGCGCGCGGGTGCGCATCCTGCGCGACCCGGCGGAGGCGGTGGCGGGCGTGGATTGCGTCATCACCGACACTTGGGTCTCCATGGGCGACGAGGATGCGGGCCGGCGGCACAATCTGCTCCAGCCCTACCAGGTCAACGCCCGTCTGATGGCCGCGGCGGACAAGGATGCGATCTTCATGCACTGCCTGCCCGCGCACCGGGAGGAGGAAGTGACCTCCGAGGTGCTCGACGGGCCGCAGTCCGTGGTGTTCGACGAGGCGGAGAACCGTCTCCACGCGCAGAAGGGCGTGCTCGCGTGGTGCCTGGGGAATGGCTGAGCCCGAGATGATGCCGGAACCGGCGGGCGGGACGCGCGACGACCGCGTCGTCCCCTTCCAGATCGAGGGCGCGCACGTGCGCGGCCGACTCGTGCGCATGGGGCCTGCCATCGACCGTGCGCTTTCTGGCCACGGCTACCCTGCGCCGGTCTCCCGGTTGCTGGGCGAGGCGCTGCTCGTCGCGACGCTGATCGGCTCCGGATTGAAGCTGCGCAACCGCTTCACCGTCCAGGCGCAGGGGCAGGGGGCGGTCAGCCTGCTCGTCGCCGACTACCGCGCGGGCGGCGAGGTGCGGGGCTATGCGGGCTTCGACGCGGACGCGGTCGCGGCGGCCGGGCCGGACGCCGATCCCTTCGCGCTGCTGGGCGGCGGCTTCCTCGCCATGACCATCGACCAGGGCCCGGATACCGAGCCCTACCAGGGCATCGTGCCGATCGAGGGGGGCTCGCTCGCCGCGGCGGCGACGCGCTATTTCGACCAGTCGGAGCAGATCGTCACCTCCATGCGCCTCGCGGTCGCCGAAGCCTTCGACCGCCGCACCGCCGAGGGTGCGCATTGGCGGGGCGGCGGCATCATGCTGCAGCGTCTCGGCAAGGGCGGCGAGGAAGCGAAGAAGGCGCTCGACACCGAGGAGGCTGCCGAGGACTGGGCGCGCGCCGGGATCCTGCTCTCGTCCGTCGAGGACGTGGAAATGATCGACCCCGACCTCACCCCCGCGACGCTGCTCTACCGCCTGTTCCACGAGGACGGCGTGCGCGTTTTCGAGGAGAGCGGGGTCGCCTTCGGCTGCACCTGCAGCGCCGAGAAGGTGGCAAACGTCCTGCGCCTGCACGGGCAGGAGGACCTCAAGGACATGGTCGAGGAGGGCGAGATCCGCGCGACCTGCCAGTTCTGCAGCGCACTCTACCGGTTCGACCCCGCCGATTTCCTCGACGACCGAGAGGCGGGGGCCTAGGCCGCGGCTGTCTTACCCGTCGAACGACGACGACGGGTTGCCGATTATCGTCAGGAACTCCCGCCGCGTCATCGGATTGGTGCGGAAGTCGCCAAGCATCTGGCTTGTCACCAGCGTCACGCCGGGCTTGTGCACGCCGCGCGTCGTCATGCACTGGTGCGCTGCCTCGATCACCACGGCCACGCCCTTCGGCTCCAGCACCTGCTGGATCGTGTTGGCGATCTGCGCGGTCATCTTCTCCTGCACCTGAAGGCGGCGGGCGAACGCCTCCACCACGCGGGCGAGCTTGGAGATGCCGACGACCTTGCCCGTCGGCAGGTAGGCGACGTGCGCCCGCCCGATGATCGGGGCGAGGTGATGCTCGCAATGGCTCTCGAAGCGGATGTCGCGCAGCAGCACCATCTCGTCATAGCCCTCGACCTCCTCGAACGTGCGCTCGAGATAGGCGACCGGGTCCATGTCATAGCCCGCGAACCACTCCTCGAAGGCCTTGGCCACGCGCTTGGGCGTATCGACGAGGCCCTCGCGGTCCGGATCGTCGCCGGCCCAGCGCAGCAGCGTGCGAACCGCCTGCTCCGCCTCCTCGCGCTCCGGACGGGGCATCGCGGGCGCGGCTTGGGGCTTCAGGTCGTGCGCGGCATCGCCAGCAGCCATGGAAAAACTCCTTCGGAACCCTGGGGCGAGGGCCGCGGCGGCCCTCTCTGAACGCTCAGTATACGCCTTCTTGCCCGCCGTGGTTCACCCTTTGGCCTGATCTCAGTTGACCACCCGGCGCGCGGCTGGCGAGTCGAGCGAAAAGACGGGGATGGCGATGTCGAACATCTCCCCGCCGGCGCTTTCCATCCGATAGCTGCCTGTCATGATGCCCGACGGCGTGGAAAGCGGGGTGCCGCTCGAATACTCGAAGGTCTCGCCCGGCGCGATCACCGGCTGCTCGCCCACGACGCCCGCGCCCTTCACGTCCTGGCGGCGGCCGTGTCCGTCGGTGATGATCCAGTGCCGCGCGCGCAGCCGCACCGGTCCCGTCGTCCTGTTGGTGATCCGGACGGTGTAGGCCCAGACGTGATAGCTCTCCTGCGGGCTCGATTCATGGTCGAGGTAGAAGGCGTCCACCTCTACGGCGATCCCGTCGGTCACGGCACGATACATGGATGCCCCTGCGTCCCCAGCCACGAAGATATTCAAGATAGGCTATCGCAGCCCCGAGTCGAGTGTTTCGGCCCGATCCTCAGCCTTCCAGCGCCGCGGTAAGATCGGCGATAAGGTCGCCGGCGTCCTCCAGCCCCACCGAGAGGCGCAAGGTTGCGTCCGTGATGCCCAGTTCCGCGCGCGCCTCCGGCGTGAGCCGCTGGTGCGTCGTCGTCGCGGGGTGCGTGATCAGCGATTTCGCGTCGCCCAGATTGTTGCTGATCGACACGATGCCCAGCCGGTTGAGCGCTGCGAACGCTTCCCGCTTCCCGCCCCTCACGTCGAAGGTGACGAGCGTGCCGCCCGCCGCCATCTGCCGGCTGGCGAGGTCGTGCTGCGGGTGGTCGGCGCGGCCCGGATAGAGCACGCGGGCGACGTTGGAATGCGCGGCCAGCGCATCGGCGATCCTCGACGCCGCGGCGCACTGCGCCTCGACCCTGAGCGACAGCGTCTCCAGCCCCTTCAGCAGGACCCAGGCGTTGAACGGGCTCATCGCCGGGCCGGTGTGGCGGCAGAAGGTTTCGAGGTAGTCCTTGCGGAATGCTTCCGACGACAGGACCGCTCCGCCCAGGCAGCGCCCCTGCCCGTCGATGTGCTTTGTCGCCGAATAGACGACCACGTCCGCGCCTTGCTCCATCGGCCGCTGCAGCACCGGGGTCGCGAACACATTGTCGACGACCACGCGGGCGCCAGCGGCGTGCGCGATGTCGCAGACGGCCTTCAGGTCGACGATCTCCAGCCCGGGATTGGAGGGCGTCTCCAGGAAGAACACCTTCGTCTCCGGCCGCACGGCGCGGGCCCAGGCTTGCGTGTCGCGCCCGTCGACCAGCGTGCAGGCGACCCCCATGCGCGGCAGCAGCGTCTCGCACACGTAGAGGCACGACCCGAACAGCGCGCGCGCCGCGACGATGTGGTCGCCCGCCGACAGTTGGCACATCAGCGCGGCTGTGACGGCGGACATGCCGCTCGCCGTCGCGGTGCAGGCCTCCGCGCCCTCGATCTGGGCCAGCCGCTGCTCGAACATCGCGACGGTCGGGTTGGAGAAGCGGGAGTAGATGAAGCCGTCCGCCTCCCCCTTGAAGCGCGCCTCCGCCTCCTCGGCGCTCGCGTACACATAGCCAGAGGTGACGAACATCGCCTCCGACGTCTCGCCGAAGGCGCTGCGCAGCGTCCCGCCGTGCACCATGCGGGTGCGGGGATGCAGCGCGCGGGCGTCGCGCGTCGCGGTCAGGGTCTTCGGCGTGGTGCTGTCGTGCGGCATGGCTGGCGGGTCCTTCGAACGTCCTGCGCCGACCGGGGGGCGGCCGGGGGATGACGTGACGTCGGTATGTCCCGCGGGCCCGACCTTTTAGCGCGAGTTTTTTCCGTGGCCGCAAGCCGGTCGGCACAAATCGCCACGTGAGGCGCGGGGATAGACCCCGCCCGGACGAGCGTCAAGATTTTTGTCCGCGTCGCGGGGGCGCAAGGGCCGCGCGCAGCCTATGGAAACGCGCCGCGCCCTGTGCTAGATCGTCAGCCGCGCGCGGGTGTAGCTCAATGGTAGAGCAGCAGCTTCCCAAGCTGACGACGAGGGTTCGATTCCCTTCACCCGCTCCATTTTCTTCACATGCCCCTCAGGACCACCGTCCACGCGACCGCCGTGCCGGCGACGCATGCGCCCGTCGTGAGAAGCGCGCCGAACCGCGTCCGCTCGTCCGCTGCAAGCGCCGCGACGCTGGCACTCGCCAGCGCGCCGAATGCCGCCGCCAGCGTCTCCGCACCGCCGTCCGACGCCCAGATCACCGCTGCAAACGGTGCTAAAAGCGCCAGGCGCGGCAGATCGCGTCCGCGCAGCAGCATCGCCACTGGGACGACTGGCGCCGCGGCAAGTGCTCCGGCTCCCGCGGCCATCGCTGTCTCCGGCGCGGGAAGGGGCGGTAGCCAGAGCCGCCCGGCAAGCGCCGGGTCGACGCCGCCTGCCTCCGTCACCCAGGCGCCATAGCCGACGAACAGTGCCGTCGTTGCCATCGGGACCGTCAGGAGGGCGAGTGCGGCAGGCACCCCTGGTCCCCGATGGCCGGCGAGCAACGCTGCGGGGAGCAGCGCGAGGCCAAGCGCCAGCCCCGCCGGTCCCGCAGGCGGCAGCAACGCCGCACCCCCTGCCACCAACAGCCAGCCCGCCTGTCCTTCGTCGCGGTCCAGCCGCGCGAGCCCGTCGAGCAGCAGAAGCGTGGCGAGCATCGTCCATGCTCCGCCCGGCGTGCCGAGCCCGCCATAGAGCAGCACCGGGTTGAGCGTCACGAGCGCCATCAGCGCTGCGCCATGCCACAGCGGCCGCCCGGACGCCGCCAGCACCTGCCAGGCCAGCATCAGCCAGAGGACGACGGGCAGCAGCGTCTCCCATCGCGCCGCCAGCGGGGCCGCCCCCGCGCGGCCGAGCGCCGCGACGTCCGCAGCAGGAAGCGATCCTGCGGCGATCAGCGCCGCGAGGCCCGCCCCGAGCCATGCACCCGCGCCCAATGCCAGCCAGACGCCTGCCGCCGGTGTCCGCAGCCGTCCCGCCATCATCGCGGCACCCCCGACACCTGCCGTGAGGGCCCCAGCCGCGCCAGCGCGCCGTCGCGTGCGGCCTCCGTCTCCCGGCTGAGGCCGTGCGCCGTCTTCTCCCAATAGCTCGGCCGGTGGACAAGCTGCCAGACGGCCTTCCACGCCGCCAGCGACGCCAGCGGCCAGTAGAACAGCAGCAGCGGGCACCAGGGAACGAGCCATCCCACGTCGCGCCGCGCGACCGCGATCATGCCCGAGAGGATCACGACGCCGCTGCCGAGGATCAGGAGCCCGGTGTTGACGGCCGCAAGCTCCGCCGGGAACAGCGGGTCGAAACGGCCCGTTCCGGTCGCCGCCCAGACGAGGTAGAGCGCCCACAGCACCGGGTGGGCCAGCGCGCCGATCACTGCGCCCGCGAAGATCACCTGCACGCCGAGGAACCCGCGCCAGCCCAGGTCGCGGCGCAACTCCCCCGGCATCCGCATGTGCGCGAACCAGGTCTGGGCATAGCCCTTGAGCCAGCGCGACCGCTGGCGGATCCAGTTGCCCGCGCGGCAGTTCGCCTCCTCCAGCGTCGTCGACTCCAGCATCCGGCAGCGCCAGCCGCGCCGGGCGAGACGCAGGCCGAGATCGGCGTCCTCCGTCACGTTCCAGGCGTCCCACGCGCCCAAGCTGCGCAGCACGTCCGTGCGGAAATGGATCGAGGTGCCGCCGAGGGGCACCGGCAGCCGCAGCGCGGCGAGGCCCGGCAGCAGGATCTCGAACCAGACCGCGTACTCGATCGCGAACATGCGCGTCAGCCAGTTCTCGCCCGCGTTGAAATAGGCAAGCCGCGCCTGAAGGCAGGCGGTGTCGGCCGGCGCGGCCTCGAAGCCCAGCACGGCCTTCTTCAGCTGGTCCGGGTCGGGCCGGTCCTCCGCATCGTATATCACCACATACTCACCCCGCGCCCGCGGCAGCGCATGGTTGAGCGCGCGCGGCTTCGTTCGCGGTGCGCCGTCCGGGACGATCACGATCTCGAAGTGGCGCGGCAAGGGCAGGGCAAGCGCGGCGGCCAGCGTCTCCGGATCTGTCTCCTCGAGGATCAGCTTCACGTCCAGCCGGTCGCCGGGATAGTCGAGCCGGGCCAGCGCATCGACAAGGATCGGCAGCACCTCCGCCTCCCGGTGCAGCGCGACCATGACCGTGTAAACCGGCCAGTCGCGGACCCGTGCCCGCCACACTTCGGGCGCGAGCACCAGGCCCTCGCGCATCAGTGCGGGCAGGCTCATCAGCACAAGGCGCAGGAGCACAAGCGCCAGGAAGAAGACCGATAGCACGGCCAGCAGCACCAGCCCCGCCGCCGCCGGATCGGCCATCACGAGAAGCGCAAGCCCGCAGGCTGCCACGCGCGCCCATGCGACCTGGCGGCGGCTCAGGCCATCGGCGAAGCTCGGCGAGGCGGGGTCATGCGTGATCGCACCCGCACCGTCGGAGGGACCGTGCGCAAAGCGCGCCGGGGCCTCGGCAAAGCCCGACCCGGCGTGCACGTTCGCGCCCGCTTTCCCGTTCAGCGTGAAGTTCTCCGGCCGCCCCATGCGGACAGCGCTCCCCCGTCGCGTGCCTGTCGCCAGCCTGCATCTCTTGGTTGATGCAAAGACTATTCAATCAGCTTTTGCTTGCATACACTCGTATGTGCACGGAGGGGGATGCATGAACATAAGCGGAACGCGATCGTATGCCGTGCTGGCGCGGACGGTTGCGGTCGCGCTGGCGGTTGGCGTTCTGCTTCCCGGCAGCGCCGTGGCCGCATGGACGCAGAAGCAGGGCGAGGGGTTGGCCATCGTGCGCCTCGGGGCGGAGCGGGCGGACGCCGCGACCGGGCGCGAGAGCCGTGCCGTGCTGACGGGCTACGCAGCCTACGGTTGGCGGCAGACTGTGACGGTCGGCGCGTCCGCCCGGGCCGACCGGACGGTGCGGGCCGGCGGCGGATCGGGCATCCATCTGCAGGAGGTCGCCCCGTTCGTCCGGGCGCGCCTGGCGGAGGGCACGGCCGGGCAGGGTGGCTGGATCGTCTCTGTCGAGGTACGCGCCGGTCTGCCGACCGGAAGGCTGTCCGGCGCGCCAGCCCGTGCGCCGCGGGCCTGGGAGGCGGGTGCCGCCCTGCTCGCCGGGATCGGGCATCCGGTCGCGGGCGCCGACGCCTTCGCGGTGGCCGAGGCCGGGTATCTTCACCGCTTCGCGGGCGGAGATGCGGAGGGGGCGATCTCCTTTACGGCGGGGTTCCGGGCTGCACGCTGGCTCGTCTATGCCCGTGGCGGGCTCACGCAAGGCGCGTCTGGCGGGGGTGTCCGCAGTCTCGAAGGGTCCGCCGTTCGGGAGATCGGCGGCGGTACGGCGCTCGAAAGCGGTCTGCGTGTGGAACGCGACCTCGGCGCAGGCGAGGAGACGGCCTTCCTCTTTCTCGGGCTCTGGCAGCGCTTCTGATGCGGGTGGGCGGCTGCGGGGGTTGCATGCAGCCCCGCTTTCCGTCTCATATTCCATTGCGGCGTGTGCATGGCCCCGATGGCCCGGCGACAGGGAGAGGCGGATCGGCGTGACCCAGACCGACACCGACGGCGGCAGCGTTGCCGGACAGGGCGCGCACGAGGTTGCGCTGCTCGCGGAGGACATCCACAAGTCTTTCGGAAACCTCGAGGTGCTGAAGGGCGTCACGGTGTCGGCGCGCCGGCACGACGTCATCTCCATCCTGGGGTCGAGCGGGTCGGGTAAGTCGACGCTGCTGCGCTGCATCAACATGCTGGAACCGCCGGACAAGGGCCGTGTGGTCGTGGGTGGCGAGGAGATCGCCATGACGGTCCGCGACGGCCGGGCCGAGCCTGCCGACCGCCGCCAGGTGGAGCGGTTGCGCACGCGCCTGGCCATGGTGTTCCAGCAATTCAACCTCTGGTCCCACATGACGGCGCTGGAGAACGTGATCGAGGCGCCCGTCCACGTTCTCGGGGTGCCGCGGCGCGAGGCCGTGGAACGGGCGCGCGCGCTGCTCGCCAAGGTCGGCGTGACGGGGCGCGAGGATCACTATCCCGCGATGCTGTCCGGCGGTCAGCAGCAGCGCGTCGCGATCGCCCGCGCGCTGGCGATGGAGCCCGACGTGATGCTGTTCGACGAGCCGACGTCGGCGCTCGATCCGGAACTCGTGGGCGAGGTGCTGAAGGTGATGCGCGACCTCGCGGAGGAAGGGCGCACCATGCTCGTCGTGACCCATGAAATGGGCTTTGCGCGGGATGTTTCGACCGGGGTAGTCTTTCTACACGAAGGCCGCGTGCTGGAGCAGGGAACGCCTTCGGAGGTGTTCGATACCCCGGCGTCGGAACGCTTCCGCCAGTTCATCGGCGGGCGCTAGGCCGGCCCGGAAAAGGCACGCACAGGACAGGGAGACGAAGTGTGAAGAAACTCATTGCAGGTCTCGGCGTCGCGCTCGCCATGGCCGTGACGCCCGCGGTGGCGCAGGATTGCCCGGCGAAAGTCCGGATCGGCGTCGAAGGCGCTTATCCGCCCTTCTCCGAAGTGACGCCCGAGGGGCGGCTGACCGGCTTCGACATCGACATGGCGCTGGCGCTGTGCCAGACGATGGCGGCGGAATGCACGCTTGTGCAGCAGGACTGGGACGGCATCATTCCCGGGCTGATCGCGCGCAAGTACGACGCGATCATCGCCTCCATGTCGATCACGGAGGAGCGCAGGCAGAAGGTCGACTTCACCGACAAGTACTACCAGACGCCGGCCCGCTTCATCGCCCGCAAGGGTGCGGGTTTCGAGATCTCGGCGGAGGGGCTGAAGGGCAAGAAGATCGGCGTTCAGCGCGCGACCATCCACGACAACTACATCAGCGACAATTATCCGGACGCCGACATCGTGCGCTATGGCACGCAGGACGAGGTCTACCTCGACCTCAAGGCCGGGCGCATCGACATGGCGCTGCAGGATTCCGTCGCGGCCTCGGACGGCTTCCTCAAGCAGCCGGGCGGCGAGGAGTTCGAGTTCATCGGCCCCTCGCTCACCGATCCGAAGTGGTTCGGCGAAGGCGCGGGGATCGCGATCCGCAAGGGCGACGACCGCCTGCGCCGGTGCTTCAACACCGCGATCGACAAGGTGCGCGCAAACGGCACCTATCAGCGGATCAACGACAAGTATTTCGACTTCGACGTCTACGGCGGCTGAGGTCCGATGCGGGTCGACTGACGGGTGACACGGCCCCCGACCGGAAGGTCCGGGGGCCGTGGCCGTTCAGGGGCAAGGAACCGCAGGAAACGGGGGGAGGCAACGCGCGTGCCGTTCGATCTCTACGGATACTGGCCGAGCCTGCTCGAAGGCGCCTGGACCACGGTGACCGTGGCCCTCGCTTCCGTGGCGATCGCCCTGATGCTGGGGCTTTCGGGCGCACTGGCGAAGCTGTCGCGCTCCCGCGTGGCCGCCGGAACCGCCGCGGCCTACACGACCGTGATCCGCGGCGTCCCCGACCTCGTTCTGATGCTGCTGATCTATTTCGGCGGCCAGATCTTCGTGAACTGGGTTGCCCCGATGCTGGGGCACGAGGACTACATCGACGTGAACCCGTGGATCGCGGGCGTCCTGACCATCGGCTTCATCTACGGCGCCTACATGACCGAGACGTTCCGCGGTGCGATCCTCGCGGTACCGAAAGGGCAGATCGAAGCGGCGGAGGCCTATGGCATGAGCCGGGCGCAGGTGCTCTTCAACGTGCTCGCGCCGCAGATGATCCGCCACGCGCTGCCGGGGCTCACCAACAATTGGCTCGTCCTGATGAAGACGACGGCGCTCGTCTCCGTCATCGGGCTCGACGACATCGTGCGGCGGGCGGACCTCGCGGGGAAGTCCGTGCGCGAGCCGTTTCTCTTCTTCATCGCGGTTGCGCTGGTCTACCTGCTCTTCACTTCGGCGACAGCGCCCGTGCTCCAGCGGCTGGAGGGCAAGGAGATCAAGCCCTTCCACCGGCTGGCGTGGCTGTTCGACCGGGCCGCGCGCATCGACCTGCCGGCGCTGCAGCGCCTGCTCGGCTGGGCTCTGCGCGCCCTTGGCTACGGTCTCGTTTTCCTGGTTTCTGCCGGGCTCGTCTGGTTTCTCGCCTTCGGGTTCGACTGGGGCCTCGTCTGGCGCAACCTGCCCTGGTATTTCGCGGGCGCGGGCGTGACGCTCGCGCTGGTGGCCGCGGCGCTCGTCCTCGGCCTTGCGCTCGCCATTCCGCTGTCGATCGCGCGCTGTTCGGCCAACCCGTTCCTGAACGGGCCGGTCTGGGTCTTCACCTATGTGTTCCGCGGCACGCCGCTGCTGGTACAGCTTTACGTCGTCTATTACGGCTTCAGCCAGTTCAGCGCCCTGCGCGACAGCTGGGCCTGGGTGCTGATCGACGAGGCGTGGAAGTGTGCGCTCATCACCTTCACGCTCAACACGGCGGCCTACACTGCCGAGATCCTGCGCGGCGCGATCCAGCGCACACCGATGGGAGAGGTCGAGGCGGCGCGCGCCTGCGGCATGTCGCGCGCGCTGGAACTGCGCCGCATCCTGCTGCCGAGCGCGATGCGGCGCGCCCTGCCCGCCTATGGCAACGAGATGATCTTCATGCTCCACGGCAGCGCGGTGGCGAGCATCGTGACGGTCGAGGATCTGCTGGGTGTGGCGCGCATCATCAACAGCCGGACCTATGCGCCCTACGAGGCCTATCTGACGGCTGGCGTCTTCTATTGCGTGCTGACCTTCGCCATTGTGCTCTTCGTGCGCTGGCTCGAGGCCCGCTACCTGCGGCATCTGCGCGCGCGCCCCGAGGGTGTTCGCGCGCAGCCGGTGCCCGTTCCGGCCGCCTGAACCGCCTCAGTCTTCGTCCGAAAGCGTCGAGATACGTCGCGGGGTGACGAAGCGTTCGAGCTTTCCGGTCCCCGGACCCGCGTCCGCCCAGCGGTCCACGGGAAAACTGATGACGGCCAGAGCGGCAGTCGGAAACTTGAGGCTCAACTCGACCGCTTCGGGGCTGTCGCGGTCGACGAGAAGCTCCTGCGCGGCATGGGCCAGCCCCGGATTGTGCCCCACCAGCATGGCGGTGCGGTGCGCATCGTCGGTACGCCGGACCGTGGCGACGATGGTCCCAACCCCCGCAAGGTACAGGTCCTGACGGTATTCGACCGGCGGCGTGCGTGCCGTCGCCAGAGACCAGAGGTCGAGCGTTTCCCGCGTCCGCCGTGCGGTCGAGCACCACACGAAATCCGGAACCAGGCCTTCCGCCGCCATGTAGCGCGCCATTACCGGCGCGGCATCGCGCCCGCGCCGGTTCAGCGGCCGGTCGTGATCGTCGATCTTGGGGTCGGTCCAGCTCGATTTTGCGTGACGGAGGAGCAGGAGGATCTTCATGAAGCACCAGGCAGACAGCGTTTAAGGGAATCTCTACTTTCCTTCGCGAAACATGGCGAAGCAGACGGTTTGCCACAAGCTTGCTGCAGCCCGCCTGAGTCATCGGCCGGGCCGGTTCGTATGTGTACTGACACGAGGTTATCATGGGCCTTCTTCTTGGCGATGTCGTTCCCGATTTCGAGCAGGAGTCTACCCACGGCCGCATCCGGTTTCATGACTGGATCGGCGAAAGCTGGGCGGTCCTGTTCAGCCACCCGAAGGACTTCACGCCGGTCTGCACGACCGAGCTCGGCGCAGTGGCCCGCCTCAGGGCGGAGTTCGAGAAGCGCCATACCAAGGTCATCGCCGTCAGCGTCGACACCGTCGAAGACCATCTGGGCTGGATCCGCGACATCGAGGAAACGCAAGGGGTCGAGCTCACCTACCCGATTCTCGCCGATGCGGACCGCACCGTCTCCGACGCCTATCAGATGATCCATCCGAAAGCCTCGGATTCGCTCACGGTGCGCTGCGTGTTCGTCATCGACCATCACAAGCGGCTGCGCGCCTCCATCACCTATCCGGCATCGACCGGCCGCGCCTTCGGCGAGATCCTGCGCGTCATCGACAGCCTGCAGCTGACCGATCGCTACAAGGTGGCAACGCCCGTCGACTGGCAGAACGGCGCCGACGTGATCGTGGTGCCCGCGCTGTCGGACGAGGCGGCGAGGCCGCTGTTCCCCAAGGGCTGGACGGCGGTGAAGCCCTATCTCCGCGTGACCCCTCAGCCGAACCGCTGAAGGCTGCCGGCGCAGTCCGGCCGTGACCGTGCGGCCGGCTTGCGGCACTCTCGCGCTCATGGAGCAGATCCTCACAGACGGTCCCGTCGGCGCCGCAGCGACCGTGCTCTTCGCGCACGGCGCCGGGGCGGGCATGGACAGCCCCTTCATGGCGGCTGCGGCACGCGGCCTGGCCTGCCACGGCATTCGCGTGGTGCGGTTCGAGTTCCCCTACATGCGCCGCGCACGTCTCGAGGGGCGCAAGGCGCCACCCGACCGGATGCCGGTCCTGTGCGATGCATTTCGCGGGGCTGCGGCGGGGCTCCGCGAGGCGCGCCGCATTGTCGTCGCGGGCAAGTCGATGGGCGCGCGCGTCGCGGCGTGCGTGGCGGCCGATGTCGGCGCGGCGGGCGTGTTGTGCTTCGGCTATCCCTTCCATCCGACGGGCAAGCCGGACCGGCTGCGGCTGGAGCCCTTGCTGGCGCTGGACTGCGCGGCGCTGATCGTGCAGGGGACACGCGATCCCTTCGGCACTTTCGAGGAGGTTCCGGGCTACGGTCTGCCGGACCGCGTGCGCGTTCACTGGGTGCCCGACGGCAACCACGACCTCGCGCCCCGCAAGTCCTCCGGCACGACGCCGGAGGCGGCTCTCGAGCGCGCGCTGGAGGCCGCGGCCCGCTTCATCCGCTTCCTGCCGGAGCGGTCTGCCCCCTGAAAGCCCTCAGACGCGGGCGTAACGGGCGCGCGCGCCCCGCTCGATCGCCGCGGCCGACAGCCGCTCGACACTGAGGCGGTGGCGGATCATCTCCAGCAGGCGCAACTCCTCCTGCCCGGCCTTGCCGTCGGAGGCCGCCACGTCGCAGGCAAGCGCGTAGGCCGTCTCGCGCAGGCGCACGGGAAGCGCCGCTTCCACAACGTCGAACACCCGGTCCAGCCCGTCCTCGTTCGAGAGCAGTTCCGCGCACGCCGAGGCGGTCGACACCAGCTTCTCGCGGTCGAAATCCTCGAAGATCGGCAGCGTCTTGACGATCTCGCCGATCGTGTAGAGTTCGCGGTCGGTCATCTCGCTGTCGGCGGCGGACACGATCACCATCACGTAGATCAGCGCGGCCTGCGGGCTCAGCGGGGAAGCGGAAGAGGACATCGGCACCACTCGCAGCTTGTTGCGTTGCCGGGACGCTAGGCGGTTCGCGGGGTCAGGGCAAGTCCCCAGCGTGCCGGTGCAGAAAGGCGCGCGTCTCTCCCACCGCCTCGGCGAGGCCCACGCGCGCAACCGGCGTCTCCGGCGGGAAGGCGGTCAGCAGGCGCGACGGCGTCATGGCGTCGAGCAGCACGAACACGCCCCGGTCGCCCTGCCGGCGGATCAGCCGTCCGAACGCTTGCGCGAGCCTCAACCGGACCAGCATGTCGTCGTACGTGCGCCGTCCGAAGTGCGCGCGCCGCGCCTTGTGCAGGATGTCGGGGCGCGGCCAGGGCACCCGGTCGAACACGGCGAGCCTGAGCGCGCGGCCCGGCACGTCCACCCCGTCGCGTACGGCGTCGGTGCCGAGCAGGCTTGCGTCCTCCTCCTCCCGGAACAGGTCGACCAGCCCGCCCACGTCCATCGCGTCGACGTGCTGGGCATAGAGGGGAAGACCATCGCCCTCCAGCTTCGGCGCGATCCGCTCGTGCACCGCCTTGAGCCGCCGGATCGCCGTGAAGAGGCCGAGCGTACCGCCGCCCGCTGCGCGTATCAGCGCCTCGTAGGCGGCGGCGACCTCCGCCGGTTCGTCGCGGCGCACGTCGGTCACGATGAAGACCCGCGTCTCCGCGCCATAGTCGAAGGGGGAGGTGAAACTCGCCCGGATCGCCGGCAGCGGGAGGTGGCGCGCACCGGTGCGCGCCTCCGCGCTCACCCAGTTTCCGTCCTGGGCGGCGTCGAGTTCCCGGTCGCGCAGCGTCGCCGAGGTGATGAGCGCGCCGTGCGCCGGGGCGAGCACCGACACCGCGAACGGCGCCATGGGGTCGAGCAGGTGGCGGCGCAGGGCGACGTCGAGCGCGCGCGCGCCGATGGGATCGACGGAGACCCAGTCGACCGCGCCCTCGGGAGGGTCCGCGTCGATACCCCGCAGCATCGAGATCCACGTCGGCAGCATGACCTTGGCGCGCCGGTCGAGGCCGCGCGCGGCCGCCGCGAGCCGCGTGCGCTCGGCGGTGTCCAGCGTCTCCGCCTCGTTTGTTAGCCGCGCACGCAGCGCGCCCGACAGCGCCCTCAGATTGCCCGCGAGATCGTCCAGCACGGTGGCGAGCGCGTCCGCCGCCTCGGACAGCCCATCGGTGAGCGGTCGCAACTCGGCTTCCTGCGCCAGTCCTGCACCCTCCGGGCTGCGCGCGCGCACATGCGCCATCAGCCCGGCCAGCAGCGTCTCGGCGGGACCGGCGGGCGTGCCCTCGCGGATGCGGCTCGTCCAGCCCTCGCCCGGCAGGTCGGCGGCGCGGGCGCGTGCTGCCCGCAGCGCGCCTTCCGCCTTCTCGCGCGGGCGATCCTCCGGGATCGCGGCGATGAGGTCGGCAAGCCGCGTCTCCAGCCCTCGCCCGCGCCGTCTGCGGCTCTCCGCGCCACGCACCCAGCGGCGCAGTTCGGCAGTCTCGAGGCCCGAGAGGCAGGCCGAGAAGGCGCTGTCGGCCGCCTCGAACAGGTGATGGCCCTCGTCGAACACGAGCCTGGTGCGTGCCTCCGACACGCCATCCTCGTCGGGCGCGTCGATCAGCGCGTCGAGGGCTGCCTGCGCCATGACGAGGGCGTGGTTCGCCACCACGATGTCCGCGCCGCGGGCGCGCCGCACCGTGCGCTCGATGAAGCAGCGGCGATAGTGCTCGCAGGCGGAATAGATGCACTCGCCGCGCCGGTCGGTCAGGCCCGAGAACGCGCCTCCCATCAGGTCCGGCAGCCAGCCCGGCAGGTCTCCGCCGATCACGTCGCCGTCGCGCGTCGCCACCAACCAGCGCGCGACGAAGCCCAGCGCCACCGGGTCGCTCCCGCCGGTTGCGGCACGGCCCACTGCCTCCTGGTAGTTCAGCAGGCAGAGATAGTTCTCCCGCCCCTTGCGCACGACGGCGCGGGCGCGCTTCTCCCGCGGGTCCGGGTAGAGCCGGTCGAGTTCGCGGTCGATCTGGCGCTGCAAGGCCTTGGTGTAGGTCGAGACCCAGACCGCGCCGTCGTTCTTCTCCGCCCAGACGCTGGCGGGTGCCAGGTAACCCAGCGTCTTGCCGATGCCCGTGCCCGCCTCCGCCAGCACGACGTTCGGCGCACCTTCCATGGCGCGCGGCGCGAAGGCCTTTGCGGCCGTCTCGGCATAGGCCGCCTGCGTGGGGCGCACCTCCGCCGCGCGGCCCACCAGGCGGGCGAGCCGGTCGCGCGCCTCCTGCCCGCTTACTGCTGCCGTTCCCGGCGCGCCGCGCCCGGCCTCGTCCTCCCAGCGGGGCAGGGCCTCCCACACGGCGAAGGCGTTGCGCGCACGCTCCGCGGGCGGTGCCTCCGCACCCTCGTCCAGCGCGCCGAGCAGGGGGCCCGCCCAGGCCCAGCCTGCCTTGCCCATCTGCCGGACGAGGCGGGCGACGTGCGCGCGCTCCTCCCCCGAGGTTCGTGCCGCCTCTGCCAGCAGTGCCTGGACGGCCATGTGCAGTGCGAGCGCCTGGTCCTCCAGCGTTTCCGGCACTTCAAGCCCCAGCGCGCGGGCGAGGCCCGACGGCGTCGGCGCGCAGGTGGCCGCAGGCCGAACGAACGCGAAGAGTTCCAGCGCGTCGAACAGGCCCGGATGCCGCGCGGGCCGCGCCGCGTCCAGCCTGCGCGCGGTGAAGGGCGCGTGCGCGACCAGGACCGGGCCGGCGGTCAGCAAGTTGCGCGCCGCGGACGGGGACGGTGCAACGATCTCTCCTTCCGCCGTGCAGACGAGCGCGCGCCCGGCCGCCGCGACGAGCGCAGCCGGTGCTTCCGCGGCCGAGGCCGCCGTGGGGCGCGGGTCCGCCTGCTGTTCGCTGTCGGCCATGACATGCGCGTTAGCATGGGCCGCGGTGACCGTCCATCGCTCCGGCCTCAGCACCGCGCGGACCCCGCGGACGTTGACGCCTTCCCTGCCGGGGAGTAGAGCGGGGGCCGCCCGCAGGAACGGGCCGAAAACGCCAGGGAAGCCGGAGATGATCGCCCACACGCCCGAGACCGCTGAAATCGCCCGCAACGCCAAGGCCTGGCCGTTCGAGGAGGCGCGGAAGCTCGAGAAACGCCTGGGCGGCAAGCTGCCGGAGAAGGGCTATGTGCTGTTCGAGACGGGCTACGGCCCCTCGGGCCTGCCGCACATCGGCACCTTCGGCGAGGTGGCGCGCACGACCATGGTGCGCCGCGCCTTCGAGATGCTGACCGGCATGCCGACGCGGCTCTTCGCCTTCTCCGACGACATGGACGGACTGCGCAAGGTGCCGGACAACGTGCCGAACCGCGACCTGCTGGCGCAGCACCTGAACGAGCCGCTGACGAAGGTGCCCGATCCCTTCGGCACGCACGAGAGCTTCGGCCACCACAACAATGCCCGCCTGCGCGCCTTCCTCGATGCCTTCGGCTTCGAGTACGAGTTCCAGTCGGCGACCGACTGGTACACCTCTGGCCGCTTCGACGACGCGCTGATCCGCGTGCTCGAGGAATACGACCGCATCATGGAAGTGATGCTGCCGACGCTGGGCGAGGAGCGCCAGCAGACCTATTCGCCCTTCCTCCCGATCTCGCCCAGGACGGGCCATGTCCTGCAGGTGCCGATCCTGGAACGCAATGCGTCGAAGGGCACGGTTGTGTTCGAGGACACCGACGGCGAGAAGGTCGAAGTGCCGGTGACCGGCGGGCACTGCAAGCTGCAATGGAAGCCCGACTGGGCGATGCGCTGGTACGCGCTGGGCGTCGATTACGAGATGGCGGGCAAGGACCTCATCCCCTCGGTCGACCTCGGCGGCAAGATCACCCGCATCCTCGGCGGCAACCCGCCCGCCGGGTTCAACTACGAACTGTTCCTCGACGAGAACGGGCAGAAGATCTCCAAGTCCAGGGGGAACGGCCTCACCATCGACGAGTGGCTGACCTATGCCAGCCCGGAAAGCCTCGCCCTCTACATGTTCCAGAAGCCGCGCGCGGCCAAGCGGCTCTATTTCGACGTGATCCCGAAGGCGGTCGACGAATACCTGACCTTCCTCGAGAAGTACCGCGGCGAGGGGTCCGACCGGCAGGTCGAGAACCCGGTCTGGCACATCCACGAAGGCACGCCGCCCGAGGAGACGAGCCCGATCAGCTTCAACATGCTGCTGAATCTCGTGTCCGCGTCGAACTCGCAGGATCGGGAGATTCTCTGGGGCTTCATCTCGGCCTATGTGCCGGGCGCGAGCCCCGCGAGCCACCCTCTGCTCGACCGCCTCGTCGGCTACGCGATCAAGTATTTCGAGGATTTCGTCCGGCCGACCAAGTTCTACCGCCCGCCGACGGCGGCGGAGCGCGCCGCGCTCGAGGATCTGCGCGGCACGCTGCAGGGCTTCGCGGAGGGGGCGGCGGCAGAGGACATCCAGAACGCGGTGTTCGAGGTCGGCAAGCGCCACGGGTTCGAGAACCTGCGCGAGTGGTTCGGCTGCCTCTACGAGACGCTGCTCGGCCAGACGTCGGGGCCGCGCATGGGCTCCTTCGTCGCGCTCTACGGCCTCGGGCGCACCGTCGGCCTGATCGACGCCGCGCTGCACCGCGACGCCGATGCGGGCGCGGCCTGAGCCTGCGATGACCCCGGTCTACAAGATCGCGGGGCGCGCGGAGTGGGCGGCGGCAGAGGCTGCCGGCGTCTACACCGGCGCGCCGGTCGACGTGGCCGACGGCTTCATCCATTTCTCCGCCGCCCACCAGGTGGCGGAGACGGCGGCCAGGCACTTCGCGGGCCGCGACGGCCTGCTGCTCGTGGCGGTGGACGCAGACGCGCTGGGCGACGCACTGAAATGGGAGGTATCGCGCGGCGGCGACCGTTTCCCGCATCTCTACGGTCCCCTGCCGCTCGACGCGGTGCTCTGGGTGAAGGCGTTACCACTCTGCGCCAAGGGCGCGCATGTCTTTCCGGAGGGGGTGCTGCCTCGATGAGCCTGCCGTTCTGCCTCGTCCGGCCCGTCCTCCATGCGCTCGATCCCGAGACCGCGCACCGCGCGACCATCGCAGGGCTGACGGCGGGTTTCGGCCCGCGCGACCGCACGCCCGCCGACCCCGCGCTGCGGATGGAGCTTTTCGGTCTCGACTTTCCCAACCCGGTGGGCCTCGCTGCGGGTTTCGACAAGGATGCCGAGGTGCCGGACGCCATGCTGGCGGCGGGCTTCGGCTTCGTCGAGGTGGGCACGATCACGCCGCGCCCGCAGGCAGGAAATCCGCGCCCGCGCATCTTCCGCCTGCCGGAGGACCGAGCGGTCGTGAACCGTCTCGGCTTCAACAATGGCGGGCTGGAGGCAGCGAAGCGCCGCCTCGCCGCGCGCGCGGGCAAGCCGGGCCTCGTCGGCGCCAACATCGGCGCGAACAAGGATGCCGACGACCGCGTCGCGGACTATGTGACGGGGCTGAAGGGGCTGCACGGCCTCTGCGCCTTCTTCACGGTCAACATCTCCTCGCCCAACACGCCGGGCCTGCGCGACCTCCAGGGACGCGAGGCGCTGGCCCGCCTGCTCGACGCGCTGGTGGAGGCGCGCGAAGGCCTGACCACCGGCGGCGCAACGCCGGTGCCGCTGCTGCTCAAGATCGCGCCGGATGTGGACGAGGCGGGCCTCGACGACATCGTGGAGGTCGTGCTCGCCCGCCCCATCGACGGCATGATCGTCTCCAACACGACGATCGCGCGGCCCGAAACGCTCCAGAGCGCCGCGAAGGCCGAAACGGGCGGGCTGTCGGGCGAGCCGCTGTTCGCCTCTTCGACCGAGGTGCTGCGCCAGGTCGCGGCGCGGGTGCAGGGGCGCATCCCGCTCGTCGGCGTGGGCGGCGTCCACGACGGGGCGAGCGCCTATGCCAAGATCCGCGCAGGCGCGAGTCTCGTCGAACTTTACAGCGCGCTGGTCTACGAGGGGCCCGCGCTTGTCGGGCGCATCCGGCGGGAGCTTTGCGCCCTGCTCGCCCGCGACGGCTTCACGCACTTGTCCCAGGCGGTGGGGGCGGATCAGCGCGCCTCGGCGTCGCCCACCACGCGCGGGTAGTACACCAGCAGCGTCAGCGCGCGCGCGATGAAGAACACGTGGATCGTGGCCCACAGGCCGTGGTTGCCGAAGGCGGGGATCAGCATCGCCCAGGCGGCGAGATAGACGGCGAACGCCGCGATCATGGCGTTGCGCATCTCGCGCCCCCGCGTCGCACCGATGAAGATGCCGTCGAGCAGGAAGCACCACAAGCCGGTCAGCGGGGCGAGCGCGGCCCACAGGACATAGACCCTCGCCTCCGCCCGCACCTCCGGCAGGATGGTCAGCAGGTCGATGACGAGGCCGCCCGCCGCCAGATAGACCAGCGACGCGAAGAGCGCCGCGCCAGCCGACCACAGCGTCGTCAGCCGCACCGCGCGGCGCAGGGCGGTGCGGTCCTTCCCGCCGATCGCCTCCCCCACCAGCGCCTCGACCGCGAAGGCGAACCCGTCGAGCGCATAGGCTGACACGTGGAAGAAATGGATGAGCACCGCGTTCGCCGCCAGCGTCAGGTCGCCTGCCCGCGCCCCTTCGCGCGTGAAGATCGCGAAGGCCAGCAGCAGCAGGATCGAGCGGATCATGATGTCGCGGTTGACCGCGATGGTGCGGACGATGCGCGCCCGCTCCACGATCTGCGCCCAGCTCGGCAGCGGCGTCCTGCGGGCATATGCGAGCGCGATGGCGAGGCCGGTGAGCGTCGCCGTCCATTCCGCGATCACCGTGCCGACCGCGACGCCGACGACGCCCCAGCCCAGCCACAGGCCGAGCACGAGGTCGAGCGCGATGTTGAGGCCGTTGAGCAGCAGTTGCAGCAGCAGCACGGTGCGCGTGCGCGACAGGCCGACGAACCAGCCGACCAGCGCGAACATGCCCAGCGCCGCCGGGGCCGACCAGATGCGGATGGCGAAATAGGTGCGCGCGTGGCTTTCCACCTCCGCGCTCGCGTCCATCAGCGGGAAGGTGCCTGCGGCGAGCAGCGCCTGCAGCAGGATCAGCGCGGCGCCCGCGGCGCCCGCGATCATAAGCGCGCGGGCGAGGCAGGCCGTCACCTCGATCCCGTCGCGCGCGCCCCTGGCCTGCGCCGTCAGGCCCGTCGTCCCCATGCGCAGGAAGCCGAAGCTCCAGTAGAGGAAGCTGAACAGCGTCGCCCCGACCGCGACCGCGCCAATGAAGGCCGGATCGTCGAGCCGTCCGACGATCGCCGTATCGACCACGCCCAGCAGCGGGACCGACACGTTCGACAGGATGATCGGCCCTGCGAGCGCGAGGATGCGCGCATGGCTTATGGGCGGGGTGTCGCCTGCGGCCGGGCTGGAGGGTGCGGTGCTCATCGCGCGCGACCATAGCAGGGTCGCCGGCGCCTGCGCTTGGCGCATGTTGCGCCGCGCGCTACATGCCAGCCATGCCGCTTCCCATCGTTCATCATCCGGGCTACCGGGCCCCCCTCGACCCTAACCACCGCTTCCCCATGGGCAAGTTCGGGCGGGTGTTCGAGATCCTGCTGGAGGAGGGCCTCGTCGCACCGGGCGGGCACGTGCAGCCGGTGGAGGCGCCTCCGAACTGGCTGCGGCTCGCCCATGACACGGCCTATGTCGACCAGGTAATGACGCTGACCGTGCCGCCGGACGTGGCGCGGCGCATCGGGTTTCCCATGACGGCCGAGGTGGCGCGCCGGTCCAGGCTCGCCTGCGCGGGCACGCTGCTGACCGCGCGGCTCGCGCTCGAACAGGGGCTCGCTTGCAACACGGCGGGCGGCAGCCATCACGCGGCGCGGCCGCACGGCGCAGGCTTCTGCGTCTTCAACGACGTGGGCGTGGCAGCGAGCGTCCTGCTGGCGGAGGGTGCGGTCTCCCGCATCCTCGTGGTGGATCTCGACGTGCACCAGGGTGACGGCACGGCCCAGATCTTCGCGGACGAGCCGCGCGTATTCACCTTTTCCATGCACGCGGAGAAGAACTTCCCTGCCCGCAAGATGCAAAGCTACCGCGACGTGCCCCTGCCCGACGGGATGGAGGACGCCGATTATCTCTCGACCCTCGCCACCCACCTGCCGGACTTGCTGACCCAGGTGCGGCCCGATCTCGTGTTCTACAATGCCGGGGTCGACCCGCACCGCGACGACCGGCTGGGGCGGCTTGCGCTCAGCGACGCCGGGATTGCCCGCCGCGACGCCTACGTGCTGGAGACATGCCTTGCCGTGGGCGTGCCTTTGGCGGGCGTGCTCGGCGGCGGCTATGACCGCGACGTGGACGTGGTCGCGCGCCGCCATGCGATACTGCACCGGACCGCTGCCGGGGTCTTCGCGCGCCGCCGGCTCTGACCTGCCTCAACCTCGACACATCGCGGAAGTGTTATGAGACATCGAGGCGCACGGTCCCGACCGGACCGCGCGGCTCGCAGTTTCGGAATCCGACCGGGAGGATAGCACCATGAAGACGCGCGCATTCCTGGCAGCGGTGGCAGCCGTGACGCTGGCGGGCGGCACAGCCGTGTTGGCGCAACAGGGGGCCTCCGACAACAAGGTGCCCATGCAGGGTGGCCAGATGCCGATGATGCAAGGCCAAGGCCAAGGCCAAGGCCAAGGCCAAGGCCAAGGCATGATGGGCCAAGGCATGATGGGCCAAGGCCAGGGGATGATGGGCCAGGGCATGCAGATGCGCCATGGCATGCACGGCGGCGACGGCGGCATGCACGGCAAGATGGGCGGCATGCACCACGGCAAGGGCAAGAAGCACGGCCCGACGCTGCGCATCGCGATCGAAAGCGAGGACCGCACGCTCCATTTCGAATGCAATGCCGAGATGGACGACTGCCTGAAGGCGCTGGCCCAGGTGCAGGGCGCCGCGCAGTAACCTGGCGAAGGCGGCGGTGCCGGGCGTTCAGGCGCCGGTGCCGCTCTCCTCGTCGCGGCGCAGCAGGAAGTGGCCGTGCAGTGCGGCGATGGGACGCGCGCGCTCGTCCTGCCAGGCTTCCACGCGAACGTTTGCGACGCGGCGGCCGGGCTTGGCAATGATCGCGCGGGCGAAGGTGTCCATGGGCCGGCCCGAGCGCAGATAGTCGACCGAGATGTCGATGGGCTTGGGCAGCGGCGCGCCCGGCATCGTCCAGGCGAGCTGCGCGATGGCAGTCACCTCCATGAAGGCGCCGATCACACCGCCGTGCAGCGCCGGCAGCACCGGGTTGCCGATGAGTTTCTCATCGAAGTTCAGTGTCGTCGTGATCTCGTCACCGCGCCGGTCGATGGTGATGCCGAGGAACCGCGCATATGGGATGCGCCCGATGAGGTCGCGCAGCGCTTGGCTGCGGGCTCTCTCCTCGGCGATGTCGATGCGGTTGCGCCCGTTCATTGCTGGCTCCCGATCTGCGCGGCCAGCTGCACCATGTATTCCGGCACCTCGGTCAGCATGAAGGTTCCCACCGAGGTGGCGACCGGGTCCCGCTCCTCGGTTTCCCACGCCGTGCCGCGCACGAAGGCGACCGACCGCGTGAGCTTGTAGCAGGTGGCGCGCGCGTAGATCGCCTTTCCCGGCACGGCCGGGCGGTTGTAGTCGATGCGCAGGTCGAGCGTTGCAACCTGCATCGGCGTGTCGCCGGCGAGGAAGGCTGCCAGGCCCGACGCATTGTCGAGCAGCGTCGTCACCACGCCGCCGTGGATCACGCCGGTGTCCGGGTCGCCGATCAGGTGCTCGGCATAGGGGATCGAGGCCACGCACGCGCCCCAATCCATGTCTATGACGCGCATGCCGATGGCGCGCGCATGCGGCAGCGCATCGATCATCAGCGGGCCAGCGCTTCGCAGCAGGTCTGGCAGGGGCGTGTCGGGCATTGCGATCAACTCCAGTCGGCAATGGCCCGATAAGGACCGCTGGGGCGCCTCTTGTCAATCGCACCCCTCCGGAAGCGGCGGCACTCGCCGCCGAGGCGAGCGGACACTTGTTCTTTATGCCGAAACAAGCGAAGATATTCAAAAAATAATACCATGCGGGGCGACGGTCAGCCGGGGGGGGATGGGCGAATGGACAGTATCACCCCGCGTGGAAAGCGGGCTCTCAACAAGGAAGCCAACAGGGACGCGATCCTGGAAGCGGCGCAGGACGTGTTCGCAGAATTGTCCTTCGGCGGGTCGAGCGTGCGCGACATCATCGCGCGGACCGGTCTCGCGTCCGGAACCTTCTACAATTACTTCCGCTCCAAGGAAGAGATCTTCTGCGCGCTGCTCGAGGAAATGGGCGCGGAGCTTCGCTCCGGGCTGCAGGAATTGCCGGGTCAGTATCCTGGTTGCATCGCGCACGCCCGCAGCTGTTTCGAAGTCTATTATCGCTGCATCCTGCGGAACCGGGGGCTCTACCTCGTTCTCCGGCGCAACATGGGAACGGTACGGTCGCAGGTCGAGATGCAAGGCACGTTGTTCGGATTTTCCTTCTTCATCAAGGATATCGAGGCGGCGGTCAGCCATGGTGGATTGAGTGACGCCGAGAACCGCCGGATAACGGCAGCGAGCCTGGGTCTCGCCCTCGAGGTTGGCGATGAGCTTCTGCAGCAGGAGAGCCCGGACATATTCGGTGCAGCGAGCTTTTCGGCGGAGTTTCTTATCGGCGGCATCATGATGATCAAGAACCTCTCCCAGAGCAAGCAAGCGAACCAGATCAAGATCGCCTAGTCTATCTGCCGGGGACAGGAGCCCCGGGGCCGCGAAGGTGACGGCTCCGGCAAGGGGTGTCCCTTGGGGGTCGTGTTGTCGGCCCCGCCGCTCTCGGCATTGGCCGCACTCGCCGAAAAGGCGAGTGCGCGCTTGTACTTTGTCCCGAAATGGGCGATAAGATATTCAAAAAGACGATGGCACGCGGGTCGGTGATCAGCCAGAGGGAATGGGCGAATGGACAGCATCACCCCGCGTGGAAAGCGGGCTCTCAACAAGGAAGCCAACAGGGACGCGATCCTTGAGGCGGCGCAGGACGTGTTCGCGGAACTGTCGTTCGGCGGGTCGAGCGTGCGCGACATCATTGGCCGCACGGGCCTCGCGTCCGGCACGTTCTACAACTACTTCCGCTCCAAGGAGGAGGTCTTCGGCGCTCTCCTCGACGAGATGGCGGACGAGCTGCGCTTCCGGCTGCAGCATCTGCGCGAGGAGGCGCCCGATTGCCTGACCCTCGCGCGGGGGTCCTTCGAGATATATTACCGCTGCATCCTGGAACATCGCCGACTCTATCTCGTGCTGCGGCGCAACATGGGCACGGTGCGCCTGCAGGTGGAGACGCCGGGGATGCTGGCGGGTTTCGTCGATCTCCTCGCCGATATCGAGATGGCGGTCAGTCATGGCGGCCTGACGGCGGCGGACAATCAGCGCATTACCGCCGCGACGGTCGGCATGGCGCTGGAAATCGGCGACAAGCTGCTGCGGGAGACCCCGCCGGACATCGCGGGCGCGGCCCGGTTCTCGGCCGATTTCCTGATCGGCGGGATCATGACGATGCAAAGCCTGGCGCAGATGCCGGACGAGGCACGGGTGGCGCAGGCCTGACGCCGGTCTTCACGGCACGAGGGTTTCGAGCGCGGCGACGGTGTCGGCCTCGGCGGGTGGCTTGTCCCACCGGATGCGGTGTACACGCGGGAAGCGCATGGCGACGCCGGACTTGTGGCGCGCGGACCTGGCGACCCCTTCGAAGGCGATTTCCAGGACGAGGCCGTGCGTAGGCTCGCGCCGCACCTCACGCACCGGGCCGTAGCGTGCGACCGTGTTGTCGCGGACGAAGCGGTCCAGCTGCTTCAGTTCCGCGTCGGTGAAGCCGAAATAGGCCTTGCCGACCGGAACCAGGTCGCCTTCTGCCGTCCAGCAGCCGAAGGTGAAGTCCGAGTAGAAGGACGAGCGCTTTCCGTGCCCGCGCTGCGCATACATCAGCACCGCGTCGACAAGGAACGGGTCACGCTTCCATTTCCACCAATGGCCCTTTGGCCGCCCCGCGATATAGGGCGCATCGCGCCGCTTCAGCATCACGCCTTCGATCACCGGATGCGGCGGATTGGCGCGCAGCGCATCGAGTTCGGCCCAGTCGGCGAAAGCCACGAGCGGCGAGATGTCCGTGCGCGCCGGCCCGGCCCGGGCGTGCCAGGCTTCGAGCCGCGCCCGCCGCACCGCGAAGGGAAGGCCGCGCAGATCCTCGCCGTTCTCGATCAGCAGGTCGTAGAGCCGCAGGCCAACCGGGTACTCCCGCATCAGCTTGGCGCTCACGCTCTTGCGTCCGAGGCGCTGCTGCAGGTCGTTGAAGGGTTGCGCCTCTCCGCCGCGCATGACCAGCAATTCGCCGTCGAGTGTCGCCTCGATGCCTGACAGCGCCTCGGCGAGGTCGGGGAAGGCGCCCGACAGGTCCTCGCCGGTGCGGGAATAGAGGTTCAGCGTGCCTCTTTCTCCGGCCGCCTGCACCCGGATCCCGTCCCACTTCCATTCTGCGGCGGCATCGGCGGGCGACAGGGTGGCAAGGTCGCCCTCGCCGATCGGGTGAGACAGCATGAGCGGCCGGAAGCCCCCCGGCACTAGCGGATCGGGCTTGGGCGTGCGCCCCTCCAGCCAGGCAAATAGGCTGGCATAGGGCGGCGTGAGCGCATGCCACAGCTCCTCGATCTCGGCAGCGTCGACCCCGCCCAGCTGTGCCGCAGCCGTCTTGGCGAGCCGCGCCGACACCCCGACGCGCAGGCCGCCGGTGACCACTTTGAGCAGAGCCCAGCGCCCCGTTGCGTCGAGCGTGTCCAGCCAATGCGCGAGCAGATCCGGCACCTGGTCGCGGCGCGCCGCCGACAGCGCGTCCACCACCTCGGCAAGCTCCGGCGGCCGGTTCGCCCCCGGCTGCGTGGGCCACATCAGCGCCGCCGTCTCCGCGAGATCGCCGACATAGTCGTAGGACAGCCCGAACAGCACCGGGTCGGTGCGCGCCCCGATCAGCGCGCGGATCGCACCCGCCTTCGCGTGCCGGAAGGAGAGGTCGCCGGTCAGCGCCGCCAGCGCCCAACCTCGGTCCGGGTCGGGTGCGGTGCGCAGGTACGCCTCGATCAGCGCAAGCTTTCCGTTCCGGCCGGGCTGATAGGACAGGCTGTCGAGCAGGTCTGCGAACCGCTGCATCAGGCGATGCTCCGCTCATCCATCGTCATTGTCCTCGCCGCGGCCGACGAGGGCCAGCGGGCGCGCCGGTATGCCCTGCGCGTGAGCCCAGTGGATCAGCGCATCGTCGCGTCCATGCGTGACCCAAAGCTCGCCTGGGGCGATCTCCGCGACGGTGCGTGTCAGTTCGTCCCAGTCCGCGTGGTCGGAGATGACCAGTGGAAGTTCCACGCCCCGTTGCCGGGCGCGGGCCCGCACGCGCATCCAGCCGCTTGCAAAGCAGGTGACGGGGTCGGACAGCCGGCGCGACCAGCGGTCGGCCAGCGCGGACGGCGGCGCGACGACGATGCCACCCGCAAGGTCGCCCTTGTCCGCCGCCGTGACCGGGCGCACGTCGCCCAGGCCGATACCCTGCGCGCGGTACCAGTCGGTCAGCTTCACCGCGGCACCGTGGAGCCAGACAGGCTTGTCCCAACCTGCCGCGCGCAGCAGCGCGATCAGCCGCTGCGCCTTGCCCAGCGCATAGGCGCCGACCAGGTGCGTCCGGCCCGGGAAGGTGGCGACGCTCGCCAGCAGGCGTGCGACCTCGTCCGCATCGTCCGGATGGCGGAACACGGGCAGGGCGAAGGTCGCTTCCGTGATGAAGACATCGCACGCCACCGGCTCGAAACCTGTGCAGGTCGGATCGCGCCGGCGCTTGTAGTCGCCGGAGACGACGATGCGCGTCCCGCCATGCTCGATCACGGCCTGTGCCGAGCCGAGCACATGTCCGGCGGGCGTCAGCCGCAAGCGCACGCCATTGATGTTCAGCGCTTCGCCGTAGGGCAGGGCCTGAAGCCGCCCTCCCGCGCCGTCTCCGTAGCGGATCTGCATGAGGCCCAGCGTTTCCGGCGTGGCAAGCACGTGGGCATGGCCGGGCCGCGCGTGATCGGCGTGCCCGTGCGTGATGACGGCCCGCTCCACGGGGCGGTGCGGGTCCACGAAGAAGTTCCCTTCCGGGCAGTAGAGACCCGAAGGCGTCGGGTGCAGAAGGTCCTCGGCGGCGATAGGCATGGTCCTCGTCGGCCCCGTCTTGCTCGTGCCTTACCTAGTGCGTCAGGCCTGCACCCAACAGGGGCAGAGCGCCCCGCACGCCCGGAAGGAGTGGACCGGCTTCTCGCAAACAACCCTTGCGCGAGCCTGCCAATCATGGTTTAAAGAGCTTGCCCCAGTGATGACAGGACGGTCTGCACTTCACACAAGCGGTCAACTAGCCATTGATCAGAAGTGCAGGCCGGCCTTCATTCCTTCAGGTGGCTTTCCAGAAAATCATGCATGTTTCGTGTGCGCCAGCGCCATCAGGGCTGGCGTGATCGAACCGTTCTTGCCCGCAGATGCCTGCTGCGCGGCGGACGTGAACGCTTCGGGGGCCAAGGGGCGGGACGGCCGGTGCTGCCGTCCCGCCCCTTGCTGTTCGGCGTGTTGCGCTACACCCGTGCGAGGAGCTCGGACAGCCGTTCGACCGCACCGGCGCTGCCGCCGCTTCCCAGGCCTTGCAGATACGCGGTCCAGGTGGCCTCCCACGCCTGTTGCGGCGACGTACCGAACTGTCGCTGCGCAAGATAGGCCTCGTTGGCGAGGCTTGCCGCCTGCGATCCCATGCCGCTCTGCTGGAACACCTCTCGGGTTACCGCGTTCGGCACGGCCGGCGTGGCCCGTTCGATCAGCGCCGCCTTGCCGCCGCTGCGATAGGCGTCGTTGACCCATTGCGCGGCGTCCGCGGGCTCGTGTCCGTCCTGCACATAGCGGGTGTAGGCGAACTGTGCGATGCGCTGCACGTCGGCGGGGGCGGCAGACTGCGTTCCGGCCGGCTGAGCGGAAGCCGCCGGCGCGGGATCTCCTGCCTGGCCCGCGGAAGCCGCCGCAGGGGCCGTCACCTCTGCGCGCAAAGCCTCGAGCGCCTGCAGGCCGCCAGCGTGGCCGCCGTTCGCATAGCCCTGCAGATAGGTGCCGAACACGGCCTGCCAGGCTTGCGTCGGCTGCATCTGGGGTCGCATCGCAAGATAAGCCTCGTTCGCCACGCCAGCCGCCTGTGTGCCCATGCCCGCCGCCGCGAACGCCGCGCCGTCCACGCTGGCCGGGGTGGGGGGCATGCCCTGCTCGATGAGCTTGGCAAGGCCGCCGCCATGGCGCTGGCCGTCCATGATCCACTCGATGGCCCAGGAGGGGTCCGCGCCCTGGCGCACCAGCGAGTCATAGGTCCATGCGGCCGCCCGCGCGCGGTCCGCCGGCCAGCCTATCTGCGTGAAGCTCTCTTCCGTGATGTCGTAGTTGCGCCTGCCCGGAGCCTCCACCGGCTCTGGCGCAAGGTCCGGCATCATGCTGCCGATGAGTTCCGGAAACGCGCCCTCCGGAATGCGCAGCGTGTTGCCCGCAAGGCGGATGTCGACGGTGCCGTTCCGATCCTCCGATATGCCGAAATTGTTGTAGCCGTGTCCGACGACCAGCCGCGCGCTGCTGACGGAATCGCGGACCGCCATCAGCGCCGGGAGCGCAGCAAGCGAAAGCCCCCCGGTCGCAGGTGCCGCCGCAAGGATCTTGGCGAGGCCGATCTTCGAGAAATAGTCGGCAAGCCGCTGTGCCGCTAGGTTCGATCCCGGAATCGGCGCATAGAGGCCGGAGAGCGTGTTGAAGCCGGCCTGCGAGATGCCGTCCTCGTCGAAACCTGCGCGGCCGCGCGTGTTGATCCAAGCGCCGATGCCGGTATTGCCGATCATCTTGAACGTCCCGGAGCCAACGTCCACGAGGCCCTGGCTGGGCGTGATGGTCACGATCGTTCCCATGGACGCGCCGGGGTGTGACTTCACGCTCAGGAAGTGCGTGACATCCTGCAGCCCGTCGCCCAATTGCTCGAGCGCACCTAACAGGTCACCCTGGTCGAGAAGGTCTTTGACCGCACCGTGGATGTACTTCGACGGGATCACGGCGGCGTAAGCCACGGGCATCCCGACCATCAGTCCGCTCCGCGGGTCGCCGACGCCCAGCGTCATAACCACCCCGGCGAGATAGCCGTCCGGACGCAGGGCATCCTTCAAGGGCTGTCCCGTTGGCGAGATCCATTCCGCCCCGCCTGGAAGCGGGGTGACGACGGGTCCTGAAGCGATGCCGTCAGGCGCACTGGCCGCGCCTGAAGTTTGTGCCACGACAGGCACCCCGTCCATGTCGGACGGAAAGAACGGTGGCGTGATGGATGCAGAATAGTCCGGCTGCCAGGCCGGAAATGCAGAGCTTGTCATTTTTGCCCCTGTGGATGCGTTTCCCCAAGGGGTCAGGAACCTACAATAAACTTTCGAGAACTTGAACAAGATTTGAGCAAGATTCCGGGTTGCTTGCCGCTTCGCGCATCAATCTGACCGGAAGGCGTCCCCTCTCGGCGCTTTCGCGCGTGCGCGTTCGCGCTAGATTGCAGCCCATGGCCAAGGCGACGTCCCGACATTCCGGCGATCTGGAGAAGGAACACCTCCTGCCTTCTGCCTTTGCCGACTGGTTTTCCGGCCGGGGCTGGACGCCGCGGCCGCACCAGCTTGCGATGCTGGAGGCGGCGCGCGCAGGCGAGAGCGTCCTGCTGACCGCGCCCACCGGCGGCGGCAAGACGCTCGCGGGCTTCCTGCCGAGCCTTGTCGACCTTGCGGGAATGGCGGAAGGAGATGCGTCCGGCGCGCGGCCCTGGCGGTTGCATACGCTCTATGTCTCGCCGCTGAAGGCGCTCGCCGTCGACATCGCGCGCAACCTGGAGCAGCCGGTGGCGGAGATGGGTCTCGGTCTCCGCATCGAGACGCGCACCGGCGACACGCCGCAGGCCCGCCGCCAGCGCCAGCGCACCCGGCCACCCGACATCCTGCTCACCACGCCTGAGCAGATCGCGCTTCTCCTCTCCTACCACGACGCGGACCGGATCTTCGCGGGCCTGAAGACCGTCATCGTGGACGAGTTGCACGCGATGGAGGGCGGCAAGCGCGGCGACCTGCTGGCGCTGGGGCTTGCGCGGCTGCGCACGCTCGCGCCGGGGCTCCGCGCCGTGGGGCTGTCGGCGACGGTGGCCGATCCGGACCGGCTTGCGCGCTGGCTCGTGCCGCAGCCGCCGGGCGGGGAGGCGCAGGCGCGGCGCATCGTGGGTGCGCCGGGCGCGAAGCCGGAGGTGGCGGTGCTCTTCTCCGACGCGCGCGTGCCGTGGTCGGGCCATTCGGCGCGCCATGCGGTGGGCGAGGTGATGACGGCGATCCGCGCGCACCGGACCACACTCGTCTTCGTCAACACGCGCTCGCAGGCGGAGGTGCTGTTCCAGGAACTGTGGCGGGAGAACGAGGACGCGCTGCCGATCGCGCTCCATCACGGCAGCCTGTCCGTGGAGCAGCGGCGCAAGGTCGAGGCAGCGATGGCAAAAGGCGCGCTCCGGGCGGTCGTCTGCACGTCCACCCTCGACCTCGGCATCGACTGGGGGGACGTCGACCTCGTTATCCAGATCGGGGCGCCCAAGGGCTCTTCGCGCCTGCTGCAGCGGATCGGGCGCGCGAACCACCGTCTCGACCAGCCGTCGCGTGCGCTGCTCGTGCCGTCCAACCGGTTCGAGTACCTGGAATGTCTGGCCGCCCGCGTGGCGGTGGAGGAGGGGGCTCTCGACGGAGAGCCGCCCGCGCCCGGCGCGCTCGACGTGCTTGCCCAGCACGTGACGGGCGTCGCCTGCGGGCCGGGGGTCGTGCCCGACCGGCTCCATGAGGAAGTGAGGAGCGCCAGCCCCTATGCCCACCTCGACCGGCAGACCTTCGACCGCGTGCTCGCCTTCGTGGAGACCGGCGGCTACGCGCTGCGCCGCTACGACCGCTTCCGGCGGCTGAAGGCCTCACCGGACGGGCGGCTGGTGATCGCCTCGCGCGGTGCGGCACAGGCCTATCGCATGAACGTCGGGACCATCGTCGAGGCGCCGATGCTGAAGGTCCGCCTGACGAAGCCGGGGCGCGGCGCGTCCGCGATGGGCGGGCGGATGCTGGGCGAGATCGAGGAATGGTTCGTCGAGCAACTGGGTCCCGGCGACACCTTCCTGTTTGCGGGCGAGGTGCTGCGCCTCGAGGGCCTGCGCGAGACCGACGTGTTCGTCAGCCGTGCGGGCGGGGCCGAGCCCAAGGTGCCGTCCTACCAGGGCGGCAAGTTCCCGCTCTCGACCTTTCTCGCCGACCGGGTCCGCGGGCTGCTCGCCGACCGGGAGGGGTGGGGGATGCTCTCGCCGCAGGTGGAGGAGTGGCTCGCCCTGCAGGCGGCGAAATCGGTCATACCTGCGCGCGACCAGATGCTGGTCGAGACCTTCCCGCGCGGGCGCAAGCACTACCTCGTCGCCTATCCCTTCGAGGGCCGGCTTGCGCACCAGACGCTGGGGATGCTGCTGACGCGGCGGCTGGAACGGGCCGGGCTGCGCCCCATGGGCTTCGCCGCCAACGAGTACGGGCTTGCGGTCTGGGGCTTGCGCGACATGCGCCGCGTCGGCATGGACGCGCTGTTCGAGGAGGACATGCTGGGCGACGACCTCGATGCCTGGATGGCGGAATCGGCGTTGCTCAAGCGCACCTTCCGCAATTGCGCGGTGATCGCGGGCCTCGTCGAGCGGCGCTTCCCGGGCCGCGAGAAGACCGGCCGGCAGGTCACCATGTCCACGGACCTGATCTACGACGTGCTGCGTCAGCACGAGCCGGATCACGTCCTGCTGCAGGCGACGCGGGCCGATGCGGCGCGCGGCCTGCTCGACATCGGCCGGCTGGGGGCATTGCTCGCGCGCATCCGGGGGCGGATCGTGCACCGCCCGCTTGCCCGGATCTCGCCGCTTTCGGTGCCGATCATGCTGGAGGTCGGCCGCGAGCCCATCTACGGTTCGGCCGATGAGGACCTTCTGGCCGAGGCCGCCGACACCCTCATCGCCGAGGCCAAGGGGTGAGCCCTGTATCTTCTGCGTTGCCTGGAACGGATATGACTGTCTTCGCTTCCGACCTTGCGGACGGTGCGCCTGAGTTATCGAACGCTCTGGCGGGCCATCCGGCCGAGACGCACGTCGCGGGTGTGCGCGTCGCGCTCGATCCCGCGGGCGTGATGCTGCTGCCGGAGAGCGGGGCGCTGATCGTTTCGGACCTGCACCTCGAAAAGGGCGCTTCCTTCGCCCGGCGCGGGGTGATGCTGCCGCCCTATGACACGGCGGCGACGCTTGCCCGGCTTGCCGCGCTGGTCGCGCGCTACCGCCCGCAGACGGTGGTGAGCCTCGGCGACAGTTTCCACGACGCCGATGCAAGCGCCGGGCTGGACGAGGCCGACCGTGCGCGTCTCGCCGCGCTGACCGAAGGCTGCCGCTGGGTCTGGATCCTCGGCAACCACGATCCCGCGCCGCCGGAAGGGCTGGGTGGCGAAGTGTGCGAGGCGGTGGAGGTCGGCGGGCTGACCTTCCGGCACGAGCCGGGCCCACGACCTGCGCAAGGCGAGGTGGCGGGCCACCTGCATCCGGCGGCGACGGTGGTGGCGCGCGGACGCAGGCTCAGGCGGCGGTGTTTCGCAAGCGACGGGACGCGGCTCGTCATGCCATCCTTCGGGGCCTACACTGGCGGTCTCTGCGTGCGCGATCCGGCGGTCTCGCGCCTGTTCGGGCCGGACTACCACGCATGGATGCTGGGCGAGGCGCGCGTGCACCCGGTCCGGGCGCGCCGCCTCGTGCCTGACAGCGCGATGCTGGGCCGCGGACTGCTCTGAGAGGCGGTCAGCCGAGCGTCGACAGCGCCGGGAAGGTCTCCAGCAGCCAGAACGACAGGTCCTGCAGCGTTCCCATGAAGATCATCACGCCGGTGACGACCAGCAGCGCGCCCGCGCCGATCTCGATCCAGCGCATCCAGGGCCGAATGCGCCGTGCGAATGCGAGAAAGCGGCTGACCCCGAGTCCCGCCAGCACGAAGGGTACGCCGAGACCCAGCGAATAGACCGCGAGCAGGGACGCGCCATAGGCGAGGCTGTCCTGGCTGCCGGCGATCACCAGGATGGTTCCGAGGATCGGGCCTATGCAGGGTGTCCAGCCGAACGCGAAGGCGAGGCCCAGGAGAAATGGCCCGAACAGGCCCATGGCCGACGTCGTGTCGGGCGAGAAGCGCGCCTCCCGCTGCAGGACCCCGATGCGGAAGACGCCCATCATGGCGAGGCCGAAGACGACGATCACGGCGCCCGCCACCATCGACAACTCGTAACTCCAGGCGAGCAGGAAGCGGCTGATGTAGGAGGCAGACGCGCCGAGCGCGACGAAGACCACCGTGAAGCCCAGCACGAACGCGACCGAGGCGGGCAGCACGCGGGCGAGCAGTGCACGCCCCTCTGCGCTGCCGTCGCCCTCAGCCTCCTGCAGGCGGTCGAGCGTCGTGCCCGTCATGTAACAGAGATAGGCCGGAACGAGAGGCAGCACGCAGGGGCTCAGAAAGCTGATCAGCCCGGCGAGCGCCGCCCAGAAATAGGTGATGTTCTCGACCGCCATCGGCCTTGTGGCTCCCTCCAGGGCACGTATCCGAAGGGGATATGCCAGTTTCAGGGCGCGCACGCCAGCGGGGCGCGGTGTCGCGGGAGGCGTCAGGGGCGGCGGAACAGCGCCGAGGCGAGCCACCCCAGGACGAGCGCGAGCGTGATCGCACCGAGTCCGTAGAGCAACGGCCGTTCGTGCGCGAGATTGAACAGGCTGCGTTCGATCCCGCTCTTGTCCACGGCGAAATAGGATGTCTCCCGGGTAACCAGGGCACCGTTCGCAAAGAGGTAGACGTCCACGGCATATTGCCCGACCGACACGGTCGCAGGCAGGTCGATTTCCGCGCGGAAAAGCCCGTCCCTGACCACCTGCACCGCACCTGGCCGGTCCTGGAACAGGTCCGCCTCCATTTTCCGGCGGATCAGTGCGGCGCGGAAGGCTTCCAGGTCCGCACCGTCGGTCGCCTCCCCCACTTCGGGGCGGAGGTTCTCCGTACCAAGCCCGTGCACCTGGCGGAAGAAGGCGCGCGTCGCCTCGTCGAGGGCGCGCGTGCTTGCCATCGCATAGACGTCGGGGACACCTTCGAACGTCACTTCGGATCGATTGACCCAGATGCCGGCGACCCGCTCCTTGCGGCGGACGGTCGCATCCGTTGCCGGCCCCCGGACCACGATGACGAGGTCGGTGCCTTCGCGCTCCAGCCCCGAGCGGGCGTAGCCGAAGATCAGCAGCGATGCGCCGGAAAAGTTCGACGTGATCTCGATGAGGCGGCTGGAGACGTCCGATGCGAGGTCGGTCACCGCCCGCGCCGGGCCGGCGGCGGAGAGGAACACCGCGCCCGCGAGCGCGGCGGCGAGCCGGCAGCGTGCGCTCATGTGCCAAGCCCCCGTGCAAGCGAGTAGAGGTCGTCCGGCGTCGCCACCAGGTCGTAGGCCAGGCGCAGGCAGACTGCGAGCACGAGCAGGGCAAGGAGGACACGCAATTGCTCGCTCTTGAGCTTGGCGCCCGCGCGCAGCCCGTACTGCGCACCGATCACGCCGCCCAGCAGCAGGATCAGCGCCAGCACCACGTCGACCGTCTGGTTCTGATAGGCATGCATCATCGTGGTGAAGCCCATCAGCACCACGATCTGGAAGAGCGAGGTCCCGATCGCCGCTGTCGTCGGCATGCCGAGGATGTAGATCATCGCGGGCACGATGATGAACCCCCCACCCACGCCCATGATGGCTGCCAGAAGCCCCACGGACGCGCCAATCACGAGAGGGGGAAAGACGCTCGTGTAGAGCTTGGAGCGCGGGAAGCGCATTTTCAGCGGCAACCCGTGAATCCATGTGTGGCGATGCAGCTTGCGCCGGGCGGCTTCCGTGCGCCGGGCGCGGTTGAGAGCTCTCAGGCTCTCCACCAGCATCATGGCGCCAATGGTGCCGAGAAACCCCACATATGCGAGGGAGATGGCGAGATCGACCTGGCCGAGGTCGCGCAGCAGCCGGAACAGTTCCACGCCCGCCGCGGAGCCCGCAATGCCGCCCGCCAGCAGCACGGCGCCCATGCGGAAGTCCACGTTCTTCCGCCGCATGTGGCCCAGCATGGCGGAAAAGGACGAGCCCATCGTCTGCGTCGTCGCCGTGGCGACCGCGACCGCGGGCGGGATGCCGATGAAGATCAGAAGCGGCGTCATGAGAAAGCCGCCGCCCACGCCGAAAAGCCCCGAGAGAAATCCGACCCCGCCGCCGAGGCTGAGCAGGAGCAGGATGTGCACCGACAATTCGGCGATGGGCAGATAGAGCTGCATCCCGGGGCCCGGAGGGTTCGGCGGGGGAATGCGGCAGGCGGACCGCCCGTCTGCCGCGAATCACGTGCCGCCAGTGTGGTCCGCGCCGCCGTCAGGGGCAACGCGGACCCTGGCGTCGGTCAGAGCACCAGGTAGGAGCCGCCAGCAAGGAGAACCACGATCGAGGCTGCGACGAGGCCGATGCGCAGCTTGCGACTGCCGTCCCCGCCCGTGGCGACCGCGGCTTCGTCCGCATCCTCGTCCTCGTCCTCGTCGTCGAACAGGGCCTCCACCGGATCGCCGTCCCGTTCTGCGGCCAGGTCCTCGCCGAAGTCGTCGCCGCGTGCGGCCTTGCGGATCGCCGCGATCACGTCCTCGGGCCGCCGGCCGCCAGCGGTTTCCGGCGCCATATCCTCGTCAGCCTCGTCGAGGGCGGCGGCTGCTGCTGCGAGAGGGGGAGGCGGAACCTCCCGGTCTTCCCGCGTCCAGCCGGCTTCTTCGGTGTCTGCCGCGCTCTCTTCGCGCAGCGCGGCGAGCGGGTCCTGCCCGGTCTCGGCTTGCGGTTCCGCTGCATCGTCCTCGCGATCGGCGAAGGACATCCCGTACGGTTCTTCCTCCCGCGGGAGAACGATCCCGTCCTCGTCGCTGAACTGGCCGAGGAAGGCGTCGATGGTCGACGTCGAAGGTGCCGGCGCAGCCTGCCGCTCCGCCGCGACGACCTCTCCGGCCGGAAGCGACGGGGATGGCACGAATGCGGCCGGTTCGTCGCCGGTCTCCTCGGCAGTTTCAGCCGGGGTTTCAGGCATCGCGGCGTGCACCCTGCCCATTCCGGCCGATTGCGTGTCCGGAGCGTGCCCGGCAGCGGCGCCATCGTGTCCGAGGTGCGCATCGAGATAGGCGTCGACGTCGAACGCAGCCTCCTCGATGTCGCCGGTGACCGCATCGGAGCCCGGCGTCCAGCGCTCGGCGGCAGTGCGCTGCGGCTCAGCCGCCGCATCCATGTCGTCGCTACCCTCGGGGGCGTTCATGGCAGCCGCGGTGGGCCAGCCATCGTCGGCGGCGGCAACGTCGTCCGGAGCTCCGGCCACGGCTTCCGCGGCCGATGCCTCCACCAGGTCTGCCGGGTCCGTCTCGCCGGTGCGCGTGATCGTCTCGAAACCATCGGAGTCCCAGCCGGTCGTCCAGTCGCCGGACGCCCCGGTCTCCGGTGCAGCATCTGCCGTGACGGGTTCTGCGGCAGGGGCGGTCCCGGCTTCCGTGTCTTCATTCAGCCAACGCGCCGCCTCGGGCCCGGTCAGCGACGTGCCGTCCGTGTCGGAAGCCTCGGCCTCGGGCAACCAGTCGTCCCGGTCAGACCCGGTAGGGCCGTCCGTTTCCGCGGCCTCGGTGTCGGCGGCAGCACTCGCCGCCATGGCAGCGGCCACGACGCCGGCGGCGCCCGTCGCGCCGGCCAGGCTGGGCTTGCCGTCCTGAGCCCGGTCATCGCCGGAAGCGGCGAAGGTGGCGCCTTCTGCCTGCATCCTCTGCTCGAGCCGGGAGAGCCGGCTGGCCATCATCTCGATCGCCTTGCCGACGGTCGTGACAGCCTCGTTGCTTTTCTCGAAGGACCGCTCGATGCGCTGCGACAGGGCGTCGAGGGACGCGCGGGTGTCGCCGATGGAGGCCTCGCTCGAACTGCGGACCTCCTCGGTGTGCCGGGCGAGATCGCGCAGCGCGGCCTGTAGCTCTGTCGTTGCCTCGCGGCGTACCTTGTCTATGCCGTCGACCTTCTCCGCCAGCGCCCGGAGAGCCTCCATCGCCCCCTCGTCCCCGCCCGACGCGGGCGGCGAGGCCATCTCGGCTTCCTCTATGCGGGCGGTGAGCGCCTCCACATGCGTGGCGGCGCTGTCCTCCGCGGCGTCAAGCCGTTCGGCCAGGGTCCGCACCGTATTCGACAGCGCCGCGATCTCCGCGCGCAGGGCGTCCGCCTCCTCCGCGGCCATGGCGGGCGCGCCATCGTGGGGGGGGCCGCTCTCCGGAGCGTCGCTGGCATCTGCCGTCTGCCGGATCGCCATGTCGGGATCGGCCGTCGTCAGCACGTGGTTGAACCATTCGCCGAGTGTCATGCCGGCGCGCGCAGCAGCCCGCTTGGCCGCCTCGCGGGCTTCCGGCTCGATCCCCTTGATGCTCCAGGGCGCTCCTGCCTTCATGTCGGTTCCCCGTCTTGCGGTCGGTCCGGAGCGGCCCGTCATGGGGCCTCGCCGCGGTCCGAAGATCACTGTCATCCGGTCATACCGGTATGACATGGTTAGTCCAGTTTGGTTAACAAAATCCTAGCCCAGGTAGGACCATCCCCGCGAGGCCCTTGTGCTCCGCGGCCCTCCCGGTCGTTCCGGGCAAAAAGTCCCTCCTGTTCATGGTACTACCGGCAGGCGGAACGTGCAGCGGGCGCTGCCGCCAGAACGCCGCCAGAACGCGGATTGACGTTGACGTAAGCGTCAAATAACGTCCCCGTGACGCAAGGGAAATATGGGTTGCGCAGCGCTGTCCCACTGACCGGGCTGGAGCGGAGAACGGACGGATGACACGGACCTATTCCATCAGTGACCTGGCACGGGAGTTCGGCGTGACGCCCCGCGCGATCCGCTTCTACGAGGACAAGGGGCTGCTGACGCCTGCGCGGCGCGGACAAACCCGCATCTACGCCCCGCGGGACCGGGCTCGGCTGATCCTGATCCTCCGCGGCAAGCGGTTCGGGTTCTCGCTCCGAGACATCAAGGAGATGCTTGACCTCTACGAGAAACCGGACGGCGGGATCGAGCAGTTGCGCGTGACGCTTGCCAAGTCGCGCGACCGGATCGCCGCGCTCAAGGCACAGCGCGACGAGCTTCAGGATGCGATCGCCGAGCTTGAGGATGGCTGCGACAAGATCCGGGAACGGCTGGCAGAACTTGGGGATACGGAGGAGGCGGCGGAATGACGGCGCCCCTTCCCTCGCGCTGGATGACCGAGGAGTTGCGGATCCTGGCGGATGCCGCCAGGCGCTTCTTCGCGGAAGAGTTCCTGCCGCACAACGAGCGGTGGGAGAGCCAAGGCTGCGTCGACCGCGACGCCTGGCGCAAGGCGGGGGAGGCGGGCCTCTTGTGTGCCGGGCTTCCGGAGGACTATGGCGGCGGTGGCGGCACCTACGCGCATGAAAGCGTGATCAACGGCGCACAGGTCGCCCTCGGCATCAGCGGGTTCGGGAACTCGGTCCATTCCGGCATCGTCGCGCCCTATGTCGCGGCCTATGGCACGGAGGAGCAGAAGCGGCGCTGGCTTCCGAAACTCGCCAGCGGCGAGATGGTCGGCGCGATCGCGATGACGGAGCCGGGCACGGGCTCCGACCTGCAGGCGGTGAAGACCACCGCGCGGCTCGACGGCAACCAGTACGTGATCAACGGCGCCAAGACCTTCATCACCAACGGCCAGACCGCGAATTTCATCATCGTCGTGGCCAAGACCGACCCGGCGGCCGGCGCGAGCGGCGTCTCCCTGATCGTGGTGGAGACGGACGAGGCGGCGTCGGGTTTCTCGCGCGGGCGGAACCTCGAGAAGATCGGCATGAAGGCGCAGGACACCTCGGAACTGTTCTTCGAGGACGTGCGCGTGCCGACCGCGAACCTGCTGGGTAGGGCCGAGGGGGAGGGCTTCGTCCAGCTGATGCAGCAATTGCCCCAGGAACGGCTGATCATCGCGGACATGGCCGTGGTAAGCGCGGAGACGGCGCTCGCCCACACCGTTGCCTACACGAAGGAGCGCAAGGCCTTCGGCAAGCGCATCCTGGATTTCCAGAACACCCGCTTCGAACTGGCCGACTGTACCGCGCGGGTGACCGCGGCGCGGGCCTTCGTCGACCGGCTGATCGAGGAGCACCTGGAAGGCCGTCTCGGCGTCGAGCACGCAGCCATGGCAAAGCTCGTCTGCACCGACCTGCAATGCAATGTGATCGACCGGTGCCTCCAACTCCACGGGGGCTATGGTTACATGACCGAGTATCCGATCGCGCGCATGTGGGCCGACGCCCGCGTGCAGAAGATCTACGGCGGCACGAACGAGATCATGAAGGAACTCATCGGACGCGGCCTCTAGCCCGAAGCCGCCACGGCGGAAACGGGCCGGCGCGCCGGTGCCAGAGGGAACGAGGAGGATCGACCAGATGGCCGACGCTTATGTCTACGACGCCGTGCGCACGCCGCGCGGCAAGGGCCGCAAGGACGGCAGCCTGCACGAGGTTCCGTCCGTCAAGCTCGCCACGGGCGTGCTCAGCGCGTTGAAGGATCGCAACAGCCTGCCCGAGAACGCCGTCGACGACGTGGTCATGGGCTGCGTCATGCCGATCGGCGAGCAGGGCGCGGACATCGCCCGCACGGCGACGCTGCTGTCGGGACTGGGGGAGCAGACGTCCGGCGTACAGGTCAACCGGTTCTGCGCGTCCGGACTCGAGGCGATCAACATGGCGGCCGCGCAGGTGATCTCGGGCGCCTCCGACCTCGCCATAGGCGGCGGGGTGGAGTCGATGAGCCGGGTGCCCATGGGCTCCGACGGCGGCGCGTGGGCGGTCGATCCGGAGTGCGCGATCCCGCTCTATTTCGTGCCGCAGGGCATCTCCGCCGACCTGATCGCGACCAAGTACGGGTTCAGCCGCGACGACGTCGACGCCTATTCGGTCGAGAGCCAGAAGCGCGCCCAGCGCTCGTGGGAGGAGGGGCGGTTTGCCAAGTCCATCGTGCCGGTGCACGACGACAACGGGCTGACCATCCTCGACCATGACGAGCACATGCGCGCGGAAACGACCATGCAGTCGCTGGGCGCGCTCAAGCCCTCCTTCCAGGGGATCGGCGAGGGGATGCCGGGCTTCGACTCCGTCGCCATCCAGCGCTACCCGGAGATCGAGCGCATCGACCACGTGCACCACGCGGGCAACTCCTCCGGCATCGTCGACGGGTCGGGCGCGGTGCTGCTCGGCAGCAAGGAAGCGGGCGAGAAGCACGGCATGAAGCCGCGCGCCCGCATCCGCGCCTTCACCTCCATCGGGTCGGAGCCGACGATCATGCTGACGGGGCCCGTCGACGTGACGCAGAAGCTCCTGAAGAAGGCCGGCATGACCACGGCGGACATCGATCTGTTCGAGCTGAACGAGGCGTTCGCATCGGTCGTCCTGCGCTACATGCAGGCGCTCGACATCCCGCACGACAAGATGAATGTGAACGGCGGTGCCATCGCCATGGGCCACCCGCTGGGTGCGACCGGCGCGATGATCTTCGGCACGGTGCTGGACGAGCTTGAGCGGTCCGGCAAGGAAACGGCCCTCGTCACGCTGTGCATCGGGGCCGGCATGGGGACGGCGACGATCATCGAGCGTGTGTGATGCCTAGGATCGATATCGGTGCGATGGAGTGGACTGGCGGCTGGGGCTATCCGGCGCCCTTCGCCGGGACCGTCGCCGGCAGGATGCGCAAGCGGCTCGGCAATGCGGTGGGTCTCGACCAGTTCGGGGTCAATCTCACGCGGCTCGAGCCAGGCGCGGCGAGCGCGCTGCGCCACTGGCACGAGCGGGAGGACGAGTTCGTCTATGTCCTCGACGGCGAACTGGTGCTCGTCGAGGATGGCGGCGAGACGGTGCTGCGCGCGGGCGATGCGGCGGGCTTCAAGGCGGGCGTCGCGGACGGCCATCAGCTCGTCAACCGCTCGGACCGCCCGGCGCACTATCTCGAGATCGGCGCCCGCAGCCCGGTGGAACGCGCGCATTACCCCGACGACGACCTCGCCGCGGTGAAGGACGAGCGCGGTTTCCGCTTCACGCACAAGGACGGCAGCCCCTACGCCTGACGGCGGCTGGCGGACCGGCAGAGACACCTGAGGGAAGGAACACCCATGAGCTTCGAACAGTTGCGCTACGACGTCGACGCCGATGGCATCGCGACCATCGCCTTCGACATGCCAGGGCGGTCGATGAACGTGCTGTCGGAGGACTCCATCCGCGAGTACGAGGAGGCGATCGACAAGGCGCTCGCCGACGACGCGGTCGTCGGCGTCGTGGTGACGAGTGGCAAGGACAGCTTCATGGCCGGCGCCGACCTCTCCATGCTGGAGAGGCAGGCGAAGGACGCAGCCAATTTGCCGAAGGAGGCGCGCGCGCAGGCCGTCTTCGATTTCACCATGGGCCTGCACCGCATGATGCGAAAGCTTGAGGCAGGCGGCAAGCCGGTCGCCAGCGCGATCACCGGCACCGCGCTCGGCGGCGGGCTGGAGCTGTGCCTCGCAACGCACTACCGGGTTGCCGTCGACAACGACAAGGCGCAACTCGGCCTTCCCGAGTGCAAGGTCGGCCTGCTGCCCGGCGGCGGCGGCACGCAGCGCCTGACGCGGTTTCTGGGCGTGATGGGGTCGGCGGAGACACTGCTCGAAGGAAAGCCCATGTCGCCGAAGAAGGCGAAGGCCATGGGCCTCGTGCACGAGGTCGTGGCGAAGGGCGAGGACCTGGCCGCCGCCAAGGCCTGGGTCAAGGCCAATGCGGAAGAAGGCCGCAAGGTGCGGGAGAAGCGCGCCGCGGGCGGCAAGGCGGAGGGCAGCTTCGAGCAGCCCTGGGACCGCAAGGGCTTCAAGATCCCCGGCGGCGGGCCCTACCACCCGTCGGGCATCCAGATGTTCCTCGGCGGCAATGCCATGATCCGCAAGAACACCTACGGCCTCTACGAGGCGCAGAAGGAGATCATGGCCGCGGTCTACAACGGGCTGCAGATGCCCTTCGACCTCGCGCTGAAGGTCGAGGCGCGCCATTTCACCAAGCTCATGGTGGGCGACCAGGCGCGCAACATGATCCGCACGCTGTTCCTCTCCAAGCAGGCGCTGGAGAAGGGCGCGCGCCGTCCCGAGGCGGTGCCGCCGCAGCCGACGAAGGTGCTGGGCATGCTGGGCGCGGGCATGATGGGCGCGGGCATCGCCTATGTCTCGGCGCTGGTGGGGATCGAGGTCGTGCTCCTCGACCGCGACGCGGACGCCGCCGCCAGGGGCAAGGGCTATGCCGAGAAACTGCTGACCGACCGCGTGAAGAAGGGCCGCATGAGCCAGGCCGATGCCGACGCCGTGCTGGCCCGCATCCGGCCGACTGCGGACTATGCCGACCTGAAGGACTGCGACCTGATCATCGAGGCCGTGTTCGAGGATCCGGGCATCAAGAAGGACGTGACGGAAAGGACCGAGGCGGCGATCCCCGAAGGGTGCATCTTCGGCTCCAACACCTCGACCCTGCCGATCACAGGACTTGCGAAGAACTCGAAGCGCCCGGCGCAGTTCATCGGCATCCACTTCTTCTCGCCCGTGGACAAGATGCCGCTCGTCGAGATCATCATGGGCAAGGAGACGGGGCCGGAGGCGCTGGCCAAGGCGCTCGACTACGTCCGGCAGATCCGCAAGACGCCCATCGTCGTGAACGACAGTCGCGGCTTCTACACGAGCCGCGTGTTCTCGACCTATGTCCGCGAGGGGCAGATCGCGCTCGCCGAGGGCGTGACACCTGCGCTGATCGAGAACGCGGGCCGCATGACCGGCATGCCGCGCGGACCGCTGGAGCTGACCGACGACGTGGCGCTCGACCTTGCGCACAAGGTGCAGAAGGCGACGCGGGCGGCGCTGGGCGAGGCCTACCAGGTCACGCCTGCCGACGCGTTGATCGAGGAGATGGTGGAAACGCACCAGCGGTTCGGGCGGAAGAACGCCAGGGGGTTCTACGAATATCCGGAGGGTGGAAAGAAGCGTCTCTGGCCCGATCTCGGCACGCTCAAGGCGGTCGGGCCGCGTCTTCCGGAGGAAGAGCAGCCCTCGGCAGAGGACCTGAAGCAGCGCTTCCTGACCATCCAGGCCCTTGAAACGGCACGGTGTTTCGAGGAAGGCGTGCTGGAGGACGTGCGCGACGCAGACGTCGGCGCGATCTTCGGCTGGGGGTTCGCCCCTTGGACAGGCGGACCGTTATCGTATATCGATACCGTTGGCCTTCAGGAGTTCGTCGCCCGATGCGAGGCGCTCGAGAAACTCCATGGGCCGCGCTTCGCCCCGACGCCGCTCCTGCGGGAGATGGCGGAAAAGGGGGACCGCTTCTATTCGCGCTTCGCACCGGCGGAGTCGGATCAGCAGGCGGCCTGAAGCCCACGCGCGCGATACGAAGAAAAAGGCCGGCTGGTGATCCCAGCCGGCCTTTTTCGTTGCCGCAAGTGTACAGGCGTCAGTTGCTGCCGCCCGTCGCCCAGTCCTCGAGGTCCTGGTAGAGCTGCCTCCCGCCGTCGACGATGCCGTCCCAGGCATTGCCCAGCGCTTGCGCGTCCGGCGCATCCGGGTTGTAACCCGTGTTGAAGCTGAACACCGGGTAGATCGCGCTGGTCCGGCCCTCGACCGTAGGATCGATCTGGAACTGCGAGGTTCCGATTGCCATCTTCGGCGACACAGGATCGCGGTCGCGCCCGATCAGGACGGCCCCCGGCCCCGCGTTCACGACGGTCGCATAGCCGAAGCTTGCAACGTCTGCCGCCGCCAGCGCGCTCAGTGACGCGCCGCCAGCCCCGGGCCCGACGTCGGCGCGCGGGAAGTTGACACCGACCCGGCCGAGCGTCGCATTGGCCGTTTGCGACATGTTGTAGTTGGTCGTGCCGAACGACCACCCGAACTGCGCAATGGGTCCGGTCGCCACAGCGGTGGAGGTTGCCGTGATCTGCTGCTTGGCTGTCGAGGGGCCGATCCAGGGCTGTGCACCCGGCTGGCCCGGTCCGAGCGACGGCGGAAGGACCACGCCTTCGCCTGCGCCGAAGCCCGCAAGCGCCCGGCCGCCCGGGACCCCCGGGATCTCCGCATAGAAATACTGGAACTCGAGGCCCTTCGGAATGTTGAGGGCGCGCCGGACCGCCTGCGCCTCGGCCGGGGCGTTGGGGTCGCCGGCGGTCGCGGTGCCCTGCACCAGCGTGCCGTTCTCCGCCGCGATGGCGAGTGTCGCCACCGTCGCCGCGCCGGCCACCTTGATCGATTGCTTGGCGTGGCCGTTGGCCGTGGCTATGCCATCCCAGAAGGCGTCGTTGCCAAGGGTGGCGTTGTAAGCCGATGTGGCGACCTGTCCCGGGGGCGTCTGCTGGAAGGCCGTGGCCGCCGTATTCCATTGTGCAGACAGCGTGTCCGCGGCCTGGCCGACCGCCTGGCCCACCGGCGTCTGGGCCAGCGGCTGCAGCACCTGGTTCGTCACGAAATTGTCGATCGGCTGCGCGACGTGCTGACGGTAGGCGGCTGCCCCCACGCCATTGATGTTGCGGTAGGCAAGGTCGCTGATCTGCGGCAGGTCGCCCACCCCCTGGGAGACGTCCGAATAGGTCAGGTCGTCGAAGCCGAGCGGTCCCGCCCGTTGGCCGGCCGCCGGATAGCCGGTGTCGCCCACCGAATAGGTCAGGCCATCGGGCCCCGTATAGGAGGTCGGGCCGCCGCTGCCGCCGCCGGGGCCGGAGGGAGGCGTTCCGTCACCGCCGAAGAGCGTGTCCGCATTGGACTGGTAGGGATTGAAGTCCGGCGGGTTCATGGGATCGGGGAATGTCGTTCCGATGCCCCGCAGACTCTGGTTCGCGCCCGGCACGTCGAAGCTCACCGGTACGCTCGTCGCGCCATCCGGGGTGTAGCCGAAGATCAGCTGGGTCTGGCTGCCCCCGCCGCCGTTCTGCACGGGCACCATCACGGGCTCGCCGGTCTTGGGATGGATGACCGGGTTCCCGGCATCGTCGAGCAGCGGGAAGGGTCCGCCATGTACCGCATTCGGGTCGCTTAGTGTCACCCAGTCGGGTGCGCGGCCCATCGCTGTCTGTGGGCTGTAGATGCCGCGCTCGATCACGTTCTCGGCGCCCGTGGTGTAGGCAACCACATGGTCGCCGCGTGCGAGAGCGGTTTCCACCGCCTCGCGCGTCGCCTGCGTGCCGGCGCCCGGCACGTTCCGTCCGCCCGCGACCTGGCCGAGGTACTGGACCGTCCCTGTCGTCCCGTCGGTCATGCGCGCTTCGGTCGGCATCAGTGCGGCAATGCCGCCGACATCTCCGTTGGCATCGGTGACCACGAAGACTTCGCGGCCGGGCCGGTTGAGGATCGCGGAGATCTCGTCCGGCGACTTGCCGGCATAGGTTCTCGGGTTCCATTGCGGCAGCGCCTCGACGACCTGCTGCTGGATCCCGTCAGACATGCCCTGGAAGCCACCGTTGACGACATAGCGCGTCTCTGCCGCGCCGGTCTTGGGGTTCAGGTTCTGGAAGGTGCTGACCCTCGCCTGCTCGACCAGGGAGGTATCGGAGCCAGAGACCGGCCCGGACTGGGTCAGGGGCACGCCATTGTCGGTGTAGGTCACGCCGACCATGCGGTCGCTCGGCACGATTGCCGACTGATCGCCAAGCGGACGGGACGCCCGGATGTCGTCCGGCAAGGGAAGCTGATCGGGGAACAGCGTGTTGCCGTTCGGTGCGGCTTGCGGCCGCGCCGTTTGCAGGCCGATGTCGCGGGGTGGCGGGGCATTGTCCAGCGCACCGAGATTCGCCCCGGGCCCGGTCTGTGTGCGCAGCGGAACCGTTCCGCCGGCATTGTCGAGAGCGCCCAGGTTCGCCGTGGGGCCGGCTTGCGGACGCGGGCCGACGGTCGGCTGGGTGGTGCCGCGGGGAAGCAGTTCGACACCGTCGATTCCTGCGACGAGGCTCGCATCGAGTGCGTCGTCGATCCGACCCACATTGCGGCCCGCCGAGAGAGAGGTCGCCGCCGCTGCCGGTATCACGGCGATTCCGAGGTCGGCGACGCGCTGCGTCATCGCGCCGTCGCCGAATTCCTGGCTCTGCATCCAGGCGCCGTTCGGACCGCCATAGGTGTAGTCGATCTGTGCCTGGTAGGACTGGGCAGCGTCCTGCAGGCCCGAGTCCACCGGGACGACCCCATTGTTGACGAGCCCGCGCGCATTGACCGAGCCGTCGAGGCCCGGGCTGCCCGCGGCGCCGAGGCCGGTCATAGCCATGTCGAGCATCCCGCCGCCGAGACGGCCGAGTTCCGCAACATTGGACGCCGTCTGGTGCGCGAAGCCTGCCGCGAAGCGCAGCGCCGGGTTTGCCGGTCTGTCGTCCGGCTCGGGGAACACATAGCCCTCCGGCAGCGCGCCGATACGAACCGTGTTCGGGTCGGTATAGACAGTCTGAAGCGATGCACGCGGATCGGGCGGCAACTCGCCGGTCACCGGGTCGATAAGCGCAAGGTCGCTGATGACGGGGCCGCCGCCCGTGCCGCCGCCCGTGCCGCCGCCCGTGCCGCCGCCCGTGCCGCTGCCCGTGCCGCTGGCAGTCTGGCTCGGCTGGCTCGGCGCGATACCGGGCATCGCGCGGATGTCGTCGAGCGCGCCGTCCACATCCATCGGGTTCTGGATCGTCTCACCGGTGATGAGGTTCGTGGGCTGCGTCCCCGGCGTCAGCGGCGTGAAGGGATCGCCGTAGGTCACCGTATCCGGCAGGTCGGCAGGCGCGTCCCAGTCGACCGAAGGCATCGGGATCTGCGCGGGTGGCGGCGCGGTGCCGTCCAGCACGTCGAGGAAGGGATCGCGCGTGGCGCCCTGCAAGGCACGCTGCATCGAGGGGTTGGGTGTGAAATCGTCCTGGGGCGGCGGTGCATACCCGCCCACGTTGACGACCCGTGGCCCGGAGAAGGAGAAGTCGTCCACTCCCTCGCCCGGCATCTGGACCTGCGGCCCCGTCGACTCCGGCTGCGAGACGTCATCAGGGCTGCCGGTCCCCGCGTCGGCGATGAGCAAGGGCTCGTCCGGCATCGCGCCGGTGTCCGTTGGAGAAGGTGGGGTTTCGTCGGCGGGGATACCCGCGCCGTAAACGTCCGCACCTGCATCGGCAGGCGGCACCTCGGGGGCAGGGGAAACGTCAGGGCTTTCAAGCGTGAACTCTTCGTTCGGATCCTCGGCGCCGAACGAATGGGACTCCGTTCCGACACCGCTGCCGGTAACATCGACCATGATCAACCCTCCAACAAACAACAGACCCAGTGACCCCCGCGTGGAACCCGGGGTGTTTCGCTGTCAGGGCGTAACGTGCGTTACGCCAGAATGTGCATGGAGGGGAGCAAGGTGCTGTTCATCTCCCGTGTATCAAAAGGCTACGTTACCGATTTGTGACTGTAAAACGGTTTTTTTATGCTGCGCTGCAGCACCGCGCGCTGCTGTTCCGGCCCGCGTCTCAGCCGGCGCGGACAAACTCCACGACACTGAACAGATTGAGCAGGCCCAGGCGGCGCTGCTGGCGCAGTTCCGCATCCTCGACCGCCGCAATCGCGTCGAGCGAGAGTTCCGGCCGCCAGCCGAGTCGGCGGGTCAGCGGGGTCAGCAGGTTCTCGACCCGGCCCCAGACCGGGTGGCCGCTGTGGAAATGGCTGACGATGACGATAGTGCCGCCGGGCTTCGTCACGCGAACGATCTCCTGCATGACCCGGATCGGATCCGGCACCGCTGTGATCGTGTACATGGAGACGACGGTGTCGAAGCTCTCGTCGGGAAAGGCGAGGTTCTGCGCGTCCATCTCGCGGATCGCCTCGATGTTGGCGAGCCCGGCGCGGCGGACGCGGTCCCGCGCGCGGGCGAGCATCTGCGGACTGAGGTCGACGCCCGTGACCGCCGCGTCGGGCCGGTAGAGAGGCAGCGACAGCCCGGTGCCCACGCCCACGTCCAGCAGGCGGCCGCCCGTGCGGTTGGCGATCTCCACCGCCGCCTTGCGCCCGGCCTCTACCGTCGGACCGAAGACGACGTCATAGACGGGCGCCCAGCGCGCATAGGCGTCCATCAAGCCCTTTTCCTCGAGCACGCGGCGGGACGGGTCGTTGCGGAAGGTGGAGCGGGGCATCTGTGTCCTGATAGAAAGTTCACCAGGGACTATGCCAGATCGGAAACGCCCGCGCACCTCCCTGGAGGCGGGACCGCGCAATGTGAATGCTGCAGGGGAGGTGCAGGACGGGGGCGTTGCCAATGGCGCCGCCCCGTTTCGTTGTTCGGCACGGCAGCCAATCTTCGGTTAGGCTGATGCCCTGGTCGCAGTGGTGTGCCGGAGGGATGGTCATGGCAGAGGCACTTTCGCTCTTCGACCTGTTCAAGGTCGGGATCGGCCCGTCGTCGAGCCACACGGTCGGGCCGATGCGGGCGGGCGGCCTGTTCCTGGCCGAGACGCACGCCCTCGGCATCATGCCCGCGGTCGCGCGTGTGGAGGCACATCTCTATGGCTCGCTGGCGCTGACCGGAAAGGGGCATGCGACCGACAAGGCGGTGATCCTGGGACTTTCGGGCTTCGTGCCGCAGACCGTCGACCCTGACGAGGCCGACCGCGTCTTCGCGCGCGTGCGGGAGACGGGGCGCCTGACGCTGGGCGGCGGCGGGCCGGAGGTCGCGTTCGCGGAAGGCCGGGAGCTTCACTTCCACAAGGACCGGTTCCTGGAGCACCACCCGAACGGGATGCGGCTCGTCGCGTTCGATGCGGGCGGGGTCCCTTCGCTCGACGAGATCTATTACTCGGTCGGCGGCGGCTTCGTGCTGACGGAGGAGGAGATGGCGCGGGACCGGGCGGACGGGTCCGGCATCGCGGTGCCTCACCCCTTCGGCTCCGGCAAGGAATTGCTGCAGCGCTGCCACGAGACGGGCCTCGACATCGCGGGCGTGGCGCTGGCGAACGAGCGGGCGTTTGCGAACGGCGCCGAGGCGCAGGCGGGCCTCATGCACATCTGGGGGGTGATGGAGGCCTCCATCGCGCGCGGCATGGCGACGGACGGGGTGCTGCCGGGTGGCCTCGGCGTGCGCCGCCGCGCCAGGGCGCTGCACGAGGCGCTGGTCGAGGGGCGCGGGGCCAACGCCGACGTGCTGGGGCTGATGGACTGGGTGTCCTGCTTCGCGCTGGCGGTGAACGAGGAGAACGCCGCCGGCGGGCGCGTCGTGACCGCGCCGACGAACGGGGCGGCGGGGGTGATCCCGGCCGTGCTCGCCTACTACCGCCGGTTCGTGCCGGGGGCGGACGACGCGGGCGTCGTCACCTTCCTCGCGACGGCGGGCGCGATCGGGATGCTGTACAAGCAGAACGCCTCGATCTCCGCGGCAGAGGTCGGCTGCCAGGGGGAGGTGGGGGTCGCCTGCTCCATGGCGGCGGCGGGGCTCGCAGCCGTGATGGGCGGCACGCCCGAGCAGGTAGAGAACGCCGCCGAGATCGGCATGGAGCACAACCTCGGCCTCACCTGCGACCCGGTGCGGGGCCTCGTGCAGATCCCCTGCATCGAGCGCAACACCATGGGCGCGATCAAGGCGATCAATGCGGCCAAGCTGGCCATGCGCGGGGATGGAACGCATATCGTCTCGCTCGACGTGGTGATCGAGACGATGCGCCAGACCGGCCGCGACATGTCCTCCCGCTACAAGGAGACTGCCGAGGCCGGGCTCGCCGCCAACGTCACGCTCTGCTGACGCATCAGAGCCTGAGCGTGCGCAGGCGCAGCGCGTTGCCGATCACCGAGACCGACGAGAGGCTCATGGCCGCCGCCGCGATGATGGGCGAGAGCAGCACGCCGAACACGGGATAGAGCACGCCCGCCGCGACCGGCACGCCCGCGGCATTGTAGACGAAGGCGAAGAAGAGATTTTGCCGGATGTTGCGCATGGTCGCGCGCGACAGCGCCCGCGCCCGCACCAGCGCCGCGAGGTCGCCCTTGAGCAGGGTCAGCCCCGCGCTTTCCAGCGCCACGTCCGCACCCGTGCCCATTGCGACGCCGACGCTTGCGGCTGCAAGTGCGGGCGCGTCGTTCACGCCGTCGCCCGCCATGGCGACGACCCGGCCGCCCTCGGAAAGCGTGCGGATGAGCCTTGCCTTGTCCTCCGGCTTCAGCCCGGCGTGAACCTCGTCGAGGCCCAGTTCGCGGGCGACGGCGCGGGCCGTGCCCTCCTGGTCGCCGGTTGCCATGACGATGCGCACGCCGTCGCGGTGCAGGGCGTCGATGGCGGGTTTCGCACTCTCCTTCACCGGGTCGGTGACCGCGAGCAGCGCGAGCAGGCGCCCGCCCTCGGCCAGATGGACGACGGTTGCACCTTGTTCGCGCAGACGCTCCGCCTCGGCCTCCGCGTCAGACGGATCGGCGCCCGCGCGGGTCATCATGGCCGCGTTGCCCAGCGCGACGGCTACGCCATCCGCCGTCGCCTCCACGCCCTCGCCAGTGACGGAGGCGAAGCCCGCGACGCGGGCGGGGGTAACGCGGCGCTCCGCCGCCGCCGCGAGGATGGCCGCGGCCAGGGGATGCTCCGAGCCTGTCTCCAGCCCTGCGGCGAGCGCGAGGATGCGGTTCTCGTCCGCGCCGCCGAAGGGCACGATCCCGGTCAGCCGGGGCTTGCCCTCGGTCAGCGTACCGGTCTTGTCGACGACGATGGTGTCGGCGGCGGCGAACGTCTCCAGCGCGGCGGCATCGCGCACCAGGATCCCGGCCAGCGCACCGCGCCCGGTCGCGACCATGATCGACATGGGCGTGGCGAGGCCGAGCGCGCAGGGGCACGCGATGATGAGCACCGACACCGCGGCAATCAGGCCATAGAGCATGGCGGGCGAGGGACCGAACATGCTCCACGCGATGAAGGCGACGACGGCGACGGCGACCACCGCGGGCACGAAGATCGCGGCGAACCGGTCGGCGAGACGCTGGATCGGGGCGCGGCTGCGCTGGGCCTGGGCGACCATGGCGACGATGCGCGAGAGCATGGTGTCGGCGCCGACGCGCGTTGCCTCCATCACGAAGCCGCCGCGCCCGTTGACCGTGCCGCCTGTCACGCTGTCGCCCCCGGCCTTCTCCACCGGAATGGGCTCGCCCGTGACCATGGATTCGTCGACTGCGCTGGACCCCTCGACGACGACGCCGTCCACCGGCACGGCCTCGCCCGGACGCACGCGCAGCCGCCATCCGGTCTGTACCTCGGCGATCTCGACATCTTCCTCACGCCCGTCGCCGTGGACACGGCGCGCGGTCTTCGGCTGCAGCCCGATCAGCGCGCGAATCGCATCGCCCGTTCGGGCGCGGGCACGCAGTTCCAGCACCTGGCCCAGAAGCACGAGCACGATGATGACGCCTGCTGCCTCGAAATAGACCGGCACATGGCCGTCCGTGCGGAACTCCGCCGGGAAGAGGCCGGGCGCGATCAGAGCCGCAAGGCTGAAGAGATAGGCCGCGCCCGTGCCGATCCCGATCAGCGTCCACATGTTGTAGTTGCCGGTCTTGAGCGACAGCGCCATGCGCTCGAAGAACGGCCAGCCGGCCCAGAGGACGAGCGGCGTGGCCAGCGCGGCCTGAATCCACGCGTTCCACTGGTGCGGGACGACGGCGTCGACGGGAAGGCCCAAGTGCCGGCCCATCTCCAGCGCCAGCAGGCCTGCAGCCAGCGGCAGGCCGACGAGGAAGCGGCGCTGCATGGAGATCAGTTCCGGGTCCGGCCCCTCCTCGCCCGTGGGCAGGCCCTTCGGCTCCAGCGCCATGCCACAGATCGGGCAGGTGCCCGGGCCGACCTGTTCGATTTCCGGGTGCATGGGGCAGGTGTAGATCGTGCCCGGCGGCATCTCGGGCTCGGCGGGCTTCGGCTTGCTGCCCAGATAGGCCTCCGGGTCGGCGGCGAACTTGTCCCGGCACTTCGGATTGCAGAAGTGATAGGTCGCGCCCTTGTAGTCGAGCGACGGTTTGCCCGCGTTCAGGCGGACCGTCATGCCGCAGACGGGATCGATGACGGTATCGGGCTCGGGTCCGGGTTTCGGGCCGCGCGCGGCAGCGGGCGCGGCGTCAGACGTCTTGGAATGGGCGTGGCAGCAGGACTGGCTCATGGCGCTATCCCCTCGGGTGTGGAGGGTTGTTCTCTCGTGGTTGCGCACCAGATGGGCCTTCCAGTAGCAGGAAGGTCAATAGGGCGTCGTGTCGCCTGTGTTCCTTGAAACCCGCATGGCCGGGCTGCAGTGCGCTCAATGGTCGTCGGTCCGGTCCCAATAGGGGTCGGGACCACATCGGTCTGCCAGGAAGTCGACGAAGGCCCGGACCTTGGGCGAGAGCGCGCGTCCCGGCGGATAGACCGCGTGGATCGATGCCTCCGGGCCGCACCAGTCGGGCAGGACCCGTACGAGGCTGCCCTCCCGCAGGGCCTGCCAGCAGATGAAGGTTGGCTGCAAGACGATGCCCTGCCCCGCAATCGCGGCGTCCCGCAGGATGTTGCCATTGTTGGCGAGGCAGGCCGGCCGCACGCGGATCCGCGCCTCCGCCCCGCGCGGCCCCTGGAGCGTCCAGACATCGCCTGCACGCAGAAGGCCGTAGTGCAGGAGGCGGTGACCGGCCAGGTCGTCCGGGGTTTGCGGCGTGCCGAACCGCTCCAGATAGACAGGGGAGGCGGCAAGGACGGATCGGGCCGGCGCGATCCGGCGGGCACGCAGCGAGGAGTCGGGCAGCCGTCCGATCCGGACCGCGGCGTCGAATCCCCCCTCGATCAGGTCGACATAGCGGTCGTCGAGCGCCAGGTCGACCCGGACGTCCGGGAAGCGGCCCATGAACTCCGCCAGCGCCGGCGACAGGTGGTCCAGGCCGAACGACATGGGCGCGGACAGTTTCAACGTGCCGCGCGGGCTGCCGTGCAGGTCGCGGACGGCCTCGTCGGCCTCGTCGATCTCGTCGAGGATGCGGCGCGTGCGCTCGTAATAGGTCTCGCCGACCTCCGTCACCGCAACCTGCCGGGTCGACCGGATGAGCAGAGGTGCGCCCAGTTCCGCCTCGAGCGCCTGGACATGCTTCGACACTGCCGACTTTGCGAGCCTCAGCCGGGCGGCGGCACCCGTGAAACTGCCTTCCTCCACGACGGCGGTGAAGACGCGCAATGCTGCGAACCGGTCCATGATCGTTCTCCCTTTGAGAACAATCATATTCATCTGCGATGCATTGTCATTAGAGGAGATGGCACACATTTCTCGGCGACGCAGGGCGGACACCGGGTCCGCCGCACCGGAAAACCCGAAGGGGGAGAACCGCATGAGCACGCACGACACGACGCCCGCGCCCGCACTTCACGACCTTGGCGACCTGGTCATCCGGGCCAGCGCCGGGCTGATCCTCGTACCGCACGGTGCGCAGAAGCTGTTCGGCGCATTCGGCGGCTACGGACTCGATGGCACGGCGCAGTTCTTTTCCACGCAACTCGGCCTGGAGCCCGCCTTCCTCCTGGCGCTGCTGGTCGGCGTGACGGAGTTCTTCGGGGGTATCGCGCTGGCCGCGGGGCTTCTGACCCGGATCGCGGCGCTTGGGATCGTCGTCCTGATGGCGGTGGCGGCATTCCACGTCCACCTGGGCAACGGCTTCTTCTGGACCAACGGCGGTTACGAGTACCCGCTGCTCTGGGGCCTCGTGGCGCTGGGCTACGTGCTGCGCGGCGGCAACCGCTATTCGCTCGACCGCAAGTTCGGCCTTCCGGCCTGAGCGGTGCAGCAACCGGGAGCGAGACTCCATGATTAGCGTCAGACGCAGCGCCGAGCGCGGCCGGTTCGACATCGACTGGCTACAATCCCGGCACACCTTCTCCTTCGGGCACTATCTCGACCCCAATCACATGGGGTTCGGCGCGCTCCGGGTCATCAACGAGGACCGGGTCGCGCCGGGTGCGGGGTTCCCGCCGCACGGTCACGCGGACATGGAGATCGTGTCCTATGTGCTCGACGGCGCGCTGGAGCATCGCGACTCGCTTGGCACCGGCTCGGTGATCCGTCCGGGCGACGTGCAACGGATGAGCGCAGGCACCGGCATCCGGCACGCGGAATACAACGCCTCCGACAGCGCGCCCGTGCATTTCCTGCAGATATGGATCCAGCCGGGCACGCGCGGCGTTACGCCGGGGTACGAGCAGAAGGCCTTCGGCGATGCGTTGAAAGGCGCCTTCCGCCTCGTCGCCTCGCCGGACGGACGCGACGGGTCGCTGACGATCCACCAGGACGCGGCGCTTTACGCCGCGCGCCTCGCCGCCGGGGAAACGGCAGCGCTGACCCTCGGCGACGGCCGCCGGGCCTGGCTCCAGGTCGCGCGCGGCAGTGTGACAGCGAACGGGGCCCGCCTCGATGCGGGCGACGGGGCCGGGCTCACCGGCGTCGCTGATATCGCCGTCGCCGCCGAAACGGACGCGGAGGTTCTGCTGTTCGACCTCGCCTGAGGGGGCAACAGGGCTGATCGGAAACACAGGTTTGGGAAAGGAACGGAAGCAGATGACCAAGGTACTGGTGCTTTACTATTCGAGCTGGGGCCACATAGAGACGATGGCCAAGGCTGTCGCGGAAGGCGCGCGCGAGGTCGAGGGCGTCGAGGTGACGATCAAGCGGGTGCCCGAACTGGTGCCCGAGGAGGTAGCGCAGAAGTCGGGCTACAAGCTCGACCAGGACGCGCCGGTGGCGAACCCGCAGGAGCTTGCGGACTATGACGCGATCCTGTTCGGCACGCCCACGCGCTTCGGCAACATGGCGGCGCAGATGCGCAACTTCCTCGACCAGACGGGCGGCCTGTGGGTCAAGGGCGCGCTGATCGGCAAGATCGGCTCGGTCTTCACCTCGACCGGCACGGGCGGCGGCAACGAGAGCACGATCCTGACCTTCTGGCCGACGCTTGCGCACCAGGGGATGCTCATCGCGGGCCTGCCCTATTCCGCGCCGGAACTGGCCGACATCTCCGAGCCCAAGGGCGGCTCGCCGCTGGGTGCCGGCGCGCTGGCGGCAAGCGATGGCTCGCGGCCCGTGTCGGAGAAGGAGAAGGCGCTCGCCCGCTTCCAGGGACGTCACGTGGCAAGCCTCGCGAAGAAGCTCGCCGGGTGATATGACCCGGGACAAACGGGGCCCGACGGGCCGCCCCGGTTCCCCACGCGGGAGCCGGGGCGGTTCGCGTGAGAGCGGACGGGGATGATCGAAAGCGTGTTCTTCTTTGCGGTGGCTGTGCCCGCGGTGCTGCTGGCCGGGATATCGAAGGGCGGCTTCGGCGGCGGGCTCGGGATCGTCGCTGTGCCCCTGATGGCGCTTGCCGTGCCGGTGCCGGTGGCGGCGGCGATCATGCTGCCCATTCTCTGCCTGATGGACCTGCTCAATCTGGGGGCCTATTGGGGCAAGTGGGACCGCCGGAACCTCGCCCTGCTGCTGCCCGCGAGCATGGCCGGGATCGCGCTCGGCGCGCTGACCTTCCGCTATGTGGACGAGGCGAGCCTGCGCCTCATCATCGGGACGATCGCGGTGGGTTTCACGCTCAACCACTGGCTCAAGGGCCGCAAGGCGGCTCCGAGGGCTGCAACGCGGCTTGCCGGAGGCTTCTGGGGCGGCGTCGCCGGGTTCACGAGCTTCGCCGCCCACGCGGGCGGGCCGCCGATCAATGTGTTCCTGCTGCCGCAGCGGCTCGACAAGACCGTCTACCAGGCGACGACGGTCGTGTTCTTCACGGCGGTGAACTATGTGAAGCTGCTGCCCTATTGGTGGCTGGGACAGCTCAATGCGCCCAACCTGACGACGAGCGCGGTCCTCGCCCCGCTTGCCTTTCTAGGCATCTGGGCCGGTGTGCGGCTGCACCGCGCGGTGCCGGAAGGGCCGTTCTACCGGATCGCCTATGCGCTGGTCTTCGTCACCGGCCTCAAGCTGCTCTACGACGGGATCACGGGGCTCGCCTGAGCCGTGCCGTCACGTCGCCGGTCAATACAGCGGCAGCATCAGGCTGAAGCCCAGCACCTCGACCCCCGGATTGCGGTCGCCTAGTCCCGCGTTCGAGATGTGGTGGTACGACACGCCGACCCGCATGCCGCCGTCGAAGCGCCAGCCGACCATCGCGCCCGAGCGGAACTGGACGGCGTGGCCCAGGTCCTTGCCGTCGCCATCGGCATAGAGACCCGCCGCAACGCTCGGCATCAGGAACAGGTTGTCGGTCAGGAACAGGTCTGCATGGAGACCGCCATAGCCGTAGACCGCGCCGTCGGTCGTCGCCATTACCCCCGCCATCGGCGCGATCTTCCACAACAGCGGCTTTCCGGAGAGCCAGGCGAGGCGGAAGGACACGGCCTCGTCGTCACGCTCCACCGGATCGAATGCGCCGATCTCGATGTCGAGAAGCGCGTCCTGGGATCGCGCCGTGCCCGGCAGGACCAGAGCACTTGCGATTGCGGCGCCCGCCACCGCCCGCGTCAGGAATGCCATGCGTATGCCCCCCTCTCCCTGTCACGGGTTCAAAAGTCTGAATTTCTTATCGAATCACCCGGGACCGACCGAATCATACTCTCCGGAGCGTTTGGTAAAAGTCCGGGTGTGTATCAGACTGGGGTCGGGCCGGTGCGCGAGGGGGGCGGTGCACGGCCTTGAAGGAAACGTCAGGCGCAGGAGACGGGTGATGGGTAAGTGCGCGAATGCAATCCGCGAGGCGGCGCGAGCCGGTCTTGCGGGCCTGATGCTGCTGACGGCGGGCTGTGCGGGTGACAGCGCGCAGGGAGAGGGCTTTTCGCTCATCTCGCCCGAGCAGGAAAAGGAACTGGGCGCCCGTGAGCATCCGAAGATGCTGGAGCGGTATGGCGGCGTCTACGAGGAGGGCGACATCGGCGCCTATGTGGCGACCGTCGGCGGCCGCGTGGCGGCAAACTCCGACCGGCCCGACATCGCCTACCGCTTCACGGTGCTGGATAGCCCGGTGGTCAACGCGATGGCGCTGCCGGGCGGTTATGTCTATGTCACGCGCGGGCTGCTGGCGCTCGCCAATTCGGAGGCCGAGCTTGCCGGCGTGCTGGCGCACGAGGTGGGCCATGTCACTGCGCGCCACACCGCGAGCCGGGTGACGCAGGGCACGGTCGCCAATGTGCTCGCCGGGCTCCTCGGCGTCGCGACGGGCAGCCAGGCGGTGGCGCAGATCGCGGGGCTTGCAGGCCAGGGCTATCTGGCGAGCTTCTCCCGCGACCAGGAGTTCGAGGCCGACCGGCTGGGCGTGCGCGCGCTGGCGCGGACCGGCTACGACCCTTATGCCCAGGCCGATTTCCTCGCCAACCTTCAGGCCCAGTCGGAGCTGTACGCGGCGCTTGCCGGCAAGACCGACTACGATCCCAACCGGGTCGATTTCTTCGCGACCCACCCGGCTACGCCGGACCGCGTGCGGGCTGCGATCGGCGAGGCGCGTGCCTCCGGCGTGCCGTTCGACGGCCGCCCCGACCGGCGGGGGGACTTCCTCGCTGCCATCGACGGCATGATGTACGGGGACAATCCCAAGGAAGGCTATATCCGCGGACGGCAGTTCCTGCATCCGGTGCTGCGGTTCGCGTTCGAGGTGCCGGAGGGGTTCCGGCTGACAAATTCCTCTCGGGCCGTGACGGCGCAAGGGCCCCAGGGGACTGCGATCAGCCTGGACAGCGCGCCGGTCGATCGCCCCGTCGCCACGACGGACTATCTGACGCGCATCTGGCAGAAGGACCTGCCGCTGCGTGAGGTGGAGCGGATCCGCGTGAACGGCCTGGAGGCAGCGACGGGCTGGACGGTCGCGAATTCGAACCGGGGCCAGGTCTACGCCCGGTTCGTGGCTGTCCGCGAGGCGGCGGACAGGGTCTACCGCTTCATCATGATCGCGCCGCCCAATCCCTCCGCCGCCGTTCTGGAAGGCTTCCGCAAGACAACCTACTCGTTCCGCAGGCTCGGCGCGCGCGAAGCGGCCGCCCTCAAGCCCCTGCGCCTGCAGGTCGTCACCGTTCGCCGGAGCGACACGGTCGAGACCCTTGCGCGGCGCATGGCGTTCGACGAGGCGCGGGAGGAACGGTTCCGCGTCCTCAACGGACTGGGCCCCCGCGACCCTGTGCGTGCGGGGGACCGGGTCAAGATCGTCGTGGAAGGGCGGTAGCCGCGCTTACGCGCCGTAGGCGTCGAGCAGCCGGGGGTCGCCGCCGGCCTGATCGACAACCGCGGCGCGCAGCTTCTTCAGCGCCTGGTGCTCGATCTGGCGGACGCGCTCCTTGGAGATGCCGAGCTGGCGGCCGAGTGCCTCGAGCGTCACACTGTCGTCGCGCAGCTTTCGCTCCTTGATGATGATGGCTTCGCGCGGGTTCAGCCGCTGCATCGCCTTGGCGATCCAGCCTGCGTGGATCTCGGAATCGCGCATGGAGAGTACGATCTCGTCCGGCGTCTCGCGGGTGTCGGCGAGCAGGTCCTGCCATTCCAGGCTTTCGCCGTCCTCGCCCACGGGCGCATTGAGCGACCGGTCAGAAGCCGCGAGGCGCGATTCCATGTAGATCACGTCCTGCTCCCGCACGCCGAGCTTCCGCGACACTTCCTGCCGCGACTCCGGCGTCATATGCTGGGCGCCGGAATCGCCGGTCAGCGCCCGCAGGCGGCGCAGGTTGAAGAACAGCGACTTCTGGGCCGCCGTCGTCCCCGTGCGAACGATGGACCAGTTGCGCAGCACATAGTCCTGGATCGCTGCGCGGATCCACCAGCTGGCATAGGTGGAGAAACGCACCTCGCGGTCCGGTTCGAAGCGGGCTGCGGCCTGCATCAGGCCGACATTGCCCTCCTGCACGAGGTCGCCCATGGGCAGCCCGTAATTGCGGAAGCGACCTGCCATGGATATGACGAGGCGAAGATAGGCGGTCGTCAGTTCGTGCAGCGCGGCCTCGTCGTTGTCCTCGCGCCAGCGCCGCGCCAGCTCGAGCTCGTGCGCCGGATCGAGCAGCGGCGCGCTCATCGCTTCCTTGACATAGCGGCGATTGGCGCGCTGCGTGTCGGGTGTGTCGATCGAACCCATGTCTAGCCTCGCCTTTCCCTATTCCGGGGGCCTGCCTGGTTGGTCCGGGGCCCTTGATCCTTGGGCGATGCGATGCGTCGCCGTTCGAGTCTACGCTGGAATCAAACTTCTGGATCGCTTCAAAAGTTCATTCTCACGAAAAAGAGATGTTCGGGATCGGGGACAGTCGGGTGCGAAAACGCAAACGCGCCCCGCGAACCGGACAGGGTTTGCGAGGCGCGTGCATGCATGCGTCGGCAGGATGTGCAGCAGGTCCCGGCGGTCGCCCCCGCAGACGGCGGGGGTGCGACCTGCCCGGATCAGGCGGCTGTCTTGAGAAGCGCCGATTCCACCCGCTTTGCCGCATCGTCCGCGGCAATGTTCTGAACCGCGGCCACTTCGCGAGTGAGCCGGTCGAGCGCCGCCTCGTAAAGCTGCCGCTCGCTGTAGGACTGCTCCGGCTGGCCCGCGCCCCGGTAGAGGTCGCGCACCACCTCGGCGATCGAGATCAGGTCGCCGGAGTTGATCTTGGTCTCGTACTCCTGCGCGCGGCGGCTCCACATCGTGCGCTTGACGCGCGCGCGGCCCTTCAGCGTCTGCAGCGCATCCTCGACGATGGAGGGCGAGGACAGCTTGCGCATGCCGGTCGACGCGATCTTCGAGGTCGGCACGCGCAGCGTCATCTTCTCCTGCTCGAAATAGATCACGATCAGCTCGAGCGACATGCCCGCGATGTCCTGTTTCTCGATCGACGTGATCCTGCCCACGCCATGGGTCGGATAGACCACATGGTCGTTGACGGAGAACTCAGCGCCCGACGTCTTCGTCGACTTGACCATACTTTTTCGCCTCGCTTCAGAACGCGTCTGTCATCGCGTTGTCATTGCCGCGCGCTTTCATGCCGCGCAGCACGGGCCGACTGGCTGTCCCGCAAGGTTTTCCGCGCGAAACGCGCACAAAAACCTCTGGACAGAGAACCCGCCCAAGTGAAGTTGCCGTTTTCGACAGAGACCCACCTCTGTGCGCGGGCCGATAGACCGCGCAAGGAAACTATATAGCACGATCGGGGGCGAATTCAAAGGCGCATGTTGCAATGCCGCAATGCGTCATGCGCCTGATGCACGGCACGCGGCCGTCCATGCGGGGCGCGTCAGGAACCCTCGCCAGGCTCGGCGCTGAAGTACTTCTCGAACTTGCCGGGAACCCCGTCATAGTCCTTTGCGTCGGCCGGCTGGTCGCCCTTCTCGGTGATGTTTGGCCAGATTTCGGAATACTTCCGGTTAATCTCCAGCCATTGCTCGAGGCCCGATTCGGTGTCCGGCCGGATGGCGTCGGCGGGACATTCCGGCTCGCACACGCCGCAGTCGATGCACTCGTCCGGGTGGATGACGAGCATGTTCTCACCCTCGTAGAAGCAGTCCACGGGGCAGACCTCGACACAGTCCATGTACTTGCACTTGATGCAATTGTCGGTGACGATATAGGTCATCTGGCCGTCATTCCTCGACAAAAGACCGCGAAATCAGGGGCTTGCACAACATCAGGCTCACGCGCCGCCGCCATCGATGCCGAGCCGCTCGCGAACCCGGACCGCAGCGGCGCCGCGGTCCCGGTCGGTCACGTGCAAGAGCCCGCCGAGGCGGCGCATCAGCCCTGCCTCGATGTCGTCCACGCGGCCGTCTGCGTACACCACCTCCCACAGCATTTCAACGAGGCCGATCCGTTCCTCGGGCGACCAGGCGGTCTTGACCGCGTGCGTGAACCGGAAGAGGCCGCCCGCGGCGGCGCGCTGGCCGCGCGCCTCGGCGATCATCGCCTCGACCTTGGTGTGGTCGTGACCGCGGCGGGCGAGCAGGGTGCGGATCGCATCCAGTTCCTCCGGCGCCTCCTCCCCGTCGGCCTCCGCCGCCTCGAGCAGCAGCGCCGTGAGGGCAGTGTCGGGGTCCTGCGCGACCTCGCTCGCGGTCTCCGCCGGTCCCCGCAGGAAGGTCTTGAGTTTCTCGATCACGGCTGTGCACTCCCTTGATGCATGAGCGCCATATGGGGCCGATGCGGCGTCAGTCGAGCCCCTTGAGCCGGTCGGTCGCACGCCGCTCCCGCTTGGTGGGGCGGCCTGTGCCCTTCTCCCGCTCACCGTCCGGGGCGGCAGCGGGGCTTCCATCGCGCTGTGGCGGCGGGGGCGAGAGGTCCTCGTACAGCGTCCGGGCCTCCGGCGCCGGGCTGCGGCGCAGTCCGGGCGCCAGCACGCGCACGACGCGCACGCGCTCCCCGTGGGTGAAGGTCAGGGTATCGCCTGGCTTGACCATCGCCGACGGCTTGGAGACGGGCGTACCGTTGAGCCTGAACGGGCCCGAGGCGACCGCCTTGCCCGCCAGCGTGCGCGATTTGTAGAAGCGGGCGCACCAGAGCCAGCGATCGATTCTCTGCGCATCGGCGCGGTGGCTTTCCGTGGGGTCGCCTGGCAGGGGCAAGCGGCAGGGCTTCCGGTCAGGACCGCCGCGTCAGCGCGGCCTTGAGATCGGCGAGCGCGGCGAAGGGGGAATCGGGATCGATTGGTTTCTCCTCCCGGCGCGGACGGCCGGCGCCGGCCTGCTGCGCGGAACCGGTCTGCCCGCCCGGCTTGTGACCGTGCGGCTTGTGACCGTGCGGCTTGCCGCGTGGCCTGCCTTTCTGCGGTCCCTTGCCGCCGCGCGGCGGGCGCGGCGCGTGGCCCTCGCCCTGACCCTGGCGCTGACCTTGACCTTGACCCTGGCCTTGGCCTTCTGCCGCTGCCTGGCCTTCCGGCCTGCGGCCGCGCGGACGGCCTGGTCCCTTGCGGCGCCAAAGCGTCTTGCTCTGGCCCATGTCGTCGGCGACGGTCTGCGCCTGGTAGCCGAGGCTGCGGAGGATGGCGGCAAACTCCTCCCCGCTGCGTCCGACGAGCGACATGAGGTCGGCATTGGCCTCGAAACTGCCTTCCGGGTTCTCCGGCCCGCGCTTGGTGAGCGGGCGCAGGGCGTCGGCCAGGCGCTCCGTCATGTCGATGCGCGCGGCGAGCGGCCCGCAAACGCGGAAGCCCGCAACACCGTAGTAGCCCTCCGGCATCTCCGGATCGACCGGCACGGTGACGAGGCCTGGCGGGGGGGCGGGCGGCACCTCGCCCAGGCCCTTGTCGAGCGCCCAGAGATAGAGCTTCAGCCGCGTCGGCGCGGGCTTCAGCAGTGCCGGCACATAGATCGAGTATTCCGCGAAGCGCACGCCGCGGGCGCGCAGCTTGCCGCGGTCCTCCTGGCTCAACTGCTTGACGGTCTCGCCGACCTCGGCGCGGTCGAGGAGGCCCAGCGATTCCACGAGCTGGAACGCGAGGCCGCGGGTGAGGCCGTCGAGGTCGGACGCCTCCCGCAGATCGAAGAGGGGGCCGAGAAGCCCGCGCGCCTGACGGCGCATCCAGTCGTCGAGGTGGCGGACGAGCTTCTCGCGCGCGTCGGCCGGCATGTGCTCGTCCACGAAGGGCTCGACCGCGGGCGACAGCATGTCGCCGGTCGCCTTCAGCCGGGCGATCAGCCGCCCGTCCCAGGTGACGCCCGCCTGCTCGGTAAAGTCGAGCGCCTTGTCTTCCGCCGCGCATAGCGCATCGACGCGCGCCGCGAGCGCAGGCCCCAGCGCACTTGCCGCGGCGGCGCGCAGCGCCTTGCCTTCCGCGCCCCCAGCCTTGGGGTCGGCCGTGAAAACGAACCCGTCGAGACGGCCCACATATTCCCCCTCGACGTGAACCTCGCCCTGATCGCTGACCGATGCCATGAGCTCTTCTCTCTGCCGCAGACGCCTCATGAGGACACTTGTGCGCCGGTCGATAAACCGGTGCGTGAGCCGTTCGTGTAGCGCATCCGACAGCCTGTCTTCAATCTCGCGCGTGCGTCCCTGCCAATGGCGCGGGTCGTCGAGCCAGTTCGGACGGTTGGAAATATAGGTCCAGACGCGGGTGTGTGCGATGCGCGCGGCCAGCGTATCGATGTCGCCCTCGGTGCGGTCGAGGCGGGCGACATGGCCCGCCACCCAGTCCTCCGGCAGCGTGCCGCGGTCGGACATGAGGTGGGCGTGGACGCGCTTCAGAAGGCCGACGTGGTCGCCCGACAGCGTCTTGCGGAAATCGGGCACCTGCGCCACGTCCCAGAGCTTCAGCACGGCGGCGGGCCCGCCCGCGAGGCGGCGCACCTCGGGATCGCGGGCAAGCTGCTTGAGCACCAGGAGGTCGCCGGCTTCCCGCCCGCGGGCGAGCATCGGGTGACCGGACGGCACCTCCAGGCTGGCGACAAGCGCGTCGAGCGACGCGGGCGCAAGGTGGCTGTTGCGCCATTGCAGGACGCGGACGGGATCGAAACGGTGATCCTCGATCTGCGCGACGATCTCCGGATCGGGCTCGCCCGCGCTGCCGGTGACGCCGAAGGTGCCGTCGGACATGTGGCGTCCGGCGCGTCCGGCGATCTGCGCCATCTCGGGCGCGGCGAGCGGGCGGGTGGTGCGGCCGTCGAACTTCTCCGTTGCGGCGAAGGCGACGTGGCTCACGTCCATGTTGAGGCCCATGCCGATGGCGTCGGTGGCGACGAGAAAATCGACCTCGCCGCTTTCGTAGAGCGCCACCTGCGCGTTGCGCGTGCGGGGGCTGAGGGCGCCCATCACGACCGCCGCGCCGCCGCGCTGGCGGCGTATCAGTTCGGCGATCGCATAGACCTCGTTGGCGGAGAAGGCGACGATGGCGGACCGTCGCGGCAGACGCGAGAGTTTCTTGCCCCCCGCATAGGCCAGTTCGGAAAAGCGGGGCCGGGAGACGAACTGCGCCTCGGGCAGCAGGGCGCGCAGGACGGGGCGCATCGTCTCAGACCCCATCAGCATGGTCTCGGCGCTGCCGCGGGCGCGCAGGATGCGGTCGGTGAAGACGTGGCCGCGCTCGGCGTCGGTGGCAAGCTGCACCTCGTCGACGGCGAGGAATTCGACCGGGAGGCCGAGGGGCATGCTCTCCACCGTGCAGACCCAGTAGCTGGGGTGGGCGGGGACGATCTTCTCCTCGCCCGTGACGAGCGCAACGGCGGCGGGCCCCTTCACGCGGACGACCTTGTCGTAGACCTCCCGCGCCAGAAGCCGCAGCGGCAGGCCGATCATGCCCGAACGGTGCGCCATCATGCGTTCGAGCGCAAAATGGGTCTTGCCCGTGTTGGTCGGGCCGAGAACAGCCGTCACGCGGCCGGGAAGGGGGGAGGTCGACGGCTGGATACGGGACATGACAGGCAGAGACTTGTTCCTTACCGGGGACGAAAGCAAGCGTGCCCTAGACATGTGTCTGGCTTGCGGCGGCCGCGGGAAACCGGCATTTGACCCCCGAGGCGGCGTTTCCGATACTGCGCCCCCGAAACCGAACAGATGCGCCCGGCGCCGCAGATGAGGCGCGCGGGTGCGTACGCTGCGCAAAAGGGCCAAGGGATGAGCAAGGACAAGAGCGGACTGCCGGAGGACTGGGCGAAGCTGGCGGAGAAGGAACTGAAGGGCAAGAGCCCGGAGAGCCTGACCTGGACCACGCCCGAGGGCATCGCGGTGAAGCCGCTCTACACCGCAGCCGACCTGGAGGCGATGGGGCACGAGGACACGCTTCCGGGCGTCTTCCCCTTCACCCGCGGCGTGCGCGCGACGATGTATGCGAACCGGCCCTGGACGATCCGCCAATATGCGGGCTTCTCCACGGCGGAGGAGTCGAACGCCTTCTACCGCAAGGCGCTGGCGGCCGGGCAAAAGGGGCTGTCGGTCGCCTTCGACCTCGCCACCCACCGGGGCTATGACAGCGACCATCCGCGCGTGGTGGGCGACGTCGGCAAGGCGGGCGTCGCCATCGACAGCGTCGAGGACATGAAGATCCTGTTCGACGGCATCCCGCTCGACGAGATGTCGGTCTCGATGACCATGAATGGCGCGGTGATCCCGACGCTCGCCATGTTCATCGTCGCGGGCGAGGAACAGGGTGTCGCCGCGGAGCAGCTCTCCGGCACCATCCAGAACGACATCCTCAAGGAGTTCATGGTCCGCAACACCTACATCTACCCGCCCGCGCCCTCGATGCGGATCGTGGCCGACATCATCGCCTACACGGCGGAGAAGATGCCGCGCTTCAACTCCATCTCGATCTCCGGCTACCACATGCAGGAGGCGGGCGCGACGGCGGTGCAGGAGCTGGCGTTCACGCTGGCCGACGGCATGGAGTATGTGCGCGCGGCGACCGCCAAGGGGCTGGACGTCGACGCCTTCGCGGGGCGGCTGTCGTTCTTCTTCGCGATCGGCATGAACTTCTTCATGGAGGTCGCCAAGCTGCGCGCGGCGCGGATGCTGTGGGCGAAGATCATGAAGGACTTCGGCGCGAAGAAGCCGGGCTCCATGATGCTGCGTACCCACTGCCAGACGAGCGGCGTCAGCCTGACCGAACAGGATCCCTACAACAACATCGTGCGCACGGCGTTCGAGGCGATGGCCGCGGTGCTGGGCGGCACACAGTCGCTGCACACCAACTCCTTCGACGAGGCCATCGCGCTGCCGACCGAGTTTTCGGCCCGCATCGCGCGCAACACGCAGCTCATTCTCGCGCACGAGACGGGCGTGACGAACGTGGTCGATCCGCTGGGCGGGTCCTACTATGTCGAGAGCCTGACCGAGAGCCTCGCCGCGGAAGCCTGGAAGCTGATCGAGGAGGTCGAAGGGCTGGGCGGCATGACCAAGGCGGTCGAGAGCGGGATGCCCAAGCTGCGCATCGAGGAGGCCGCCGCACGCCGGCAGGCCCGCATCGACCGCGGCGAGGAGGTGATCGTCGGCGTCAACAAGTACACCGCCGAGGCCGACGCGCCGTTCGAGATCCTCGACATCGACAATGCCAAGGTGCGCGATGCGCAGATCCGGCGGCTGGAGAGCGTACGCGGGAGCCGCGACGAGGCGGCCTGCCAGGCCGCGCTCGACGCGCTGACCAGAGCCGCGGAGACGGGCGAGGGCAACCTGCTCGCCGCCGCCGTGGATGCCGCGCGGGCGCGCGCGACCGTGGGCGAGATCTCGCTGGCGATGGAAAAGGTCTATGGCCGCCACAAGGCCGAGATCCGCTCGATCACCGGGGTCTATGGCGCGGCCTACGAGGGCGACGCGGGCTACGAAACCATCGTCAAGGACGTCGAGGCGTTCGCCCGGGAGGAGGGCCGCCGCCCGCGGATGCTCGTCGTGAAGATGGGTCAGGACGGCCACGACCGCGGCGCGAAGGTGATCGCGACGGCCTTCGCCGACATCGGCTTCGACATCGACGTGGGCCCGCTCTTCCAGACGCCGGAGGAGGCCGCACAGGACGCCATCGACAACGACGTGCACGTGATCGGCGTGTCCAGCCAGGCGGCGGGCCACAAGACGCTGGTGCCGCAACTCATCGAGGCGCTGAAGGACAAGGGTGCCGAAGACATCCTGGTGGTGTGCGGGGGCGTGATCCCGTCGAAGGACTACGATGCGCTGAAGGCTGAGGGTGTGGCCGCGATCTTCGGGCCGGGCACCAATATCCCGAAGGCGGCCGCCGAGGTTCTGTCGCTGATCCGCGCGAAACGCCCCCAGGCGGCCTGAGCCGCCCGAGAGCGCATCGCCGGTGGCAGGTTCAGTCGGCGCTGGCCGCGCGCGTGGCGGGGCCGACCTCGAGCCGCGTGTTCTTGAGCACGGCGACGCCGACGGGCGTCCGCCCCGTCACCATCACGGGCACGTAGTAGCGCCCGCCCGCGACGGGCCGGAACCAGGCGTCGATCGGCGGCAGGGGATCCTTGGCCATCTGCTTGGCGGAGAAGCCGGCCATCCGTTCGTATTGCGCGCGGCAGGCGACGAGGCCCTCGGTATCCGAGGGTGTGGCGCCAGCCGCGGGGGCGTCGGGGTCGAGCGGGGCGAGCACGAAGTCGTAGCGCCGCTTGCCGTCGAACACCGGGATGCGCCGGTCGCAGGGATTGGCGCCGGCCGGCAGCATCAGCGCGACCAGCGCGCTCGCCGGGTCGAGGGAGGCGCGCCGGTCCTCCGGTCCCATGCGGAAGACGTCCTCGCCCTCGTCCGGTTCCCGCTCCACAGCGACAGGAAGGTCGCCGGCAAAGCCGATGCGCAGGATTTCGGGCGCGCCCCCGTCGTTCAGTGTCCGTTCGAACCGCGTCGGCTGCAGCGTTCCGTCAGAGCCGCGCAGACCGTTCGCGGTCGCATCGACCTGCGCGTCGTAGAGCGCACCGATCAGGCCGCGCGAGTTCATCTGCACACCGGCGTGGTACCTGTCTGCCGTCAGCTTCGCCTCGACACTGAGATCGCCGACCCGGAAGCCGCCGACATTCATCTCGTAGCCGAGCGCGACCCGATCCTCGGCCGCGTAGGCAGCCGTGGCGAGCGTCAGGGCGGCCAGAAGCCCGGCGAACGCGGTCCGAAAGCGGCAAAACGGTGATTCATGCGTCGGGAAAGCCATGGCATACCCCTTCCATCGCGGGAAACCCGAACATTGAACGGTCTTTTACCACGGTTTCCGTCGCCGGGGACAAGTTTCGCCAGGGGACCGGGTCTCCTGTGCTGCCCGATGTGGTTCTGCGGGGGGCGTAACACAAGCGGTGGAGCGGCAGGGGGCATTGCGGCTAGTCTCGGCGCCTGCAAGCCGATTCACGCCCGCAGAGGCGGCGGCGAGGGACGGGACGGAGGGATCCCCGCGTGAGCGATCTGGACGAAAAGGCGCTGGCCGACGGCGTCCTGGCAGGCGACCGGCGCGCACTGGCCCGCGCGATCACGCTGGTGGAATCGACCCGTGCCGATCACAGGCGCGCGGCGGAAGCGCTGCTCGCCCGCGTCCTGCCGCAGACCGGGCGGGCGGTGCGCCTCGGCCTCTCCGGCCCGCCCGGCGCCGGCAAGTCGACCTTCATCGAGGCGCTGGGCGGCATGCTGATCGCGCAGGGCAAGCGGATCGCGGTGCTGGCGGTCGATCCGTCCTCGGCGCGGTCGGGCGGCTCGATCCTCGGCGACAAGACGCGGATGGAGACGCTGGCGCGCGATCCGGCGGCCTTCGTGCGGCCCTCGCCCTCGGCGGGGCAACTGGGCGGGGTCGCCCGGCGGACACGCGAGGCGATGCTGCTGGTGGAAGCGGCGGGCTTCGACGTGGTGATCGTCGAGACGGTGGGCGTCGGCCAGTCGGAAACGACGGTCGCCGACATGACGGACATGTTCCTGCTGCTGCTCTCGCCCGGCGGCGGCGACGAACTGCAGGGCATCAAGCGCGGGATCATGGAGCTTGCCGACCTGGTGATCGTGAACAAGGCGGACGGCGACCTGGAGGCGGCGGCCAAGCGGTCCGAAGCGGACTATGCCGCCGCGCTGAGGATGCTGAGGCCGCGCACGGCGGAGTGGACGCCGCGGGCGATGCGGGTGTCGTCGCTGAAGGGCACGGGCCTCGAGGACGTCTGGGCGGCGGTCGAGGCGCACCGGGACGCCATCGCGTCCGGCGGCGGGCTCGCCGCGTTGCGGGCGGCGCAGGCGAAAAGCTGGCTCTGGGCCGAAATCCGCGAAGGTCTGATGGAGCGGTTCCAGGCGCATGAGAGCGTTGCAGCGGCGCTGCCTGCGGCGGAACGCGCGGTGGCGGGCGCGCGCGGGCTGCCCGCGGAGGAGGCGCGGCGGCTTCTCGATCTTTTTGCCGGAGAATCGGGCGGGGAAACCGACCGCACGTCTTGACGGCGTTGCCGCTTTCCGCCTATAGCGACCGCTCGAATTCCGGCGGGCGCGCGCGACGCGCCCCCTCCGACCTGTTTTTGCGAGGAATGACCCATGGCACGGCGGTGCGAGCTGACGGGTAAGGCCGTCATGACCGGCAACAATGTGAGCCACGCGAACAACAAGACGCGTCGGCGCTACCTGCCGAACCTGAACACGGTCTCGCTGGCGAGCGAGTCGCTGAACCGGTCCGTGAAGCTGCGCATCTCCATGGCGGCGCTGCGCACGGTGGACAAGGTGGGCGGCCTCGACGCCTATCTGCTGAAGGCGCGGGCCGAAGAGCTTTCGCCGAACGCGCTCAAGCTGAAGCGCGAAGTGCAGAAGGCCGTCGCTGCGGCCTGAGCCGCGCAGGCACACCCCCGAAAGACATCGCCGCCGGCCCGATGGGCGCCGGCGGCGTTTCTTTTGTCCCGCGCGGCGCGGTACCTCAGGGCGTGGCGGGAACCCGGAACACCAGCAGCAGCGTGCGCTGCAGCGGGCTGAAATTGTCGTCCGACATCACGTATAGCAGCGTTGAGCCATCGGGCATCGCGCGGCTTGCCAGCGCCTCCATGTTGTCGATGGCGTAGCGTGCGGGCAGATCGATCAATTCCTCCCCCTCGATGTGCGCACCCGGCGTGAGGTCTGTCGGCGCCAGCAGGCGCATCCGCATCCCCACGCCGCCGATCAGGGTGAAGCGCCGCTCCAGCAGGACGAGACGGCCGTCCGCAAGAGTGGCCGCGTCGGTAATGTGGTAGCGGCCTGCGGGCGCGACGGTCAGCCCCTCGAACCCATCCCGTGTCTGGATGAGGCCGATGATGTCGCCCCCGGGCGTCTCGGTGCGCTCGGAAAAGGCCACGATGCGCCCATCGGGCCCCCCGTCCGGCCTGAGCGCCAGCGCCTCCACGCCTTCGTTGAAATTGAACCGGGCGAGCACCGCCGGAGTGTCGACCGGAACCGGAACCGCCTCCGGACCCTGCGCCGCGAAGGGGTAGCGCCAGATGCGGTGCCGCCGCTCGAAGGAGACGAGCATGTCGCCGGAAGGCGTGCGCATCAGCCCCTCGGCGTCGTGGTCGCCGTCGCGCACCGGCTTGCCGTTGGGGGCGAGCAGCGGCGAGATGCGGGCATCCGAGATGGCGACCGGGCGGTGCGATTCATCGCTCTCCAGCCGCGCGGTGAACCATGTGCCGCGGTCGGAGATGGCGACGAGGTCCGCTCCGTCTTCGGAGATCTCCAGGCCCGAAATGCCGCCGAACCGGGCGTCGGAGGAGGACAGGACGAGCCCGCCCACGTATTCGAGCTTCCCGAAGTCGGTGCGGTCGGGCTTCTCGGGATCGAGGGCGATGGGCCGGGCCGTCACCTCGATCGGTGCGGCCTCGGCTGCGATGGCGGGAAGCGGTGCGGCGAGCGCCACGCAGAGGGCGGCCGCGAGAAGGCCCGCGCGCCGCATCAGGCCGCGCGGCTGCGGCGGCTGCGGGAGCCGGCGGCAGGGCCTGTCCGGCCCTCCTCCTCGAACAGGGACGCCAGCTGCTCCGTCATCGCGCCGCCAAGCTGGTCGGCGTCCACGATCGTCACGGCGCGGCGGTAGTAGCGCGTCACGTCGTGCCCGATGCCGATGGCGATCAGTTCCACGGGGCTCTTCGTCTCGATCCATTCGATGACCTGCCGCAGGTGCCGCTCGAGATAATTGCCGGCGTTGACGGAGAGCGTCGAATCGTCGACCGGCGCGCCGTCGGAAATCACCATCAGGATCTGCCGCTGCTCGGGACGGGCCAGAAGGCGCCGGTGCGCCCAGAGCAGCGCCTCGCCATCGATGTTCTCCTTCAGCAGACCTTCGCGCATCATCAGGCCGAGATTGCGGCGGGCCCGCCGCCAGGGCGCGTCGGCAGCCTTGTAGACGATGTGGCGCAGGTCGTTGAGGCGGCCGGGCGTCGGCGGCTTGCCGGCCTGAAGCCATTGCTCCCGCGACTGGCCGCCCTTCCAGGCGCGTGTCGTGAAGCCCAGGATCTCCGCCTTCACGCCGCAGCGTTCCAGCGTGCGCGCGAGGATGTCGGCGCACATGGCCGCGACCGTGATCGGCCGGCCGCGCATCGAGCCGGAATTGTCCAGCAGGATGGTGACGACGGTGTCGCGGAAATCCATGTCCCGCTCGATCTTGAAGGACAAGGGGTGCATCGGGTCGGTGACCACGCGGCTGAGGCGGGCCGCATCGAGCAGGCCCTCTTCGAGATCGAAGTCCCAGGAGCGGTTCTGCTGCGCCTGCAGGCGGCGCTGGAGCCGGTTGGCGAGCCGGGAGACGACGCCCTGGTGGGCGTAGAGTTGCTGGTCGAGATAGGCGCGCAGGCGGGTGAGTTCCTCCGGGTCGCACAGCTCGTCGGCAGCCACCGTCTCGTCGAAGGCGGTCGTGAAGACGCGGTAGGACGGCTCGTTCAGGAGGTCGCCCCACGGATCGTTGGGGCGCTGCGGGCGGCGGCCCTCGGCGCTTTCCTCGCCGTCGGCCTGGGCGTCGGAGTCCATGCCCTCGAGCTCGACTTCCTCGTCGGAGCCGCCGTCGGTCTCCTCCGTCTCGGTCGCGGCGGCATCCTGTTCGACGCCCTGCTCGCTCTCGGCGCCTTCCTCGCCGGCCCCGTCCTCGGGCGACTGGCCGTCGTCCTGGTCTGGCTGGTCGCCGTCCTCGTCGGACGACTCTTCCGGCTCCTCGCTCAACTGCTCCGCCATGTCGAGGTCGTGCAGCAGGTCGCGCGCGGCGCGGGCATAGTTCGACTGGTCGTAGAGGAGGTCGGTAAGGCGGGACAGCGCGTCCGCCCCCTTCTGCTCCACCCAGGGGCGCCACGCCTCGACGAGCGCGGTGGCGGCCTCCGGCGGTTTCGCGCCGGTCAGGCGTTCCCGCAGGATCAGCGCCAGAGCGTCCGAAAGCGGCGCCTCGTCCCGGCCGCGGATCGCCTCGTACCCGTTCTCCTGGCAGCGGTGTTCGAGCGCGGCGAGCAGGTTGTCGGAGACACCCGGCATCTCGGTCGCGCCGATCGCCTCGCAACGGGCCTGCTCCATGGCGTCGAAGATGCTGCGTGCCGCCGCACTTTCAGGCAGGAAGTGCCGGTGGGTGACGTCGTCGTGATGCTTGAGCCTGAGCGCGTAGGAATCCGCCAGTCCGCGCAGGCGCGCGGCCTCGGCGGCGTCGAGCTTGCCTGCAAGGTTCGGCAACCGGACGCGCGCACCCCGGATGCCGGGCGTGTCCTTTGCGAAGGTCACCGCCACCTCCGCATCCTCCGCGATGGTGCGGAGCGTGGTGGCGAGCGCCTCCTTCGCGGCGTCGGTGGTGCGGTCTGCCGTCATTTCAGCTGGACGAGCACCGATTCCGGCAGCTCCTTGCCGAAGCACCGCTGGTAGAACTCCGCCACCGTCGCGCGCTCGAGCTCGTCGCACTTGTTGAGGAACGTCACGCGGAAGGCGAAGGCCACGTCGCCGAAGATGCGCGCGTTCTCCGCCCAGGTGATGACCGTGCGCGGGCTCATGACCGTGGACAGGTCGCCGTTCACGAAGGCGGTGCGCGTCAGGTCGGCGAGGCGCACCATCGCGCTGACCGTCTTGCGCCCCTCGTCCGTGTCGTAGGCGGGGTTCTTGGCCAGGACGATCTCCGTCTCGGCGCTGTGCGGCAGATAGTTCAGCGTGACCACGATGTTCCAGCGGTCCATCTGGCCCTGGTTGATCTGCTGCGTGCCGTGATAGAGGCCCGTCGTGTCGCCGAGACCCACCGTGTTCGCCGTCGCAAACAGCCGGAAGGCCGGGTGCGGCCGAATGACGCGGTTCTGGTCGAGTAGGGTCAGCTTGCCCTCGACCTCGAGGATCCGCTGGATCACGAACATGACGTCCGGGCGGCCAGCGTCGTACTCGTCGAACACGAGCGCGGTCGGATGCTGCAGCGCCCAGGGCAGGATGCCCTCGCGGAACTCCGTCACCTGCTTGCCGTCGCGCAGAACGATGGCGTCCTTGCCGACGAGGTCGATGCGGCTGATGTGGCTGTCGAGGTTGATCCGGATGCACGGCCATTTCAGGCGCGCGGCCACCTGCTCGATATGCGTGGACTTGCCGGTGCCATGATAGCCCTGGATCATCACCCGCCGGTTGTGGGCGAAGCCCGCGAGGATGGCGAGCGTCGTCTCCCGGTCGAAGCGATAGGTGGGGTCGAGGTCCGGAACGTACTCGTTGCCTTCGCTGAAGGCCGGGACCGTCAGGTCGGTGTCGATGCCGAACACCTCGCGCACGGACACTTGCGTGTCGGGCCCGGCGGGCGCGGTCTCGGGGAAATCATGAGCCATGTTCTGAGCGTCTTTCCTGGGGCCCGCCACCGTGGCAGGCCGGGTTCGGGTCCGCTGCCCCTGCGGGGCCGGGCGTGCGGACGATGCATCCCTCGCGGGGCGGCCTTCCGGCCTCACGACCGGACATAGCGGCTGCCCTTGAGAAGACCATAGGCCCAGATCACCCGCCTGAGCTGGTCTTCCGCGCCGCGATCCCCGCCATTGGCGTCGGGATGGAAGCGCTTCACGAGTTCCTTATACCGCCGTTTCAACTGGGACAAGGTGAGCGGCAGTTCAAGGTCCAATGCGCCCAGCGCATCGGCGACCGGCCGCGGAAGCTGGGCCGGATCGGGTTCCTCGGCGTTTCGCGCGCGCTGAGCTGCTTCCGCCTGCTCGCGCCCGAAGAGGCCCAACGGGTCGGCAAGATCGTCGTAGGTCCAGCGCGCGTTGCGCTTTTCCTCCTCCGCCTTGCCGCCCATCTTCCAGGTCGGGCGCTGCCAGGTGGCATTGTTGCGGACATAGTCCTCGACCTGGCCGTCCTCCCAGCCGGCGAAGAAGTTCCAGGAACGGTTGTAGGCGCGCACGTGATCGAGGCAGAACCAGCGGTATTCGCGCAGCCGGGCCGGGCTGCGGGGCGCGCGGAATTCTCCTGCTGCGGTGCAGCCGTCCCACTCGCACGCATGCGCATGCGGTCCCGCGCCGCGGGACTTGGCGGCGCTGATCCGGATGTCGAACTCGAAGCTCTGGCGCGTGGACCGTTCCATGGTTCCGGATTATGGTTTGCACACAAGGGCCAGACAAGCGCACGGCCTGTCACGGCGGGGTCATGAAGGAAGGTTAGGACATGAGTGTGGCCGAACGGTTGAAAGGCAAGCTGGAAGCCGCCTTCGCACCGGCCGAGGTCGCGGTCGTGGACGAATCGCACCTCCATGCGGGCCACGCCGGCGCCCGGCCAGAGGGCGAGACGCATTTCCGCGTGCGGATCGTCTCCCCTGTCTTCGAGGGTCAGTCCCGTGTCGCCCGCCAGCGCGCGATCCACGCGGCGGTGGCTGCCGAGCTGGCGGGGCCCGTCCACGCTTTCGCGGTCAAGGCGCTGACACCGGACGAGGTCTCCGGGTGATACTGGAGAATACTACCTAAGAGTGCGTTAGTCTTGACAACACGTATACGGTGAACATCCTTGTGCTGCAGTGGGAGTGCAGATCGGGGATTGGTTGCATGTTCACTTCGTTGATAAGCCGGAACGTGAGGATCGGAGAGCACCGTACCAGTGTTCGGCTGGAGCCGGAACTCTGGGAGGCGCTTGAGGACATATGCATGCGGGAAGACCTCTCGCTGCATGACGTGTGTACGGAAGTGGCGCAGCAGGACCGGAGCGGAGGCTTCACCTCCGCCCTGCGCGTCTTCGTGATCCGGTATTTCCGGGCGGCCGCCGCCGGGAGGGACGTGCGCAGCCCGGTCATGGCGCTGCGCCGAAGGGCCGCCTGAGCCGCCTGCGAACGGGACCGCGGACGTCCCCGGGCACGGCGCCGGCGCCTGCCGGTCACCGGGGAGTTGCGCGGTCCCGGTTGCGCAAGGGCGTGATGCGCAGCAGCGTGATCTGGTTGCGCTGACGTTCCAGCACCTGGAAGCGGTAGCCGTAGAAGGTGAAGGTCTGTCCCTTCTCCGGGATCGCCCTCGCCTCGTGAATGACAAGTCCGGCGGCCGTCGTCGCCTCGTCATCGGGCAGCGACCAGTCGAGCGACCGGTTGAGGTCGCGGATCGCCACCGTGCCGTCGACGATGAAGCTACCGTCCGGCTGCTGCTCGACGCCCGCCACCTCGACGTCGTGCTCGTCGGTGATCTCGCCCACGATCTCCTCGAGGATATCCTCCAGCGTGATGAGGCCCTGCAGCGCACCATATTCGTCCACCACGAGGGCGAAGTGCTGGCGGCGGTTGAGGAAGGCGTCGAGCTGCTCGGCGAGCGAGGTCGTGTCGGGCACGAACCAGGGCTGGCGCGCGATCCGCGAGATGTCGAGGGTCTCCATCGTGACCTCGCCGCTGGACAGCGCCCGCAGCACGTCCTTTGCGTGGATCACGCCGATGATGTTCTCCGGGTTGTCGCGCCAGACCGGGATGCGCGTGAAGGGGCTGCGCACGATCTTGCGGACAAGCTGGTCGGGCGGCAGGTCGGCATTGAGCATCACCATGCTCTTGCGGTGCACCATCACCTCCGACACCTCCAGCGTGCGCAGGTTCAGCAGGCCGCCGAAACGGTCGCGCTCGTCCTTCACCACCGCGCCCTCGGCATGGTGATAATCGATGGTGCCCTTGATCTCCTCGTGCACGGGGATGTGCTCTTCCTCGGTGCGCACGTTGAAGAGGCCGAGGACACGGCTCACGATCGCCTGCACGGCTGCCGACACGGGCGTGAACAGGGCGACGATCACCATGATCGGGGTGGCGACCACCCGCGCGACCTTGTTCGGGAAGGCAATGGCGAAGGTCTTGGGCAGCACCTCGGCAAAGATGACGACCAGCGCGGTCATCACCAGCGTCGCATAGGCCACGCCCGCATCCCCGAAGAGCTTGAGAAAGAGGCTCGTCGCCAGCGCCGAGGCAAGGATGTTCACGAGGTTGTTGCCGAGCAGGATGGCGCCGATCAGCCGCTCCTTGTCCTCGGTCAGGTGCAGCACCCGGCGGGCGGCGTGGTCGCCCTGCTTTTCCAGCGCATGCATGCGCGCCCGGCTCACCGCTGTCAGTGCGGTTTCGGAGCCGGAGAAGAAGCCGGAAAGAACGAGCAGCGCAACGATCGCGCCGAGGAAAAGGATAAGGGTCAGGTCCATGAGCCGTGCCGTAGGTTGCGATCAGGAAGGTACATGCAGGGCAGGAACTGCCGGCCCGGCCGGCACAGTCGGGTCACGCGCTTGCAGCACCGTCCGCAGCCAGACGCGCCGCGATCGCGGCTGTCTCCACGTCCTGCGTGGTGAAGGCGCGGCCGATGCCGTGCGCAAGAATGAGCGTGAGCGTGCCCCCCACGACCTTCTTGTCCTGCTGCATATGGTGGACCAGCCGCTCTACCGCCAGTGGTCCGCCCGGAATGTCGGCAATCGAGACGGGAAGGCCCGCCGCCTTGAGGTGCGCCCGCACCCGGTCGGCGTCGGCGCGCGGCGCGAGGCCGAGATCGGCGGACAGGTCGAAGGCCAGCACCATGCCGATCGCCACCGCCTCGCCATGCAGCAGGCGGGCGGAATATCCGGTCTCCGCCTCCAGCGCGTGGCCGAAGGTGTGGCCGAGGTTGAGCAGTGCGCGGGCGCCCTGCTCGGTCTCGTCGGCGGCGACCGTCGCGGCCTTGGCGCGGCAGCTCGTGGCGACCGCGCGGACGAGCGGGCCGGTCTCGCGGGCGAGCACGCGCGCGCCCTTCTCCTCCAGCCAGGCGAAGAAGGGTGCGTCGCCGATGAGGCCGTATTTCACGACCTCGGCATAGCCCGCGCGCATCTCCCGGTCGGGCAGCGTCGCGAGGTGGTCGGTGTCGGCCAGCACGAGCGAGGGCTGGTGGAAGGTGCCGACGAGGTTCTTGCCGTGGCGCGTGTTGATGCCGGTCTTGCCGCCCACCGAGCTGTCGACCTGCGCAAGGAGCGTGGTCGGCACCTGCACGAAGCGCACGCCGCGCCGCAGGATGCTGGCCGCAAACCCCGTCAGGTCGCCCACCACGCCGCCGCCAAGCGCAACGACGAGGTCCCGGCGTTCCACCCGCGCCTCGAGTAGGCGGTCGAGGACGTCCTCCAGCGTGCCGAACCGCTTCGACGTCTCGCCCGGCGGCACGAGGATCGGCACCGCCTCGTACCCGGCGGCGGCGAGCGCATCGACAAGCGGCGCGAGATGCTGCGCGGCGACCGCCTCATCGCTGACGATGGCAACGCGGGTCTGGCGCGACAGCGCCTTCAGGCGGGCGGGCAGTTCCGCGCTCACCCCCGACCCGATGCGGATGTCGTAGGCACGTGCGCCCAGTGCGACATGGACCGTTTCGGTCTGGCCCGCCTCCGCGGTGCCGGGCGCCGGGGCAGCCGTATCGGAAACCGTCATGCGGACCCCCGTTTCTGTTCGAGATGGCGGAGAAGGGCACTTGCGACCGAGGCGACACCTTCCTCGTGGGGGGCGTCGCGGCTCTCCACGGTCACGTCGGCCAGCGCATAGACCGGATAGCGGGCGTCGATCAGGTCGGACAGCACCTTGCGCGGGTCCGCGGTGCGCAGCAGCGGCCGGTGCGTGCGGTGCGCGGTGCGCTTGTGCAGCAGGTCGAGGTCGGCCTTGAGCCAGACGGAAATGCCCCGCTCGGCAATGCGGTCGCGGGTCTCTTCGCTCATGAAGGCGCCGCCGCCCGTCGCCAGCACGCCGTGGCGTTCGGCCAGCAAGCGGGCGATGACCTTGCGCTCCCCGGCGCGAAACTCCTCCTCGCCGTGGGCGGCGAAGATGTCGGCGATGGACTGGCCGGCCGCCGCCTCGATCTCGGCGTCGGCGTCGCTGAAGGGCAGACCGAGCTTCTTCGCCAGCCGCCGCCCGATCGACGACTTCCCCGCCCCCATCAGGCCGACGAGAACGATGGAGCGGTCGGAGGGAAGCGCGGCCTTCAGGCGGTCGTAGAGTGCATCCTGCGTCATGGATCGGAGCTTTACGCGAAAACCGCCGGGCGCGCCAGAAGCCGGAGCCAGAAGCCGGAGCCAGAAGCTGGTGTCTTTGGGCCAGCCTCGTTTTCGCCACGGGTCCCGTCCTATACACTGCGGAACGAATCGGACGCGACCAGACCGGCCGGGGCCCTCCATGCGCTATCTCTTCTTCCTGCTCATCCTGCTGATCGGGTTCGGCATCGGCGCCCTGTTCGTCATCGATGTGCCGGCACCCTCCCAACAGGTCGAGAAGCCCATTCCCGCCGAGCGGTGGCAGAAATGAGCCGGGGCGGAGCATTCGCTCTCGGCTTGGCGCTGACCCTTGCCGGTGCCCTGCCCGCGGCCGCGCAGTCCGTGCCGCCGCCGCAAGGCGCAGCCCAGCCCGTGCAGCAAGTGCAGCCCGCGCCGGCTGCCGAGGCACCGCGCAAGGGCCCGCTTGTCATCCTCCCGCCCGCGGCCCGCGAGGGCGCGCCCGTGCCCGGCACCGCGCCGGTGTTCGACCGTCCCATCGAGGGCGTGGCGGTGGAGCGGCTGGGCGCGATGAGCGGCGCAGCTGCGGACCTGACGGCCCGCGGAGCCGAGGGTCTGGGCGCGGATCTCTGGCTCGGCCAGCGCGGCAACCTGATCTCCGGACTGCTGGAGCGGGTCGAGCCGCACCCCACGGCGCGCAGCATGAATACGCTGATGGCGCGGCTGTTGCTGACCGGCGCCGAGCCGCCGGACGGGCGCGCCGCCCGCTTCGGCGAGCGCCGGGTCGCGGCCCTGCAACGTTTCGGACGCGCCGACGAGGCCGCCCGCCTTGCGCGCGCGCTCGCGGGCGAGGATCCGAAGCTGCGCCGGATGGCCGCGGATGCGGCGCTGCTCGACGGCAATGCCGAAGCCGCCTGTTCGCTTGCCGACGAGGTGGGGCAGAGCCCGGTCGGGGCCGACCCCTATTGGACGAAGGTTCGTGGCTATTGCGCGGCGCTGGCCGGCAACGAGGCCGAGGCGCTTTTCGAGACGGAGCTTCTGCGCGAGGGCGGGGTGCAGGACCCTGCCTATTACCTGCTGATGGACCGGCTGCTGTTCGACTTCGAGAGCGAGGTTCCGGCCTACACCGAGATGACGCCGCTGCACCTTGCGATGCTGCGGTCCGCCGACGGGACGCTGCCGCTCCGGCGCGGGCAGGGGGTGCCGGCGGCATATGTGCCTGCCCTGCTCGCCGCCGCCGACGGACCGGCTGATGCCGCCGTGCTTGCGGTGGAGGCGTGGTCGCTCGCCCGCATCGACGCGGACGAGGTGGCCCGGCGGCTGGCGGAGGTTCCGGCGGACCGGCGCGGCCCGCTGGCCCAGGCGCGCGCGGCGGCGCTCGCGGCGGCAAGCCCGGCTGACCGCATCGCTGCCGTCACCCGCCTGATGGGCGACGGCGCGGCGCGGGAGCGGATCGCGCTCGACGCTGCGCTGGCGGAGCCCGCAGCCAAGGACCTGCCCGTCATGGCGGACGATCCGGGCTTGCGCGGCCTGATGGTCGAGGCCGCGGTGGCAGGCGGCAATCTCGCGCGCGCCTACGACTGGTTCGAGGCGCCGGCGCCGGCAGAGCCCGCCCGCGAGGCGGAACTGGAAGCGCTGCTGCTCGTCGCCGACCCGCAGACGCCGCTTGCGCGCACGCCTGCTCTGGCCACGATGCTGGGGACGAGCCCGCCGGGCCTGCGCCGCATCGCCCTGCTCGACGCCTTCGACCTGTCGCGTCCCCTGAACGCCAACGGCGGTACGGACGTCATGGAGCTGATGGACGCGGCCCGCGCGGGCAGCCGCGGCGAGACGGTGCTGCGCGCCATGGACGTGCTGGGCGGCCGTCCGCTCGCGGACACCGACGCCGACCGGATCGCGGCGGCGGTGCGCGCCCTCGACATGGCCGGTTTCAAGGCGGAGGCGCGGGCGCTCGCGGTCGAGGCGATGCTGGCCGTACCCGCCTTCGCAGGCCGCTGAGCGCCATGGCCCGGCCCGCGCGCGCGCACGCGGCGAGCGGCCGGGTCGAGGCCTTTCTGGAAATGCTGAGCGCCGAACGCGGGGCGAGCGCGAACACGCTCGCCGCCTATGGCCGCGACCTCGGCGACCTTGCGGCCTTCGTCGCCGCAAGGGGGCAGAGCGGGCCGGAGGCGGCGGAGCGTGCCGATCTCGAGGCCTGGCTCGACGCGATGGGGGCGGAGGGGCTTGCCCCCGCGACGCGGCGGCGGCGGCTCGCGGCGGTGCGGCAGTTCTTCGGCTTCCTCTACGAGGAGGGGGTGCGGGGCGACAATCCGGCGGCGACGCTGGAGGGCCCGGCGCGCGCCCGCAGCCTGCCGAAGAGCCTGAGCGAGGGGGAGGTTGACGCGCTGCTCGCCGCTGCGCGCGCGATACCAGGGCCGAAGGGGGCTCGGCTGCTGTGCCTCGTGGAGCTGCTCTACGCGACGGGCATGCGGATTTCCGAGCTGGTGACCCTGCCCGCCTCGGCGGTGAAGAAGGGTCCGGAGATGTTGCTGATCCGCGGCAAGGGCGGCAAGGAGCGTATCGTGCCGCTCGGTGCTGCGGCGCGCGAGGCGATCGCGGCCTATCTGCCCCTGCGGCCTGCGTTCCTCGCGCCGGAGCCTGGCGGCGGCGAGAGCCCCTGGTTCTTCCCGGCGCGGGGCGGGCCCGGCCACCTGCCGCGCGGCAGCGTCCACCGGATGCTGAAGGATCTCGCCGTCGCGGCCGGGATCGACCCGGAGAGGGTGTCGCCCCATGTCCTGCGGCACGCCTTCGCCACGCATCTCCTGGCTCATGGCGCGGACCTGCGCGCGATCCAGACGCTGCTCGGCCACGCCGACATCTCGACGACGGAGATCTACACCCATGTGCTTGATGCGCGGCTGCGCGCCATCGTGGAGGAGCGTCACCCGCTGGCGCGCCGGGGAGCCTGAGAGCACGCCGCTCGCTGGCGCGGCGGGGGTCCTTTCATGACGCCGCTCGCTGGCGCGGCGGCGTTGACGCCTTGCCCCCGCGCGCTTAGTGTCCGGCGCCACCGGTCGTGCGCCAGATGGCCGGCGCGCGGGCGGCCGTCGCGCACGCCGTCCGCCGGGCTATCATCCAGAAGCGCGCCAGAGGGGGCATCGAGAGCGTCATGAGTTTCACGGACATTCCAGCACCGCCCGCACGTCCGAACAGGTCGCAGCTGTTCGTTCCGGGCTCGCGGCCGGAAATCTTCGAGAAGGCGGCGAAGAGCGCCGCGGACGTGATCAATCTCGACCTCGAGGACTCCGTCTCCCCCGCCGAGAAGCCGAAGGCGCGCGCGAACGTCATCGCCGCGCTCAACGACATCGACTGGGGCACGAAGACCGTCTCGGTGCGGATCAACGGCCTCGACACGCACTTCTGCTACCGCGACGTGGTCGACCTGATCGAGAAGGGCGGCGACCGCCTCGACCTCATCATGATCCCGAAGGCCGGCACCGGCGCCGACCTCTACGCCATCGACATGCTGGTCACCCAGGCCGAGAACGCCATGGGGCGCACGAAGCGCATCGGCTTCGAGATCATCATGGAAACCGCGCTCGGCCTCACCAACATGAAGGAGATGGTGCAGGCGACGAAGCGGCTGCAGTCGGTGCATTTCGGCGTCGCGGACTATGCCGCCTCCATGGGCATGGCGGTGACCGGCATCGGGGGGACCCAGGAGCATTACGGCATGCTGCTCGGCGCGGCGGGAGACACGGACCGCGCCTTCCACATGAACGATCCCTGGCACTATCCGCTGGTGCAGATGGTCGCGGCTTGCCGGGCGCATGGCGTGCTGCCCATCGACGGGCCGTTCGGCGACTTTTCCGACGACGACGCCTACCGGGCGCAGGCGCGCCGGGCGCAGACGCTGGGCTGCGCGGGCAAATGGGCGATCCACCCCAAGCAGGTGGCGCTCGCCAACGAGATCTTCACGCCGTCCGAGGCGCTGGTCGGCCAGGCGCGCCGAATCCTCGCCGCCATGGAAGAGGCGCGGGAGAAGGGCATGGGCGCGGTGACGCTCGACGGCAAGCTGATCGACCTCGCGTCGATCCGGCAGGCCGAGGTGATCATTCGCCAGGCCGACATGATTGCGGGCACGGCCTGAAGGGCCGGTTTTCGGGGAGTCTCGTCGCGTGCGAACCTATCTGGATTTCGAGAAGCCGATTGCGGAACTGGAGGGGAAGGTTCGCGAGCTGCGGCAGATCGGCGAATCCGACGGCAACGCCATGGACATCGCCGAGGAGGTGCAGAAGCTCGAGAAGAAGGCCGAGCAGCTTCTGAAGGACACCTACGAGAAGCTCGATCCCTGGCAGAAGACGCAGGTCGCGCGCCACCCGGACCGGCCGAAGTTCCTCGACTACGTGGGTGCCCTCGTCACCGACTTCGTCGAGCTGAAGGGCGACCGCGCCTATGCCGACGACGCCGCCATCGTGGGCGGTCTCGGCCGGTTCCAGGGGCGCACGGTCATGGTGATCGGGCACGAGAAGGGCTCAGACACGACCTCGCGCATCAAGCGGAATTTCGGCATGGCGCGGCCCGAGGGCTACCGCAAGGCAGTGCGCCTGATGCATCTTGCCGACCGCTTCGGCGTGCCCGTCGTCACGCTGGTCGACACGCCCGGCGCTTATCCCGGCATCGGGGCGGAGGAGCGCGGCCAGGCGGAGGCCATTGCCCGCTCGACCCAGGCCTGCCTGCGGCTCGGCGTGCCGCTGATCTCCGTCGTGATGGGCGAGGGCGGCTCTGGCGGGGCCGTGGCGCTCGCCACCGCCAACCACGTCATCATGCTGGAGCACTCGGTCTATTCTGTGATCTCTCCGGAGGGCTGCGCCTCGATCCTGTGGCGCGACGCGGCGAAGGCGAAGGACGCGGCCACCGCGCTCAAGCTGACCGCGCAGGATCTCATGCAGCTCAACGTCATCGATACGGTCGTGGCCGAACCGATGGGCGGGGCGCACCGCGATCCGCAGACGGTTTATGCCGCTGTGCGCGGCGCCATCGCCCACGCGCTGGAGAAGCTGGGCGCGAAGTCGCCGGACGAGCTGCGCCAGCACCGGCGGCAGAAATATCTCGACATGGGCAGGCAGGGCCTCGCCTGACCCGAGCCCAGCCTAGGCCTTCGGCGCTGCGATCTTGCGGTCGTGGGTCAGCGCGGGCACGCGGGCGCGCGCCTCTGCCACGCGGGCGAGGTCGAGGTCGGCGACGATCACGCCCGGCTCGGTCCCGGCATCGGCCAGCACCTCGCCCCACGGCGCGACGATCAGGCTGTGGCCGTATGTGCGCCGTCCGTTCGGGTGCGTGCCCGTCTGCGCGGGCGCGATCACGAAGCAGCCGGTCTCGATGGCGCGGGCGCGCAGCAGGACGTGCCAGTGCGCCTCCCCCGTCGGCACGGTGAAGGCCGAGGGTACGGTCAGGACCTGCGCTCCGGCGTGCGCCAGCATCCGGTAGAGGTAGGCAAAGCGCAGGTCGTAGCAGATGCTGAGGCCGAGCCGGCCCCAGCCAAGGTCCGCAACCACGGCCCGGTCTCCTGGCCGGTAGCGCGCGGATTCGCGGTAGCTTTCGCCGTCCGGCAGGTCCACGTCGAACATGTGGATCTTGTCGTAGGTGGCGAGGCGCACACCGTCCGGCCCGAACAGGACCGAGCGGTTGGCGGCGCGCGCGTCGTCCGCCAGCTTCACGCCGGTCGAGCCGACGAGGACCGCGACGCCGTGCTGCCGCGCGAGCGCCGACATCGCGGCGAACATCGGCGTCCCGTCCTCGGGTTTCAGAAGTCCTGCGAGCCGCTCGGGCCGGCTTTCGAGGAAGCCCGCGTTCTCGGGCAATGTCAGGAAGGTCGCGCCCTGGTCCACAGCCCGCCGGGCGAGGTCCGCGGCTTCAGCGATGTTGGCGTCGAGGTCGTCGCCCGACGTCATCTGCAGGCAGGCGGCGCGGACGGTTCCGGACATCGTTGCAGGCGCTCAGGCCGCGCCGGAGAGCAGCGGGTCGAGTTCCCCGGCCGCGTCGAGCGCGAACAGTTCGTCGCAACCGCCGACGTGCCGGTCGCCGATCCAGATCTGCGGGACCGAGGTGCGGCCCGCCTTCTCCGCCATCTCGCGGCGAATGCCGGGCTCGAACGTCACGTCGATCTCGGTGAAGCTCGCCCCCTTGCGCTTCAGCAGGCTCTTTGCCCGGCTGCAGTAGGGGCACATCATGGTGGTGTAGATGGTGATGGTGCTCATGGCGCGATGATATAGGCGTTCCCCGCATCGGGGACAACGCGCGCAACGGTCAGCGCGTTGACCCGCGCCGCACCGCCCTTCAGCAGGGCGCGGGCGCAAGCCTCAAGCGTCGCGCCCGTCGTCGCAACGTCGTCGATCAGCAGGACCGTGCGGCCTGCAACGCGCGGCCGGGCGCGCGGGGGCACGGCGAAGGCTCCCGCGACGTTGCGGCGGCGTCCGGACCGGCTCTGTCCGCGCTGCATGGGTGTCGCGCGCATGCGGCGGAGGACGTCCACCTCGACAGGCAGGCCGGTAGCCCGGCCCAGCGCGCGGGCGAGCAGCGCCGCCTGGTTGTAGCGCCGGCGCACGAGTCGGCGCCAGTGCAGCGGAACGGGAACGATCAGGTCCGCCCCGTCGAGCGCCGTGCCGCCCCCCGCCATCAGCCAGCGGGCGAGCAACGGCGCATGCTCCAGCCGGTCGCCATGCTTGAAGGCGAGCAGAACCTTGCGGGCCGGGTCGGCATAATGGACGGCGGCGCGCAGAACGGCGATGCGGGGCGGTTCCGCCATGCAGCCCGCGCACAGTTCTGCAGCGGCGGCCTCCACCTCGAACGGCAGGCCGCAGGCGGCGCACATCGGGTCCGTGATGAAGCGCACCTGCCCCCAGCAGGCGGGACAGAGCGCGTGCGGGTCGGAGACGACGGTCCCGCACGCCGCGCACACGGGCGGCAACGCAAGGTCCAGGAGCCCGCGCGCGGCAGCGGCCAGAGGCCGGATCGCGGCCCCGATGCGTCCTGCGCGCACATTCCCCGCCGCCATGCCCCTGTACCTCCACCCGGGTTGCGCCACATCGGCGGAGAGGATAGCAGCAGGACACACGCGCCGCGACGGTGCGCCGAGATGAATGAGCGAGCGGGTTTCGATGGCCGGACAGACTCCGCAGATCTTCGACCGGACCTTGCGCCGCCGCCGCCTCGTGCGGGCGGCCCGGCAGCGGGGCGAGCCGCCGTTCCTCGCCGCCGAGGTCGCGGACCGGCTGGCGGACCGGCTGTCGGAGGTCACGCGCGATTTCGCCCGCACGGTGGAGATTTCGGCGGTGCCGGGCGTGCTGCCGGCGGGGCCGGAGCGCATCGTGCTCTCTCCCGTCCCTGCGTCTGCGGCGTCGGGTGCCGTGACCGATGCCGAGGTTTTGCCGCTGGCGGAAGGCTCCGTGGACCTCATCGTCTCGGTCCTCGACCTGCACGCGGTCAACGACCTTCCGGGCGCCCTGGTCCAGATGCGCCGCGCCCTGCGGCCCGACGGCCTGCTGCTCGCGGCAATGTTCGGCGGCGAGACGCTGACCGAACTGCGTCAGTCGCTGATGCAGGCCGAGGCCGAGGTGCTAGGCGGGGTCAGCCCGCGCGTCTTTCCCTTCGTCGACGTGCGGGATGCGGGCGCGCTGCTGCAGCGCGCCGGTTTCGCCCTGCCGGTCGCCGATTCAGAGCGGGTTACCGTGCGCTATGCGAACCCGCTCCGGCTTTTCGCCGACCTCCGGGACATGGGGGAGACGAACATTCTCCATGACCGGCTGCGCCGCCCGATTCCGCGGCGGATGCTCGCGCGCGCGCTGGACATCTATGCGGAGCGGTTCGAGGGCGATGACGGCCGCGTGCCCGCGACCTTCGATATCGTGACGCTGACCGGCTGGGCCCCGCACGAGAACCAGCCGAAGCCTTTGCGGCCCGGCAGCGCCACGCATCGGCTGGCGGATGTGCTCGGAACCGTCGAGCGCCCGCTCAAGTCCGGCGGGTGATCAGAAGAAGCTCGCGACCGTACCCCACAGGCTGCCGACGTCGCCCGACAGGGCGCTGATCGAGACGGCGATCGCGGCACCCAGCGCCATGGCGATGACGGCGTACTCCACGGCCACGGCCCCGGCGTCGTTCCGGCAGAAATCACGGGCGGCGCGGATGATGTACAACATGTCTCGACTCCATTCCGTTCTGGCGGATCCCCGCCGTTCCGGTGGGGTGAGTGCCGTTTCGTTCAGAGCAGATCCCGGAGATGCGCGACCAGCGGCACGTCCGCGGGGGGCATGGGGTAGTCTCCCAGCCGAACCGGGCGGACCCAGGCCAGCTTCTGCCCCTCGCGCGCCTCGACCGTCCCCGACCAGCGCCGGCAGACGTAGAGCGGCATCAGCAGATGGAAGTCCTCGTAGCGGTGCGAGGCGAACGTCAGGGGCGCCAGGCAGGATTCCGCAACGTCGATCCCAAGCTCTTCCGCCAGTTCCCGGATGAGCGCGGTTTCCGGTGTCTCGCCCTCCTCAACCTTGCCGCCCGGGAACTCCCACAGGCCGGCCATCGTCTTGCCCTCGGGCCGTTGCGCGATCAGCACACGGCCTTGCGGGTCCACGAGCGCGCAGGCGGACACGAGCACACGTTTCATTCACGTCCCCTCCCGCGCCGCACCGTCTTAACCATGGGCGCGTAAAGATCGGCTTAAATCCCAGATGCTTGCGGAAATGCCTAGCTGCGGTAGTCGGCGTTGATGTCGATATAGGCGTGGGTGAGGTCGCAGGTCCACACGGTCGACCGTGCCCGGCCCACACCCACGTCCACCTCGATCTCGATCTCCGTCCGGCGCATCGCGCGGGCGACCACCGGCTCGTTGTAGGCCGGGTCGACCTCGCCGTTCTTCGCCACCGGGTAGCCCGCGATGCGCACGGCGATCCGGTCGCGGTCGGCGGCCTCGCCCGCCTTGCCTACCGCCATCACGATGCGGCCCCAATTGGGGTCCTCGCCGGCGATGGCGGTCTTGACCAGCGGCGAGTTGGCGATGGACATGGCGATGCGGCGGGCGGCGTGCGCCGTCTCCGCACCCTTGACCGTGATTGCGACGAACTTGGTCGCGCCCTCCCCGTCGCGCACGATCTGGTGCGCGAGGTCGAGCATCACTGCGTCCAGCGCCTCCCGGAAATCCTTGAGCCGCGGATCGGCCGCGCGGCGCACCGCCTCGTGCTTCTCGCCGCGGCCCGTGGCGAACATCAGCACCGTGTCGGAGGTGGAGGTGTCGCCATCCACCGTGATCGCGTTGAAGCTGTCGCGCACGCTCATCATCAGCAGCGTCTGCAGCACGTCCGGCGGGATCGAGGCGTCGGTCGCGACGAAGGCCAGCATGGTCGCCATGTCCGGCGCGATCATGCCGGAGCCCTTTGCGATGCCGTTGATCGTCACGGTTGCGTCGTCGATCTTCGCGGTGCGCGTCGCGCCCTTGGGGAAGGTGTCCGTCGTCATGATGGCGGCGGCGGCGGCCTCCCATGCGTCGGCGTCCTGCGCGGCGACGATGGTGTCGATCTGGGCGAGGATGGGGGCGGGCGGCAAGGGTTCCCCGATCACGCCGGTCGAGGCCATGTAGAGGTCGTGCGCCTGGCAGGAGAGTTTGTCCTGCAGCGCCGCTGCAACCTTGTCGATCGCGTCCTTGCCCGCCTTGCCGGTGAAGGCGTTGGCATTGCCGGAATTGACGATGCAGGCCCGTGCAGCCCCGTGCGGCAGCGCCTCGCGGCACCAGTCGACGGGGGCGGAGGCACACTTCGATTTCGTGAGGACGCCGGCCGCGGTCGTGCCCGGCTCGAACGTCATCAGCAGCAGGTCCGTGCGATCCTTGTAGCGCACGCCGGCGCGCGCCGCAGCCATGCGCACGCCCTTGACCGGCGGCATCTTGGGGAAGCGCTCGGGCGCGAGCGGCGAGACAGGCAGCGCCTTCTTGGCAGGGGCCGCGACCTTTGCAGCCTCCTTCTTGGCGACCTTCTTGGCGACCTTTTTCGCCACCTTCTTGAGCATCTTGCGCGCGTGATCGGGCGAGATGTCGCCGCCGGCGGGGGGATTGGTCTTGTCGTTCTCGGTCATTGCGGCCCTCTCCGGCTCGAAACCCCAGGCACGAAAAATGCGGGTGTGAGCGTTATGCCCGCACCCGCATTCCGTCAAGCGGTGCGCCAGCGGTGGCCGCGTTGCGCGGCGCCCGCAGGCGGTCCGGCGATCACTGCTTCGCCGGGGCCTTCTCCTCCCCGGCCTTGCCCTCTTCGGCGGGCTTTTCCGGCTCGGGCAGCGTCATGACGATCTCGGCCCCGCTGCGCAGTTCCTCCAGCGTGGACTGGATGACGTCCTGCGCGATCTCGTTGCGCAGTTCGCCCTCCATCTCCTCCATGGTGGGGGCGGGCGCCTCGCGCCGGTCCTCGACCTTGATGACGTGCCAGCCGAACTGGCTCTGCACGGGGGCCGAAACCTCGCCGGGCTGCAGCGCGAAGGCCGCGTCGGCGAATTCCTTCACCATGCGGTCCTGCGTGAAGTAGCCGAGGTCGCCGCCCGCCGGGCCGGACGGGCCGGTCGACAGCTCCTTGGCCAGTTCGCCGAAGTCCTCGCCCGCCTTGGCGCGCTCGGCGGCGGCCTGCGCGGCTTCTTCCGTCTCGAGCAGGATGTGGCGGGCGCGCACCTCTTCCTGCGGCTCGATCCCGGCGACCTTCTCGTCATAGAGCGCCTTCAGCCGCTCTTCCGTCGTCTCGGCGCGGATCCGCTCGGCGACCCAGGTGTCGCGGAAGAGGGATTCCCGCGCGAACTCGAGCTGCTGCTGCACCTGCGGGCGGTCTCCGACGCCTGCCTTCGCGGCTGCCTGGGCGGCGAGCTTGCGGTCGATGATCTGGCGGACCAGCGGCTCGGTCAGGGCGGCGATGGGGATCTGCTGGTACTGCTGCGGCAGCGCCTGGTAGGCGAGCGCCACGTCGGAGCGGCGGATCTCCTCGCCGTTGACGGTGGCGAGCACGCTGTCCTCGGGCTCGGCGGCGTTGCCCGCGGCCTGCGCCAGCGCCGGTGCGGCGGTCATCGCCGGGAACGGGGCGGCGAAAGCGAGGGCGAGCGCGGCGGCGCAGACCGCCCCGCGCACGGAGAAGTTGGAACGCGTCATGGAATCACTGGTGTCCCTGCCTTGTTTCACGCGGAGTGGACCCTACGCCCTGCACCCCCTTCATGTCACGGGTGTGGCGGCGCGTCCTTTTGCCGATACACCCCCAAATCCGCATTCTCTCGCGCCGATGACCTTTTGGTCAGCGCTTGCGTCGTATATATGGGCCAGCAACAGACGGATCAGACGCGAGGCAAGTGGGCATGCTGGGCCTGGGCACGATCGGCCGCAAGATTTTCGGCTCCGCCAACGACCGCAGGGTAAAGGGCTTCCGGGCGCGGGTGGCGCGCATCAACGCGCTGGAGCCCGAGATGGAGAAGCTCTCCGACGACGAATTGCGCGCGCGCACCCAGCGTTTCCGCGAGGAGGTTGCGAACGGCAAGCCGGTCGACAGCCTGCTGGAGGAGGCCTTCGCCACCGTGCGGGAGGCCGCCCGGCGCACCCTCGGTCAGCGGCCCTTCGACGTCCAGCTGATCGGCGGCATGGTGCTGAACGAGCGCTCCATCGCCGAGATGAAGACCGGCGAGGGCAAGACGCTCGTCGCCACGCTGCCCGCCTATCTCAACGCGCTGGCCGGCAAGGGCGTGCACGTCGTCACCGTCAACGACTATCTCGCCCGCCGCGACGCCGAATGGATGGGGCAGATCTACCGCTTCCTCGGCCTCACCGTCGGCTGCGTCGTGCCAAACCTCGACCATGTCGCACGTCAGCAGGCCTATGCCGCCGACATCACCTACGGCACCAACAACGAGTTCGGCTTCGACTACCTGCGCGACAATCTCGCCCACGACCTGCGCCAGATGGTCCAGCGGCCGCACCACTACGCCATCGTCGACGAGGTCGATTCCATCCTGATCGACGAGGCGCGCACCCCGCTCATCATCTCCGGCCCGGCGGAGGATCATTCCGAGCTTTACCGCGCAATCGACAAGTTGGTCGCGACGCTCGCGCCGGAGCATTACGAGGTCGACCTGAAGCAGCGCTCCGCATCGCTGACCGAGGAGGGCCAGGAGAAGATGGAGGAGCTTCTCGGCGCGGCCGAACTGCTGAAGTCGGAAAGCCTCTACGACAGCGAGAACGTGATGCTCGTGCATCACACCAACCAGGCGCTCCGGGCGCACCAGCTGTTCCAGAAGGACCGCGACTACATCGTCAAGGACGACCAGGTCATCATCATCGACGAGTTCACGGGCCGCATGATGCCGGGCCGCCGCTACTCGGAGGGGCTGCACCAGGCGCTCGAGGCAAAGGAGGGCGTGCGCGTCCAGCAGGAGAACCAGACGCTCGCACAGATCACCTTCCAGAACTATTTCCGCCTCTACGAGAAGCTGGGCGGCATGACCGGTACCGCCTCGACCGAGGCGGCCGAGTTCGCGGAGACCTACGGCCTCGAGGTCGTCGAGATCCCGACCAACGTGCCCATCGCCCGCCTCGACGAGGACGACGAGGTCTACCGGACCGCGAAGGAGAAGTTCGACGCCATCGTCGCCGACATCGAGGAGGCGCGCACCAAGGGCCAGCCCGTGCTGGTCGGCACCACCTCCATCGAGAAGTCGGAACTGCTGGCCGCGGAACTGAAGAAGCGCGGCTTCCGCCAGAAGGACGCGGGCGACACCAACGCCTTCCAGGCGCTCTACGGCGGCAAGGACGAGCGCGTGTTCGCCGTCCTCAACGCCCGCTATCACGAGCAGGAAGCCTATATCGTCGCGCAGGCCGGGGTGCCGGGCGCTATCACCATTGCCACCAACATGGCTGGCCGCGGCACCGACATCCAGCTCGGCGGCAACCCCGAGATGCGCATCGCACACGAGCTTGCGGACATGGAAGAGGGGCCGGAGCGCGAGGCGAAGGCCGCCGAAATCCGCGCCGAGGTCGCCCGCCTGAAGGACAAGGCGCTCGCTGCCGGCGGCCTCTACGTCATGGGGACCGAGCGGCACGAGAGCCGCCGCATCGACAACCAGCTGCGCGGCCGTTCGGGCCGTCAGGGCGACCCGGGCCGGTCGAAGTTCTTCCTGTCGCTGCAGGACGACCTGATGCGCATCTTCGGGTCGGAGCGGATGGACGGCATGCTGCGCAAGCTCGGCCTGAAGGAAGGCGAGGCCATCGTCCACCCCTGGATAAACAAGGCGGTGGAGAAGGCGCAGGCCAAGGTCGAGGCGCGCAACTTCGACGCGCGCAAGCACCTGCTGAAGTTCGACAACGTGATGAACGACCAGCGCAAGGTCGTGTTCGACCAGCGCCAGCAGATCATGCGCGCCGACGACGTTTCGGACACGCTGAAGGAGATGCGGCACGGCTTCATCGACGACATCGTGCGCGATCACATCCCGGAGAAGGCGTTTGCCGAGCAATGGGACGTGGACGGGCTGACGCAGGAGGTGCAGGAGGGGCTGGGCCTCGACCTCCCCGTCAAGGACTGGGCGGCCGAGGAGGGCATCGCCGACGAGGAGATCCGCGAGCGCCTGTACAACGCCGCCGACTCCCGCGCAGCCGAGCGTGCGGTCGAGATCGGCCCCGACGTCATGCGCCAGGTGGAGAAGTCGCTGCTTCTCCAGACGCTCGACCACCACTGGCGGGAACATCTCGTCCAGCTCGAGATGCTGTCCAAGGTCGTCGGCTTCCGCGGCTATGCACAGCGCGACCCGCTGAACGAATACAAGACCGAAGCCTTCGAGATGTTCCAGTCGCTGCTCGCCCGGCTTCGCAAGGACGTGACGCGTGCGCACATGACCGTGCAGATCCGCCTGCAGCCGCCGCCGGAGCCGGAGATGCCGGACGTGGAGGACCTGCAGCCCGTCCATGCAGACCCGCGCACCGGCGAGAACGAGGCGATGCAGCCCGCGATGGCGGCAGCGGGTGCGGCCGCGGCGGCCGCGATCGACCCGGCAGATCCCTCCACCTGGGGCAAGGTCGGGCGCAATTCGCCGTGCCCGTGCGGTTCCGGCAAGAAATACAAGCATTGCCACGGCGCGCTGGCGTGACACTCTGAGCCTGCCGGCGGAAGACCGGGGGCATGGCGCGAGGAGGGGTGCGGATGGCGCAGCGCGATCCGATGGCGACGGCAGGCGGCAGTCTCGGTGCAAGCGGCAGCGCCGGCGCGGGCTCTGCGCTGATCGGCACCGTCGCGGAATGGCTGGTGGACCAGTCGCTCGGCCAGAATGCCATCGAGGACACGTTCGACGGCACCTGCAAGCATCTCAATTCCGTCGGCGTGCCCCTGGCGCGCGGGCAACTGATCTTCGTCACGCTGCACCCGCAGATCTCGTCGGTCGCGCTGACCTGGCGGGCGGGTGAGGGGATCGGGCGCGCCGACTTCAGCCACAGCGAGGTCGAGAATACCTCGCCCCAGTTCAAGCGCAGCCCCTTCTACCATATCCTGACGAACAACCTCAGCCTGATGCGCCGCCGCCTCGCCGGACCCGCAGCGACGCTGGATTTCCCGGCTCTGGAGGAGTTCGCGGCCGAGGGCTACACCGACTATCTTGTCTGTTCGGTCGGTTTCGTGAGCCCTGCGAGCGCGCGTTGGATGCACGGCACGGGCATCCTCGTCTCCTGGGCGACGAAGCGGCCGGGCGGCTTCACCGACGACGACATCGCTGACCTCTTGCGCCTGCAGCGCCGCCTCGCGGTCGCCTGCAAGGTATCGATCCAGGAGCAGATCACCCGCAACGTGCTGCAAACCTACCTCGGCAAGGGCGCCAGCGACCAGGTGCTCGAAGGCGCGATCAAGCGCGGCGACGGCTCGGTGGAGCATGCGGTCATCTGGTACTCCGACATGCGCGGATCTACCCGGCTCGCCGAGAGCATGCCGTCGGAAGACTATCTCGCCATGCTCAATACCTATTTCGAGATCACGGCCGGCGCCGTGCAGGAGCGCGGCGGCGACATTCTCACCTTCATCGGCGACGCGGTGCTGGCCATCTTCCCCGTGCCGCGCGCCGTGCCGGGCGAGGCCTGCCCGATCCGCAACGAGGCGCTGGCGGCCGCCACCGATGCGCTGGAGCGGGCCCGCGCCGTCAATGTCGATCGCAAGGAGAAGGGTCTGCCGGAGATCCGCTTCGGCATCGCGCTGCACGTGGGCGACGTCGTGTTCGGCAACATCGGGATCCCCGAACGGCTGTCTTTCTCGGTCATCGGGCCGGCGACCAACGAGGCAGTGCGACTGGAGGCGCTGACCAAGGTGCTCGACCGTCCGATCCTGGCGACGCGCGATTTCGCGTCTTGCCTCTCCCAGAAGTTCGAGGATCTGGGCTCCCACGCGCTGCGCGGCGTCGGCCAGCCGTGCGAAGTTCTGGCGCCCGTGCTGGAGAGCGCGGACTGACGCCTCAGACGTCGCGGACGGCGCAGATGCGCTGGCGCACCGCGCGCGGCGGGTCGCCCTCGGGCCCATGGGCATAGGCGATCACGGTCAGTTCGCCGTTGACCGCCTCCAGAAGCTCTCCCGGGTTCAGCAGGTGATCCGGGTTCGACGGGCGCCCGTGCCGCTCGTTCCCCTTTGCGAAGGTCTCGTAGATCAGCACGCCGCCGGGCGCGACCGCGGCGACGATCTCCGGCAGGATCGGCCGCCAGAGATAGTTCGTCACGATCACGCCCGCGAACGTGCGCGCATCCAGCGGCCAGGTGCCATTCTCCAGGTCTGCCTCGACGATCTCGAGGTCCGGACCGGGGCGCAGCGTCTTCAGCCCCTCGACCTCGCGGTCCACGGCGGTGACGGGGTGGCCTGCGGCGCGTGCGAGCGCGGTATGCCGCCCGCGCCCGGCGGCGAGGTCGAGGACGCGCCCGCCCTCGGGCATCAGGCCAAGGTGTGCTGCGACGAACGGGCTGGGCGCTGCGGGACCGCAAGGTTGGCCATGCCCATAGGTTCCCGCGGCCGTGCCCGCCGCCCCGGACTTGCCGTTTTCCGCCCGCTCCGCCATATGACACTCCTGCGACACGCCGATCTTCCAAGGGGAGCCGAGCCCGGACGCCGCCTATGATCCGCTACGCCCTGCGCTGCACGAACGGTCACGACTTCGACGGATGGTTCCGCTCCGCCGCCGACTATGAGGCGCAGGCGGAGGCGTGTGAAGTCACCTGCCCGCAGTGCGGCTCGGCGCTCGTCGAGAAGGCACCGATGGCTCCCGCGATCGCCCGCGGCGGGCGCGAGGAAGCGGCCCCGGAGGCGCACCAGGAGGTGGCGCTTTCGCCCCGCGACGTGATGCTCGCGAAACTCGCCCAGCTTCGCGAACACGTGGAGAAGACCTTCGAGAACGTCGGCGACCGCTTCGCCGCCGAGGCGCGCGCCATCCACGAGGGCCGCGCGGAAGAGCGCGGCATATATGGCGAAGCACGCGGCGACGAGGTGAAGGCGCTGATCGACGACGGCGTGCCGGTCGCGCCGCTGCCGCCCGCGCCCAAGGTGAACTGACCCCGAATGGCCGCCCTCAGGCGGGACGCCGCGCGGCGATCATGTAGTTGACCGCCATGTCCTTCGACAGCCGCCACTCGTCGAGGAGCGGGTTGAAGCTGACCCCGCGCCGGTCGAAGACCTCCAGCCCCGCCGACGTCAGCGGCCGCTCCACTTCTTCCGGTTTCAGGAACTTGGACCATTCGTGCGTGCCGCGCGGCAGCCAGCGCAGCACGTATTCCGCGCCGACGATGGCGAGCGCGAAGGCCTTGGTCGTGCGGTTCAGCGTCGCGACGACGGTCAGGCCGCCCGGGCGCACAAGCCCCGCGCAGGTTTCGAGGAACGCCGCCGGGTTCTCGACGTGCTCGACCACTTCCAGGTTGAGAACGATATCGAACGTCTCGCCGGCGGCTGCCAGCGCCTCCGCCGTGGTGTGGCGGTAGTCGACGGCGACGCCCGTGCGCGCCGCGTGGGCGGCTGCGGTCTTCACGTTCCGCTCGGCCGCGTCGGCGCCCACGACCTCTGCCCCCAGCCGCGCAATCGGCTCCGACACGAGGCCGCCGCCGCATCCGATATCGAGCAGGCGTAGTCCCTTCAGCGGTTCCGGCGCCTTCGGATCGCGCCCGAACGCGCGGCAGGCCGTGTCGCGGATATAGGCAAGGCGGACCGGATTGAACTTGTGCAGCGGGCGGAACTTGCCGCGCGGATCCCACCATTCGTCCGCCATGGCGGAGAACTTGGCGATCTCCTCGGCGTTGACGCTGCTCGCTGCCGTTGCATCCGGCGATGCCTGGTCCGCCGAGACGGGCTTTACCGTGCGCTTGGTCCGCTTCGCCGCTGCTGCCGCCATGACCTCTCTCCGCTCCTCCGTCCGCTGCGAACCGTTCGCCGCCTCTGCGTCGCTTGCGCAGCCTGCGCGCCGCCGATATGAATGGCGCCGCGTTCACCGGCGGTCGCGTGAGGCGTGGGCGCGGCTGCACGGATCTGAAGACGATCTATCACGTTTCCGGCCATTGGCGATGCCGCCGTTTGCGCGGCGCGGCCAGTATTGCCGGGTCTTGTCGGGGGAGCCCATGTCACGGCTCGTGATGAAATTCGGCGGCACCTCGGTCGCGGACCTGGAGCGCATCCGCAACGTCGCGGCGCGCGTCAAGGCCGAGGTCGAGGCGGGCCATCATGTCGCGGTCGTCGTCTCTGCCATGGCGGGCGTGACCAACCAGCTCGTGGCCTGGTGCCGCGACGCCTGCCTGCTGCACGATGCGCGCGAGTACGACACGGTCGTCGCGACGGGAGAGCAGGTGACGGTCGGCCTGCTGGCGCTGACGCTTCAGGACATGGGCGTGCCCGCACGCTCCTGGCTCGGCTGGCAATTGCCGATCCGCACCTCTTCGGTGCACGGCTCTGCACGCATCCGCTCGATCGAGACCGAGGGCATCCTGAAGCGGTTCGAGATGGACGGCACGGTCGCCGTGGTCGCGGGCTTCCAGGGCGTGGCCGACGACGGGCGCATCACCACCCTGGGGCGCGGCGGCTCGGATACGAGCGCGGTGGCGCTCGCCGCGGCGCTCGAGGCGGAGCGGTGCGACATCTACACCGACGTGGACGGCGTCTATACCACCGATCCGCGGATCGTGCCCGCCGCGCGCAAGATCGACAAGATCGCCTATGAGGAGATGCTGGAGCTGGCCTCGCAGGGCGCCAAGGTGCTCCAGACTCGCTCGGTCGAGCTTGCATATGTGCACAAGGTGCGGGTGCAGGTCCGCTCCAGCTTTTCCGACGCGCCCGGAACGCTCGTTTGCGACGAGGATGAAATCGTGGAACAGGAAGTCGTCAGCGGCATCGCCTATTCGAAGGACGAGGCCAAGGTCACCCTAACGAACGTTGCCGACGTGCCCGGCGTCGCGGCCCGCATCTTCGGCCCGCTGGGCGACGCGGCGATCAATGTGGACATGATCGTGCAGAACGTGTCGGAGGACGGCGAGCGCACGGACATGACCTTCACCGTGCCGAAGTCGGAACTGGAACGCGCCCTCAATGTCGTGGAGAAGGCGCGCGACTCCATCGGGTTCGAGCGGATCATCAAGGACACCAACGTCGCCAAGGTCTCGGTCATCGGGATCGGCATGCGCTCGCACACCGGCGTCGCCAAGACCATGTTCGAGACGCTGGCGGCCAAGGGCATCAACATCCAGGTCATCTCCACCTCGGAAATCAAGATCAGCGTGCTGATCGCGGCGGAATACACCGAGCTTGCGGTGCGCGCCCTGCACACCGCCTATGGTCTCGACGCGGCCTGAGGCGGGACCTGAGGCAGGAGGCGCGGGAATCGGGTAAGACTGTCCGGACGCTGGCCGGGCAAGTGGAAGGCGGGAGCCCATGATCGCGGGGATGCGACAGATGCGGGACAGGGACGCGACCTGATGCCGGAACGCGGCGCCACGGGTCCTCGCGTCCTGCTCCGGCGGCTGCGCGAGGTCATGGCGCAGCCGGCGAGTGCGCAGGTGCGCCTCGACCGCATCGTCAAGATCATCGCCGCCGACATGGTGGCGGAGGTCTGCTCGATCTACTTGAAGCGCCAGCCCCAGGTGCTGGAGCTGTTCGCGACCGAGGGCCTCAATCCCGACGCCGTCCACAAGACCACGATGCGTGTGGGCGAGGGCCTGATCGGCGACATCGCGGCCAATGCCGCCGCCCTCAATCTCGCCGACGCGCAGGCAAGCCCGAAGTTCGCCTACAAGCCGGAGACCGGGGAGGACCCCTACCAGTCGCTCATGGGCGTGCCGATCCTGCGCGACGGCCGTGTCCTCGGCGTGCTCGCGGTGCAGAACCAGACGCGGCGCCACTACACCGACGAGGAGGTCGAGGCGCTGGAAACCGTCGCCATGGTGGTGGCGGAGATGGTCACCGGCGACCTGATCGACCCGGCCTCGCTGAGCGGAGAGGAGGGCCGCATCGGGCCGCGCCTCGTGAAGGGGCTTGCGCTCTGCGACGGTGTGGCGATCGGCACTGCCGTGCTGCACGAGCCGCGCGTCGAGGTGCACAGCCTGATCGCCGAGGATCCGGAGGCGGAGCGGATGCGCCTGCTGCGCGCCGTGGACGAGCTGCGCGCCTCGCTGGAAGAGCTTTTCGCCCGCGCCGAGCTTGGCGCCATGAAGGGCGAGCACCGGGAGATTCTCGAAACCTACCTGATGTTCGCCGAGGACAAGGGCTGGCTGCGCCGCATGACCGAGGCGGTGGAGCAGGGCCTGACCGCGGAGGCCGCGGCGGAGCGCGTGCACAACGAGACGCGCGCCCGCATGCTGCGCCAGACCGACCCCTATCTGCGCGAGCGGCTGCACGATCTCGACGACCTGACCAACCGGCTCCTGCGCAAGCTGGTGGGCGAGGAGACGGCGGCAGTCTACGCCCTGCCCGACGATGCGGTCGTGATCGCGCGCGCCATGGGGCCGGCGGAACTGCTCGACTATCCGCGCGACAAGCTCGCGGGCGTGGTGCTGGAGGACGGTTCGCCGACAGCGCACGTGACGATCCTCGCCCGCGCTCTCGACATCCCCATGGTGGGCCGCGTGGGCGAGATGGCGGACCTCCTGCGCACGGGCGACCCCGTGATCGTGGACGGCGAGGCGGGGGAGATCCATCTCCGCCCCGCCCCGGACGTGCTGGAGGCGTTCCGCGCCAAGACGAAGCTGCGCGCCCAGCGCCGCGCAGCCTTCGCGCGCGCCCGCACGCTGCCGCCCGTGACCCGCGACGGGGTGCGCATCGCACTCAACATGAACGCGGGCCTCCCCTTCGACCTGCCGCACCTGGCCGAGACGAACGCCGACGGCATCGGCCTCTTCCGGACCGAGCTGCAATACATGATCGGCAGCGAGATGCCGCGACTCAACGCGCAGTCGGCCTTCTACCGCGAGGTGCTGGACACCGCGGGGGACAAGCCGGTCGTGTTCCGTACTCTGGACCTCGGCGGCGACAAGCTCCTGCCTTATGGCCGCCAGCTTCACGAGGACAATCCGGCGCTTGGCTGGCGGGCGATCCGCATGGCGCTCGACCGTCCGGCGCTCTTGCGCTACCAGATCCGCGCCCTGCTCGAGGCCGCGGGCGGCCGCGCCCTCTGGCTGATGTTCCCGATGGTCGCCGACGTGACGGAGTTCGACGCGGCGCGCGCCCTCGTCGACCACGAACTTGGGCGCCTCGACCGCTTCGGCAAGCCGCGCCCCGCGGACCTGAAGGTCGGCGCCATGCTGGAGGTGCCCTCGCTCGCCATGCGCATCCGCGCCATGGCGGGGCGGGCGGACTTCATCTCGGTCGGCTCCAACGACCTGCTGCAATTCTATTTCGCCGCCGACCGGGGCAATCCGCGCCTCGCGGGGCGGTACGAGCGGCTGTCGCCAGCGGCCCTCGGCCTCTTGCGCCATATCGTGACGGAAGCGGAGGCCGCCGGCATTCCCGTCAGCCTGTGTGGGGAGATGGCGGGCCGCCCGCTGGAGGCGATGGCGCTTGTGGCCCTCGGGTTCCGTGCGCTCTCCATGCCGGCCGCGGCCATCGGTCCCGTGAAGTTGATGGTGCGCAGCCTTACGATTGCCACAGCCGAGCGGTTCATTCTCGACAGGCTGACATCCCCCGCGGCCACGATCCGCCGGGAGCTTGAGGAATTCGCCTTCCACGAAGGCGTGATCGTATAAGCTGCGGCGAAGGCGATGGCCGCGCTCGGGGGCGCTTGCGGGAACGGAGCCCGGAACGGTGAGCATGGACGACGAGACGGATCGACTGGCTGGAGCGCCCATGGCGGCGCTGGGCGAGACATTCCGCGCGGCGCGCCAGTCGCGCGGCGAGGAACTGGACGCCGTGGCCGGGAACCTGCGCATCCGCCGGTCGCTGCTGGCGGCGCTCGAAGACGGCAATTATGCCGAGCTGCCTGGCCCGGCCTACACGGTCGGCTTCGTGAAGACCTATGCCTCCTACCTGGGCCTAGACGCCGCTGCCGCGGTCGAGCGCTACAAGGAGGAAACCGACGGCCGCACCCAGAGCGCGCTGGTCTTCAAGGAGCCGCCGGAGCCCGCCCGCCTTCCCGGGCTCGGGACCATTGCCGCGGCCCTGGTGGTCGCCGCGCTGGGCGCGGGTGCCTGGGCGCTCTATGCGCGCGAAGGCGGCGATCTTCCGCGCATCGCCGACATCCCGCCGCGCCTCATGGCGATGCTGAAGGGCGAAAGCGCCGCCCCCGTTCCGCCTGCCGTGATGGGCGACGACGGCGCCGCGGTGCCCGTTTCGCCGCCCTCGGCGGACCAGGCTTCCGGCGAACGGCAGGCTGCGGCACCGGCGGCCGGGACCCTGGAAGGCGCCCCCGCTCCCGCTCGCACCTCGTCCGTGGCGCCGGGTCTGCGGACGGCGCCCGCGGGCGACGGGGGGGCGCTGACCGCCGTCCTGCCGTCCTATGGCGTCGCCGAGGGGCGCATCGGTGCGGGTGCGCCGGTGCCGGCGGAGCAGGCCGCACCAGGCGAGCCCCCCGTGCAGCTGGCTGCCCCGGAGCAGGTCCCCCCGCAACCGTCTGCCGACCGCGCTGCGCCGGACAGTGCCGCAGCCATGTCCGGGGAGGCTGCCTCGGCACCTTCGCAGCAAGCCGCGGCGACGGGTCCCGCGCAACCCGCGCCGGCAGAGCGACCGGCGCAGACGCCGCCGGCGCCGGTCGAAAGGAGCGGCGAGGCAGTCGTGCCGGGTGCCGCGCCGGCCCCCGCATCCCCAGGCCAGGACGGCCGTCCTGTGCCGCAGCCGGAGGTAACCGTCGGGATCGTTCGGCCGCAGGCCAACCCCGCGCGCCTCCGCGGGCAGGCGGCGGCCGCCCCGGTGGAGCAGACGGTTCGTGCGCTCGCTGCAGGCGCCCCCGCCGCGCCGCCGCCGGTACCGGTTGCGCGAGCGCTTCCGACGGACACGGTCGTTCCTGCGACCGGCGCAGCAACGGTCACCGCCGCCACTGGTGCGGGGGCGCTGTCGCGGGCCGAGGACGTCGGCGCGCCGCGCGCCTCGGCCCCCTCGCGCGTGACCGTGCGCGCTGTCGAGCGCGCCTGGGTGCAGATCCGCGACGGTGACGGCGACATCGTGTTCAGCCGCATCCTCAATGCGGGCGAGACCTATCGCGTGCCGGGCGATGCGGGTACCGCCACCATGATCACAGGGAATGCCGGCGGGGTTGTCCTCGTGCTCGACGGACAGCAATTGCCCGCGCTCGGCGACGTTGGCGAGGTTCGCCGCAACATCCCGCTCAGCCCCGCGGCGCTGGCGGGCTGGCAGCCCTAGAAGCGGTCGGCGCCTTTTGCCGCCCCCTGTCGCAGGGGCGGCGGCGTCGCTATATTGCACAGGCGAAGAGAGCGCCCGCGCGGGCGCTCCGGATACGGAACCAAGGGACGGTCAGGAGCAGGTTCGGTGAGCGTCAGACCCTATCGCGACATCCACCGGCGCAAGAGCCGCCAGATCATGGTCGGCGACGTTCCCGTGGGCGGGGACGCGCCGATCACGGTGCAGTCCATGACGAACACGATCACGGCCGACGCGGCTGCGACCATCGCGCAGGTGAAGGCGCTGGAGGACGCGGGCGCCGACATCGTGCGCGTCTCATGCCCGGACCAGGCGTCGACGAAGGCGCTGAGGGAGATCGTGCGCGCCGCCCGCGTGCCGATCGTCGCCGACATCCATTTTCACTACCGCCGCGCCATCGAGGCGGCGGAGGCGGGTGCGGCCTGCCTGCGCATCAACCCGGGCAACATCGGCTCCGACGCCCGCGTGCGCGAGGTCGTGCAGGCTGCGAAGGACCACGGCTGCTCCATGCGCATCGGCGTCAACGCGGGTTCGCTGGAACGCGACCTGCTGGAGAAGTACGGGGAGCCCTGTCCCGAGGCGATGGTGGAAAGCGCGCTCGACCATGCGGCGATCCTGCTCGACCACGACTTCGACCAGTTCAAGATCAGCGTGAAGGCATCGGATGTCTTCCTCGCGGTTGCCGCCTACCAGCAGCTGGCGGACGCCTGCGACCATCCGCTGCACCTCGGCATCACGGAAGCCGGCGGCCTGATGAGCGGGACGGTGAAGTCCTCCATCGGCCTTGGCATGCTGCTCTGGTCCGGCATCGGCGACACCATCCGCGTCTCGCTCTCCGCCGACCCGGTGGAGGAGATCCGAGTCGGCTACGAGATGCTGAAATCGCTCGGCCTGCGGCGCCGCGGCGTGACCATCGTTTCCTGTCCGTCCTGCGCGCGCCAGGGCTTCGACGTCATCAAGACCGTTTCGATCCTGGAGGACCGGCTCGCCCACATCACGACGCCCATGACGCTGTCGATCATCGGATGCGTCGTGAACGGCCCGGGCGAGGCGCGAGAGACCGACATCGGCTTTACCGGCGGCAACGGCGGCTCGGGCATGGTCTATCTGTCGGGTGTCGCCGACCACAAGATGGAGAACGTCCGCCTCGTCGACCACATCGTCGAACTGGTCGAGAAGAAGGCCGCCGAGATCGAGGCTGCGCAGACGCCGGCGGAAGCGACCGAGCCCGCATGATCCCGACCGACACGCTGGCGCAGGTCGTCGACCGCTACGAGGAGCTGGAGGCGCTGCTGGCCGAAGGCCGGGCGGACGGTGGGGAGCTTGCGAAGCTCTCCAAGGAATATGCGGACCTCGGCCCGGTGGTGGAGGCCGTGCGCGCCTGGGAGGCCGCGCGGCGCGAGGTTGCGGACCTGAAGGAGATGGCCGCCGACCGCACCGCCGACGCCGCCATGCGCGAACTGGCCGAGGAGGAACTGGACGGCGCACGCGAACGGTGCGAGGCGCTGGAGCATGCGTTGCTCGTCCAGCTTCTGCCGAAGGACGAGGACGACGCCCGCAATGCCATCCTCGAGATCCGCGCCGGCACGGGCGGGGAGGAGGCGGCGCTGTTCGCGGGCGACCTTCTGCGCATGTACCTGCGCTACGCCGAACTCAAGGGCTGGAGCACGGAAATCCTCGACGCGACCGAGAGCGACCTCGGCGGCTACCGCGAGGTGATCGTGCGCATTGCCGGGCGCGGCGTGTTCGCGCGGCTGAAGTTCGAGTCGGGCGTGCATCGGGTGCAGCGCGTGCCGGTGACCGAGGCAGGCGGGCGCATCCACACCTCCGCCGCCACCGTCGCCGTACTGCCCGAAGCCGAAGACGTCGACATCGACATCCGGCCGGAGGACATCCGCATCGACACCATGCGCGCCTCGGGCGCAGGCGGCCAGCACGTCAACAAGACGGAATCGGCGGTACGCCTCACGCACCTGCCAACGGGCATCGTCGTCACCTCCAGCGAGAAGTCGCAGCACCAGAACCGTGCCCGCGCCATGCAGGTGCTGAAGACCAGGCTCTACGACATGGAACGCCAGAAGGCCGCGAGCGAGCGGGCAGCCGCGCGCAAGTCGCAGGTCGGCTCCGGCGACCGGTCGGAGCGGATCCGCACCTACAATTTTCCGCAAGGCCGCCTGACCGACCACCGCATCAACCTCACCCTCTACAAGCTCGACCGGATCGTGGCGGGCGACGATCTCGACGATGTCATCGGCCCGCTGATCGCGGCGGACGAGGCCGCGCGGCTCGCAACGCTCGGCGCCGATGCCGCCTGAAGAGGATCCCGTCCGCGCCTGCCCGGAAACCGTGGGCGCTGCACTCGCCTGGGCGCGGACACGGCTGCGCGCGGCGGGTGTTCCGGACGCGGGCGTGGATGCGCGCGTGCTGCTGCGCGGTGTCACGGACCTCGACGCCGCCGCCATCATCGCACGGCCGGAGCAGGCGCTCGACCCCGAGGCCCGTACCCGCTACGCAGATGCGATCGGTCGGCGGGAGACGCGGGAGCCCGTGGCCCACATCCTCGGCGTGCGGGAATTCTGGGGCCTGATGCTGGAGGTCAGCCCGGCGACCCTGATTCCCCGGCCCGACACCGAGACGCTGGTGGAGGCCGCGCTCGCGCGCGTAACCGACCGGCGGGCCCGGCTCCGCGTCCTGGACCTCGGCACGGGAACGGGAGCCATCCTGCTTGCGTTGCTGCACGAGATGCCGCGGGCGGAAGGCCTCGGCACGGACGTTTCCGCGGATGCCGTGGCGCTTGCCCGGCGCAATGCGGCCCGCCACGGTCTGGGCCCGCGTGCCCGGTTCGCGGTGGCAGACTGGTTCGATGGGCTCGACGGCACGTTCGACCTGATCGTATCGAACCCGCCCTACATCGCTGGCGGGGACATTGCCGGTCTCGAGCCCGACGTGGCCGTGCACGAGCCGGCCGCCGCTCTCGACGGCGGAACGGACGGGCTCGACGCCTACCGGCGAATCGCTCTTGCCGCGCTTGGCCATCTCGCGCCCGCGGGAACGCTTCTCGTGGAGATCGGAGAGGGCCAAGCACCGGCCGTGACGGAGATTTTCGCCGCCGCAGGCCTTGAAACCGTCGCGATTGCGGCCGATCTGGCAGGAATTGACCGCGTTATCGCTGCGCGCGCGAAAAAAGAACTTGGAAACCCTTGCATGCCAAGATAGTTTCCAAGCGTTCTCGAACGGATTGGACGCGCCGGACTTTACCGGGATTTCGGCCCTTGATGGGTGCGGTTCCTTTGGCGCATGCGGTAACGAGAACGCCACCGAGGATAGCTTTGGCACGTGATCGCTGAGATCGCCTCCGCTTATGCGGCGGCAGGTGCCGCACGGACAAACAAGAGAATTGGCAAGCTGACAGCATGAGGCAGGGGCAGAACGCGAAACGGTCGCGTGGACGCGGCCGCAGAGGCGGCGGACAGGGGTTCTCGCTCAACCGCGTCTTCGAGTCGAACGGACCCGACGTCAAGGTGCGCGGTACCGTGCAGCAGGTGTACGAGAAGTATCTCAACCTGTCGCGCGACTCGAACTCGGCGGGGGACCGCATCGCCGCGGAAACCTACATGCAGCACGCGGAGCACTATTTCCGCCTGATGTGCGCGATGCAGGCCCAGTCGGGCCAGCCGCGCAACATGGCGCAGGCGCCCGTGCAAGGCTATGAGCCGCAGCCGGAGATCGACACGACGCCAGGCGCGCAGGGCCGCGACGAGGATGACGACGGCGACGAGGACGAGGACGAGGACCAGGCGCCGGCCGAGGCGCAGGTCGTGCGTCGCTTCGACCGCGATTCCACCGCTCAGGAGGCGGAGCAGCAGCAGGATGCAGGCCGCGCCGCGTCGCGTCACGATGAGGAAGCGGAGGCCGCTCAGCAGGCGGACGTCCCCCGTCGCCGCGGCCGTCCGCGCCGCCGGCCCGATGGCGACGTCCAGCCGCAGCAAGACGCCGCACCGGCTCCGTCCGGCGGCGCTGCCGAGGCCGCCGATGGCAGCGAGGGCGAGGCAGCGGATGCTGCGCCGAAGCGCCGCCGTGGCCGGCCGCGCAAGGTGCAGGCCGAGGCGAAGGAGCCCGTGTCCGCCGACAATTGAACGGCTTCCGGGGGCGCGTCTCCCGGCCCGTATCAGGCAAACCATCCGAGAGGCCGCCCCCCGCCGGGGCGGCCTCTTGTGTGTCTGACGGGCAACACCCACATCCCCTCATGTCACGGGAGCGGTGCCTTCGCGGGCCGTTCCAATCTCAACGTGCCGGAGAACCGCGTGTCCTGCTGCCATCGTTGGGGCCGGATACAGGATCGCCTGAAGAAGGGGTCAGACCATGGATTTCGAGAAATATACCGAGCGCGCACGGGGGTTCCTGCAGGCCGCACAGACCATCGCCATGCGCGAGGGGCATCAGAGGCTCGTACCGGAGCATCTGCTGAAGGCGCTGCTCGACGACGAGGAAGGGCTCGCCGCGAACCTGATCGGCCGCGCGGGCGGCGACGCGAAGGCGGCGCTGAGGGCGGTCGACATTGCGCTCGGCAAGCAGCCGCGCGTCGAGGGCCAGGGCGCGGGCCAGGTCTATCTCGCGCCGGAGACCGCGCGCCTCTTCGGCCAGGCGGAGGAGCTTGCCAAGAAGGCCGACGACAGCTTCGTGACGGCCGAGCGCCTGCTGCTCGCGCTCGCCATGGCGCCCGAAGGCGACGCGGTGAAGATCCTGAAGCAGGCGGGCGTCACGCCGCAGGCGCTCAACGGCGCGATCAACGACATCCGCAAGGGCCGCACCGCCGACAGCGCGACCGCCGAGAACGCCTATGACGCGCTGAAGCGCTATGCCCGCGACCTCACCGAGGACGCGCGCGAGGGCAAGCTCGACCCCGTCATCGGCCGCGACGAGGAGATCCGCCGCACGGTGCAGGTCCTCTCGCGCCGGACCAAGAACAACCCCGTCCTGATCGGCGAGCCGGGCGTCGGCAAGACCGCCATCGTCGAGGGGCTGGCGCTGCGCATCGTCAATGGCGACGTGCCGGAGAGCCTGAAGAACAAGAGCCTGCTCGCGCTCGACATGGGGTCGCTGATCGCGGGCGCGAAATACCGCGGCGAGTTCGAGGAGCGGCTGAAATCCGTCCTGCAGGAAGTGACCGCGGCGGAAGGCGAGATCGTTCTCTTCATCGACGAGATGCACACGCTCGTCGGCGCGGGCAAGGCCGACGGCGCAATGGACGCCTCCAACCTGCTCAAGCCCGCACTCGCGCGCGGCGAGTTGCACTGCGTCGGCGCGACCACGCTCGACGAGTACCGCAAGCATGTCGAGAAGGACGCGGCGCTTGCCCGCCGCTTCCAGCCGGTCTTCGTGACCGAGCCGACGGTGGAGGACACCATCTCCATCCTGCGCGGCCTGAAGGAGAAGTACGAGCTGCACCACGGTGTGCGCATCGCCGACAGCGCGACGGTGGCCGCCGCGACGCTCTCGGACCGCTACATCACCGACCGCTTCCTGCCCGACAAGGCCATCGACCTGATGGACGAGGCTGCCGCGCGTCTGCGGATGCAGGTCGATTCCAAGCCCGAGGCGCTGGACGAGCTCGACCGCCGCATCATCCAGATGAAGATCGAGCGCGAAGCCCTGAAGAAGGAGAAGGACACCGCCTCCCAGGACCGGCTCGCCAAGCTCGAGAAGGAACTGGCGGAACTGGAGCAGAAGTCCGCCGACATGACCGCCCGCTGGCAGGCGGAGAAGGACAAGCTCGGTGCCGGCCAGAAGCTCAAGGAGGAGCTGGAGCGGGCGCGCAACGAGCTGGAGCAGGCGCAGCGGCGCGGCGACCTCGCGCGCGCGGGGGAGCTGGCCTATGGCACGATCCCGGGGCTCGAGAAGCAGCTGAAAGAGGTCGAGGCCGAGGCCGGGAACGGTCATGCGACCGCCATGGTCCGCGAGACCGTGACCGAGGACGAGATCGCCGCCGTCGTCTCCCGCTGGACCGGCATCCCCGTCGACAAGATGCTCGAGGGCGAGCGCGAGAAGCTCCTGCACATGGAGGAGAAGATCGCGACCCGCGTCGTCGGTCAGGAGCGTGCGGTCCGCGCAGTCTCCAACGCCGTTCGCCGGGCGCGCGCAGGACTGCAGGACCCGAACCGGCCGATCGGCTCGTTCATGTTCCTCGGCCCCACCGGCGTCGGCAAGACAGAGCTGACGAAGGCCCTCGCCGCCTTCCTGTTCGACGACGAGCAGGCGATGGTCCGCATCGACATGTCGGAATACATGGAGAAGCACTCAGTCGCCCGCCTGATCGGCGCACCTCCGGGCTATGTCGGCTATGATGAGGGCGGCGCGCTGACCGAGGCCGTGCGCCGGCGTCCCTATCAGGTCGTGCTGTTCGACGAGATCGAGAAGGCGCATCCCGACGTGTTCAACGTCCTCCTGCAGGTGCTCGACGACGGGCGCCTGACGGACGGGCAGGGCCGCACGGTCGACTTCCGCAACACGCTGATCATCATGACCTCCAACCTCGGGGCGGAGTTCCTGGCGACCGGCGAGGAAGGCATCACGCCGGAGGCGCGCGAGCGGGTGATGGGCGCGGTGCGCTCCCACTTCCGCCCGGAGTTCCTGAACCGGCTCGACGAGATCATCCTCTTCGATCGGCTGGGGCGCGGCCAGATGTCGGGCATCGTCGATATCCAGCTTGCCCGCCTTGCAAAGCTGCTGGAGCCGCGCAAGATCACGCTCGACCTCGACGACGCGGCGCGGACCTGGCTGGCGGACGCCGGCTACGATCCGGTCTACGGCGCACGTCCGCTGAAGCGGGTCATCCAGCGGAGCCTGCAGAACCCTCTGGCCGAGATGATCCTCGCGGGCGAGGTGACGGACGGCCAGACCGTTTCCGTGACGGCGGGGCCGGATAGCCTCGTGCTCGGCGACGGCAAGGTCGGCCGCCCGGAGGACGATACCGAGGAGGCACACGCCACGGTCCACTGATCGCATGGAGTTGGCGGAACGCGCCCGCACTCCGCAGGGCGCATGAAAAAGGCCCCCCGCATCGGTTCGTGCGGGGGGCCTCTTCGGTTCTGCGGGGCGCGCGGGGCCTTACCTGCTGCTCGTGCCGCGCGGCACACCGTCCTCCGCGCCCGGTCGGTCGCGCGGAGCCTCGGCGGCGGGCGCCAATGCAGATGCCGCTGCGGGCGTCGAAGCTGACGCGGCTGGGACGGGCGCCGCGTCTGCGACCGCTTTCGTCTCCACCGGTCCGGCGATCCTCGGCTCGTCTTCCATTCCGCCGCGCTGGCGGTCGATCTCCGCGACCAGCGCCTTGAAGGCTTTCAGATCCTTCCCCGCAAGTTCGCGCCCGACAGGCACGCGCACTCCCATCGGGTTCACCTGCGCGCCGTTCATCAGGATCTCGTAGTGCAGGTGCGGGCCCGTCGACCGCCCTGTCGAGCCGACATAGCCGATGATCTGGCCCTGGCGGACTCGTGCACCCCTGCTCATGCCCTTGGCGAAGCGGTGCATGTGCGCATAGGCCGTCGAGAACGTTCCATTGTGTCGGATGCGGATGTAGTTGCCATAACCACCGTTGCGGCCTGCGACCTCGATGGTGCCGTCGCCCGCGGCCATGATCGGCGTACCGGTGGGTGCGGCGAAATCGACGCCCTTGTGCATCTTGTTGTAGCCGAGGATCGGGTGCCGTCGCTTGCCGAAGCCGGAGGAGAGCCGCGCCCCGTCGACCGGCGTCCGCATCAGCATGCGCTTCACCGAGTAACCGTCGCGCACGAAATAGTCGACGCTGCCGTCGGAGGGCACTTCGAAGCGGTACAGCTCCTTCATCTTGCCGCCGAGGCGTAGCGCGGCGTAGCGCATCTCGCCCGCCTTCAGCGGCTGTCCCGCAGGATCGACCATGGTGTCGTAGAGCACCTCGAACGCATCGCCCGGCTGGATTTCCCGCTGGAAGTCGACCGAGTAGGAGAAGGCCCTAATGAGCTCGACGATGATGTTCGCAGGAACCTTCGCATCCTGCGCCGCGAGATAGAGACTGGAGTCGATCTCGGCCCCGGCGAGCCGCGGCAGCGCGATGAGCTGCACCACGTCTTCCCGCGCGGCGTAGCTGCCGTCGTCTCCCCGCTCGACAACGACGGTACGATCGACGTCGGCGACGATTTCGAGCGCGTTGAGGTAGATCTGCTCGCCGGCATTGCCAAGCGCCAGCTTCACCTCCTGGCCGGCGCGCAGGGCGCGCGGATTGTAGAGTGGGCGGAGTGCCTCAACCGCGTTGTGCGCCTCGATACGGTCGGCACCGGCGCTCGTCAGCAGTTCGATCAGCGTGTCGCCGGGCTGCAGCCGCACGACGGTTTCCGCAGGAGTGGCGGCGGTAGGCGCGGCGGCTACTTCTGCCTGCCCTTGCTCTCCGGACTGGGGATCCGCGCCGGCTGCGGCGTCCTGCTCCGGCTCGATGCCGCGTGCGGGGACCTGCTCCGGCAGGCTGGCCACCTCGACCGGCGCGTCTGAGGCGGACGCGGCCTCCGGCGGCCGGGTTTCCGCGACGGTGTCCTGCGGCATCGTCGCGGGCGCATCGGTCCGGGCGGCGCTCCGTGGAGAACCGTTCGACGCCGAGGCGGGCAGGGTGGGGGGCAACTCGACGCGCGCGACCGGGGCGCCGCTGCGGACGGCCTCGGCCTGGTTGTTGAAGAAGGCTGCCGCGCCAAGTCCGGCGGCAACGCCGGTGGCAAACAACAGGCTTCCGACCTTCAGCGTCTGGCTGGCGGATGTCTTGTGCGGTGTGCGGGACGTCACGTCGCCTCCAGGGGATGCGCCGAACACCGTGATTCGGCCGCTGTCGTGAACCTGCGGCGACGATGCGTGCGCGTCCGGGCGCTGTCAACCGGTCCGCCCTTTGCGCGCGCCCCTCGCGCGCGTGCGCGTGCCTATATATGGGGCTGGCGGTGTCTCCTCGGGGTAGCACTGGACGATGGGTCAAACGGGCTGTCCTGATGCCCTGGTGCGGCCCACCGAACGGGAGATGGCGGCGCCTCTCGGGCCGACAAAAAAACGTGCAGAAATCGTGTGACAGGCGCTTGACACTCTTGGGGCGCTTCGCCTACATAAGGGCTCCGCGCGACGGACTGGCACACGCCGGTTCATCCTCCGCGGACATTACCTTGATCAGGCGACGTCTCAAGCGCCATGCGGCGCTCTGGGGCTTGTTTGGTCCGCTCTTTGACAGATTTGAGGATTGAGGAGACGTGTGGGCGGCGGTGCATGGGCACTGTTATATGGTCGCTCATATG